>CACVQR010000027.1 GCA_902756345.1 Fibrobacter succinogenes | reverse complement strand
ATGGCTTTTTTGTCCGACTAGGATTGGCGATTATAATCCGACTGATATTGGCGTTTTTAGCCCGACGGTAATTGGCTATTTTAACCCGACTCTAACAATACACCGAACCGCGAACGGGAACAGGCACGGCATCTGCTGGAAACAGGGCAGGTTACGTTCCTCTTTGTCGTCGATTTGTTCAACGAAGGCGTCGATATTCCTGCAGTCAACACGGTGCTGTTCCTGCGTCCGACGAATAGCATGACTGTTTTTCTGCAGCAGTTGGGCCGCGGCCTGCGACTGGCAGAGCACAAAGACTGCCTGACCGTACTTGACTTTGTGGCCCAGTCCAACCGCAAATACGATTTCACCAGCCGCCTGCAATCCATGTTGGGAAGCGGCAGCGTGGTTATGCGCAAGGAAATCCAGAACGGTTTCCCCCACGTGCCGAAGGGTTGTTCTATTCAGTTAGAAGAAGTTGCCCAGCAGCGGATCTTGGATAACATCAACGCCCGACTGCGCCGCAATGACTTTTATAAGGAAATCGTCTCCGAGTTGTATCATGCCGCCGATCACCATGTGCCCACACTGCAGGAGTTTTTGAAAGCGGCAGCCGTCGAGCCGCGGACATTCTATAACGGAACCCGTACGTATACGCGCCTTTGCGCCGAAGCCGGCGTGATTCCCGACTTTGCTGTGACAGCGGAAGAAGAACAGCTGCGCCGGGCGATCCCCCGGATGCTTTCCATCGACTCACCCAGCTGGCTGACTTTCTTGCGGAAAGCCTTTGCCCAATTGCCGACGGTGCTTTCCGAAACAGAGCAGCAATACCTGCGCATGTGGCAATTTACCGTTTGGGGGAAAGATTATGCCCAGGCGGGGTTCGCCACGCCGTTGGAAGCCATTCGCAAACTGGCACATCTGGGGCCGCTGACGCAGGAAATTTGCCAAGTGCTGGAGGGGCAGTACGACAGCTTTTCTGTAATCCCCAAAGACCCTGTACTGCCTTACCCGTGTGCCCTCGAAGTCTATTGTAACTACTCCCGCGACCAGATCTTCGCCGCCCTGGGCGTGAACCGGCCCGACAGTGTCCGCGAAGGCGTCAAGTACCTGGATGACAAGAAAACCGATGTCTTCCTCGTAACCCTGAATAAATCGGAAAAGGAATTCTCCGATACCACTTTGTACGAAGATTACTCCATCAACGAGTGGCTGTTCCACTGGCAGAGCCAGAGCACCACGACGAGCACCTCGAAAACGGGGCAGCGCTACATTCACCAAAACGAAACCGGAAACACGGTGCTCCTGTTCGTGCGCGAGCGTAAAAAAGAGACCAACAACGTGGCCATGAGTTTTACGTTCTTAGGTAAAGCGCATATCGTTCGCTGGTCTGGCTCGCAACCGATGACGATTTTGTACAAGCTGGACAACCCGATTCCGGCGAAGTATATTACGACGACGGACAGCAGCGGGGTGCTGTGAAGGAACAATTCGCTATACTATATTTTAAGGCCACCAGTTTAGGTGGCCTTATTTTTTGCCTGATGTATTTTGAGAAGTCGTTTAACGGTTTGCTAATTTTTTGATGGTAGATATAAATGATCTTTGAAAATAAAAAGCGTAATTTTTATTAGAAACATAACGTCCGTAAGTTGTGGAGAATATAGGGTTATAAAGGCCACTTTTGTTTTTCGAATCTTTGCTTCGTATTTGAAGTTGTTCTCCATTAGCAGTGTGGATGCAATGATCCGAACCATGTTCAACATCATTTTTCAATTTTTTGCAAATTGTTTCATAATCATTTTGCCAAATGTTGAGAAGAGGGGCAAAGCGATCCGTTTGAGTATCAACATGTATACTTGGTAAGAAAAACCATTCCTCAGGATTTCCCTCTTTACAAACGGGAACATACAATATGTTTCGTATCTTTTCAAAAAGATGGGTCTTTTCAAATGGAATGTTATGAAATAATTCATCGACCATATTACTGACTTGGGTTATAAAAATTGTTTCTAGGGGATCTCCTAATTTATCACATTTATTAGATTTCAACTCCCCGTCTTCAAAATCCAGATTGGTATTAGAAAGATGTAATCCCAAAGCTAATTCTAAAAGTTGACCTGCTTTTCCTTTGTTGCGTCTAAGTTCGCTTAAATTTTTTTGACTAAATAACTGTCCAAAAGGAATATTGACTAAATGGGTCAATGCTTGATTAGCTTCTTCAAGTTTCATGATTTGTTCCTTTCTTAAAAAATTGCTTATAAATTTACCTTGTTCTAATGACATTTCGCTTCTGCTATTATGCGCATGTCAAGGCCGGAATATTTTTGACCCATTTGGCCGGTTAAAAGTGACCCAATAAAACGGCGGTTTCGCAGTTTCTACACTTTTAAGGCCGGCATTTTC
>CACVQR010000026.1 GCA_902756345.1 Fibrobacter succinogenes | reverse complement strand
CTTTTTTTGAAAGAAAGACCTCGCGACAAGACGGATGGAATTGTCTTTTTGCCGGAAGATGTCCTTAAAATTATTTAGTAGAAAAATTATTTTTCTGCTAAATAATTTTCGTGATGCCCGTTTTTGTAATTGGATTGCTCGCCTTTTTCTTTTTTACTCCCTGTTCGCGAATGCCTTGATGCCGCCTTCCATGAGGGTTGCGGCAAGGTCAATCATTTGTTGGAGCGGAATTTTGCGGCCGTCTTGCACCCACTGGCGGCAAAGTACAAGAAGTCGCCCGCGCAGATTATCCTCCGCTGGCACGTGCAGGAAGGCTTCTCCACGATTCCGGGGGCCCGCAACCCGGATTACATCAAGGAAAACATCGAGGTGTATAACTTCAAGCTTTCCGAAGACGACATGAAAAAGATTCGCGGCCTCGACAAGGAAAAGCGCTTCTTTACCTCGACCCTTGCCGAAATCCAGCATTTCAAGGACTGGAACCCCGGCGACTAAAGGCCGTCATTGCCGCCGACCGTTTGTTCACTATGCGCTACACGCATAGTGGGCATAAAAATTACGCATTACGCGGACGTCCTGAATTTATTTATATTATAATCAACCGGTTCAAGGAAATTTTTAACAGAAAAGGCGGATCCCATGAAAAAAATCACCTTGATTCTTTTATCACTTCTTCTAGGAGTCTCTATGGCAGCAGAAAAGAAAATCCTCGTCGTTTACTATTCCCGCGCCGACGAAAACTATTCCGTCGGGAACATTTCCAAGGGCAATACCGAAATCATTGCCGAGATGATTGCGAAAAAGACGGGCGGCACGCTCTTGCATGTGGAACCGGCGAAGGAATACCCCAAGGGCTACGACGACTGCATCAACGTGGCCAAGAAGGAACTTGCGCAGGACGCGCGTCCGGCCATCAAGCCGGTGAACGTGAACCCCGAAGAATTCGACGAAATTTACGTCGGCTACCCGGTGTGGTGGGGCGAGATGCCCATGCCCATGTTCACTTTCTTCGAGAAGTATAACCTGAAAGGCAAGACGATTCACCCGTTCGTGACCCACGAAGGCAGCGGCCTTTCGGGTGTTGCCCGCCTCAAGAAGGTGACCGGCGCGAACGTGACCCCCGGCCTTGCCATCTACGGACACGTGGCCCAGAACGAGCGCGACAAAGCCCAAAAAGAAGTCGACAAGTGGGTGAAGTAGGCTTGCACCTTACTGGCGGAACGTCATCAGAGAAATTTCTAGCAGAAAGCCACTGTTATTTCCGTGCCTACGCCTATGGCGGATTGTAACGAAATCTCTGCATGGTGTACTTCGGCGATATGCTTAACAATGGCAAGGCCCAATCCCGTGCCGCCTGTAGCCTTGGAGCGACTCTTGTCCACACGGTAAAACCGTTCAAAAATGCGTGGCTGGTTTTCTTCGGGAATGCCAATCCCAGTATCCTTCACAGCAATGGATTTTTGTTGCACTAGAATACTCACGGAACCGCCCGTTTCTGTATAGCGAATGGAATTGTCGACCAAGTTGTAAAGCATCTCGAATAGGAGCCGACGATTGCCGTAAACCTCTGCGGTTTTACAACCTTCCAGCGCCACACGAACTCCCTTCTTTTCGGCGTTAAAGGAAAGTTCGTCAATACAGTTTGAAGCCAACGTCCACAAATTCACGGATTCGTCCAGTCCTATCGCAGATTCTCCCGAGGACTCAAGTTTGGAAAGGGTCATAATATCGTTTGCGATAGAAAGGAGACGGCCAGCTTCTTTGTGGATTTTTCCAGCAAAGCGCTTTACGTCTTCGGGTTTCGCCATACCATTTTCGATGAGTTCCGCATATCCAGAAATGGATGTCAATGGCGTTTTGAGTTCATGGGAGGCGTTAGCCGTAAACTCATCTCGCATCTTGGCCGTTTTCTTTTTTTCTTCAGAAAGTTGTTCAATGGTGAGTTGAAGTTCCCGATTCTGCTTACGGATAGTTTTGACTAGTGGTGCAATTTCCTTGTATATCCCTTCGTCATCCATAAGTTCTGGCTGTCCCAAGTTTTCAGCCAATTTCTGCACCGGTCGCACAAAAGCGCGGCTCAAGCCAAAAGCAATCAGAACAGCCACAACAACAATACCTGTCAACAGCGCTAATAGGTAAGGCATGGTCTTAGATACGGATTCGTGAAGACTCGCTTGACGACGACTTAAACGCAGAATTTTGCCGTCTGACAGTCGTTCTGCAAAATAGAACACTTGGGCATTCAAAGTCACTGAATAGCGGAGGTTTTCACCTATTCCTTTGGAATTTGCGTCCATGATTTCGGGACGACTCCTATGATTTTCCATTTTGCCAGCTTTCGCGTCACTTTCGTAGAGGACCTTTCCGTCCCGGTCCACCAGAGTTACGCGCAAACGTTTGCTGGCAATGGAATCCAGATTTTTTCGGAAGTTCTCAGAAGGAATCTGTCCATAGAAATTTTTGATAAGGGAGGCTGTTTCCCTCAAATCACGCTTCTGCTGTTCGGACATTTCATTTTCAAAAACGCGAGCCGTAAAATACACTGCAAAGAGAGCGGCGAGAACTCCGACATAAATCAAGCTGAAACGGAGACTGTTTTTCATTGAACTTTGTACCCCACGTTTCGCACGGTCTGTACGATAGAGCCTTGTACCCCTAACTTCTGCCGAAGCGTTTTTATGTGCATATCCACGGTGCGTGTATCCATATCAAAATCCACCCCCCAAATCTTTTCTAGAATCTGTTGCCTAGAGAAAACAGTTCCCGGTCGGGACATCAGGAGTTTCAAAAGTTCATATTCCTTAAAAGTGAGTTCTACAGCGATTCCGCCAACAGTTACCGAACGACGCTGATCATCGAGTGTCACTCCTCCTAGAGCCAAGTTCAACGCTTCCGTACTTTCGGATGAGTTTCGTTCAGAACGGCGTAGTACGGCTCGCACACGTGAAATGAATTCTAGAACGCCAAATGGTTTTGCTATGTAGTCGTCCGCTCCCAAGTCAAGTCCCTTCACTTTGTCAAGTTCAGTTCCTTTCGCCGTAAGCATGATGACGGGGATGTCCTTTGTATTTTCTTGCACTCGTAAGCGTTTGAGAATGTTTAAACCATCTTCGCCAGGGAGCATAATATCCAAAATAAATAAGTCTGGCACCCTAGTCTTAACTTGTTCGTCCATAACTTTACCGCATTCGAAAGCCATCACGTCAAAACCGCTGCTTTTTAAAGCATAAGTTTCCATTTCCCGAACTTCGATATCGTCTTCCACAATATAAATCATAGGACCACACACAAATTATTGTTTTACAGTTAGGAATTTTCTGCTGGCTTTGGCTGCAGAACTGACCGCATCCAACAATGCCCAGGACTCATAAAGAATAGTTAAATAAAGGATCTCCGCGCGGATGTTTTCGGAAACCCCCTTCATCATTTCCGTTTTACGCTCGTCTAATATCCTCGTCCCTTCTTCCCGCAATTGTTCGCGTACCTCGCTATAGTTCCTGAAATCCATGGTTTCTATCATCGAGGCAGTCTTTTCAATCCGTATCTTCACACGGGATACCGTACGCAAAAGCTCTTTTCTTTTTTCGTAGTCCAAGGGACTGAAAGCGTTATCCACGTGGTTCTTGCATGGCGAAGAAATCTGTTCCAGACTAAACAATGCATCTCCCATAAAATCATTTGCCTGGTACAAAAAGAAATTCTTTACCACCATATCCTCCTGGGCAAGTCTTTCCGTACATAAGGTTCCATGGCGACGGTTCCTCTGGATATGTTTTTTCAGAATTTTAATTTGTTTGTTCACGGAGCGTAGTTTACCCAAGTTTTCTCGCAAAAGTCCCACAATTATCTTTTCGTAGCAGTCAGCGCACCAACGGAGTATTTCGCTCCACTCACCTCGACTGTATTCCTGTATAAGGGGGTATACCTTTGTCTCGGGGGGAGCCGTCAGGATGTTATCAAACAATTCCTCCGCCTTACCCTTCTTGTTTTCTCGGTATTTCAGGTTCGAACGAATCAATACGAAAATGACCACGGCAAAAAGACCGAATATGGCAGGGAAACCGCCAAAGTAAAGCACTGTCGCCACAGCAGAAGCACTAGCAAATGCGGCGAAGGCCGTAAGGAACCATCCGCCAATTACCGAGAGTACCCCTGTAATGCGGTATACGGCCGTTTCACGGTTCCATGCCTTGTCGGCAAGACTAGTGCCCATAGCCACCATGAATGTCACGTAGGTCGTAGAAAGGGGGAGTTTCAGGGACGTGCCCAACGCAATGAGGGAGCTTGCAAGCATTAGGTTTACGCAAGCCCGCAATAAATCAAAGGCGGCGCCCTCCTCTTCCAGAATCATTTCCTTGGTATTAAAGCGGGTGTTAATTTTATCTGAAATTTTCCTTGGAATAAAATCTGTTACAAATTTTACGACACCATTAGAACTGCGAACTAAGGCGCGAGCGACCGGATTTGTACCAAAGATTTCTTCAGAAGAATTTTGGGCCGCGAGGGATACGGAAGTCTTCACCACATTCCGGGCCTTCTTGGAAAACACAAGGGAAAATACCATGGTAAGCCCAGCAACCATCAGCAAGTACCACTGTCCTGGTTCCGACTCCAGCAAGAAGGACATATTGAAATCCTGAGGGTTGCCCCCAGCAGCCATCAAGTGCTGCACCGAAGAAAGACTGGTGAGGGGCACACCCACAAAATTTACAAGGTCGTTTCCGGCAAAGGCTAGGGCCAGAGAAAAAGTCCCAAAAGCAATGATTACCTTGAGCACGTTTACTTTTACTGCATGGAGCAGGTGACAAAGGATGAAAAACGCGACGAACATGCCTGCCACAAGAACGGTCTCATTTTCCGCGAGAAACGCCTTGTAGCCCGGCCCCACGAAACTCATATTTTTGAGGCCCTTGATAAGGATAAAATAAAATATGGACGTCAGGGAAACGCATCCAAAAACACCAATAAAGTATCGAATATTCTTCTTGTAGCCAAAGGAGAAAACCAGGCGCGTCACATACTGCACCGCAAGGCCAACTACAAAAGCGATGGCCACCGAAAGGAAAATGCCCAAAATCACCGTCAGAGCCTTAGAGGTGTTGATGAGGTCTCCCAGTTCCAGGGTATCGTCAGAAAGAATCTTGATACTGGCGATAGCCACAGAGGCGCCCAAAAGTTCAAAGACCATTGATACCGTAGTTGATGTCGGCATACCGTAGGAATTGAATATGTCAAGGAGGATCACATCGGTAAACATCACCGCCGCATATACGCACATAAGTTCTGCAAAGGTGTAATACTGGGGCGTATAAATGCCATGCCGTGCGATATCCATCATGCCACTACTGAATGTGGCGCCACAAAAGACTCCTGCTGCAGCAAAAAACATCAGTGTTTTGTATTTAAAGGCCTTGCTCCCGACAGCAGAACTCAAGAAATTCACAGCATCGTTACTGACACCCACGAACAAGTCCATCAAGGCGAGCAGAAGCAGCATTGCCACAAGGATGATATAAAACGTAGTCATAAAATCTCCTAGGCGACAAACTAAAAAGCCTTGCGACAATACGCAAGGCGATGGAATGAAGTTTTCCAAAGGTTTTATTAGGACTTTACAAAGGCTTTACGCCGCTTTACACAGATTTTACTTTTGGCGGTGTAGTAAGTTATAAAGGCCCAGAAAGAAGTGGACAAGTGGGTGAAGTAATCGGCTAGCGCCTTATGGGCGGAATTGGCTTATTGTTTCCATTCTTCGGTGATGACGCAGAAAAAGTTCTCGCTCCAGAGATTCAGTTTGTCGCTGTCGGCAATGAACGGGCGGACATCCCTTTTCGCTTCCTCGAAATCGACGGAGTGGAAACGTTCCCTTAGTAGATCCTTGAGTCCATCAAAAGTCAATGAGTCCGCACTTTTCCAGTGCCCTGTCTGTTCCATTCTCTTTTGCAGGTGCGGCAAGTTTACGCCCGTGTTCTGCGAGATATACCATACAAAGTCGTAGAAATCGCGACCCTTGACCCTGCTTTTCCATCCGCGACAAAGTAACGCGTGGAGTTTGCCCGCAAAAAGCGAGGGCTTGTCGTAGAGGCGAACCATGAAAGGCGATGGCAGCAGCCGATACTTGCTTTCGTAGGTGGCTGACTCTGGCGGATTCGTGTCCACCTCGAATTTGATTTTCAGGATTTCGTTCCCGGGAACGGGCAAGGGAGAGTGCTTTGCGGGAACAATTTTAAGCAAGTGCTTGAGCGTGTTGCCCTTGAGAAAGGCCGACTGCACCGGAGATCCGTGCGGTTTGCTTTTCGCTTCGACAGATATTTCCAGGCCGACAGAGTAGAGCTCTTCTTCAAGCACGTCAAAATAACGTGAAAGCTCGAAACCTTCGTCTGGCTTGATCAACGAAAAGTCCAGGTCCTCCGAAAAACGGTCCAGCCCATAGAATATGCGGAGCGCCGTGCCGCCATAGAAGGCTGCCTTGTCAAAGAACCCTCCACGTGAAAGTCCGCACAGGGCGACTTCCTGCGAAATTTCCTTGAGGGCGTTCCTGTAGTCCGAAACGTTTTTGCAATTATATTTCGCAAGCATTGAATCAAGTACGTGAGTCATGCCTACCTCATCTTGGACAGTATTTGTAGATTCTTCTTTCTGTACAGGGGGGCAACCTTTTCGATGAAGTCAAAATCCAGGTTCCGAAAATCACCGACTTCGATGCGCAAGTTTTCGAACAGGAACGTTTCCATGGCGCGCTTGCCTGCAATCGGGTGCTCCTTGTAGAGCTTGTCGCAAAGGGCCTTTTCGCAGGTGGCCATTGCGTAGGGCCTGTCCTCTGCGTTTTCGATGTTGACTCCGTGCGGAAAGACGTCGGGCGGGACATCGGAATACGAAAACTCGCCGAAGGGCGTCTTGTACAGTTTAGTCTTGTTCTTCTTGAACGATGCGGAAGTAAAGAGATGCACGGCCTCGGGAATGAGCCCGTGCCTTGAAAGGGCATAATCGAAGGAAAGATACGATGGGCCGTAAATCGCCCCTGCAAGGGCTTCGCCCGGGGTGTTCTTGTCGGTCTCGTACAGCCCGCGGATAACTTGCGTTATTTCGCCGCGCAGGGTCATTTGACGCAACTTCATTTGGGGCTGCCTGTATTTTTGACCAAGGTCTGAAAGAATTTCTGATACGGTTCTTATCACGATTTCCTCCAATAACTATAAAAATAATATATTAACTGGAGAAAATCAAGTGATTTTTCGTGTTTTTTCTTTGCCTAATTGAAACGGAATGGTCTTTTTGCCGGACGGCGTTCTTGTTTCCTAAATTTTACAATGGGGGGGGGTATGGACTTTGGCATTTTATGAAGAAGTCTTTCCAGCGTGTCATTGCGACCCTGAACTTGTTTCAGGGGAAGCAATCTCTAACCATCTTCTTGTTGGCGGCATTCTTCGCCCTGACCGCCTGCGGGGACGACGTTTCCGCGAATGACGATGAAAACGGCGGCACTTCTCCGACCACCATGACGGACGAACGCGACGGCCAGGCCTACAGGATCGTCACCATCGGCTCGCAGACCTGGATGGCGGAGAACCTGAACTTCGACTACAAGGTTGCAGGAGAATCCTATGGCTCGTACTGCTATGACAATAGTGCCGACTCCTGTGCCAAGTACGGACGTCTCTACACCTGGGCCGCGGCGATGGATTCGGCGACGACGGGCTGCGGCTATGGCAAGACCTGCGCGGCGGATTCCGGAAGGGCGCAAGGCGTCTGCCCCACGGGCTGGCATTTGCCGAGTCGCGCGGAATGGGTAGCCCTCTTTATGGCCATCGGCGGCCAGTCTACTGCGGGCACGGCTTTGAAGGCAAGTTCAGGGTGGCATGACAACGGGAGCGGAACAGATGCCTACGGCTTCTCGGTGTTCCCGTCTGGCTACAGGAACGGCGGCGGAGACTACAGCCACGTGGGCAACGGCGCATACTTCTGGTCCGCTTCCGAAGACGACGCAAGCATTGCGTACCATATGTTCCTGGGCTATTCCTATGCGCACGCGTTCTTGGACAGCGGCTACAATAAGTACAACGCCTTCGCAGTGCGCTGCGTGAAGGACTCGGACTAAATCTCAAAAGGTTTCCCTATGAAAAACACATTCGCGAAAATGTTTACGGTCTGTGCCCTTGCGGGGGTGCTCGGTGTTGCGTTTATCGGCTGCGGGGACGACGGGTCGTCTTCGCCGAGCGCAAAGGGGCTCCCCGCCGAAGTGGCCGACATGGAAGAACTCGAGACCTACGGGTGCGGCATGGATGTCATCGGCGAGAAGGTCTATGTGACCATCGGCGAGAAGGTCTATGTGACCGAACTCGAAGAGAACTACGAATGCGACGGCGAAAAGTGGTTCAAGTCCTACGACCAGACAAAGCCGAGTTCGACAGAGTCGTCAAGCAGCAAAAAGACCGACGGCTCCAGCGACTCCAAGACTTTCGAGAAGGAAGGTTCTTCGGGCAACGACAAGGGCGAGGCGAAATCAAGCAGTTCCGCAAAGTCCAGCAGTTCGCGGCCGACCGAAATCCTTGAACCCGAAATCACCGTGAACGAGACCTGCACCGAGGTGGGAGTCTGTGACGCCATGGTCAAGACCGACATCAGCACGTGGCACTTTGTGCGCAAGGATGGCTTTGACAGGGACATGGAATACATCTATTTCGTGGAAGGCACGCAGCTTATGGTCAAGACGATCGATTACAAGGGGGTCGAAGACATCGACACGCTGAAAGTCTATAGCGACATGACCAATGAAATCAGTCAGGAATACGCCTTCAATGCCGCAAAGTCCACCTGCAAGAACGGCGGCGGGAACGACAACAAAATAAAGAGTTGCGTGAAGGACACGGTAAAGGCGTTGCCAGAATGCAATGCGAGTAGGGAAGGATTTATCGGAAAGAAGGATTCTTCGTCTTATGTTGTCTGTAAAAATGGTTCGTGGGAAAAGGCCAAGGAAATTGACATGGATACTTATGGCAAAACGTGCACCAACGCAGAAGTGGGGACGAGAACAAATGGCGTTGTGACCGAAACTAACAAGTATTATTGCACGGCAAAAGGTTGGGTCTCTCTAATGAGTTGGAACTGGGATGTGCCAAAGGAAGCCTACTTTAATCCGAATATTACTTACGGCTCCATGACCGATGAACGCGACGGCAAGGTTTACAGGACGGTGCAGATAGGTGACCAGATATGGATGGCGGAGAACCTGAATTACGCTGACAGCGTCAAGACACCGAGTCTGTTGGAACGCAGTTGGTGCTACGACAATAAAACCGAGAACTGCGACGTGGCGGGTCGCCTTTACACCTGGGCGGCGGCAATAGATTCCGTTGCACTCTATGATAATGGCAATGGTGTGAATTGTGGTGATGGCGTTAACTGCACTATGCCTAAAAAAGTGCGGGGCATTTGTCCTTCAGGCTGGCACTTGCCTAGATATGCTACAATTGATGATGATGAATTCCGTATCATGTATATTGCAGTGGGCGAAGAAACGGCAGGCAAGGCTCTTAAGTCGCAGATGGGATGGGAATATTATGGTAATGAATATATCGGCACCGACACCCTCGGTTTTTCAGGGATTCCTGCTGGTTACAGGACCGGCTGGACCAGCTCCGGCTTATTCACCGCTGCCGGAGGTCAAGCTTATTTCCATACTACCATAACCAGTGCTGATTTCTCTCATTCCACTACCATTGCTGTGAATTTGTCTTATGGATCCAATGGAATATTCAAGCAAAGGCTTAACAAGAGTGACGCCTACTCCGTCCGCTGCATCAAGGACTCTGAGTAGGGGGGGGGGGCTTGCACACTAGGCTTTCCCTAACGCGAATGTTTATTCTGCTTTGCCTGTCTGTTTCTTTTTCAGTTCAATTAAATCGAAATACATCAGACGGCTGTTCAAGGGCCTGTCAGGAGCGAGGCAACGGAATTCGCGTTCCTGTTCTTCGGTGCTGAACAGAAATTTGAACTCGTTGTTCTGGTAAAACTTGAGATTCCGTTCCTTGTTGTAGGAATCTACCAGCAGAAACCGGCAACCGGTCTTGTTGAGCGGATCAACAAACCAAGCCTTTATAAAACTGAGAACGTCACTCCCCAGATGTTTGCTCTGAAAATCAAGGCTTATGCCGAGTCTGCCTATCATGACGGCCGGATAACTGCTGTATATCTTTTCGCGGGGGATGTTCTTCTCAATCTTTCTTTTGCGAGATCCGGGAATTTTCTTGATGCTGTCATTGGAGAGCGTAAAAACCGCCACTAGTTGGGTCGGGTCTTCAGCAAGGGAGAAACAATAGTTCTTGCAAAGCAACTCTTCGCTCTGCAAAAATGCGTCTTTTGTGAAGAAATCGTCCAAGTCGTTGTCCCCGCACTTGAATGATTTGCATAGGGCGGCCTTGCCTTGAGTGTAGAACCCAAAGCGGCAATTCTGTTGGAGAAAATTCATTACTTATATTCTCTAAAGTCGGCCTTGGAGAGGATGTCTCTGGCTTGTTCAATCTGCTTGGAGAAATCGATGGAACCGCGACGCTTTTCGCTTTCTTCCATCATGAGGTCAAACCTGTCCGACGCTTCGCCGGTCAGTATCGGTACCGATGCGATTGCTAGTGCCATGATGACCTCCATTGTTGAATTGAACTATAGTCAATATACATTTTTCCTCGTGCTGGTGCAAGTGGTGAAACTTGAGTCAATTGGCTTATTTGAGGAAAATGAAGCCTTTTGATCATGCAAGAGCAAAAATATATTTTTAGAGTGTCATAAAATGACAAAATGGAAAAGAAACGGAATTTTGTGAAGGCTCGCAGTGTTTTTTCAATGACTCCCTTTTCCTATATGTCTCACAGTGAGTCATATAGAAAATTTTCTGTAAAAATACGACGAAAAATGTTTTTTTCGGTGCGTTTATGGGTGGAATATTGCATGCCACCTTGTTATTTTTTAGGGGTAAATCATTACGACGGTTTTTTATGAAGAATTCATTTGCCAAAAGTTTTGTGGTCTGTGCCCTTGCTGGGGTGCTTGGTGCTGCGTTTATCGGTTGCGGGGACGACTCCAGCACCTCTCCCGGCAATTTGTCTTAAGAAGCGGGTGCGCTCAAGTCCAAAAGTGGTTGGTTGCCAGATGACGCTCCTTTTGTAAATTTTTGGTGTGCTTGACTCGAATTTAAATTACATTTGAATTGGAAATATAGAGAGTTTTTGCTCTTGTTCTCTAGATGAAATCGGGAAAATTATTTAACTTAACCGGTAATGAATATGGTCGTTCATGAACCCACTATTAAAAAAAACTACAAATCCAATTCATTTGAGATGACTATTGATTCTTTATTTCGATTTTCTATTTGGATGTTTGCGACAATTTTGCTTGTAAGTTGTGCAACAAGTGAAAAAAAATCGGTAGATACTGTTCGCGCTTGTGAGCCTTGCCATATAAAAGGCAAAAGGCATCATATATCGGTTCCATGTATGTTAGATTCTCTTGTTTATAATGAGATAATAGAGACCTTTGATGAAAAAGGACCTCTTGGCGCTCCTGTTGATAACGGAGATTATGTTTATAACAATGTATGGTGGATCACGAGAGTATCTTTCGGAGAAATAAAGGAAAAAGATGTAATAGATTCAGGATATTGCAAATCTAATAACAGCTATGCAGATAGTTTGAGTTTTATAATAGAGGTTGAAAATATGCCGGGGGTATCCTTGATGGGAGAAATTTTGGCTTATCACTACAATTATAGGACTAAAGAGAAAACAGGTATAGTTTATGGTATAAAATAAGAAAATCCATAAACTGAATATTGAAAACAAAACCCCCCGACACTTCAATGCCGGGGGGTAGGCACGCCCTGGAACCTGCTGGAACTCATCAAACGCGGGGTCGACATGTTCGACTGCATTCTGCCCGCCAAGAACGCACAGGACGGCCTCGTGTATACCAGCAGGGGAGTGCTCCGCTACAAAAATGCCAAATTCGCGCACCAGCACGATGCGCCGCTGGACCCGGAATGCGACTGCCATTGCTGCCGGAACTACACCCGCGCCTACGTCCGTCACCTGTTCAAAACAAAGGAACCCCTCGACTGGACGCTCTCGACGCTCCATAACCTGCATTTTTACCTGCACTTGATGCAACAGGCACGCGACCACATCGAATCGGGTGATTTCGAGGACTGGTCAGATAAAATAATCCCGCAACTCCAGCAAGAAGCGGAATAAAATCATTAGTTTTACAATATCCGGTAACCGGTTTGCAGGAACAATTTTGAGTTCCAGTCTCGGTCAAAATTCTTCTCGAATCGAACTCCGGTATCAATAAAGAGTTTGTCATAGCGGGTTACGCCTTTACATTGGGGGTAATCGCAAGCAGACTCAGTTTTCTTCAAGATGAATTCTAAGCGAAGTCCCAAATCGTCTTGAAATGTAATACTTTTCTTGTGCCAGCCCTTTGTGATTATCTCGGTCACAAACCGATGCTTGTTTACGATGCCTAGCCACCTTTGGGGTAATACCGGGAAATAAAGAGAACTGTGCCAAGCATAATTAACTCCCATAAAAAGTGTGTATCCGATGTCTAATAAAATTGGAGACCCGCCTGCAAAGCCTATACTAAAGGGCACTGCGCTAATAAAGCACCATAACGCTTCGTCAGAAACTCTTTGAATCCGGCCAACTGTTGAAATTTGGAAATGAAGGAAATCCATTCCTATTTCCATGTCGTAGAAGTCAAAAGGGAAAAATGAAATTGTGATCAGGTTCAGGTCGATGGTCGGTGCATTACCATTCAATCCTTGTGCATAGCCTATAAAGAATACGTCTGCTGTAGAAGAATTATGCTTTCCGTAAAAACTGTTTACGCGATACCCATCAGTCTCGCCAAAAACAACTGTAAAAAGAAATAATAAACAAATTAGGACAAATTTTCTCATTTATATTTAATATAAAAAATCCCGGGCAACAAAGTCCGGGATAATTTCTTTGATACTGCTCCTTCGAACCTAACTCAACTAAGGCAACAAGTTGCCAAGTTTCGTATATCGACTTCGCCCTGACGGGCTTCGCTCAGGATGATACATCGCAAGGCTCGATGAGCCGACCCCGGATCAGGTCCGGGGTGACGAGAGGCGAGTAGCACCCGCCCCGGCTCGTGCCGGGGAACGCCCTGTTGTTACATTAGGCAGACTACAGGTTGTCCAGAATTCTCAGCATTTCCGCAGGGGTGACGACTTTCGGGTGTTGCGGAAAATGCTTCTGGTTGCCCGTGACCAGAAAAGTGTCATCGGTCTTGTTCTTCTCCATGGCGACCTCGAAAAACACCACGTCTTTCGGATCGGGAAAAACGCCAACGAGAGTTTCAACGGCTGCAAGGTTCACGCCGATGGATTTCAGGCGAGAAATCAAGAAATCGACGGTTTCTGTTGGAAAATGAAACTTCTTGCGCGACAGGACTTCTTCGTATTCCTGTAAAATGGAATCGTTGAAAACGGGAATAATCTCGTGGGCGTAGGTCTGTTGAACGACCTGCCCAGGGACGGAATCCCACCGCAAAAGCGCAGAAACTAGCACGTTGGTGTCAATGACGGCGTAGCACTTCATTTGCCTGCCCGCGCCTGTGCGATTTCGGCGTTGATTTCTTCAAGGGACATGTCGGCGACTCCTGCATCGGCGGCGGACTGCGAAGCCTGCTTCATGGCTTCAAGGACATCGTCGGGTGCGGTCGGGCGGAGTTTCATGCTGAAAGGGATGCCGTTTTCGAGAATGGTGCGGGCAAGGAACATTCGGACGGCTGTCGGCAGGTCTATACCGAGTCTTTCGAAAATACTCCCTGCTGCGGAACGGGTCTTTTCGTCCACCCTGACTTGTAGCAATGTGCTCTGCATAGCATACCTCCGTATTTACAAAATATACAAATGTATTCTGTGTGAATGCAAGTGACTTTAATGTTAATATATAATTTTTTAGGCTTTATAGGTTAATTTCCTCAAAAAATACGGAGAAATTAGCCCATTTCAGGACCCCACACCCCAAACTGGAAACGCGTTAGGGGCCTCGTTGCAGCACCCGCCCCGGCCCTTGGCCGACGCTGGGAGATCCCCACCTTGGTGGCCATGCGCACTAAGCACTAAAGTGCTAAGTGCTGTCCGCCCGCCTTCGCGGGGATGACAAGTTGGGGCCGGGGAACGCCCAATAAATGGCTAAATTTCGAAAATTATTTAGTAGGAAAATTATTTTTCTGCTAAATAATTTGTTATATTAGGGGTATGGAATTCCTAGATCGTGAAGAAGAATCGAAAAGGCTGAAGGCGG
>CACVQR010000025.1 GCA_902756345.1 Fibrobacter succinogenes | reverse complement strand
ACTTGCATGTATAAGACACGCCACCAGCGTTCGTTCTGAGCCAGGATCAAACTCTTCATTAATTTTTTAAAGTCTTGGTCCCGTTAATCACGTTCGTATCATTGACTATTCCAAGAAATCTCTTGGACCCGTCACTAAGCACATCTCCGATTCCTTCAATCTTCCCGGCGGCCTCGCGGGCCTCCGTTCTCGTTCGTTTGAGCTTTTCGGCTCTCCCGTTCGAGGGTGAGGCCAATTATAGAACTTTATGTGACGATTGTCAAGAGGTTTTGCGCATTTTTTTCATTTTTTTTCACTTTTTTCCATTTTTTTGTAAAACATTCGTTCTATATCCACATAATATTCAATTTATCAACACTCTATTAACATATTTATTTTGACTATAGCCGATCATAGGCATTGTTTTTTACCGTTTTTTCTTTTTTCCCGGTTCTTTTCTATAATTCCATATATGAGTTACGAATGCAGACACCTGAGAAACACCTTCTGCAACAAGCGGAAAAAGGAATGCGACCCGGGAGCCCCCGGTTGCGTTCTCCGCGGGCGGTTCGTATTCCCCTTTAGCGAATCGGCCAACGACTCCAAAAAGAAACCTAGAGCGGACAAGGACTAACTCACCTTGTTCAAGATTGGCTACATTTTCGAAAAACTACTATACAAGGCACTGCTTGTATCTGGTTGGAAATACGATGTCGTACAATCTAACCTGAACTTTGTACATTCCAACCCGTCAAAAATAATTTATAATAAAGAATATAAACAAATTATTTCAAACCTAACGCACCATGTAGGCGATATTCTTTTTAACTTCGGTTCGTTCAAAAAGTTACCGCACGACTTTAGCAGTTATCCGTTCAAGCAAAACGGAATTACATATAAATTATCTAGCAACAGTGAATTTGTACTAAACAAGATGCGCACTGGCGGAATATTCCTTACCGCACACTACGGCAACTACGAAGCGATTGGCCCGTGGCTTTGCCGCTTGGGCATTCCGCTAAAGGCAAGTTATATTCCGCTAAAGCCCGCATGGCTCAATCGCATTGTCGAAAACAGAATCCGTTCTGTAGACAAACGAAATTATTCCGTGAACGCAAGGAACCCGCGCGAGTTCTTGCGACTGCTCGACGAAAAAAATCTATTCTGCTTATTGATGGATCAGGACAGCCGAATCGAAAGTGCAGCCGAAGCAACGTTTATCGGAAAAAAAGTGCACGTCAATCCGCTGCCGGATTTTTTGCTGAAGCACCGCCCGGGAACTCCCGTATTCATTTGCTGGCTAGATGAACCGAAATCCGGCAACGAAAGAATTCTGCATGCCATCGAGGTGACCCCCATAAACAATAGCATCAACGATGTGTTCAACCGCTGGCTCGAAAATCGAATTGCCGCAGAACCTACGCTATGGTACGGCTGGACTCACCGCCGGTTTTACAGCTGCGATCCCCAAATATATGGATAAATATTCCAAGATGGAATAACTGGCTTTACTCCATTTTACAGAAAAAACTATATATATGAATATAACAGAGTGTTGGGAATATGCAGATACTGGAAAACGAAAATCTTTTCAGCTTGGATGACGCGAAGGTAGTTCAGCCTCTCGCGAAACGCAAGCTTGTTCTTGTACAAATCAATAGTCCTTCCCTCAAAAAACTCCGCGCCATGCTTTCGGAAGAATACCCCATTATCGATGTGGATTCCGAAAAAGAAGCCGTACAATTGGTAGACAAGCAGCACGACAATATTTCTGCCATATTGTTCAATGTGGAACTGTGTAAGCAGAGCAACTTTTGGCTACAGAAAGTCCTGAACGAAGATAAACGTTTCGTAGGGATTCCGAACATAGGCATTTCTACAATCGCGGATTCTGACGACTACAAACTCTGCATTGCCGCCGGCGCAAACGAATACTTTGAACCGCCGTTCCGCAAGGAACTCGTCATGCTCCGGATCAACAACGCCATCAGGGGAAAGGACTCGGCCACGTTTTCCGAAGTCGAAAAAATCCTGAAGGAACTGCCGTCGAACATTTACCTGAAAGATGCCGAAGGCAAGTACGTTTTCGCGACGCACTACTGGCACCACTTGCATACCGAAGGAGACCCGAACTGGACCATCCGCGGAAAGACCGACATAGAAATTCGCGAAGACAAGGAAAATGCGCTGAAGGCCATGGAATCGGACAAGGAACTTTTGCGCACTGGCAAGGGCACCAACTACGTCATTAAAGAAGAAGGTGAAAACGGGGTCGAGTACTTGGAACTTATCAAGCGGCCTGTCTTTGATGAAAACGGAAACATCAACGGAATTATCGCGCTCATCAACGATGTCACCGAAATTCAGTCGCTGAAACTGGAACTCGAAAAACGTTCCAAGACCGATTCGCTCACTGGTCTATTGAACAAGCAGGAAACCGAAAGCGCAATTTCCCGTATCATCGAAAACAACAGCGATGAACGCGGTGCCTTGATGATGATCGACGTAGACAAGTTCAAGGAAATAAACGATTCATTCGGTCATGCCGCAGGAGACCGCGTACTCACGGCAATCGGGAACATCCTGTACAATTCGTTCAAGGGAATGGATATTACGGGCCGTATCGGTGGTGATGAATTTATGGTATACTTGCGCGATATCAAGCCCGACACGGCGATCAGGCTTGCCGCAATGATTTCGGATAAAGCAAGACACCTTTTTCAGGGTGAACCCTTAGAAAGACACGTTTCACTTTCAATAGGAATATCCGTATTCCCCGAACACGGTAAGAAATTCGAAGACCTGTACCGTGCTGCCGACATGGCGCTTTACTTTGTAAAGGAACATGGCAGGGACTTTTACAATATGTATTCTCCAGAACTGAAGAGCTTGCACAAGTAGTCTTGCGCATCGGACGCATTCCCGGAAAATCTTCGTCTGTCCAAAACCTGGAATACCAGCAAAGATAAATGAACGCAAGAAGCGTAAAGCCTGCAATGCAGAAAATCTTGAATAACAAGATAGTTGTTGCGTAATCGATTGGTGTGTACATTCTAACCCCGTAGTGGAAAACCACAACACACCAAAAACCGCGCCAAATATATATTCTGGCGCGGCTCAAGTCAAACTTATTTGATTACGAAAATCTAGTATTAACTACACTAAATTGCTTACTGCAAAAACTTAGTTCGCGGTACGCATTCCGGCAGCTTCGAAAGTCGCCTTGTTCTTCGGATCGGGCACGGCAACCGTGGTAATCCAGTTGTATTCGGCAATGCCGGCAAGACCGACGCGGGCGCAAAGCTGGTCGCGGGCCACGTTGTAGGCATTGAGAATCTGGATCTTTTCGGTATCGGATGCCTTGTCGATACGTTCGGACCAACGCACACCGAGTTCCACGAGAGCTGCACTTGCCTTCACGTAGAGCTTCGCCTTTTCGGTTGTAATTTCCGAAGTGTTGGGAGCCGTGAATGCATCGACCTGCACGATAGGCACGGACTTCGGAGTGGATGCCTGTACCTGGTTCATTTCAGGTACATTGTCATCGGCGCTATCGCAAGCGACAAGCACCGGAGCTACGAAAAAAGAGGCGATCATCAACAACGCCACTTTTAGGATTCGTCTTGACATATCAGCCTCTTTTTCAAAATACTAGCGGCTTGTGGGCTCGAACCACAGACCTGCGGATTATGATTCCGACGCTCTACCAACTGAGCTAAGCCGCCAAATTTTTCCCAAATTTAGTCAATTAGTTTAAAAAATTCAAGGGGTCTATTCAAAATAAACTGTAGTTTCTACAGATTTTTCACCCCATTCAATCAATTGCCAGCCCGGAGCGGCGCTTTTCAGATTAAAATAGGGTACGTTGGGGTCAATCTGGAACTGAGTCGCCGGTGCAACGTGCACAATCTGGCGTCCCATGTTCACTTCGAAGTGATGATGGTAATGACCTGCGTAGATGTGGGTCAAGTTATTGATATCCGCAAGTGCCTGCTGGACTTCGACCATGTTTTCAAGGTGGTAACGCAAGTCCATGAAACGGTGACCGCAGAAACAAGGCGGATGGTGCATGAAGAGAATGACTTCGCCCTTGATCTTCGAAGCTTCTTCTTGCAGCCATGTCAACTGTTCCTGTGAAACATTCCCGCAGCCGCTATCCAGGAAGAACATTGTCTTGCCTTTCAAGTCATAGCGGTAGAAACATCTGTCACCATGAATCATAGATTCAATATCGAAATACTTTCGCATGATATTGAGATCGTCATGGTTACCGGGAATAATGCACCACGGACTCTTGTAGTCCTTCAGTGCGGATGCAATGTATTCGTATGCGCCCGGGTCCGAGTTTTCGGAAAGATCGCCAGACAGCACCAGGAGATCCAAATTTTGCATAGAATCAGAATCCAGAGCTTTGCGGAAATTGGCACAAACGTCGATTCCCTGTACGAGCTCTGCTCCGTTTCCAATATGGATATCGGATATCTGACCTATTTTAAGGATCTTTGAAGACATTATGTCTGTACAATATAACTATTATATAGGACCAATGCGCTAGATTTTTCCACTTTTTTGCCAAATGTGACCCATATCATACCGATTTTCAACATAATTCGGTGTATCGCCTGTGAATTGGTATTGAAAAGTCAACTTCAACATTTGTCAACATTGAAAAAAGTGAACAGAATGAAAGTTTTCAACATTTATACTCACTGATTTTAGTTTTATAACTTTTTGACCATCAATGAGTTATGTTTTCATCTTCACAATTCTATCCACTATTCACGGCGCTAATTACTATTACTATTTATATAAATAATTAGTGTTTAATGATATAGGTGTGAACTTGACTTAAAGGTCTAAATCCTTGGGACCTTTGACCGGCTGCTGCTTGGACTGTTGAGCGGCAGGCTGGGCTGCAGGACGTGCTGCCTGGGCTGCAACCTGAGGTGCACCCATCTGGCAGTTACCCTGGAAAATAGCGCCTTCCTGGATAATGAGACGCTTGGTCTTGATATTGCCTTCGAACTGGGAAGTGCTTTCGAGGATGAGCTTTTCGGAGCAATCAATGTTGCCCTTGACAGAACCGGCAACCACTGCAGTGGTAGTCTTGATATCAGCTTCGACCACGCCCTGACGTTCGACGATGAGTTCTCCTTCGATAGAGATGCCGCCAATGACGTTGCCAGCAACGCGCACGTCGCTATTACCGCTGATGTCTCCCTTAATGGTCACGCTGTGACCGATCTGAGTGATTTCCTGTTCTTTAGTAGCCATTTTTTACCTCTTTGGTTGGTTTAATAGTTTATGAAAAGCTCGGGATCCATTTCCTTGCCATCTTTAGTTATAGAATAGTGCAAGTGCGGGGCACTGCTGTTTCCCGTATTCCCGACTGTTCCTATAATTTCGCCCTTCCCGACATTGCGACCCTTTTTGGTTCGAATGTCTTTTAAGTGTGAGTAACTGGTAATATAACCATTTTGATGATTGATGACGACCGTGTTGCCCAATTCGTCTTTCGGTCCGGCGTAATCTACGACTCCGCTACCCGATGCAAACACCGGATTTCCGACCTGGGACGAAAAGTCGGTCCCGAGGTGGTCGTCCATTTCGCTGAATTTCTTGCTCACGATTCCAACTACCGGAATCACGTTCGGAATATGTTCCAGGCGTACTTTGTCTTCGTGCGATTTCCAGCCGCCTTCGTAGTCGACATCGATTTTTTGTGAAGGCGTGTGGGCGAACCTGCTCTTGTCGATAAGGCTGTTGACCTTGCCCGAATCGTTTTCGATGAACGTGCCTAAAATATTCTGGATACGTTCCTCGAGAACCCAGAGCGAGTCGATTCTCAAGAAGAGTTCTTCGTAGTTGGCGTTTTGCTTTACGAGCTGTCCGTTTGCGGTGCGGATCTTTTCGTAGTTCACCATCATGCGGCCAATTCGGCTTGCATTATAAATAAGGAATCCGGTACCGATTACAAGTGCGACCAGGAAGATTTTCAGGAAAAGGAACCACTTCGTGTTGATACGGTAGCTCTTGATTTCCTTGGAGTCTTCCGGAATGATTTGAACTTTATAATACTTGCCTTTCATCTATCGATTTTCCATGAGTTCCTGGATTCGGGTAAGGTCGTCCATGGAATAATAGTTAATAACGATTGAACCCTTGGTCTCGGTCGAGGCGCTTGGATTGATTTGGACTTTGGTGCCGAAGAAGGTTTCGAGGCGGGATTCGAACTGTTTCATGTCGGCGCTGAGTTCTACCTTCGGCTTGGCTTCGACTTCGGGCTTGTGAACTTCCGGCTGGTCCTCTGAAGACTGCTCCGGTTCACCCTCTCTCGTCTCTCGTCTTTCGTCTCTCGCCTGGCTAATATCTTCGCCGCGGGCAATCGCTTCGATCTGGCGGACGTTCAGTCCTTCTTCGATAATGCGCTTGGCGACTTCTTCGGGATTCTGGATCTTGTCGCTGCAGAGGGCGCGAGCGGCACCGCCCGAAATTTTTCCTTCTTCTATCCACAAAAGCACGACTTCCGGGAGCTTGAGAAGGCGGAGACTGTTGGTAATTGCGGAGCGCGACTTACTCACAATCTTGGACAGATCTTCGTGGGTGTAGCCGTGATTATCGATTAATTGTTGATAGGACTTGGCGACTTCGACCGGGTTCAGGTCGACACGCTGGATATTTTCGATGAGGGCCCATTCGGCCATGGCCTTGTCGTCGAGGTTTTCGTAAACCTGGGCCTTGATGGTCGGGAGGCCGGCGAGCTTGCTTGCACGGGTACGGCGTTCACCGCTGATAAGCTGATAACGGTCGCCCACCTTGCGGACAGCGATCGGCTGAATCAACCCGTGGTGTTCGATAGATTCGGCGAGTTCCACCAATTCGTCGTCGCTGAAAACCTTGCGCGGCTGGAACGGGTTCGGGTCGATGAGTTCGACATTGATTTCGACAACTTTCTGGGAGTTGTCAACAGTTTCGGATTTTTCGGCATTGTTTTCGCCGGATTGTGGATTAGGCTGTTGAATGTCGGAGGCTGCCGGAGCGGAGTGATCTTTGAGGATATCGGCGAGGCTGCGACCCAGTGCGAAAGACTTTTTACCCATAGTAGATAGTGGTTAGTAAACAGTGGTTAGTGGTTAGTAGGTAGAGCACAGAACTTGGAACATTCCTTCTTCATTAAGAGCGTAGAGGACTAAGTTCTAAAGGGGGTGAATTCCCGCTCTATTTACCCTTGTTCAAAATTTCTTCGGCGAGTTTCATGTACGCTTGTGCACCACTGCTCTGCACATCGTAAAGGATGGCGGGCTTGCCGTGGCTCGGAGCTTCGGAGAGTTTCACGTTGCGCGGAATCATTGCCTGGAACACGGTATCGCTCAAGTTTTCACGTACTTCTTCGGCGACCTGCTTGCAGAGGCTCAGGCGGGAATCGTACATGGTGAGGAGCGCACCTTCGATCTTGAGGTTTGCGTTCAGGTTCTTCTGGACTTCGCGGATCGTCTTGAAAAGTTCGGTCATACCTTGCAGGGCGTAGTATTCGCACTGCACCGGAATGAGCACGCTGGTAGCTGCGGTCAGCACGTTCAGCGTCAAAAGGTTCAGGCTCGGAGGAGCGTCGATGATGATGAATTCGAAAGCCTGCTTGAGAACATTCATCACACGTTCGAGACGACGTTCACGACTCATGGCATTCACCAGTTCGATTTCCATGACGGCGAGGTCCGGGCCGGAAGTGATGACCTTGAGGTAATCGAGGCTCGTATCGAGGATAGCTTCCTTGATATTGTCGTAGGTAATATTGTCCGGGTTGTCGGCCATGTTTAGGACTTCGTGGATATCCACATCTTGAAGTTCGTTATAGCCCAAACCCTGCGACGCGTTACCCTGCGGGTCCATGTCGATAAGGAGTGTCTTCTTTTCCAATGCGGCAAAACTGGCGGCCAGGTTGACGGCGGTCGTGGTCTTGCCCACGCCACCTTTCTGGTTGCAGACTGCTATCACTTTACTCATTCATTACCTCGAGTGACTAAGGCGTAAACTTGTTCTTCCTGCGGGAGTGCATATTTATATATGTGTACTTCCGGATTCGATTCCAGGTGAACAATATTGTTGAAACTTTTCAGCGTGATGAATTTACCGCCACGCTTGAGTCCCGGCTGGGCACGTTCCCAGTCGTTTTCGAAAGTCGAGAGCGCGCGGCAACTCACGAAATCCAGATAGGCAAGTCCCGAAGTTTCGAAACGCTTGCCCACGACGGTCAGGTTCTTGAGACCGAGTTTTTCCTTGGCGAAGTTCATGAACTCCACGCGCATGTGGCGGGGTTCGACGGCAAAGAATTCTACTTCGGGCATCACGATGGCGAGCGGAAAAATCGGGCAACCTGCACCGGCACCCATATCGGCCCATGTCATCCTGGAGGAAACGGAGTTTCCGATAGGATCCATGGATTCTATCGCTGCGGCTTTGCCTTGCTCCAGAATGACATTTCCTTTCTTCACTATATATATATAGGGCATCAGCGAATCGGCGATGTGGCGGCTGAGGAACTTTTCGGAGTCCTTTGCCGAAATCAGGTTGCCGAACTGCTTGGTGTTTACTACCAAGTCTGCAAAATCATAAAGCTTGCCGAGTACATCTTCGGACAGCTGCACACCATGTTCTTGCAAGAACTGGTTCAAGAGATTCTGCTGATTTTTGTTTTCTCTATAATTCAATGAAAACCTAATAATTGTTTGGACTTTGGCAAAGCCAAAGGCCGACACCCTGCGGTTTCCAAATAAAAATATGCGAACATATTTTTGCTTGGAAACCTTGGTTGTGTTTCACGTGGAACGTTAGCGAGGTGAGCGCAGCGAAAAATACATTAGGTATTTTTCATTGCCGAACCGAAGCAAGTTGGCTCCGAAGGAGCAAACAATGATTGCGAAGCAATCTAACGTCCACGAGATAATTTAGTATTCCTAATTAACAAATTCAAAAAAAAGGGCTTGCGCCCTTTCACTTTTTAAAAATATCCGTGGATAAGTTTTTGATAAATGTGGATTTTGTGTGAATAGAAAATAGTAGGAAGTAGGATGTAGACAGTAGACAGTGGTTGGTGGTTAGAATGTTCCACGTGGAACACTTATGATATATTTTTTGTTGGCAGGGCGGCCGAGGAGGTCGAAATGTTTTGCCTTTTCGGGGATAAATGCCGGCTTGTTTTTGCGGAGGATCGGTGTGGTGAAATTGGGACCGACTTTGACAAAGAAATTCTTTGTATCGGTATTGCTAAAGGTTATGGTGAATCCTTCTTCTGTTGTTTCTATGAATTCTTGATAACTTTCGATAATTGACTTGACGTATGTATCATCCTTCTTTTCAAGTCTATATTTAGTTGTATTGCATGTATTTTCATTTTCGGGATTAGGTGTTCTTATATAACTTCCAGAACTATAGGGTGTGCCGTCTGAATACCATTTTTCATCATATAGGGTGTCATTGCGTAAGAATATGCTGTTGACGATTTCGAGCGAATCTGGTTTACCTGAGTCTAGGCCGTAAACATATCTATATGTTGAATCCTTTCCTAGAAAAATAATACTAATTTCGGATTGATTATAATTGAGATTTGTGCTGGTTAATTTGATTGTGGATTCTGTTGTTTCTTTTGTTTGCTTGTAATTATATGTGTCGCATATTCCTCTACTATTGCATTTGACAATACTATCTAAACTATTGTCGGTATAGTGGTATTTGAAGGATGAATAATAGATTTTGCCCTCATCTACAAAGCTGGGGGCGTATGAGCTATCTGGACGATAATTGTTATTCATTCCGTATTCAAGATAGGCGCTGCGTAAAAATTCGAGGCAGTTTACAGCATGCACATTCAGTGCGATAAAGGAGAGAATGAGGATTAGTTTTTTCATATAGGAAAATATAGTAAAGTTTTTATTTAGCTAGAAAAGGAAATGCCGCATCAAGTGCGGCAAGACAAATTGTTTGGACACTTCGTGTCCTACCTTAATCGGCTCGGAAATATATACGAAACTCGAAACTTTAGTTTCGTAGTTGAGTTATCTTCTGCAGGGAGAAACAAGCAAGCTTGTTTCTGCTTCACTCGCCTCATAAGGTTTCACGTGAAACACAACCGAGGTCAGAAAGCGAAAAAATGCTTGCATTTTTTCATTTGCTGACCGATGGGTGTAGGACTATGACATAGTCATAGTCCCAACATAGCGAGGTGAGTGTCACTTACCCTTCCTATAATATATAGTGGTATACTTCTTGCCGCCGTAGCAGGGGCCGGGGGCTTTGAAGTACTTTTTGTGGTCGAACTTGATTGATTTCTGGATGAGGGTGTTTCCCTTCATTTCGTATTCATAAGTGTCGATGATAAAGTTATTATCGCTTTTTCGAATACACTTGCTCTTATTATCGGGGTCGTGGTAAGTTTTCAAATTCCTGGGAACCCAGTTATTGACTTCGTAAATGGTATCGTTTTTGAGGTAGAATATCTGATGCTGTTCTTTGTTCAGATCGATATAGACGGAATCTTTTGTGCGGTAGACGGTGAAGTGCCATTTGTCCTTCAAGGATTTCCAGTCGTATTTCGTGACCTTGCCTACCTTGGTGGAGTCAATTTTCCAGTCGGGAATGAAGGTGGATCTTTTTTCGACATTGCGGGCAAGGCAAGATTGGTACAGGTTCATACTGTCGAGGTGATTGCCTGTCCAGTGATACTTGATGGTATAGACCAGCCCGTTTTGTTCCTGATAGAGACTATCCGGCAACATTTCGCCGGGCATGATGAGGGCGTGATCCTGAAAGTTCGTTGCGAAATAATCAAACGTGTGTCGGATGCAGTCGACCGCATGGACGTTCAGGGCAGCCAATGCCAGAATGATAAATGTTCTCCTCATGTCCTTAATATACCTTATTATTGTTTGGATTCTTCGAGTCCGATATCCTGGGGCTCGACAATGCCCACACAAGTGTGGCCGCTGCTCTCGCCCTGCGAATGTTTGCTCCTTCGGAGCCAACATGACACAAAGTGTCAAGGGGATGGATGTATATTTAATTATAGAACCTTTTCAGGGAGGCTTTCTATGTGCAGCGGTTGCTGTTCCCTTATTGCTGCGATTTTCTTGGTCTCATTATTTATGATGTGGTACTAGATAGTAATCTCTACCCTATTGCCTTCGGGGTCGAGGACCACGCTTTCATAATACCCGTCGCCGGTGGTCCTGGGCTCCCCTATCACCTGGATTCCGTCTTCGGACATTTTTTGGGTAAGCCGGTCCACTTCTTCTTTTGAACCGACAGAAAAGGAAAGATGGGCAAAACTGAGATGTTCTTCATTTGCGTTACCTGTTGTTAGACAGATGTCGGGGCGGTGCATCACCTCCAAACGGGCGCCACTTTCGAAGGTGACGAATCGGCTGGTGAATTGCTTTGCCGGATTATGATAAATCGGGTGAACTACCCCGCCGAAATACTTTCGGTAGAATTCGCAGACCTTGTCGATGTCTTGGACCCAAATGGCGATATGCTCGATTTTCATAATCAATCATTAAAATTTCATGAGGCCTTCAGTCAAGGGACATACAACAGGACCACTTGAATTGAGTGCAGCCCCGATGGTGGCTTCTGTAATGCAGGCGCCGGTCCCTATCAAAAAGTTCCTGATGAAATGGCTTTCTCTTCTAGGTCTATTGATGTCCGGCTCGGATTCGCTGTAAGTTGAATCCGGTTCGGAAGGAATCTCGCCGTAGTTCACCTTAAAGACCATGGCTCGGGTTAGTTTGATGGAATTTGTGTCTTCGGCAGTATTCTTAGGTAAAAGCTGCGCGAAAGACAGGCAAAAAGCTGCCAAGACAATTGCTGATATTAGAAAAAACCTCATATAACCTCCTGTATAGTAATATAACAAATTATGGTGTGAAGGGTTATATTGAAGACAATTTTCAACATCTATTCACATAATCAACAATATTGTTCATGTTCCACGTGGAACATAATTACCTATATTATACTTGAGGTTATTATGATTGAGATTGAAATTATCCAGGGTGATATCACCAAGCTGACTGTAGATGCGATTGTGAATGCGGCGAATTGTTCGCTTTTGGGTGGTGGCGGTGTCGATGGCGCCATTCATCGGGCGGCGGGTCCGGAACTCTTGAGGGCGTGCATTCCCCTGAACGGTTGCGAGACGGGCAAGGCGAAAATCACTCCCGGGTTCAGACTCCCGGCCAAGTTTGTGATCCATACTCCGGGGCCGGTTTATCGGGATGGCCTTCACGGCGAACCTGAACTCCTGGAATCCTGCTACAAAAGCTGCCTCGATTTGGCCGAGGAGAACGGCTGCGAGACGGTCGCCTTCCCCGCTATTTCTTGTGGAGTTTATGGCTACCCCTGGGAGGCCGCCATCGAGATTGCCGTAAAGACGGTTCGGGACTTCCCGGCGCGAAAAGTCAAGAAAGTCATCTTCTGTTGCTTCGGCGAGGAAATGGAAAAATTGTATAGAGAGACAGTAGGAAGTAGGCAGTAGACGGTAGGAAGGGGTTGAAGTATTACCTACTATTTTTGTATATTTAGTCCAAGTGGAAAAGCCGGAGCAAGTCCGGTATGAAATGTTTTAAAAAAGGAAGATTCTTATGGAAGAAGTCGTAAAATTTCTCAAGGAATGTGGCGCCTACTTTTTGGCAACGGTAGACGGTGACCAGCCGCGTGTTCGCCCGTTCGGTACCGCCAACATTTTCGAGGGCAAACTCTACATCCAGACCGGCAAGTCGAAGGACTGCTCCAAGCAGATCCAGAAGAACGGCAAGGTCGAAATCTGTGCCATGAACAAGGCCGGTAACGAATGGGTCCGCGTCGCCGGAACACTCGTCCGCGACGACCGCCGCGAACCGAAGGTCGACATGCTGGAGCACTACCCCGAGCTCAAGTCGATGTACTCCCCCGACGACGACAACACCGAGACGCTCTACTTCAAGGACGCGACTGCCACATTCTACAGCTTTGGCGCCGCTCCGCGTACTGTGAAATTTTAAATTTTTGCAGTCAATACATAGGAGATCCCGGATCAAGTCCGGGAAGACAACTGGCATGTGTTGATAACTTTTATAAACATAATATAAACATCGCGTTTCACGTGAAACACGATGTTTTTTATTTTGGTGGATAAGTTTTGGATTTGTATAATAGGATTGGCAATAGATTGTTGAAATATCATCGTAAAATGACGTATGTTCCACGTGAAACATATATCATTTGTGGATATGTTGTGGGATATGTCCAAATCCTGTGGAATAACAATTTTAAAATATACACAAGATATCAACAATTGGAACTCCGTAGAATTTTACATTTTATGTAATTCGTAATGAATTGTTGATAATATAGGACGCCCATTTTTACGGATTAACGCCTGCCGCGTCGATGTTTGCGCCGAGGAAGATGAATTCCCAGCCGTATTTCTGCTTCTGGCGTTCGATCATTTGCTTCACGTGTGCGGCTAAAAGGGCTTCGCGGCCTGCGGCTTCGTAAATACTGTATTCGGCGCCTCCCCCGCAAATCGGATTCTTGTTCGCGGAATTGACGATAGCGTCGGCCTTGACTTTCGTGATGTCGTTACGTACAATCTTTAAGGGCATTATAAAACCTTCTTATACGCTTCCACAAGTTTCTCGAGCGATACGGCGCAGTTGGCAGGCGATGTGGATGGCAACTTGACCGCGTCGATGCCGACTTCTTTTGCACAAAATTTTTGGTACAAGTTATAGGCAGTGGCGCCTGTGCAGAAGATGCGTGAAACCTTTGATTTCTTTACCAGTTCGCCGATGTTGTTGACGACAGGGTCTTCGATGCTTGTATCGCTTGCGCCTACGATGGTGCAGCTGTCGAGAACGTCCCACAGGGCCACGTGATGTTTTTTGAGCATGGCCTTCTTTTGCGCGATAGTTTCGGGAATTTCTTCGCCGAGAACAGCTGCCATCACCTTCCAGAACCTATTTTGCGGGTGCCCGTAGTAGAACGCCATCTCGCGCGACTTGGGCGAGGGAATGGAGCCGAGCAACAGCACGCGGGATTCGCGGTCGTATAGGGCCGGGAATTCGTGCGTTACATGGGTACGTTTTTTCATGGACACAAAAATACTATTTTTCGCCTTATGAAAATCAAGATTCTGTTTGTGTGCCACGGGAACATTTGCCGAAGTCCGATGGCTGAATTCGTGATGAAAAAGTTGGTGCGGGAATTGCCTGCTGAATCGTTAGCGGATGTAGAATTCGAAATTGCAAGCGCTGCGACGAGTACCGAAGAAATCGGGAATCCGGTTTATCCGCCGGCACGCCGCATGCTTGCCTCGCACGGGATCGATTGCAGTGGAAAGACGGCGCGCCAGATGACGGCCCGCGACTACGAGTATTACGACTACATTGTGCTCATGGACCGTAACAATTTGCGCAACCTGCGCTGGATTTTACCGGCTGACGTGTACACGCGTGAAACATCTGGCCCGGTGGAAAATCGCAAGGTCTCACTCTTGATGGATTGGGCCCACAAGAGCCGCGATGTGGCGGACCCTTGGTATACCGGCGATTTTGTGGCTACTTGGGATGATGTAAACGAGGGTTGCAAGGCGATGCTCGCCCAGATTCTGCGATAGATTCGGAAATAGGCCCCTGTTTCAAGACTAAACGATTTTGAGTTGGCATGTTATTTGCTAAATTATCCCCGTAATTTTTAATCAGAGACCGCGGGCAATGCCCTCGGCCGTAAAAAGGAAAAAGATGAGCATAGTCGATACCGTTCTTCACAAGATCTTTGGTACCCCTCACGAACGTAAGGTCAAGCAGCTGCGCCCTGTCATCGAGCAGATCCATAAGGCCCGCGAAGCCCTGGAAGCCCTGGATGACGCCGCCCTGGCCGCCAAGAGTGCGGAATTCCGCGAAAAGCTCAAGAATGGCGCCACCCTCGAAGACATCAAGGTCGAAGCGTTCGCCGTGTGCCAGGAAGCCTGCGACCGCCGCCTGGGTATTTTCAACATCTTCAAGCCTGAATTCGAATTTGACTTCAGCCGCCTTGGCCCTGAACTCCAGGACGCCGTGAACACCGCAAAGGCAGAACTTGCATCGGGCAAGAACGAATGGGAAGTTTACCTGCCTGCCTCCGTATACGCGAAGGTCCGCGAACTCTACCCCGAATCGGTAAAGCCGTTCCGCATGATGCCTTTCGACGTGCAGATGATTGGTGGCTTGGTGCTCCACGAAGGTGCCATTGCCGAAATGGCGACGGGTGAAGGTAAGACTCTTGCTGCCGCCCTCCCGGTTTACCTGAACGGTCTTAGCGGCCATGGTGTGCATGTGGTGACGGTGAACGACTACCTCGCCGGCCGTGACGCCAAGCAGATGGGCATGGTCTACAAGTTCCTCGGACTCACGGTGGGCCTGATCGTGAACGGCCTGAACCCCGAAGAACGCCGCGTGAGCTACAACAGCGACGTGACTTACGGTACCAACAACGAATTCGGCTTTGACTACTTGCGCGACAATATGGCCGTGGAACCGAGCCAGCTGGTGCAGCGCGAACTGAACTTCTGTATCGTCGACGAAGTGGACTCCATCTTGATCGACGAAGCCCGTACGCCGCTTATCATTAGTGGCCCGGCCGAAGACGCTACCGAAAAGTATGCCAAGGCAAACGAAATCGCGAAGCAGCTTATCAAGAACAAGGACTTCTCGGTCGACGAAAAGGACAAGAACATCCAGCTGACCGAAAAGGGCGTGAACCACATTCAGGAACTCATGCACATTACGAACCTGTACGGCGAACATGCCGACTGGGTGCACTTCTTGGATAACGCCCTCAAGGCCTGGTACCTTTACGAAAAGGACGTGGACTACATCGTCCGCGATACCGAAATCATTATCGTCGACGAAAACACGGGCCGCCTTATGGAAGGCCGCCGTTACAGCAACGGTATGCACCAGGCGATTGAAGCCAAGGAAGGCGTGCAGATCCGTCGCGAAAACCAGACGCTTGCAACGATTACGTTCCAGAACTACTTCCGCATGTACAAGAAGCTTTCGGGTATGACGGGTACCGCCGAAACCGAAGCCACGGAATTCATCAAGATTTACAACATGAACACTTGGGTGATTCCGACCAACAAGCCTTGCATCCGTAAGGACCTGCAGGACATGGTGTACAAGAGCGAAGACGCGAAGTGGCGCGCCATTGTGGCCGAAATCAAGGAACGCCACAGCAAGGGCCAGCCGCTCCTCGTGGGTACGGCATCCATCGAAAAGTCCGAACATTTGCATGGCCTCCTTGAAAAGGAAGGCATTCCGCACGAAGTGCTGAACGCGAAGAACCATGGCCGCGAAGCTGAAATCATCCAGTACGCCGGCTACAAGGACAAGGTGACCATTGCGACCAACATGGCCGGTCGTGGTACCGACATCGCCCTTGGCCCGGGAGTTACCGAGCTTGGCGGTTTGCATGTGCTTGGCACCGAACGTCATGAATCTCGCCGTATCGACAACCAGCTGCGCGGTCGTTCCGGCCGTCAGGGCGACCCGGGTTCCAGCCAGTATTTCTTGAGCCTCGATGACAACCTGATGCGTATCTTCGGTGGCGATAGCGTCAAGAACCTGATGACCCGCTTTGGCGTGGGCGAAGACGAAGTGATTACCCACCCGATCGTGAGCCGCTCGATTCGTGGCGCCCAGCGCCGCGTGGAAGGCCAGAGCTTCGACATTCGTAAGCACTTGCTCGACTACGATAACGTGATGAATGAACAGCGTAAGGTGATTTACGGCCTGCGCCGTCGCATTCTGAACGGCGAAGACATCAGCGAAGAAATCATGAACCGCATCGAAGACGCCTGCGACATCAAGGTGTCTCAGTACATTCCGGCCAAGACTTACGCCGAAGCCTGGAACCTGGAAGGCTTGCACATTGACTTGCAGCGTAGCCTCGGCATGGAATACAGCCTCACGCTCGAAGATGCCATGAGCAAGACGCCGGAACAGGTGCTCGATGAAATCATCGACCTGTGCAAGGTCCGCTACGACAAGCTCACGAAGATTATTCCGGAAGCTGACTTCCGCCAGATTGAACGCCGCTTCTTGTTGATGACCATTGACCAGGTGTGGAAGGAACACTTGTACGCCATGGACCAGCTGAAGGATTCTATCCGATTCCACGGATACGCCCAGAAGGACCCGCTGATGGTCTACAAGAACGAAGGCTACAAGATGTTCGAAGGCTGCATGGAAAAGATCGCGACGCTCACCGCGCTCCGCATCTTGAACATCCGCATTACGCTCCCGAACGGTGTGACTGTGTCGCCTGACCAGTTGCAGCTCAAGAGCAAGGAACAGCTCGAAGCTGAAAGGAAGGCCGCCGAAGAAGCCGCTGCCGCGAACAATGCCGCAGAACCTGCCACTGAACAGGCCGCGCAGGCTCCCGAAGCGAAGCAATCCTCAGAAGAAGCCGCTGCCGAACAGATGAGTGCCGAAGGCGCTAAGCCCGCAGGACTCGCAGGCACTGCCGCGACTTCCGAGACGAATGCGATTTCTGAAGAACAGCAGGAAGCCAAGCCTATGCCGCAGTCCGCGCTGCCGGGCACTCGCCCGGGCGTGAACCCGGCCTTGCTCGCCGCTGCACGTCGCCGCGCCCAGCAGCAGGCTCCGAAGCTCGGCCGCAATGACCCGTGCTGGTGCGGTTCTGGCCTCAAGTACAAGAAGTGCCACGGCAAGGACTTGGAGTAATTCAGAATTCGAAATTCAGAATTCGGAATTGTATTCAAGAAACAATTCACAAGAAAGGCCGTCTTAACCGACGGCTTTTTTGTATAAAATATTGTTATATGGGTAGTGAAAAATCGTTGAAGTGCTAGTTTCTTACACAACGAATTGTCATCTTAGGCTGATTTAGGTCACAGCCAAATTCTTTACTAGTAAGCCCGCAGCTATAAGAAGATCCCAAGTCTTTAGCTGTAGATGACCAATAAGTTGAACCCGAGTATTCAAAATAAAGATTCCCGTCCTTAAGCCAATATCCTGCAGGTAACGAGTTGAATTCACAGTCGTCAGAACCGGGTTTATAACGTTCTCCAAAATCAAGAGAACTCATTAATCTATGTCCAGCGTTATCAGCTCCTCCCATACTGTCAGCCAGTTTATTCCATTCTTCAACAGAAGGCACGTGCCAACCTGCAGGGCAGATTGTATCTAGTAGTTCTTGATCGAATAAATCAAAATATTCGCCATTTACATGCAACGAATAGAATCTTCCAAATGTATCACAAAATCCTTCAATTTTCCCATAGCACAAACTGTAAGGCGCATCAAATTTAAGGTTTTCGGCCATCCATACCTGGTTTCCGATAGATGTGTACTTATAAACCTGACCATCGCGGGCATCGGTAAAGGTACCACGGTTCGGTTCTCCGTAGGCGTTCATACCGTCTGCCGGGCAAACCACCGCCGCATCGAAGGTGTCAACGGGCTCCTCGGGCGCGGAGGAACCATCGTCACAGGCGGAAAACAGTGCGGCCGAAAAAAGAGCGCAAATGAATGGAATATTAATTTGCCTTTTCATAAGAGAATTAATGGATGAATGAGGACTATTTCGAAGAATTCAACGCATCAAGTCT
>CACVQR010000024.1 GCA_902756345.1 Fibrobacter succinogenes | reverse complement strand
AAAAGTCAACGAAGGATTCACAAACGATTACAACGTCAACAGATTGGTTTACTTCGAACACTACTTTTACATCAAAGATGCAATAGCAAGAGAAAAACAGCTAAAACGATGGAAACGTCGATGGAAAATCTTTCTTATTGAAAAGACAAATGCCGAATGGAACAACCTTGCAGAATCTATCGGTGTAACGGATAAAATTCTTGAATCCGCAAAAGCAAGCGTTCCTTCAGGCTAATACAAAGGAGATCCCGGCTCAAGGCCGGGAAGACAACGTAAAAAACGTCTTTTTCAATAGCCTTCATCAACAGATTTTCTTCGCCATCTGTCTTCCCGCACGGCCTCGCCATCTGTCTTCCCGCACGAAGATGCGGGATCTCCTCTTGCAGACTGAAAAAAGAATCCACATGCCCACGAATAAAATTTTACAAGAAAAACCATATCAACTGCACTAAAAAAAAGCGTGTATAGTAAGAGACACTTCAAACAGAGAGGGCAATGTGAATTACAAAAGTCAACGAAGGATTCACAAACGATTACAACGTCAACAGATTGGTTTACTTCGAACACTACTTTTACATCAAAGATGCAATAGCAAGAGAAAAACAACTGAAAAGATGGAAACGTCGATGGAAAATCTTTCTTATTGAAAAGACCAACGCCGAATGGAACGACCTTGCAGAATCTATCGGTGTAACGGATAAAATTCTTGAATCCGCAAAAGCAAGCGCTCCTTCAGGCTAATACAAAGGAGATCCCGGGACGTTGCCCGGGAAGACAATCTGGAGGTTCATTCCCCAATATTCTAAAGACAAGGACGGGTAGGCGGACATCATAAAAAAGCGGCTTTTTCGTCATCTGTCTTCCCGCACGAAGATGACAAAGTTCGGAGTATTATGAAGCCAAGTTACATCGGTGGCTGTGTTGTCATAATAAATTGGTAGCGGCACTAAAGTGCCGAGCCACACAGAGGATATGGTCCTCGGAACGGGGACGGAATCTCCTCTTGCTGACAGAAAAGAAACAAGCGCTCCTTCAGACTAATACAAAGGAGATCCCACCTTGGTGGCCATGCGCACTAAGCACTAAAGTGCTAAGTGCTGTCCGCCCGGGACGTTGCCCGGGAAGACATCTCAATGATTACTTCGCAGCGGCGGCGAATGCTTTGCCGAGTTTTGCAAGGGCCTCGTCCACTTCAGCTTCGCTCACGTTCAGCGGCGGGAGCAAACGCAGCACGTTGCCCTTGGCGCTAAGCACCATGAGCTTTTCTGCGCGGGCGGCAGCGATGATGTTGCCGACCGGCATGGATTCATCGAGAGCCACACCGAGAATCAGGCCTTCACCGCGGATTTCCTTGGCGAAGCTGTACTTTTCCACAAGGGCAGCCAAACCGGCCTTCAGCTGGGCGGAACGTTCGGCGACATTCTTGAGGAGGCCCGGAATCTGCTTCACGACAGCGAGACCTGCAGCGCATGCAATCGGGTTACCGCCGAAAGTCGTGCCATGGTCGCCTGCCTTAAGCTGGTCGGCAATCTTCTGACGCAGGAGCACCGCACCCAGCGGGAGACCGCCACCAATGCCCTTAGCCAAGGAAACCAGGTCCGGATTCAGGCCGTACTTTTCGAAACCGCAGAAAGTTCCGAGACGGCCTACGCCTGCCTGCACTTCGTCAACAATCACGAGGCAGCCGAATTCCTTCTGCAGGCTGTTGATAGTCGCAACCATTTCGGCAGAGAGAGTCATCACGCCGCCTTCGGCCGCGAGGCTTTCGAGCATAATCGCGCAAGTATCCTTGTTGACTTCCGCCTTCAATGCAGCGCAGTCATTCCATGTTACGTGCACAAAGTCACCCGGCATGGAGCCGAAGCCTTCCCTGATGGCGGGCTGACCCGTCGCAGAAAGCGCGGCGTATGTCCTGCCGTGGAAGCTGTTCACGAAGGTGATAATCTTCTGCCGGTTCTTTTCGCCCTTCCGGTCGAAGTACTTACGTGCGAACTTGATAGCACCTTCGTTGGCTTCGGTACCGGAGTTGCAGAAGAAGGCCTTGTCGAACTTGGTGATTTCAAGGAGTGCCTTGCCGAGATTAATCTGCGGGTAGTTCGGGTAGAGGTTGCTGATGTGGTTGAAGTGGTTCATCTGTTCCACCACAGCATCCTTAATCGCCTGGTTCTGGTGACCGAGCGCGTTCACGGCGATACCCGCCACGAAGTCCAGGTACTTGTTGCCCTGGTCATCATAGAGGTAAGAGCCCTCGCCCTTCACGAAGTTGATGTCTGCCTTGCCGTAGAGCGGCGCGATAATTTGTTTGTCCTGTTCCAACAGGTTAGCGCAAGATTGTGCCATAGTTTAAATCTCCATTAATTTGTTTGCCAAAGTGTTCCGCGTCCTTCCAACCCACGATGTGGATGCTCTTGAGTCCTCGTCGGATCGACTTGAAACTCTCGCGGACTTTGGGAATCATACCGCCGGAGATGACGCCAGCCTCAATCAGCTTTTCGGCGTCCGCTTCGCTCAGTTCGGGAATTACATTCTTGTTTTCGTCCATCACGCCTGGCACGTCGCTCACCAGCACGAACTGGTCGGCTTCGAGCGCCACAGCCAGTTCAGATGCGGCGGTGTCTGCGTTCACGTTCCAGCTCACAACCTTACCGTTTGCGTCAGGGCCAATCGAAATCGGGCTCACCACGGGAACAAACCCCGCACCCCAGAGCGCGGTCACAATGCCCGGGTTCACCTTCTTGATTTCGCCCACCAAGCCAAGGTCCACCTTGCCCTGCTTCTTTTCGACCTGGAACAGATTCGCGTCCACGCCCGAAATACCAACGGCGCCACAGCCGTTGTTCAAGAGCATGCGCACGAGCTTCTTGTTCACGTGGCCAGAGAGGGTCATCTCGACCATCTTCATGATGCCGGGGGTTGTGACTCGGAGGCCGTCGATGAATGTGGGTTGTTCCTTGAGCAAGGCGATATTCTCGTTAATATCCTTGCCACCGCCGTGAACCACGGCCACCTGACAGCCACTACCGGGGAGGGTAGAGACTGCCGACACAAAATCAGCCAGCTTGGCTTCGTCGATTGCCAGGCTGCCACCAATTTTTACAACCACTTTTTTCATGTTTGACGAGTACCTCTCGAGCGGGTCTTTACAGACGGTTAAAATTTTTGGTGTGAAATTTAGAAAATAAATATGCGGGAGGGAACCCAGCTCGGAGTGGACGCTATGCGTCCGTGGCTACGTTCAGTCATACAGGCAAGTAAACTTGCCTGTGCGACACTCACTTGCACACTTTTGCGAAGGCCGCACGGTTCCCTCCCTGCACCCTCCCTTTCCTTGGCCGACGCTTCATTATCCCTTTTTGAATGTTTTTTGTATTTTTTCAACTTTTCCTTTTTTTACAGAACAAGATTTTATTATATTGCGTATATAAACTCAACCAAGACACAAAGAGGTATATTATGGCAATCACGAAAGTTTGGCTGGACGAATCCAGTGACGAATGCGTATCTTGCGGCGCTTGCGAAGCTACTTGCGACGCAGTGTTCGAAGTTCCTGAAAAGATGAAGGTCAAGGAAGGCGTCGACTATTCCGCTTACGAAAGCGAAATCAAGGACGCTGCTGACAGCTGCCCGGCCGGCGTGATTAAGTACGAGTAATGCGTAAGGCGAGCGTCGCAGAAAAATGCAAGCATTTTTCTATGACCGAGCCGAAGCATAGACGCCGTAGTGAAACGAGGCGTCCGTAGTGCCGAGGTGAGTATCGCCTAAGTTACTTAAAAATTTTTAAAGCCTTGTCTTCGGACAAGGCCTTTTTTTATTTGTGAATTAGATCCTTCGACTTCGCGCCACAGCGCTCCGCTCAGGATGACACTTTCTTACTTTGCGTATTTTTCGTATTCGGCTTTGACCCATTCAGCGGAGCGGGCGACCGATTCAATCTTGACTTCGTCGATGGCGCCATTCCAAGTGTCGTTCGGCACTTCGGAACCACCAATACGGAACGGCAGCGGGGCAGCAACTTCCTTGGGCGTAAACGGAACACCGGCCTTGTTGCTCACGAGTTCGCCGTTAATGTAGAAGTACAGTTTGCCACCTTCGTTAACGAGCACCAGCAGCGACCATTCATTCATAGGCAGCGTGCCACCACGTTCGACATTGCCCTTGGCAAGCCATGCATAGCCATAGCCCGACAAGTCCATGCCATCGCCCACGGCAACAAAGGAACTCGTCATAAATTCATACTGCAACTGGAACCTGGACAATCCGGTCATCCAGTCTTCACGTTCTGCAAAGAGAAGCTGGTAAATGCCATCGCCACGGTAACCGCTCCACTTGGTCCATGCGCTCATGGTAAAGTCACCTGCACAGGGGTCAATATCACCCACTTCGACGAACTGACCGACCTTGAGCAAAATGCCCTTGCCCGACACACCTTCCACGTAGTTCACGGAATCGGCGACCGAGCCGTCATTGTTATAGACCTTAGCTACGCTATCGGAGCCATCCATGTGGAGGTTCAAGGATATCGCAAGTTCTTCCGTGGTATCGACAGCGGTAGTATCTTTTGCAGTGGTGTCAGGCACCACCGGTTCCGGCGTAGCGGTATCCTGCGGAACAGAAATACCATCGGGCACATTCACCATAATGCCACCGTAAGCGGCGCCACTATAGTAGTGGTAATCCGAAATCGTGAGCCAGCCCTCGTTCTTGTTTTCGAGAGACGGAATCTTGAGCGTGTCGCCCGCGACAGCCGTCATGAAGTTTAGACGGGCCTGCGACTGATCGCTTTCCACATACACCAGCGAGATTTCGCCCACGGGCATCGCGTCGAATGCAAACGAACCATCGGACTTGACGGTTGCGACATCGCTACGGCCCACAATGCGCATGTAGCCGGACTTGGCCTCGGCAACACGACTTTCAAGTCTGCGCGGGTGACCCACCATCACAAGGGCATCGCCACCTTTCTGAATGCGGGAAAGGCCGGATTCAGAACCGTTTTCGGCATAAATCACCACAGAGCGCGTGCTGTCAAACTTCAAGCTGAAAATGCCGTTGTTGTCGGCTTCCACCACCACGGAATCTTCGATAGAGGTCTTATCCCAGTTGTCGTAATAAGCCACCACGCGGGCGCGGGCCACAGGCTGGTTCGCCTCGGTCACCACAATGCCCTGTGCAACGGAGTTACCGATATCGGTCACGCCACCAGCGGTTTCGTCGCTCTTGGAACAAGAAGTCAAACCAGCCGCAAAAAGAGCTAAAGCCATACCAGAGGCATATTTGAACAAAGTATCCATTATTTTGCCTCCTTATCAATCTTCTTACTCATCGGGAACGCCACAAGCATCATCTCGTAAACCCGCTCCACATTAGGGTCGTTCGCTGCCTTCGCAATAATCTTCTTGCGGGCGTCTTCAAGAACTTCTACAGCGTAATTATAAGAACTTTCACTCATGGCCAAGGTGGTGAACGCAGCAAAACGTTCGTTCTTGGGCATGGATTCTACAGCACCGATAGCGTGCTGAATGTATTCGCGGCGAATCTGGCGCAAAGAAATCGGCGGAATTTCGGCGGCATCGAGCATTTGCGAAGTCTCTTCGTAATGGTCGCCCACCTTCTTGATCAAATTCCATTCCAGAAGTTTCTTGACAGCGTCGCGGGCCTCTTCGGTCGTGATTTGCGGCGTAAGCATACGGGCCAACACCATGTAGTCGTCGTGCCAGTCGGCATTCACCGCCATTTCGCGGACCACCGGATAGTACCACTTGCTAAAGTAGGCCTGTTCACGAGTAGTCACGTGTGTAAATTCGATTTGTTTGCGGATTTGGACAATCTGTTCCCAGGCGTTTTCGCGCTCGTTCACCTGTTGCGCCTGGTTGTACTGCACCAGGGCCTCGAAATACGCCTTCTGCAACGGCTCGAAATCCATCGCCTTCGCAATTTTATCGATAGACTTTGGCGTGAGGTTAAAGCGCCCGCGGATGACGTTCAGGCAGTAAGACGAACTGCTGAAACCCGCCTTCGCCGCGAAGAATCGGTGCGAAAAGACGGCCCGCATTTTTTTCTGTTCCTCAAAGTAGTCTTGCAGGAACTTGCGGAAGTCGTCGTAATCAAACAGATGTTCTAGCGCAATACACATAACCCTAAAATAAATAATTTTTACACACCAGGCAATAGCCCGAGAAAATTTTTACACACCCGAAAAGCCCCTTTAGGGGCTTGTTTTGATGTTCGTCACACAACCGAGACGAATCGTGCCACAGAGAAAATTATAAGAAAAGTTTACACAATAAAATTGGCCATGCCCATCTTCTTTGCACAGCAAACCTTTTTTTACCTAGAAAACGCTCTCAACTTAATAAAAAAAAGCGTGTAAATAAAAGGTGATTCTTCTCCCGATGTCTTCCCGCACGTGGTGCGGGATCTCCTTTTCTAACCGAGGAAAAATGAATTACAACTTCTATGTTTACATTCTCACCAACAAACACCGAACTGTATTTTATACAGGTGTAACAAACAATTTATTTCGCAGAATCATAGAGCACAAAATAAAGATAAACGAAGGTTTTACAAACGATTATAACGTCAACAGACTAGTTCATTACGAACTATTCTTCAACATAAAAGATGCCATTGCTAGAGAGAAACAGCTAAAGAAATGACGACGTTTATGGAAAATGAATTTAATCGAAAAAAATAATGCCAACTGGGATGATCTTACAGAATCTCTTGGTGTTACGGCCAAAATCCTAGATTCAGCAAAGACTTTCTTCAAAAAAAACGCTTGCAATGAGAAATGCAAGCGTTTTGGAAAGCCGTAAGAGGAGATGCCGCATCTATGTGCGGCATGACAGTTAGAGCATTACATTCCTTTGCACTGCGATGCAGTGCAAGGATTACGGCTCGGTCATGGCAGCTCATGCAAGCATGGCTGCCGCGACTCTCGCCTTACATTCCTTTGTTGCGCTACTTCGTAGCGCAAACGGCGTAGATTTGCTCATGTCGGCAAGCGAGCTTGCCGCCGCAATCAAATCTACATTCCTTTTTTAAAGTTCTTAAGGAGGGCGCTCATCTTGCCGGGCATGGCAGCGGCTTTCTTCGGAGCTGCACCCGGGCGGTCCTTGCCGGCGATTTTTGCCTTGAGGTCCGCAAGCGTTGCATGGCCCTGGATGCCGCCCTGCGGGCGGGCATTGCCGCGACCATCGCGGCCGTGGCCACCGAATCCACCGCGGTTACCGCCTGCGCGCTGGCCACGCGGGCCATTAGCGCCGGCACCTGCAACGCCGTCGGTAGATTCCTGCTTCATCGAAAGGCTAATGCGCTTCTGGCCCACATCGACTGCGACCACGCGCACCTTCACGATGTCGCCCACGGTAAGCACCGTCTTGGCGTCTTCCACGAACTTGTCGCTAATCTCGGAAACGTGCACGAGGCCGTCCTGGTGAACGCCAATGTCCACGAAGGCACCGAAGTTTGCCACGTTCGTCACGACACCTTCCATCCAGCTGCCCGTAATCAGGTCCTGAATGGTGCGGATCTTGTCGTCGAATTTGGCATAGCGGAATTCCTTACGCGGGTCACGGCTCGGTTTCTGAAGTTCCTTCATGATGTCGTCCAAAGTAGCCTTACCCACTTCGTCGGAGAGGAATTCTTCGAGGTTGATCGCCTTCACGGCTTCGGCGTTACCCACCATGTCCTTCACAGAAACACCGGCCTTTTCGGCCATCTTTTCAACGAGGGCGTAGTTTTCGGGGTGAACGGCGGAATCGTCCAGCGGGTTTTCGGCCCCCGGAATGCGCATGAAGCCGGCAGCCTGTTCAAAGGCCTTCGGGCCAAAGCCCTTCACGTTCTTCAAGGCTTCGCGGCTAGCGTAGGCACCGTTTTCTTCGCGGTATTTCACGATGGCTTCGGACAAAGTATTGCTGAGGCCTGCCACATGAGAAAGCAGCGGAGCAGAAGCGCTGTTCACGTCGACGCCGACCATGTTCACGCAGCTTTCCACCACTTCGTCCAGGCGCTTCTTGAGTTCGCGCTGGTTCACATCGTGCTGGTACTGGCCCACGCCAATAGACTGCGGGTCCACCTTCACGAGTTCGGCCAGCGGGTCCTGCAAGCGGCGGCCAATCGAGATGGCGCCACGAGTGGTCACGTCTTCCTTCGGGAATTCCTGGATAGCAATCATGCTTGCGCTGTAAACAGATGCACCTGCTTCAGAAACGATCACGCGCGGCGGAACCTTGCCCTTGAACTTGGCGGACATTTCGGCGCAGAATGCGTCCGTTTCGCGGCTTGCAGTACCATTACCGATAGCAATCAAGTCAATCTTGTACTTGTCGATAAGGCCCATCAGGTACACGGCGGCACCGGCCTTGTCGTTCCACGGTTCATGCGGCTTAATGATGCCATGGTCCATGAACTTGCCGTTTTCGTCGAGCACGGCCACCTTGCAACCCGTACGGAAACCCGGGTCGAGAGCGAGCACAGCCTTGTGGCCGGCAGGTGCGGCGAGCAAGACGTCTTGCAGGTTCTTGCTGAACACCTTGAAGGCTTCCTCTTCGGCGGCGTCCTTGAGCATCAGGCGTACTTCACTTTCCATGCTCGGCTGGAGCAGGCGTTCCCAAGCATCCTGGCACATGGCTTCCAAGTAAGGAGTCCAGGTGGTGTTGCCCTTGATCACCTGCTGCTTGAGGTAGCCGACCATTTCTTCGTTCGGCACTTCGATAGAGAGGCGGAGCACCTTTTCCTTTTCGCCGCGACGCAGCGCCAGCATACGGTGGCTCGGAATCTTGGACACCTGTTCGCTGTAGTCGTAGTAATCCTTGAACTTGGTTTCCTGGCCTTCGAAATCCTTCTTGACCTTGGAAATCATGACACCGGTCTTTTCCATCTTGTTACGCAGGTACTGACGGAATTCGGTGTTGTCGGCCACTTCTTCGGCCAAAATGTCGGCGGCACCCTTGAGGGCGGCCTTCGGGTCGGCAAGGCCCTTTTCTTCGGACAAATAAATTAACGCAATCTGTTCTGCCGTGTTGCCGGTTTCTTCTTGTGCCCACATCAGGCGAGCGAGCGGTTCCAGTCCGAGTTCCTTGGCGGCCGTGGCGCGGGTGCGCTTCTTGGGCTTGTACGGGGCATAAATATCTTCGAGGAGAGTCTTATCTTTACAAGCTTCGATCTGGGCCTTGAGTTCGGGCGTGAGCTTGCCCTGTTCTTCGATGCTCTTGAGAATCGTTTCTTTACGGTCTACCAGTTCTTGCAGGTAGTCGCGACGGTGGCTGATGTCGCGGAGTTCAATTTCGTTCAGCGTACCCGTCTGGTCTTTACGGTAACGGGCGATAAAGGGGATGGTACCACCCTGGTCCATCAGTTCGAGCGCCTTGGCGACGCGCCATACTTCAAGGTTAAGCTCTTCGGCAATAATTGCAGAAAAATCCATAATATGTAGTTTCCGTTTTATATTTCGGTTTGAGGGTCTTAAAGCCCTAAGTTCAACCCAGCACCGCAGTGCGAGGTACCCCGGCAATTTTCCCGAGGTAAAGGGAATATAGATAATTTTCTATCTTTGGGTCGGTCAGTTCGAAACCCATCCTGACCTTAAACAAAACTAGGAGACTTTATGCGTTCAGAAGCTGAACTCGAAGGCGTCACGTTGCTTGGCAACAACAAGACCCAGTACAAGACCACCTACAGTCCCGAAGTCCTTGAAAAGTTCCCGAACAAGCATCCGGGCAACGACTACATGGTCACCTTCAACTGCCCGGAATTCACGAGCCTGTGCCCGAAAACCGGCCAGCCGGATTTTGCCGAAATCAAGATCAACTACATTCCGGACCAGTATCTGGTAGAATCCAAGTCCCTCAAGCTTTACATGTTCAGTTTCCGTAACCACGGCGACTTTCACGAAGACTGCGTGAACATCATCATGAAGGACTTGGTCAAGCTTTTGGACCCGAAGTACATCGAAGTCGAAGGCCTCTTTATGCCGCGCGGCGGCATTTCGCTCTACCCGTTTGCCAACTACGGTAAGCCGGGCACTGAATTCGAAGCGCTTGCCAAGACCCGCCTGTTTGCCGCAATTGATCGCCGCCGCTAACCCCCAAAACCTCACAACCTCAAAGGGGCTTTAGCCCCGACCTCACACCCCATGCCTCTACAAAACGAAATCATCCTTATCGCTTCCATCTTCGTGTTCTTCGGCGGGCTCGTCGGCTTTTTCCGCTTTTTCGGTAAGCAGGGCATTTTCGCCTGGACCGTGATTTGCACCATCGCTGCAAATATCGAAGTCCTGATTCTGGTGCACGCTTTTGGGCTCGACACCACGCTCGGCAACGTGATTTTTGCCTCGACATTCCTCGCGACCGATATCATGAGCGAAATCTACGGCAAGAAAGAAGCAAGCCGCTGTGTCAAAATCGGCATTCTCGCGAACGTAACCTTCATCCTGATTTCGCAAAGCTGGTTCCTGTATATTCCGGCCGAGGGCGACACCATGGCAGAACCGATTCGTACCGTGTTCGCCAACACCCCGCGCGTGATGCTTGCAAGCCTGTTTGCCTACGCTATTTGCGAAATGTTCGACGTATGGGCCTACCATGCCTGGTGGAAATGGACCGAAAGCAAGTTCGGCGAAAAGAAAAGCTTCTTGTGGTTGCGCAATAACGGCTCTACGCTGGTAAGCCAGCTGATTAACGTAGTCGTATTCAACCTGCTTGCCTTCGCCGGAGTTTTCCCATGGAATACGATTGGCGAAATCCTGGTCTTCGGCTACGGAATCTTTATCGTGACATCGCTGATGGATACCCCGTTCGTGTACCTCGCACGACGAATCTCCGAAAAGCACCCGGAACTGCTGAAGGACTAATTCGGAGTTCAGATTTCAGAATTCGGATTTCGGAATTCAGATTTCGGAATTCAGATTTCGGAGATTAGAGTTTAGAATAAAATGAGGATGAAAATTCCTCATTTTTTATGCTTCATGCTCTTCGGTTCCGTGTTCGCGGAATAATTCTTTAGGCAAGGGTTTTCCCTGTTTTTGCCAGGCACGGTATTCGGCGGTCGCCGTAAAGATGGCGTCGGTCGAAGAATTCAAGGCCGTTTCCATACTGTCCTGAATCACTCCGATGATAAAGCCCACGGCCACCACCTGCATGGCAATGTCGGTAGAAATGCCGAAGGGGGCGCATGCCAGAGGAATCAAGAGAAGCGAACCGCCCGCAACACCGCTGGTACCGCAGGCGCCAATCGTTGCAAGCACGCACACGATTAATGCCGAAGTAAGCGTCACCGGAATACCAAGCGTATGCACCGTCGCAAGAGTCATGACCGTAATGGTAATGGCGGCCCCACTCATATTGATAGTCGCGCCCAGCGGAATAGACACAGAATAAAATTCGCGGTCGAGCCCGAGCCTTTTACAAAGGGCCATGTTTACCGGAATGTTCGCCGCGGAGCTGCGGGTAAAGAAGGCCGTAACGGCACTACTCTTGAGGCACTTGAGCACCAGCGGATACGGGTCATGCCGCAACACAAGTCCTACAAGAGCCGGCACCACAACAAGCATCACGAAAAGCATGGTTCCCACAAGAACCAGAATGAGCGAACCGTAAGTCTTGAAAATTCCGATTCCGTTCGTAGAAACCGAGGTATACATAATACCCATGATACCGAGCGGGGCCAAATTGATAATCCAGCGAACCACCATCGAAACCGCATTCGACACATCCTGCAGCACGGTAAACGTCACCGGACTTGCAATCTTCTTGATAGCAAAGCCCATAAAGGCAGCCCAAACCAGAATACCGATATAGTTCGCATCGGAAATAGACGCAAACGGATTCGACACCGCATTCACCAACAAATTATGCAGAATTTCGTAAATATCGGTCGGCACGGTCGAAACGTCTGCCGACACATTCAACTCTAGATTCTGCGGGAACATGATGCTCGACCCCACGGCGGCAAAGGACGCTAGCAGCGTACCCACCAGGTATAGGGCAACCACGCGGACAAAACGACGGTCCAAGCGGGACTTGCCATTGGCAAGGGAACAGATAATCAAAATGAACACCAGTACCGGCGCCACGGCCTTAAGCGCGCCTACAAAGAGCACGCCGAATTCGGAAATCCATTTTTGCGACGGCAGAAACACGCCCAAGAGCGCACCCACCACAATCGAAATTGCGATACGGAGCACCAAGTTTGCACTATTATATTTATTGATTACAGCGCTTACTTTCATAGCGTGCCTCCACTTTTCAGTGTGTAATATAAATATAATTTTGCCGATTTTGGGACAAAAACGAAAGGTGCGCAAAAAATCAAGGCCATTTTGGCGGGCGTCTTTTTCCAAGGCCGCCCCGATGAACTAAATTTTGCGCGGAAAATGTTTTTTACGGTGCTCACATACCTGGTCATCGGCCTTTTGGCTGTGTTCGGACTATTCTATATAGTCTTGGAGGTGCGGTTCTTCCGTGCGCTCGGTAAAGTGCGCGTGGGGAACTCCGACGTGGAGCCCGCCCCCAAGGTGAGCATCTTGATTGCCGCGCGCAATGAGGCGGCCGGCATACGCGAGACTTTGGACTCCGTGCTTGCCCAGGACTACCGCGGACAGTGGGACGTGTGGGTGGCCGATGACCGAAGTGACGACGATACGCCGAAAATTTTGGCCGAATATGCCGCCAAGAACCCCAGACTGCATGTTCTGACTATTAAACAGATTCCGGAAGGGGTCAGCCCCAAAAAACACGCCCTTTCACTGTTGATTGAGGCGTGCGAGGGCGAAATTTTGTGCCTGACCGACGCCGACTGCCTGGTAAAGCCCACCTGGGTCACGGGCATTGTGGCCGAATTCGAGCCGGGCATTGAGCTGGTGGCTGGGCATTCCTACATTCCCACAATCCCCGGTAAGTCGAGCGTGCTCATTTGCATGCAGGCTATCGAGACCCTGATTTACCGCGTGGCAGGCACCGCGGGCCTCGCCATGCGACTCCCGCTCACGAGCACAGGCAACAACCTCGCCTACCGCAAGAGCTTCTTCAAGAGCGTGCACGGGTTCGACAACGTCATCAAGATCCAGAGCGGCGACGACGACCTCTTGATGCAAAAACTCGCTGCCGACCGCCCCTGGGCCATGCGCTACTGCATTGCCGAAAGCACCTTCGTGACCACCAACGGCAAAGAAACCTTGAAGGAGCTCTGGGAGCAACGTAAGCGCTGGGCGTCGAAGACTATCTATTATACACCGAAAATCGTATTTGTACTCAGCATGGTATTCCTGTTCCTGACCATGCAGTGTATAGCGGCGGTACTTTCGCCGTTCAGTTTCGAGATTTTTATCGCGACACTTATCGCGTTTGTCGCCAAATGCATTGGTGATTTGGTTTTAATACTTCGCGGGCTCAGGATATTCAGGCAGGAGCACCTGATCAAGTGGTGCATTCCTGTAGAATTTATCCACGCCCCCTTTACCGTGCTGGCCGTGCTTTTTGGCCTGTTCGGACGATTTAAATGGAAGTAGTGATGGCAACAACAAAGAAAACTGCAACAAAGACCGCAGCGACAAAGACTACCGCTGCAAAGAAAACTGCAACGAAGGCGGCAAAGGCCCCGATCGAGGGAAAGACCCTGATTATCGCCGAAAAACCGAGTGTGGCCCTGGACCTGGTCCGCGTACTCGGCCAAAAGAACTTCAAGAACGAAAAGACCCACTACGAAAGCGACACCACCATCGTGAGCCATGCCATCGGCCACCTGGTTGAAATCGCCGACCCGAAAGAAATCGACGAAAAGTACAAGAAGTGGGAAATGAGCACGCTCCCCATGCTCCCCAAGGAATTCCCGCTGGTCGCAACGCCTGCGACCAAGGGGCAGCTTTCGGCACTCTCTAAGCTCATCAAGCGTAAGGACGTGACGACCATCGTGAACGCATGCGATGCGGGCCGCGAAGGTGAACTGATTTTCTTCTATATATTACAGTACGTGCTCAAGGGCAAATTCACGGGCAAGACGATCAAGCGCCTGTGGATGCAGAGCATGACCCCGGCCGCCATCAAGGAAGCTTTCGAAAACATGCGCGACGGCTCCGAAATGGAAAACTTGAAGGCAGCCGCCCTTTGCCGTAGCGAAGCCGACTGGCTCATTGGCATGAACGGAAGCCGTGGCCTTACCGCCTACAACAGCAGCATGGGCGGATTCCAGGTGACCCCGTGCGGACGCGTGCAGACCCCGACGCTTGCCATCATTGTGAACCGCGAAGAAGAACGCATGCAGTTCGTGCCACAAAAGTTCTGGACCGTGGAAGCCGAGTTCGACAACGACGGTAGCCACTACCAAGGCAAGTGGTTCACCGCCAACAAGGAAGACGGCAAGGACAAAATCAAGCAGATTTTTGACGAAAACCGCGTAAAAGAAATTCTCGCCAAATGCAAGGGCAAGGCCGGTACCGTCGAAGAAACGTCCGCCCCCTCGCTCCAAAAGTGCGGTCCGCTGTACGACTTGACCACACTGCAGCGCGAAGCGAACAACCGTTTCGGCTTTAGTGCGAAGACCACCCTTTCGATTGCGCAGGCTTTGTACGAACGCCACAAGGCAACCACCTACCCGCGTACCGACAGCCGCTGCCTGCCTGAAGACTACGTGGCCCCCGTGAAGGCGACGCTTGGAAAGATCGAAGGCCCGCTCGCCAAGTTCGCCGAGACCGCCCTCAAGAACAACTGGGTCGTGAAGACGCCCAAGGTGTTCGACAACTCCAAAATTTCGGACCACTTCGCCATCATCCCTACCGGCGTGATGCCCTCGGGACTCACCGAAGCCGAACAGAAGATTTTCACGATGATCTGCCAGCGATTCATCGCCGTATTCTTCCCGCCCGCCAAGTACGAAAACACCACCCGCGTAACGACCGTCGAAGGCGAAACCTTCCTCACCGAAGGCAAGGTGCTGATTGATCCGGGCTTCAAGGCCGTGTACGGCAAGGACAGCGACGAAGAATCGAACATTCCGGCACTCAAGGGCAAGTCGGCCAAGACGGTCGCCCTCGAAGAAAAGGAAGACTTTACCAAGCCGCCCGCACACTACACCGAAAGCACGCTGCTTTCGATGATGGAAAGCGCCGGTAAGTTGGTGGAAGACGAAGAACTCCGCGACGCCATGAAGGAACGCGGCCTTGGAACGCCGGCAACGCGCGCCGCCATTATCGAAAAACTCGTCAGCGACAAGTACGTGGTCCGCGACGGCAAGGACATGATTCCGACCGCCAAGGCATTCGACCTGATCAAGGTGCTGAAGGCCATGGACATCGAAGCGCTCACCAGCCCGGAACTTACCGGCAACTGGGAATATAAAATGGAGCAAATCGAGAAGGGCAAGGAAACCCGCGAAAAGTTCATGGAAGGCATCGTTGAGATGACGAAGACCATGGTAAAAAACATCAAGGGATTCAAGGAAGAAAGCACCACCGGCGAAGCTCCGTTTAGCCCCGTGAACGGCAAGAAGGTTTTCGAGACCGTGAGCCGCTACACCACCGAAGACGGCATCGTGATCCGCAAGATGATTGGCGGCAAGAGGCTCACACCGGAAGAAATCACCGAGCTCTTGACCAACAGAAAGATTGGTCCGCTCACCGGCTTCCGCAGCAAGCGCGGTGCCGAATTCTCGGCCGTGGTGATTATCAACGACGAAAACAAGATTGAATTCGTATTCGACGAAAAGCCCGAAGAAGTCGAAGTCGGCGCCGAAGTCGGCAAGTCGCCGGTCGATGGCGCCGCCGTGTACGAAACCATGACCGGCTACGTGAGCGATTCTTACCTCAAAAAGGAACCCAGCGGCATCACGCTTCCGAAGATTCTCCTGGGCAAGGAAATTCCGCTCGAAGAAATCAAGAAGATGCTCGCCGGCGAAAAGACGACGCTTTTGAAGGGTTTCCGCAGCAACAAGACCCACCGCACCTTTGACGCTTACTTGTATCTAGATAAAGGCGGTAAGCTCAAGTTCGACTTCCCACCCCGCGAATTCAAGCCCCGCCGCTTCGGAAAGAAGAAAGCTGAGTAAATTCGGAATTCGGATTTCGGAATTCAGAATGAAATTTAATATAGTACCAGCAATCGTTTTTCTGGCAACGACTGTTCTTGTGCAGGCGGAGGATTCTCTGCCTGACGTGAAATTTGTTCCGCTGAATTCGCTTACAGAAGCTGCGGAGAATCAAGCCACGGAACCTGCGAGCAATTCAGCAACAAGCGCGTCGTATACAGCCGAAGCCTTACCGCAAGAAGATTCCATAAAAACGCCTTATGGCCTCCCCCGCGAACTCATGCCACTGTGGGATTCGCTGACCATTAAGCAGAAAGCAGCGCAAATGGTAATGGTCTACATGACGCCCGCATCGTTCATGCTGGAGCATGAATTCGGCGGATACCTGGTGATGAAAAATCACCTAAAAAACCTGGACAAGTTCACCGAGAACATCCACACCGTGAACGATTCCATGCGAATCAAGCCGCTGGTGGCTGCTGACCAGGAAGGCGGCCTCGTAAACCGAATCTCGGTCGTGGCACCGCGCTGGGAGCATACCCCCAGCGCCAAGCAAATGCGCAACATGAGCGAAGATTCCATCCGCACTCTGGCAAAAGAAATCGGCGCTGTACTCGACAGCGTAGGAATCAACCTGAATTTGGCGCCCGTGCTCGACCCCGCCAAAGACAGCCGCGGCAAGCATTCCTTTATGGAAGAATCCAAGCGCTCCTGGGGCGAAGACACCACGAATGCGACCAAGGTCCGCGCCTTCGTGCAAGGCATGCGCGAAAGCAACGTGGCCTGTGTATCGAAGCATTTCCCCGGTTATGATTCTTGGACCAACAGCGACCACCAAATTGCCGTGAGTTCAACACCCAAGGCTAAAGTGGCGAAGAACGTGGAATTTTTCAAGACACTCGCCAGCGACATTCCCGTAACCATGATGAGCAGCGTGAGCTTTGTGCGCATTTCGAGCCGCCCTGCCGTATTCGAACCGAAAATCGTGAAAATGGCCCGCGACATGTCACCTGAAACAGTCATCCTTACCGACGACCTGTGGGGCGTCAGCCTACGCGCCTGGGTGAGCGGCAACGAACGCGTGCGCAGCAAGAACTATCCCGCCAAGGATTTTAGGAAACTCGTGCGTACCGCCTTGATGGCCGGCAACGACATGTTCATGATTACATATCCGCAAAAAGCGGTTGAAATGGTGAATTACCTCGCAGCACTTTCTAAACAAAGTAAATATTACAGGCAGCGCATCGAAGAATCCGCCGCCCGCATTCTGAAGATGAAATACAAAGCGGGAATAATTAAGTAGGAAGTAGACAGTAGACGGTAGGAAGTTGGAAGGGGTTAACTAATGGCGATATTCCATCAAACTACCTTCGCTTTTTTCGGCGTAGACAAATTCTTCACTTCTTTCAAAAGGCGTTCCGGCCCGACCTTGTTGTAGGCGAGCTTCAGAATCTCGGCCGCCGCAAGTGCGTCATCTAAAGCGCGGTGATGATTGAATTCAGGCAGTTCCAGCGCCTGCGTCAACTTATGCAAGCTGTAGCTCGGGAGCCCCGGAAAAAAGCGACGAGAAATCTTTACCGTGCAAAGCCTCGGCGGATCGATCTTGATGCAGCAACGCTTTAATTCCGTACGCATGAACTTGCTGTCAAACTGCACATTGTGCGCCACAAAAATGCGGTCCTTCAAAAGTTCGGCCACCTCTTCGGCAATAGACGCGAACTGCGGCTTGCCGCGAACCATTTCGTCCGTAATGCCCGTCAGGTTCTGCACAAACGGCTGAATCGGCATGCCCGGGTCCACCAGCGCCGAATAAGTCTTGACCACTTCACAATCATCTAAAAGAACAATACCGATCTCGGTAATGCGGCCAACCTCAGCCGTCCCCCCCGTCGTTTCTAGATCTACAACAGCAAATTTCATGGGAGTTACTTTATCGGGATATCAAACTCCAGAGTCTGACGAGCAGATTCGCTCACCACCTTCGCCTTGAGCACCTTGGACTTGGGCTTTGCATAAAGCGGCACGACCAACAAATTCGAGACCTTGCTGCTTTCGACTGTGGGTTTAGCCTCGCTATCGCGAGCCGTCTGCGAAAAAATCGGCTTCTTGCCCTTGTCATAAATGTAATACGTCAGTTCACGAGTGTAGCCCGGCTTAATCTGCTTGGTGGGCACCTGAAAATACACCATGCCGCCCTTCGGCACCTTGCGCAAACTGTCACGGATTTCTTCTTCGGTGGCAAACTCGCCATCCATCATCATGCGAATATCTTTCTTGATTTTGTTTGCACTTTCATACTGGACCGTTATCTGGAACTTGGCGTCTTCGGGAATGGCACTCGGACGCACATCGCGAATTTTTGAATTGTTCTGGTGGTATTCCCAACGGCCGTTGTCATGCAGAATCACCGTTGAACCGTTCGAAGCCGTGGCAATCATGTCTTCAGCAAAGACCCCTGTCGCCGAAAGCAACAGAATCATCGCTACAACCCATAAAAATCCAACCGACCCACATACCCAAACGTTCAACTTCATGGGATCCTCTTACACTAAAACTCCATAGCGTAATATAAATGAATCTTAACAAAAAAGGCGGAAAATCACCAAAAAAAAGCATATTATTTTAATACTTTGCTATTTTTACACTATATGCCTCGCATAGTCGCCTTATACCTATTCTGCATGCTCGCAGGACTCATTTTGGGGGCTTGTAGCAACAGCGACTATGCCAACAATACAAGGCATAATTATGCAGAATGTCCGGTCGCCAGACAAGTCTTTAGCGACTTTCCGGAATCCGGCTTTTTCAATGATGCGTTTACAGTCAAGTTTTCCGAAAATGATTCGCTGAGTTGCGAAACCGACGGTGAAATTCCAAACGCCCAAAGCCCGCGCGCATCGACTTTTGAAATCGATAGCACGACAACCATTCGCTGCATAGATTTTTCCGACTCCACAAAAGCCGAAATCATCCGCACTTACATCTTCGAAGAAAAGCCGACCATTGCGGCCGTGTTCCTCACCGCAAATCCGAATTCACTCTTTGACCCTGACAGCGGAATCTACATGCCCGGCCCCGACGCCCAAGAAGAAGTCCCGCACGAAGGAGCCAACTTCTGGCTCGACAAGGAAATCCCCGTATACGTAGAACTCGTCGAAAGCGACCAGAACGCCCCCGCCTTCGCAAAGCATGCCGGCCTTAAAATTTTCGGAAAATACAGCCGCACGAATCCCAAAAAATCAGTCTCCATCAACTTCAACAAAAAATACGGAGACCGAAGACTCTATTACCCGCTGTTTCCGGAATACCCTGAGCTCACTGTATTCAAGAGCTTTGTCCTGCGCAACAATGGCAACAATTTTGCTAAGGACTACATTCGCGACCGCCTCGCCAGTTCACTCAGCGAGGGGCTCGGCGTCGATTACCAACGCGGGCGATTTGTAATCGTATACTACAACGGGGAATATTTCGGCATACACGACTTACGCGAACGAGCCAACGAATCATACATCGAGACACATTACGGAATCGGCAAGAACAACATCAACCTGATAAAAATGGGATTCAACCCCACAGCAGGCTCTGCCGCCAGTTACAACGCCATCTTCCAATGGCTCAAAAGCCATAGCCTAGACATTGACAGCAATTACGCCCACATCGATTCGCTCATCGACATCGATAATCTTTTGAACTACTTGCACACAGAAATATTTGCATACAACATGGATTGGCCCGCCAACAACCTCAAAAGATGGAATATTATAAACCCGCAAAGCAAATGGAAGTGGATTCTGTACGACCTGGACGCGGGCTTTGGCACGATCCCCTACGACGACACCAACATCTTTGAATACATCACCTCGCAAGTGACATTCGCTTACAATAAGAACCCGCCTATCGCCACCTTCTTAATCCGGTGCTTGCTCAAGAACAAAGACTTCGAAGCCGCATTCATCAACCGCCTGGCCGTACTCCTGCAGACAAATTTTGAACAAAGTAAAATCCTTGCGCGCATAGACAAAATGATGTCCGAAATCGAGCAAGAAATTCCGCGCGATCAAGAACGCTGGTCGCATGACAAAGCCCTCATGGACGAACACCTGGAAATCATCAAAACGTTTGCCAAGACACGAGCAGACACAGTCACCATGCAACTCCGCGACTTCTTTGATCTCGGAAACACCATACCCATTACGCTCGTCACTAGCGGCCCCGGCACCATTTTGGTGCACGGGCTCCCCCTGAACGAAAGCGAAATCACAGTTGACTTTTTCAAGAATTACCCCGTCACACTCACCGCAAAGCCGCAAAAAGGCCACAAATGGGACGGCTGGAGCGACGGCAACACCAACAGCACGCGTACAATATTTCCCAAGAACGCCCTGACGCTAACAGCAATTTACAAATAATCTATATTTGTAAACATGCGTTATCGTGCGGCAAGACCACTCCCCCTGCTCCTAGGCATCGTTATCTGCTGCTTGGGGCTTGGATGCAGTAATAGCGAAAGAATAGATAACGAAGTCGTCGCCTTTTGGGATATAGAAGAAGACGCCACCCCTCTCTCCACAGAACTAAACTACCTCCCCATTGACGACTCGGAATACCCCTACGCAGGCATTCCCAGGATTGTCATCGAGACAGAGAACCATCGAGAAATCAAGGACCGCGAAACAGAGATCCCCGCCAAGCTGCAAGTATGGGGAGAACACGCTCCCGAAAGTGAAGTGATGGAGCTGACTATAAGAGGAAGAGGGAAATTCCACATGGACCTACCCTAAAAAACCATATACCATAAAATTCAACAAAAAACAAACTTTCCTTGGCATGCCCAAAGCAAAAAAATGGGTAATGCTTGCTAATTATAGAGACCGAACCCTGATTAGAAACGCTGTCGCTTTAGAAATAGCTAGAAGAACAAGCCCTAATTGGGTGCCTCGTGGACAATTTGCTGACATTTTTTTAAACAATAAATTTATTGGAAATTATTACATATGCGAAAAAATTGAAGTAAACCAGAACAGGCTTAATCTCGAATCCAATGGCGTTCTGCTTGAATTTGATAAACATTATGACGAAGAATTTCAATTTAGAACAGCAATTGGAAATTATCCAACAATCATCAAGTATCCCAAAGAACCAACAGATGAGCAATTTCACAACATAGAAAATTTTGTGAACGATTTTGTAGAATCAGTATACAACCAACATGAATATAATCATGTCGATATAAATTCATTTGTCGACTACTTTATAGTGAATGAAATTGCACAAAATTCAGAAATACAATCTCCCAAAAGTTTCTTTTCCTATATAGACAACAAAGGCAATTTAACAGCAGGCCCAGTTTGGGATTTTGATTACGAAACATTCACTGTTTCAAAACGAGGTCTTCGCAATATATACGGTTTTTTTAAAGATTTAATCAGCAACAATTTATTCAAAAAACAAATTCTTCTACAATGGGAAAATTACAAAAATACGCTTCCATTCATATTTGATTACATTGATTCGTTATCAACCAATCTAAAAGCATCTAATGAACAAAACCATCTTCTCTGGCCCATAACATATTCATACGGGCTCGTAGGAGACGAAAATAAATCTTATGAAACAGCAATTAGAATGTTAAAAAGTTCTTTAGAGGCTAGAATAAAAGAACTAGACATGCTTTTCAGCTTATTATAAAGCACACCCGTCATTTTCCATCATAAAAAAACTTGCTTTTATACAAGGTCATATTTTACATTCCACAATTGATTACTTCTTCGGAGCAAACGGTTCGATAATGTTCTTGATGATAAAGTCAGCCATCTTCTCGATATCCTCGAACGCCACCTTCGCGACGAGTTCGTCGGTATAGACGAGCGTACCGTTTTCCACGTTCTCGATGCCGTCGCAGTAAATAGACTTGCGGTTTGCCGCACGCATGTCGTCCATACTGAACAGGGCCGTGTCAAACGAAGCTTCGCATTTTGCGCCATCGATCAAGACCGGATAACCACCGATTTCGCCATCCACACCGGGCGCATGCACCTTCGTCGTCGTATTTTCGCGGAGGGCCGTCAACACGGAATCGATGATATTGAAGTTACTCGAGGCATTCATCATGTTGCGTTTCTGGTCCACGGGCATCGCGATTGCGCAGGCCTTCAGCAATTCATCTTGATTGAACGCGAGTTCCTTACCGTCTTTTTTGAAGTTCAGGAGCAGAGTCTGACCTTCCGCATGTCCTTCCTTGGAAATCACTACATCGTGGAAATGGCTTACGGCAAGAGTCACGTCGATATCGTTCAAGTTTTCGATACCGTACTGCTTAGCCATGAAGAACTTCATGCGAGGAATCAAGTGATTCAGGTTACCGCTACCGAAGTCGAAGTACGTCTGTCCTGCAGACTTGAGCCAGGGTATCACGGCGTCCGAATAAGACGTGTTGATGGTAATGGCGTTAGAGCCTGCCTTGGCATAGGCAGCCATGATGTTCTTTGCGTAACGGATAGAAAGCGGAGACCAGATGCCATAAGCGCGCAGGTTGCTCCACGAGATGCTTCCGTACTTGAGGCCGGAATATACGCGGCTACTGTTCACGATAAAGTCGGGGTTCGCCTTCTTGATTGTCGCGGCAATGCTATCCACATCGTTCAAGTCGCAACCATCCATGATTTCGATAGTGCTGCGCAGTTCACGGCGAATCGTGGCGGCAGTACGCACGATGTTCACGTCCATTTCCATCTTGGCGGCATTGCGGCCAGCAACGACGATTTTCAACTGCGGGTCACGGAGACTCACCAAGAAGTCCAGCAGGAATGTTCCGACACTGCCGAGACCGATAATCATGATGGTAATCGGTTCGTTAGCGCCAATCTTTGTTTTAAGAGCAGCTAATTTCTTGTTCAGGATTTCCATATCATCACCTCCATAAATTCAAGGGTACGTCAAAAATGTTATCTTTCGATACTCTTCACACACATTTCGAGGCCTTCGTCAAGCGTAACGACCGGCTTCCAGTGGGTACGCGTACGAATCTTGTCGGTATTGAGCAGGCGGCGTTCCGGATCGGACTTGCGGAATCCTTCAAACTTAATTTCCACGTTGTCGATACCCATCTTCTTTGCGATAAGCTTGGTCAAATCGACAATAGAAATTTCCTCGTCGGTTGCGACATTATATACGGTCCCGTCCAAGGCTTCGGGCGACGCCAAGAGTTCCATGACTGCTCGGCAGCTGTCGATATTGTGCAAGAACGTACGCTTGTTAACCTTGGAATTTTCAAGCAACGTGACTTGAGGCTTTTCGAGCAAGTTGTTGATGATATGCGGGATAATGTGATCGGCAAAGCGTTCATGCTTGCTGTACACATTCGCAAAGCGGATGGAACAGCCCTTGATTTTGCCCTTATCCACGGCATCCTTCATGAAAAATTCCGTAAGGAGTTTGCCTACGGCGTAGCTCGTGCGCTGGCTATGTTCGGCCGTTGCCATCAGCAAGAAGTCCGATTCCTTGACACCGCCGTTTGCATTCCAGGACTGCATCGAATAAACTTCAGACGTCGAGCAGTTCACATAGGAGGTTGCTCCAAGAGCAATCGCCATTTCAAGGAACGTCTTCATTGAAACAACGTTCGTCTGGAACGTGTGTTCGACTTCATAGAAATGCTTGGTATGTACGACAGCAGCGCAGTTGATGAATATTAATTGGCCGTTGTATTGGCCAGCAAGTTCCTTCACCTTCTTCGCGATGATATCCATATGTTCCGGGACATTGATATCATAGTTATAGAAAATGAAGTTTTCGTCGTCGACGATATCCTTGACCGAATCAAGCGAACTGGCGAAAAAGTTGTCAAAACCGATAACAATATTGTTCCCCTTCAGGAACTGGCGCGAAAGTTCGCTTCCGGTCATGCCCGTAGCGCCACTGATAACATACAGGTTTTTCTTCATGATAAGCCTCTGTTTAAATTTCTAAAGTCAGACAATCCTTATAGAATACATCTACCATGTCCGTACAATGCATAATTCATCCTTGGCACCATACAAGAAACAACTGCATGACAAAAGGCCTCTTACTTCCTCAGGAACTCCATGAGTGCGTTCTTGTTCTCGATAGGCGTCGTGGTCGGGCGGCCCAAGTCCTTGCGGTTGCCCTTCTTCACCTTGACTTCGAGGAGCACGGGGCCCTGCATGCCCTTGAGCTTTTCGAGGGCGGAGGCAAGGGATTCCTTGCTGTCGGCAGTCAGGGCATCGCGATAACCTACGGCCTTCGCGACTGCAGGCAGGTCAATCTTCAGACCTACCGTCGGCTGGCCGCCCACGGAGTCGTGTGCGCCGTTGTTGAATACTACGTGTACGTAATTTGCGGGAGACTTGCTC
>CACVQR010000023.1 GCA_902756345.1 Fibrobacter succinogenes | reverse complement strand
GCAGATTGCGGCGGTCAGAGTGGTTTTGCCGTGGTCAACGTGGCCGATGGTGCCGATGTTGCAGTGCGGCTTGCTTCTGTCAAAATGTTCTTTTGCCATTTTTTCCTCTTCTTCAGCAGAAGGTTTATCGCTTCGAATCCTAGGAACGGCGCGGGTTAAACGCATATTCCTGTTATTTCGCAAAGCATAGGAAGCGGTACTTTGCGAATTTTGCCGAACAAATTTAGCAATTTCAAGGAATTTTTCAAGGATTTTTTTTTGCTTTTTCGCCCAAAATCGCGGATTTTGACCATTATCGAGCCGTTTTCGGCCTTCTGGAAGTCAACGCAAGCCTCAAACCCCTTTTTACAGAAAATGGCGTTTTTAGCCCAATTTCAAAGGTTCAATATTTTAATCCTACATAAACTCCAACTTATCAACAATTTAAACACAGCGTTACCCTTGAGCTAGACAGACCCTCGATTTATCAACAACTTTTTTGTAAAAAGATTTTTACTTAACAAGAATTTACATTGCAGACGTCCCTGTAAACTTTTCCTCACGTTTCGGAACGGCCGAGGAACACTAATATATTGTACTATATAATTTTACATCGTTTTTTGATTTTTTTATCTATCTTGTGCCTTGAGTGTTTATGGGAGCATGAGGAACTTTATGAAGAAGAAACTTTTTACGCTATTGCTGTCTGCAGCAGCGGTCGCCTTGATTTGCAATTGCGGCGACGACGCCGTAATCAATGCCGACAACAACAGTAACAGCAGTCGCCCCATCATTGTCAGCCAGCCCTCTTTTTTGTATAGAGATGGCGACACCAACTACATTATCGACGCCTACGGCTTTGTGACTAACGAAGCCGGCGACACGATCGCGCTTGCCGATATTGCAACCGGCCTGATTGTGGCCCTGGACAGCCAGAGGACCATTATTGCGCAAAACGTCAATTTTGCCGAACTGGAAATCTTGTCACCGACAATCATTACCGAAGCCGCGTGGGTTTTGCACGCCGACAAGAACTACGTGATTCACCCCATGAACCAGCATGGCGTCGTTATCGTCACGGACGCTTCTGGAGCAGCAATCGGCTCGATGATTTTCAAGACTGGTTCCGATGGCGTCCCCACGACTGTCGGCGATATCGTCGACCTGGAAGGAAACGTCCTCGTCGGCAACGTCGACTTGAATGACCTCAACATTTACCAGCCCAACACGAACCCGGTACCGGTGCCGGTCGAAAGTTCTTCGAGCAACGACAACCCGGGTCCAGGCCCTGTCCTCACCTCTTCTAGCTCTGTCGAGAACCCGGGCAACTCCAGCTCCTCGAAAACGAATTCTACGTCCAGTTCTTCGAAAACGAAATCTTCGAGCTCTGCCGCAAAGTCCTCTTCGAGTTCCGCCAAGTCCAGCAGTTCCTCTGCAAAGAGCAGCTCTTCTAACGGCGGAAGCGGCGGATGCCCGGCTATCAAGGTCAAAAGTGGCGGCGCAAGCGGTAGCGGTTGGGCCACCCGTTACTGGGACTGCTGTATGCCCCACTGCTCATGGCCCGAACATGGCGGCCAAGCCAAGGTGTGCGATTCCAGAGGCAAGAACCCCATCGGTAACGGTAGCGGCAGCGTCTGCTCCGGCGGCGGTGGCGCAGCTTGCACAAGCCAGATTCCGTTTACGGTGGACGGCTGCGAGGAATACGGCTTTGCATTCGCGGCAGTGCCGGCCTCTAACGGTGGCGACTGCGGTAAGTGCTTCCAGTTGACCTTCACTGGCGAAGGCCACTATAGTTCCACGAACGGCAACACCAGAAAACTCAAGAACCAGAACAAGAAACTCATCATCATGACAACAAACATTGGTGGTGATGTACAACAGGGTCAGTTCGACATCATGATCCCCGGTGGCGGCGTCGGTATGTTCAACGGCTGCGCCAATATGGGCTGGGGCGCGCAGGGCGAGCAATACGGCGGCCTCCTCTCCGACTGCGAAAAGGAACACAACTACAACGCAGGCAAAATGGCAAGTTGCCTGACCGAAAAGTGCAACAAGTCCTTTGCAAACGACGAAGAAGCCAAGAAGGGCTGCCTCTTCCTTGCCACTTGGATGAACGCAGCAGGCAACCCCGAACACAATTACGTGGAAGTGGAATGCCCCGAAGTTCTCAAGAAAAAGTACTAATCCACTAGCGTGAAATTCTGAAACATTTAGCCCCGGCAAGCCGCCGGGGCTTTTTTCAGCAGATCAACTCCCCTTTTGACTTATTTTTTTTTACGTGTCTTTTGGGACTGAATAAGCTATTTTATAGGTCGGATGGAATTGGAGCGACTTTCGATACGGAAGTCTTATTTTCAACACGTTTGAGGATGTTTATGAAAAACCGATTCCTTAAGTCCGCACTGGCCTTGAGCGCAGTTTTGGCTTTTGTCAATTGCTCCGAAGAAGCAACCGACGCAATCAACAACAATTTGAATGCCGATAATGGAACCGAACAGGTCCAGCCCAATGACGTGGCTTGGCTTCTCGATATTGGACAAGACCTCCTGATTTATCCTGCAGGCATCGTAACCGACGCTAACGGCAGCGTCGTCGGAACAATCACGTTCAACGAAGACGGCCACACCGGAAGCATCACCGCCCCGGACGGCACTCCTATCGTCGACAACATTGACGTAAGCTTGCTGGAAATCACCACGCTTGAACAAGTTAAGGCAAGTAACACCAGTATTCCCGCATCTTCGGCGACAACAAGCACCCTGACCTCTTCGGCAAATGCAACAACTACCCCCGACCCGCTCTCTTCCGCAAGCGTACTGCCGGGGCTCTCTTCTGCAACGGATCTGCCGGGAACGTCTTCGGCTAACGTGCAGCCGACATCTTCCGCCGATGTGCAGCAGGGCATTTCTTCGAGCGTGAACAATTCCGCAAACTCCTCGTCTAGCCAAAAGCAAAGCCAGAGCAGCAACTCGAATACACAGCAGACCGTAGGCAATATCACCGTAACCGGAAACTTGACCCAGACTGTCGCCAAGGGCGGATCTATCAGCAAGGTCACCTTCAGCGGCGTGGAATCAGAACCGCAAAGAAGCTGGACACTGCATTTCTTGCAAGCAAACTACGACAAGAACGCCAAGACCTACACGCTGGAAGGCTCTGTCCCCGATTACTGGGACCAGGCCAAGGCAACCGAAGAAATCACTATCGGCGGCCAGAAGTTCTCCTTCGTCTTGACCGTTGACGGCGCCGCTACGGCAAAAAGCTCCAGCAGTACGGCCAAGTCCTCCAACAGCGTGCAGTCATCCTCTTCTCAGCAGCAGCCCAAGTCAAGCAGCTCTGTCGTAAAATCTTCTAGCTCCGTCACCCCGTCTTCGAGCAGCGTAAAGTCCAGCAGTTCGCAGAACACCAATACCAACGCCTCTGCAGAAGAAGCCAAGTACCTCAACGCAGGTGTAGGCGGACAACCAGGATGGGCAACCCGCTACTGGGACTGCTGCATGCCCCACTGCGCACAACCCGCACACGGCGGCACGGCTAGGACTTGCAGCGCCAATGGGGGAAAGACTGTCATAGACAACAACAGCACCAAAAATATCTGTCAAGAAGGCGGACAGGGTGCCACCTGCACCAGCCAGATTCCTATTATCGTGAGCGAAAAGCTGGCCTACGCATTCGCGGCAACTCCCGGTAACGACAACACCTGCGGCAAGTGCTTCGCCCTCACCTTTACGGGCGAAGGCAAGTACGAAACCAAGGAAAATCACAAGAAACTCAAGGGCAAGACACTTGTGGTGATGGCATCGAACATCGGCTACGATGTAGCCGGCGGTCAGTTTGACGTGATGATTCCGGGTGGCGGATTCGGAGCCTTTAACGGATGCGCCCAAATGGGCTGGAATATCCCGAGCAACACCACGACATACGGGGGTTTCCTCAGCGACTGCGAAAACGAATCCGGCTATGACGGCGACGTATACTCCAAACGCAAGGAATGCCTTACCAAGAAGTGCAACAGCGCCTTCGCAAACGACACCGAAGCCAAGGAAGGCTGCCTCTTCTTGGCAACCTGGATGGAAGCAGCAGGCAACCCGAACCACACCTACAAGGAAGTGGAATGCCCGCAGGCACTCAAGGCGAAATACTAATCCCATAGGTGCCAAAACGCTGAAACTTTTGGTCCCGGCAAGCGCCGGGGCCTTATTTTTTTGTGAGCCAAATCGCATAATTGATTGACTTTCAATTTTTTACGTGAATTTTCTTGACAATTAAACTATCTTTTGCGTCGGATGGAATTGGAAGGACTTTCAAATGAAAGTCTCATTAGTTTTATTTGAGGACACTTATGAAATACCAATTCCTGAAGTCCGCTCTGATCCTGGGATCCGTTCTGGCATTCGTGAACTGCACCGATGATGCTACTGACGTCATCAGCAACCTCGATCCCAACGCTAATCAACCTTCGGAAAACGATCCAAGTGCCGTGCCGGCAGACGATCCCTGTTGGCTCATCAACGCCGACCAGCCCTACCTCATCTACCCCGCAGGTATCGTGACGGACCTCAAGGGAAATCCGGTCGCGACATTCGTATTTACCGATGAAAACTATACGACCGGCAACATGATTGCCGCCGACGGTTCTACCATCATCTTGAACAACATCGCCCTGGATAACCTCACTGTCGTTACCCGCGCAACAGCCTCCATGGCCTTGCCGCCGTCTTCTTCCGCAGCCATCGAAACCCCGGCCTCGTCTGCAGACGTGACTCCGACGGTTTCTTCGAGCAGCACTGGAACCACTCCGACCAGTAGCGAAACGGCCGCAAACAACGACAAGAGCTCCTCCTCTGAAGAAAAGCAGGTTGCGACTTCTTCGGCCACCCAGACCCCCATTACCGACGGCAAGGTCACGATTACCGGTAGCCTGACCCAGACGGTCGCCCAGAAGGCATCTACAAGCGAAATCAAGTTCAGCGGTCTTTCCAACGAACCGACTCGCCTCTCCTGGAACGCCTACTTCCTCGAAACCAGCTACAGCAACGGCACCTATACCGTCAAGGCAATCACCGTGCCCGAATACTTTGAAGTCGGCGAAGTGAGCGAATTCTTCAAGGTCGAAGGCAAGGATTACGAATTCAAGATTACCGTGACCAAGGCCGGTAGCGGAAGCACGTCCAAGTCTTCCAGCAGCCAGCAACAGCAGAAATCTTCCAGCTCCCAGCAGGCCAAATCCTCTTCTAGTCAGCAGGCAAAGTCCAGCTCCAGCCAGCAGGCAAAATCCTCCTCTAGCGTCCAGCCGGTTTCCTCCAGCAGTAAACAGGTTGTCACAACGGGTTGCCCGACCATCAAGACTAAGGGTGGCGCAAGCGGTTCCGGCTTTGCAAGCCGCTATTGGGACGGTTGCAAACCGAGCTGTTCCTGGAAGAACAACGCAGGTAGCGCAGGCCCTGCAAAGCAGTGCAGCAGAGACGGCAAAACGGCTAGCACGAATTACGACGAACAGAGTGTCTGTAGCGGTGGTGGCGCCGCTACCTGCACAAGCCAGATTCCGTTCACGATTGACGGTTGCGACAACATCGGTTTCGCCTTTGCAGCAGTTCCTGCATCTAACGGTGGCCAGTGCGGCAAGTGCTTCCAGCTTACCTTTACCGGCAAGGGCAAGTACGAAACCAAGGGCAACCATAAGAAACTCGAAGGCAAGAAGCTCATCGTCATGGTCACAAACATCGGTGCCGACGTGAACCAGGGCCAGTTCGACGTGATGATTCCGGGCGGCGGCGTTGGCCTTTACAATGGTACCTCCGGCTACAACTGGGGATCTCAGGGCGCCCAATACGGCGGACTTTTGACCGATTGCGAAAAAGAAGCCGGTACTGCAGGCGATGTCACCAACAAGCGCAAGGAATGCCTTGTGAAAAAGTGCAATTCGTCCTTCGGTAGCGACACGCAGGCCAAGGAGGGCTGCCTCTTCCTTGCTAACTTTATGGAAGCAGCAGGCAATCCGACCCACAACTACACTGAAGTGGAATGCCCCGAAGTTCTTAAGAGCAAGTACTAATTTTTTCTTAAGCTGAGAGAAACACCCGTTGGCTTTTGCCGACGGGCTTTTTTATATTTAAAGCATAAAGGAGTGTTTTCGGATGTTTGGAAAATTAAAAGTCATATCTTTGGCTGTATCCTTGGCTGCATCTGGCACGATTGCCGCCAATGTTGCCTGCGTCGGCAACAGCATTACCGAGGGCTACGGCATTGACTGGGGCGTAAAGAAATACCCCGACCACTTGCAAGACCTGATGCAGCCGGGCGATTCCGTCGCAAACTTCGGGACATCGGGAAAGATGTTCTACAAGGAGAGTGGTGAATCTTACTGGGTACAGGGAAAAATCAAGGAAGCGCTAGCCTTCCCCGCCGATATCGTGGTGATCGAGCTTGGCACCAATGACAGCAAGCTATTCTACTTTACCTACTACAATGTCACGGTGGACATGTTGAAGCCCTCTTACGAGGACCTGCTCGACACCTTTGCCCACCTGCCCACAAGTCCCGAAATCTATGCCACGCTGCAGCCTTATTCCAACAACGTGGAATGGGGCATCATGGATACCTCGATTGTCAAGTATATCAATCCGCTCATCAAGGAAACCGCGATAGAAAAAGGCGTGAATATCATCGACTTGCATACGCTTTTCAAGACTCCGGACTGGTTCCTTGCCGATAGCGTCCATCCTAACACCAAAGGCGCCCAGGAACTCGCCAAAATCGTGAACAAGTATATTACCATGGCAAAGCCGACTTTAACCCAGAACACGTCGGCATTGCAGGTAAATGGCACGCATTACGGTATCCGCTGGTACAGGGACGGCAAGATGATCGAAGGCGCCAACAAGGAACAGCTTTCGCTCAGCGAAAAAGGCAAGTACAAGGCTCTCGTCAAGGTCGAAAACGACAACGATTCCTGGCTAGTAAGCGAAGAAATCGAAGTGACTGACTTGGGCGGGTCAACAGGCATCGCCAAGGGCAATAAAAACGCGGCGCAGCCGAAACTGCGCAAGCTACGTCATAAAGTGGATGTAAAAGGCAGACGGGCTGAATAAGCCTGGCGTCTTTTATTTCACGTTCTTATCCAAGAAATCAAACATCTTTTGATAAACGGTGTCACGGACTGGTTTATGCGAAAGAATAAGGTCATGAAGGCCGCCCTCAATTTGTTCGAGCTTCACATTCGGGCCAAGGTTCGCCCCGTATTCATGGATATGTTCCACATCCAGCACGCCGTCGCAGTAGGTATATTCCTCGCTCCAGTCGTCGTCGCGGTAACTGCAACCGCTATGCATCACCAAAACTGGAGGCATGAGGTGTAAACCCTGTTGGATACGGACATGCCCCTGGTGGATCGCATGGAGCCAGCCCAAATCGATTGGCAGGCTACCCGGGACTTTAAGATTGTGGTCGTAATCCCATTCTCCGCCCTCGGACTTGTGCAGACTCTTGTCGTAGTTCAGGTTTTCACTACGCGGAATACCGATATCCGGAAACACGCCCCCCAATGCGGAAAGCACGGGAACGGCTAAACGACGTACAGGCCAAACATAGTTCATTTCGAGAAACGGACTATTCAGGACAACGGCAGCGATGCCCTCGCCATTTCGCCTGTCCGCGGCATACAGACATGCGATAAGCCCGCCGGTGCTATGCCCCATTAACACAAACGGAACAGAATCACCCTCGGCTTCGCGAATCATGGAGATTGCGGAGTCGATTTCGGCATAGTATTCCGAAATGTCGCGAAGTTCCCCAATCGTCTCGCCCGAGCGATACGAACGGCCATACTTGTGCAAATCGATTGCAAAAAAAGAATAGCCCGCGGAATCTACCTGTTGGGCGAGTTCCTGTTGGAAAAAATAATCGTTAAACCCGTGTATGTAAAGAACAGCAGCTTTTGGAACGCGTGATGAAACAGAATCTTTTGCCGAATCGAATGGGTAACCGACAAGCGTTGCATGAAAGTTCTCCGCCTCAAATTCATGCATTTTGAAGGGTTCACCGAGGAATTTATCGGTTTCCCACGTAATATCCTTTGCAAAAAGGGCCAAAACTGAAAAAAGGACGATACTACACAATCTCATACAATGAGGCAATATAATTTATTGCGCCCACGGGCAAACATAAATTTTTCATATAAAGCTTTTTTTATTTGATAATGCCAACTATCGTTGGCACGTTTTTCGTAGTTCCGTTTTTACAATTGAAATATGTTCGATGAAAATGTCCACAAAAATGCCATAAAAGAGCTTATTGCATTTTTGAGGACGAAGACTACCCAGAAAAACATATCCTTCTTCTGCGATGTTTCCAGAGAATACATAAGACGGCTCGGAAAAGGCGACGGGATTCCCTCGATCATGCTATTCTTCAATATGCTCGATGCAGCAGGGGTAGACCTTAACGAAGGCGCGAACCTCTATATCGACCTCCTCAAGAAACAAAAAATGGCCCTTGCCGCCGATCACGCAAAGGGCCTGGAATATGTCAAGAAACTAAAATCGGGAAAAATCCGCCCGAAGAAAAACCCCTAGAAGAAGTCTACGTTAAACCAGCCTGTTTTGCCATCTTCAGAAAGGGTGATTCCGCAAGCGACCTTGGTGTAGCTTGTGTTTTTCATATTCAGGTAGTGGCCGATGTAGGGGTAATCCTCGCTCTTGTTCGGATCGCGCTCGCCACTTGTAACAAGCGCCTTTTCTTCTTCCCACATCATCTTGAGGTAGTATTCGGCAACGGCAGTGGCGTTCTTCTGCCAGCTAGCGCTGAAATTCGGCCCGCTGTTCTGCGCGAATTCACCGCAATCGCCGAAGTGACCGTGAGCCTTGTTCGAGGCAAGATCGTCGGCGGACTGCTTGTCGGCACAAGTCTGCTTTTCTTGTGCCGCGAGCGTGAGCGGTTTCAAGTTTTCGGTAGCGCGGTACTCGTTGATTTTGGCGAGGCAGTCGTCGCGCCAGCCTTCGTTTATAAACGCATTATCCGAAGCGGAAGAAGCCGCAGCCGAAGAGCTCGACACATCTTTTACCTTCTCGGAAGAAGAAGACTTTTCCTTCGATGCAGAAGAACTCGACTCGGCGTCTGCAGAAGAGCCGGATTCCTCGGAATCATACGCTTCTACCCTAAGCGTGTCGATTTTCGAGGAACTGGAAACACTCTTGTCCGTGGCACTCGACACTTTGTCCGAAACGGGGATATTGATTTCGTCGCCGGTATCGATATTGGCGTCTGCACCCGAGGAAGAATCGTCGGAACAGGCGGAAAGGCCGAATGCCATGGCAAACGCGCATGGCACTGCAATCGAATAGAATTTCTTGGTCATCATCAAACTCCTTTTTTGCGGGAAACCCCGCTCTTTATCTGAAAATATAATTCTGAAAGGAATTTGGCAAGCGCCCTCCCTCTTAACCATGAGCAACCTTCGTTCTACTCCCTACCGCCTACTGTCTACTGCCTACTATATTTCTATCTTTTATCCCCGTGATTCAGATTCAGAACATTTCGAAGTCTTTTGGTGAACAGGTGCTGCTTGACGGCGCCAGCATGCTTGTAGGCGACCATGAACGCGTGGGCCTCGTGGGCCGCAACGGCTGCGGTAAGTCGACCCTTTTCAAGATGATTCTCGGCCAGGAATGCATCGATGGAGGCTCCATCGACATTCCCAAGAAATACACGCTGGGTTACCTGCAGCAACACCTGAACTTTACGCACGCCACGGTTCACGAAGAAGCCTGCAGCGTGTTAAAGCCCAATGAAGACGGCTGGATCGAGGAACACAAGGTCGAAGCGATTCTGTTCGGTCTGGGTTTCGACGAAGAATCCATGCACAAGAGCCCCTCGCTCCTTTCGGGCGGTTTCCAGATTCGCCTGAACCTGGCGAAGGTCTTGGCGAGCGAACCCGATATGCTGTTGCTTGATGAACCGACCAACTACCTGGACATCGTGTCGATGCGTTGGCTCAGCCGATTCTTGCGCAGCTGGAAGGGCGAAGTGCTCTTGATTACCCACGACCATCACTTTATGGACGAAGTCTGCACGCACACGGTAGGCATTCATCGCCACAAGATGCGCAAGGTCAAGGGTACGGTAGAAAAGCTCCGCGAAACCATTGCCGAAGAAGAAGAAGTCGCCCAGCGCACGCAGGAAAACGAGGCGAAAAAGAAGGCGCAGCTGGAACAGGTCATCGAACGTTTCCGCTACAAGGCCGCAAAAGCCGCCATGGTGCAGTCCAAAATCAAGGCGGCGGCAAAGCTTGCCACCGGCGAGCGCCTCACCCACGAACGCAACCTGGATTTCAGCTTTACCGAGGCAGGTTTCCCCGGCAAGCGCATGCTGCAGATCAAGGGTCTGACTTTTGCCTACCCGAACGGCCCGGAGCTCATTACCGACCTCACCATGGAAGTCTTCAAGGGCGACCGCATCGCAATTATTGGCCCGAACGGACGCGGTAAAACGACGCTCCTGAACCTGATTGCAAACGAGCTCAAACCTGTCGCGGGCGAAATCGCTCCGAATCCGAACGTGCAGATTAACTATTTCGGACAGACGAATATCAACCGCCTGAATTTGGACAACACCGTCGAAGAAGAAATCGCCTCGGCCATCGTCGAAGTTTCGCAGAAGAGCCGCGCCCGCGGACTTGCAGGCCTCATGATGTTCAGCGGCGATGCCGCGTTAAAGAAGGTGAAAGTCTTGAGCGGTGGCGAACGTAGCCGCGTGCTCCTCGGAAAGATTTTGGCAACTCCCTGCAATATGTTGCTGCTTGACGAACCGACGAACCACTTGGACATGGAATCCATCGAAAGCCTGATCGACGCCCTCGAAGATTACGAAGGTACCGCGATGGTGGTGACCCATGACGAAGAACTGCTGCACGCATTCGCCACAAGGCTCGTTGTATTCGACGGCGGCAAGTGCCGCGTGTTCGAAGGCACCTACGCCGACTTCCTCGAAAAGGTTGGCTGGGCGAGCGAAAAGAAGCCTGGCGGTTCTGAATCCGCAAACATCAAGGTTTCAAACATCGACGTGAAGACGGATGCACCCACCAGTGCCCCGCGCGCCAAGGAAGACCGCAAGGCCCGCGCCGACTACATCGCCGAACGCAGCAAGATTATCAAGCCGCTCGAAAAGAAGCTTGCCAAACTCGAAGAAGACATCGCAAAAGCCGAAGCCTTGGGCGGCGAACTCGAAGCCAAGCTCGTTACCGCCTCCGAAACCGGCGATGGAGCCGCCATCACCGCAATCGCAAAGGACATGGACGACAACAAGAAGAAAGTCGACCAGCTCTACGAAGACTGGGAAAAAATCAGCGCCGAACTCGAAGCCGCGAAGGACAAGTGGAAATTATAAAGACCGCTCGGCTCTGCCTCATAAAATAAAATGTGATATCGCCTCGCTCTCGTAACCGCCCCTGTTTAATAACAGGGGCTTTGTTACTCACAATGACCGTTTGGCTCTATTACATTAATTATGATGTTTAAAGATTTTCTATTCCGGAGACGTCGTCGGGGACGTCTTGACGCATGACCATGAGCACGGCGTTCTGCGAAATAATGACATAGCGTTCGCCCGCCACTTCAATCTCATGACCGTTGGCATGCAGGTACAGGGCCTCGTCGCCTTCTTTTACCTGCAGCGGCAAGTACTTGACTTCGTCGGGAGATTCCCCGCGGAATACGGCATCGCTGTCCTGCGTCACAGGCAGCGGATACCCCGGCCCTACCTTGACCACTATACCCGTATGCACGGCGTCGTGTTCGCGAACGCTCGGGGGCAGATAGAGTCCGCTCCCGGTCTTGTTCGATGCTTCGAGGGGCTTAATCAAGATTCGGTCACCAATGACCACGATATTCTTCAAGGGATCCAGCATACCCTAAAGATAGAATTTGCGCGCTTTGCTATAATGTAAGGCGTGATATTCGTTATCCTGTGGACAATCATTTTCGCCTTTCTGGCTGTTTACCTTGGGAGAAGTCCCAGGGTACGCAGTTGGCTTAAATTGATTTTCAAAGCCCCCAGGGTCTGGCGTACCATTATTGCAAGTGTAGCGCTAGTGGCCGCTATTGTCGTCACGTATCTTATGATTCCTGAATCCGTCGAAACGCGGATCAGTGAAAGGAGCCTGTTCGAAGATTATGCGGCTGTCGCTGTCATGAAACTGGATTCGGTGGGGGCACTCAAGGTCGATAACGATTGCAATATGCAGCACCCGGAACCGGAACTTGCCTACGTGCTCCCGCTAATAGTTGGCGCCTACAACGAGATTGTGGAAAAGCCCACTACCCCTATTGTAACTCGCCTGGACGACACGCTCTATTTCACCATGAGTGGCTACAGGCAATTCAAGAACAGGGGCATTCGGCTCAACAGGCTTTTGCAGAAAAAGTTGGGCAAGCGCTATAAGATGCAAATCGTGAGCGAAGGTTCAAGCCACACGCTCGTCGTGACCTACGACGGCGAACCTTGGGATACCGAACAGCTCACGGCGCTTCCCGTGATGGAGGCCGCGCAAATCCACCACCTGGATCCGGCCCTATTGATGTCGCTGATACAGCATGTCTCGAATTTCAACTTTAGCTACCGCGGTCGCAAGGATTCCAGGGGCATTCTTTCGCTCAAGGAAGGCGAAGGAATCGAACAGATCTTTATCGGGGCGGAACGCTTGGGCAAAATGTTTCAGGTGGGCGTGAGCCAAGAAAACGCCGTGGCTACGTTCTACCCGGATCCCGAAATCAATTCCAAGCCCGAAAACTGGAGCAAGTCGCCCCTTACCAAGAGCTGGGTCGACCAAGTGCTTTCGGATGTGGAATTCTACCACGAAAACGGTTTAAACCGTTTCGCCGACTGACGCTATCTCGTTAAGTAGAAACTTTCCGGATTGATGGAAATGCCATCGATGCGGACTTCGTAATGCAGGCCAATGCTTGACTGCGTGCCGCTTTCGCCAATCAAGGCGATGGGCTGCCCACGATGAACGTGTTCGCCCTGCTTTACCAAGGCCTGACCCAAGTGGGCGTAAAAGGTGCGCACATCGTGGCCATGGTCAATTTTTACAGCAAGGCCGAATCCGCGATGCTTGCGGACTTCGCTCACGGAGCCTGCACCGGTCGCAAATACGGTATCGCCTTCGGCTGCCACGTAGTCAATGCCCCTGTGCGGCAGTTCGCTGTCGGTAAAGGGGTCGTAAACGATCTCGAAACGCTTCTTGACGGCATGGTTGTTGCGCATCGGGTGCAGCACGGGAATCTTTTCGGCCGCCGCGGAATCGCTTTCCAGGGCCGCCAGGAATTTCTTGAACGTCATTTCCACTTCGTTCACGCTCTTGCGCTTTTGCAAAATCGAATCATCCATCGCGGAGACACTTTCGAGCACAAAGCCAAGGCCGCCCACCATCAAGGCGCTGTCGCGGAGCACGCGGGTTTCCTCGGCTTTCAAAATAGATTCGTCGACCGAGGCGCGGATTTCCTTGAGTTCCTTTTTAATGGCCGCGTTTTGCTTATAGACGTTGGTGATATTCCCACTTGTTACGTTGTCTAAAATCTGGCCCGGCGAAAAGAGAATAAATCCCAAGATGGCGGCCACCACGCCCACTACGGCAACAATGGCTCCAATCAGCGAGAACTCGTAACTTTTACCCGACGTGGTCTTGGTCGGGAATACATGGACCTCAAGCTTCTTCACGTTCAGACCCTGTATTATCGATTCGGTTGCGCAAGGATTCAATGACGCGCTTTTCTTCTTCAATCGTGCCCAGGATTTCGACGACCGACGGATCGTCCTTGATGGTATTCAAAAGGTCATCGCGAACGGCCCCGTGGAGCTTTTGTCCAAGAGCCTGGAAGTGTTTTTTGAGCTTAGATTCCTCGGCAGCCAGTTCCACCCTTAAAAGGGCGGTGGACGCATAATTCAATGCCGTATTTTTTAACTTATTTAGCGTTTTTTCAGCCATGCTTAATTCCTTTTGTCCGTAAAAAAATTAGTTTTTTACGCGTATAAAAAATGGAGAATATCTATGAGTCGTAGCGATCGTAGACGCGCAAAGCAAAATGCGAAGCAATTTACACCCAAAAAGGCCAATGCCCTGGACCCGAAGATTATTGCAGTCCTTGGCGCTCTTGCCGTTATCTTCTTCGTCGGAACCATGCTTATCCAAAGAGGCGCATAAATGAAGTTCAATATCAAGAAATCCGTATTGCAGGAAGCGCTCCAGATTGCTATCAGCGCCATCCCCAATAAGTCCACCCTGCAGATCCTCAACGACTACTCGCTGCGTCTCGAAGGCAACACTCTCGAAATTTGCGCTACCGACTTGAACCTCGGTGTGAGGATTAAGCTAGAAGTCGAAGGCGAACGTGACGGCGAAGCCTTGATCAACGCTCGCAAGTTCTCCGACCTCGTGAAGGCCCTCGTGCCTAGCTGCGAAAACGTGAGCATCGACGTGCAGGATCACTTGACCCGCATCAAGTGGAGCGAAAAGGGCCAGGCCTCCATTACGAGTTTCGATGCCAGCGACTTCCCTCCGTTCCCCGAAGTCGAAGGCAACACCCTTACGCTTGCCGCCAGCGAACTTGCATTCCTGGTCGAAAAGACCGCATTTGCCGTCTCTACCGATAACACCCGCCAGAACCTGAACGGCGTGTTCATGGAAGCCAAGGACGGCAAGATTTCCATGGTCGCTACCGACGGTCACCGCATGGGCCGCGCAAGCATCGAACAGGAAGGTGCAAACCTCGAATCCGGCGTGATCGTTCTCCCGAAGGTGCTCCAGCTCGTGCTCCGCCTCGCCAAGAACGAAGACTCCGTCGAAATCTGCACCACCGAAACCCACGTGCTGTTCCGCATCGGCGCAACGCAGATTATCTCCAAGCTTATCGAAGGCCCGTATCCGAACTACCGCGCCGTGATTCCGCAGAATTTCGAACGCACCGTTCAGGCTAACGCAACCGAACTGTTGGACAAAGTCCATTGTATCTTGCCGATGGCCAACCCGCGTACGCACCAGATCCGTTTCCAGATGGACGGCAACAACATGGAACTTTCCGCTACCGACCCGGATGTCGGTGGCGAAACCCGCGAAGCTTTGGCCGTGACCCATAATGGCGAAGGCAGCTTCAGCATCGGCTTTGACGGCCGTTACTTCTACGAAATCCTCGGCATGTGCAAGAGCGAAGAAGTGGTGCTCAAGATGAACACCCCGATTGGCGCCTGCATCATCGAACCGGTTGGTGACGACATGGGCTTCAGCTTCTTGCTGATGCCGCTCCGCCTTGCCGACTAAGGATTGAACGGGTTGTAAACAAATTAAAAGTGGTTCGCGAAAAGCGAGCCACTTTTTTGATAATCCGGAATTCAAATTACACTTCAATCGTCACGCGACTGATTTTATTTTCGTCTTTCTTGACGCGGACGATTTTATCAATCTTGTGTTCGAGCTCATTCACATGGCTAATGATTCCGACCAGGCGATTTTCGCCGGCAAGGCTTTGTAGCGTATTGATAGCGAGTTTCAAGCTTTCATCATCAAGAGAGCCGAAACCTTCGTCCACAAACATCGTGTCGAGCTGGATTCCGCCGGCAGAACTCTGCACCTCGTCGGCAAGGCCCAAGGCAAGCGAAAGCGACGCCAAAAAGCTTTCGCCGCCGCTAAGCGTTTTCACTTCACGCTCCTTGCCGCTCGAATGGTCAAGCACGTTCAAGTCAAGCCCGCTTTGGCTCCTGTTATTGGAAGCATCCTTGCGGCGAACCAGTTCGTACTGGCCGTTCGAAAGAAGGCGAAAACGGATATTTGCCCGACTCACGATGCGGTCAAAGTAAGATGCCTGCACGTAGGTTTCGAGCATCACCTTGCTTGAGCCCGAAAGTCCGCCGTTTGCGGTATCGGACAGATTCCTGATCCAGGCGCGCTTGCGAAGCTGCTCGCCGAGCGCACCGACCGTCTTGCCGATTTGTTCGAGCGCGCTCTTGTTACCCGCAAGACGGGCAGAAACTTCGTTCTGCGAATGCGCAAGCGCATTGTGCGCCTCGGCGGCCTGATTGCGGCCCGCCTGCAATGCAGCAAGGTCATACTCCGGAGCGCCTTCCAGTTGCTTGGCAAGCGCATTCTTGCCCGCATTCAATTCATTCACGCGCGATTCGCATTCAGTATAGTCGGCCGTCGCTTTTTCCAGTTCGCGCCTGGAGCTGTCGAGCGCAATCTGCGTTTCGCGAATCTGCTTCTCGGCCGCGGCCTTGCTTTCGAAGGCGAGTTTCTTCAACAATTCCTCGATGGCATTCCTGCACGAAACCAGTTCGGCCTTCAAGCCCGAGATTTCTTTTTCCTGATCCGTTACAGCCGATTGTAACTTTTCCAATTCCGCACGCTTTTCGGGAATATTCTTTTCCAGGAAAGTCTTCCGCTTTTCACGCTCTTCTTCCTTGGCAACCGCTAATGTCAGCGCAGCCATCTTGTCGCGATTCTCGGCATACTCCGTATTGCCGCGCTCGCGGGCTTCTTCCAGAGTACATTCTCCAAAAAGTTCCTGTACCAGCGACTGCACCGCCGACCGTTTTTCCTCGAACTTTCCCTTTGCCTGCGAAGCTGCCGCACTCTTTTCGTTGCGATCCGCTTCCGCTGTCGAAACGGCCTTCTTGAGCCTTTCCAATTCCGCCTGGCTCGGAGCCTCCAGCGACTTGCAGGCCTTATGCGGGTGATGCGTAGAACCGCACACAGGGCAGGGTTTGTCATCCACCAAAGTCTCTGCTATGATTCCGGCCTGCTCGTTCAAGAAGGCCCGGTTTTTCGCCTCGTAATCGTCACTGATTTTCTGGTAGTCAGCATCGCCAGCAAGATACGCTTTTTTCGCTCTCTCGAACGCATCGTTCAGCGTAGACAATTCCTTGACGTTTTTGCCCACCTTCACCAAGTCATCTTGCCTACCCGAAAGCTTATCGAGCTGAGCAACCAATTCCTGCTTCCTTGCGCCCACATCGCCAAGTTCCGACACTTCCCTTTCAAAATCCGTAATAATCGCCCTGGTATCGTCTACGAGCAGGCGATTCTTCTGCAGCTTTAATCCAGTTTCCTTGACAGCACCTTCCTTTTTCAGTGCATCGCCGCGGAACAATTCCAGCTTGTCGTATTCCGGCAATGAATTCCTGAGCGTCGTAATGCTTTCTTGCAAGCTGTCACGTTCGGGTTGCTTGCTTTCGGCAGCAAACTTCGCTTCTTTCAGCGGAGCAAGCGAAGGCAGAATCCTTTCCAGTTCGTCACTTGCCTTCTTGAGCGCATCGCGCGTCTTTTGAACATTCTGTGCGCGGCCAAGTTCCTTGTCCATGTCGGCAAGTTTTTTGGCGCTTTCTTCAAGTTCGGCCTGGACTTTTTTGAGCGACAGATTGTCTTCGTCAAGAATAGCCTGTGTCATATCGCAAACGCCCTGCCAGTCCGCAATCTGCCTCTGGGCCGCCAAATTTTTTTTCTGCTCCAAGGCGTCTGCCTGGGCCGAATTTTCGCCACACTGGATTTGTGCAATCATCGTGCATGCAGTCGATTCGCTGTCGCTGCACTGCCGATCCATTTCGTTTGCCCGCTTCTTGAGTTCATCTTGCAGGGCGTTAAACTTGTCCGTCTTGAAAATCTTGCGGAAAATCTTTTTGCGTTCATCAGTCGACGAAAGCAACACCTTCATGAAATCGCCCTGGGCGATCATCGCGATTTTGGTAAACTGGTCGCGATCAATCCCGATGATTTCTTGCACTGCGGCGGCAACATCCTTTTCTTTACTCACAGAACGGCTCGCGGGCCCCTGCTTGCCACTAGATTCAGGATAATAGAACGTGACAGAAGCCGCTTCTTTCGTAAAACCTTCGCCGCGGGATTTCGGGCGCATGTATTCGGGATTGCGCACAATGCGGTATTCCTTTCCCGCATACACGAATGTCAAATCCACTTCGGTCTTCGTTTCGGGCTTTGCGTTCAGGCAGCGGAACAGCTTGGAATCGTCGCGGCTGTCGCCGCTCGCCCGCCCAAACAGGGCATACGTAATCGCATCGAAGATTGTCGTCTTTCCGGCACCGGTATCGCCCGAAATCAGGTAAAGCCCGCTCGCACCGAGCTTGTCCATATCGATAAGCGTGCGTTCTGCGTAAGGGCCAAAAGCCGAAATAATCAGTTTAGTCGGTCTCATTTAGCCTCCCAGATACCATCGATCATATCGCGCACGAATTCGCATTCTTCTTCGTTCATTTCGCGCTTGGTCATGTCTGTAAAGAATTCCGAGAAAAGCTCCATCGGAGTTTTCTGTTCCACCTTGCCCTCGCCAACCGTAATCTTTTGATTGCGGGTACGCTCGTTGTCGTAATCGAGCATCATCAGGTTCGGGTAAATGCCGCGCAGCTTCAAGGCGGCGTCAGGCACGTCGTTTTCATCCGTGAGCTTCACGTAAACGTAATCGTCCAGCTTGAACCCGTCGGCCAGTTGCTTTCGCTGGAAATCCGGCGACACGAGTTCCGCAAAAGTTCCGCGGATTTCCCGCACATCGTGCTTGGGCATCAAGGGAATTTCACGAACTGCAATTTCAGAAAGGGCGCTTTCACCAAGCCCCATTTCCGTCTTCACGCCTAGCTCGATAACCGTCAAAGACTTCTTGTGGTTTGCCTCCGACAAGGAATACTTGAGCGGCGTTCCGCTGTAACGCACACGGGCGACTCCGGCAGAATCCTTTGCCACATTCTGCGGTTTGTGGATATGCCCGAGCGCCACATAGTCAAAACCCTCGAAAACCGAAGCATCCACGTTGTCGAGGCCGCCCACGTTTTCTTCGGAATCGCTACGTTCGGCACCGGTCACGAACTGGTGCGAAAGCAGCACGTTACGCCGCCCCGGCGTCAAATGCATCTGGGCAATCGCCATACGCATGGCAGACGTGTAATCGGTCACCTGGTCGCGTTCCTCGTCGTAAGACAGGCATGCGCGCACGGCGGCCGGACGCACAAACGGGAGCATCCACACATCCACCTCGCCAAATTCATCCTTGAGCGTGACAGGCGTAAAGGCACCGGAATACACCTGCGACATGTACACGCCTCGGGTCTCCATCAGCCGCCCGCCAAAGGCGATACGTTCTGCGGAATCGTGGTTCCCGCTCAGCACGAACACCTTCGTACCCGTTCTAGAAACCTGCACCAAAAAGTCATCCAGCACGGCAACCGCCTCGGCGCTCGGCACCGACTTGTCGTAAACATCGCCTGCCACCAAGAGCGCATCGGGCTTTTCAGTTTCTACCGCATTCAGGATTTCGGCCAGAATATGCCTTTGCTCGTCGAGCATCGAATGCTCGCACACGCTCTTGCCGATATGCAAGTCCGCCGTATGGATAAACTTCACAAAAACTCCTCGTTACGTTCTATCTCAATTATCGATTCAATATAGAATTCTGTAAAGTCCAAAAAATGACATTTTTCGATTTTCGTTCATTTGCGAATAAACAAAAATTTCTATTATGCCTTCCAGAAGGATCATGCAAAACAAGAGGGTATAATGCAATTGGAACCGTCGAACATCCCCAGCTACTACAGCCGCCTGGTCATGGCCAAGAACCAGGGACACTTTTCGATTGCACGCGCACTCCTTGACATTATCGTGAACGCACCCGCCCCGGATACCTCTACTCCGGCAGGCCTCAAGGCTCTCGAAAAAATGAACCAGGCCAAGGGACATGCCGACGCCGTGAACGCAGGCAACGATTCCGGCACCGTGCCGCCCGCAGGCGAAGTCGAGGAATGGGCCGGATACGTGGTGCAAAACCCGCCTATTACCAAGAAACTCGCCCTCGCCCTTGCGCAGTACTTTAGACAGGCCAACAGCTTTGAAGCCTGCTACGAAATGTACCAGAAGGCAAACGAATTCGAAATCGGCGACACCACTGCTGCCGAAAGTGCCGCCCTGCAAGAAACCCAGAACGGCACGCTTGCAAACCAGTTCGGCCAGAGCTGCGAAAATGCCGGCGACTATGCACACGCCGCCGAATGGTACAAAAAGGCAAAGGCCGCAGGCTGTGCAAGCGCAAACGATTCCCTGGAGCGCATGAACGCCCTCTACGGCATGGCACGCTATTATGCCCCCTGGATCAAGATTGCGACCGCAACGGGCCGCAAGGGCCTTGCAGAGGCCATCCAGAACATCGTAAAGTCCGACCCCAAGCTTTCGACAGCCATGGTCGAAGAAATCAGCGTGGCAGAATCGGCCGTGCCGCCCTGCTACGAAGAAATCGAATACTGGGAACAGGAATTCGAACGTTTCGCCAAGTTCAGCGACTGCGACAATGCGGCATTCGCCGGTCTCTACGTCGCAATCGGAAACATCCTGGAACGCGCGCACATCTACAATCTGGCTCTGCGCTGGTACAAAAAAGCCGTCGTGAATCACCCGACGGCAAACCAGGACGCACACCGCATGCTTCCGCTCAAGAGCAAGTCAGAACCCATGCGCGACGCCGAAGACATCTACGACGCCCAGAGCCCGATTCCCTCGCTCTGGAAATCAAACTAAGCTAGCCGCCTACAAAAAGCAGCACAATACCCGATATAAAAATCAGGACGCCCCAGATTGTTTCGACAATGGGACCGAGTTTTTTGATTTTGACTTCGTTGTTTTCCATAACACACCTCGCTTTGCAAAGGGCGCACCCTATTGCTTTGCCAACCATTTATCAAAGTACAATATGCACTAGACAAAAACCCATGCGATACAAAATTGCAATGGACATTTTGTCAAAGTTCCAGATTGGAATATTCCACGCCGTATTAATTTGTAAGTAAAAAAGAAGGTCCCGGAAGCAGGCCAAACAAAAAAAGGGGAAGCCTACCGCTGCCCCCCACGCCCTAATTTTATTGTTAAAATTTTTTTGATAATTGACTAGTTTTTGGCCAAAGGATTATCTTCGTCCATTACGCAACGGATAGACTTAAAAGAATCCTTATTCCAGTCCACAGAATGTGTCTCATAGGCAACACTCAGAATACTCATGCTATAAGCGAATTTTTCTTCACTTTCAGCAGGAAGCCACATGTACGTAAACTCATGTATGCCGCTATATCCATTCCCACTCGGAATAATAGCCAAGCCATCAGAATTACGTCCAGCGTTCTCTTCCCACAGAATTTTTGAACGAATATCGCCATTGGCGTATCTCCACTCCCTCTGGTTCATAATATGCCAGCCATCGGGGCAAATTCCCTGCCAAATGGCATTCAAATATCCTTCACCAGAAATAGGACTCCGCTCTTTTGTTATTGCCTTGCACGCGTCATTACTATCCACAGCAACAGAATCGCAGACCTTGGGCAGATTCATAGCCTCGGCCCAAGTGTAAAGTCCACCAAAATGGTTATCGCAGAACCATTCGTCGTCTACGTAGCATAGTTTTTCGGTTACACTATCGTCAAATTTCGTCGTGCCACTAGGAATCATCTTGCCATAATTCAAATTTTCGGCCATTACATAAAAAGTCGTAAACGCATCAAAATCTTCTGAACGGCCTTCAAATTTTAAATACTTATACTTGCGACCATCGCGCGGGTCTTCGAATTCAAAATATTTTCCATTGTAACCCGCAAACAAGCTATCCATATTCGGGTGTTCTTTATTTTTTTCGATAGCCGCAAGAGAGTCCAAAGAATCAAGACGAGCAGACGAATCCGTTTCCCAGCGTCCATTTCTACATGTACGATATCGGCGCTGTCCATAACCATCTTTAATAGACGTATCACCATCGACGCAGATAGGATCAATTTCTATACTACTACTCGACTCGACCACCGACGAACTACTATTCTTGTCGCTTACAGAACTAGAGGATTTCTCTTCAATCGAGGAAGATGACTTATCCTTGCCGGAACTCTTTTGAGAAGACGAGGATTGGAGATCCCCGCTCGAGGCGGGGATGACAGAAGACGAAGAATCGTCGCCCGGTTCCGGCGAAACAGAAGAAGAAGATTCATCGCCACATGCTGCGAGCAGGGCCAAAAGGAACAACGACGCAATAAGAAATTTCACAAGAATACCTCCACGATTCCCAAAATCAAGCACCGACAATATAGGTAAAAACCGCAGCCCGCGGGCATAAAAAAAGCCCCCTCGAGCGTTTGCGGCAAGGGGCCGTGAGCGACAAGTGCCCGGTATTGACCGGGCATGGTCGCGAGAGCGAGCGCCGGTCGGAGTTGCACCGTTACGATAGCGCGAGCGGTCATATAAAACGAAGAGGCCCCCCGCCTACTGGGCAGGGGGCCCGTGAGCCGCAAGCGGCCTGTACTGACAGG
>CACVQR010000022.1 GCA_902756345.1 Fibrobacter succinogenes | reverse complement strand
TCTCGCCTTATTCCCACTCAATGGTTCCGGGAGGCTTGTGCGTCACGTCGTACCACAGGCTGCCAGCGCCTTCGGCCTCGAACTTGCGCCAGAGTCCGGCCAGCATTCCCTGGTCGATTTCGGCGAAGTTGGCCGTCATGGCTTCGGTGGAATTCACCGGGCGCATCACGATGCAGGGCTTGTTAGCCGTGCGGAGCGGGACGAGCACCACGGGCATCTGCCAAATCTTTTCGTACAGGTCATTTGCCTGCAAAAATTCAGTACAGATGTTGTCGAACTTGCGGAGCGTGTCGAAGTTTTCGCGGGTGGCGTACTGTTCCACAAGCTTCGGATCTTCGTCTGCAACAGAACCAATCTGGTAAATCACGCGGTTGATTGCCTTGAAGCGGTTCGCAAGTTCGGTGGAGAACTTTTCGCAATCCTTCCAGCTGAGGCCGGTCGTGGTGATGAGGAACGGCTGCGCATAAGTACGGCCGTCGCCCTGCACGCCCACGCTCTTGATCGGGAGCAGGCGGCCTGCAATGTGGTTCGCCTTCAGGTAGTCGGCGAGGGACTGGCCTGATGTGTCACGAACGTCTTCGAACTTCACCATATCACTCGTGAGCTTGCCTTCGCTGCAGAGCAGGCGAACGCCGAGACCCGGACCTGGGAACGGGTGACGCCACACGAGGTTGTGCGGAATGCCAAGTTCTTCGCCGAGCGCACGGACTTCGTCCTTGTACAGGTCGGCGAGGGGTTCCAGCACGAGGCCCTTTTCCATGAGGTCCAGGACTTCCTGCACGCGGTTGTGGTGCGTCTTGATCTTGTCGGCGTTCTTGGTGCCGCCGCTTTCGATGGTGTCGGGGTAGATGGTGCCCTGCGCCATCATCCACTGGTTCGGATCGAGGTTGAGCTTCGCCATTTCCTCGTCCTTCACCGTCAAGAATTCCTTACCGATGATTCCACGCTTGGTTTCCGGCGCAGTCACGCCCTTGAGCTTCGCGAGGAAGTGTTCGCTGGCGTCACGGACCTTGAGGTTGTTCATTCCCTCGGCCTTCAAGAATTCCATAATCTTTTGGGATTCGCCGAGGCGCATCATGCCGTTATCCACGTGCAGGCCGAGGACTTTTTCCGGCCCGAGCACGCGGTTCAAGAGCACGAATGCCACGGTGGAATCCACGCCGCCACTCACGAGCAAGAAAACCTTGCGGTCCTTGACCTGTTCCTTGATGCGTTCCGTGATGAGCGGCAGGTAGCTCTTCATGTTCCAGGTCTTCTTTGCGCCCGTGAAGTCCACGAAGTTTTCGAGCAACTTCATGCCGAACTTGCTGTGGGTGACTTCGGGGTGAAACTGGATGCCGAAAATCTGGCGTTCGGGCTTGTCGCTATCGAATGCGACGGCTGCGATTTCGCAGTCCTTGGTGCTCGCTACAATCTTGTAGCCTTCGGGGAGCTTCGTCACCTGGTCGCCGTGGCTCATCCACATGGGGCTAGCCTTCGGGAGTCCCTTCAGAATCGGACAGTTTTCGTCGCCCACGATAAGGTCGGCGATGCCGTATTCCTTGACCTTGCCCGGTTCCACGTGACCGCCCAGCTGCTGGGCGATGAGCTGGTGACCGTAGCAGATGCCGAGCTTCGGCACCGGGAGGTCCAAAATTTCGGGATTGTATTCCGGGGCGTCGGCCGCGTACACGCTGGAGGGGCCGCCACTGTAGATGATTCCCTTCACGCCTTCGAGCTCGCTGACGGGAGCGGCGGGGGAGTGGATTTCGGTAAACACGCCCAGGCGGCGCACGCGGTTAGCAATCAGGTGGGCGTACTGCCCGCCAAAGTCCAAAACTGCAATAGTATCGACGTTCTTCATACAGTCTCAAAGATAGAAATTTACTCGGCTGCGCTAAATTCGCGGGCAAGTTGAATCAGTGTCTGCACGCCGAATCCAGTCGCGCCGTATTCGGTGTATTTCCACTTCTTGTCGACGAATGCGGTGCCTGCAATATCCCAGTGCGTCCAGGCGGTGTTTTCGGGCACGAATTCCTGGAGGAAGAGGGCCGCAGAAATGGCACCTGCGTCGCTGCCTGTATTCTTGAGGTCGGCGAAGTGATCCTTGAGCGCGTCGGCGTATTCTTCTTCGAGCGGCATGCTCCAGAACTTTTCGCAGCAGGCTTCGCCGCAGTTGATCACCTTGAGGCCAAGGTCGTCATCGTTGCTGAAGAATCCCGTGACGGCGTAGCCGAGGGCGCGGACCATGGCGCCCGTAAGGGTGGCGAGGTCCACGATGTGCGTTGCCCCGATAAGGCCCGCTTCGGCAAGTCCGTCGGAGAGGACCAGGCGGCCTTCGGCGTCGGTGTTGTCGACCATGACGGTCTTGCCGTTCTTGGCGGTAAAGATGTCGCCCGGCAGCACGGACTTGTTACCGATGGCATTTTCGGCGAGGCAGCAGACGGCGCTCACGCGAATAGGGAGCTTGAGTGTTGCAATGGCCTGAATCGCGGCGAGCGCGGTCGCTGCACCGCTCATGTCGCTGATCATTTCGGGCATGGATTTAGGCGGTTTCAGGCAGAGTCCGCCGGTATCGAAGGTGAGGCCCTTGCCGACAATCACCAAGTGGTCCTTGGAGGTGCGCTTTGCGGGCTTGTATTCGAGCGTAATCATGTGCGGCTCATGAGAGCTGCCCTTACCGACGGTCACGTGGCCCATGAAGCCTTCCTTTTCGAGCTGCTTCATGTTACGAACCTTGATGGAGAGGCCTTCGGTGTACTTGGCGACCGTCTTTGCGCGTTCCACGAATTCGGCGGGGTAGAGGTCTGAGGCACTCGTGTTAATCAAGTTTTTGGCAAGCGTAATGGCCTTCTGTTCTACGGCGACGTCTTCGGCAATCTTCTTGAAATCCTTGACGTGTTCGCCGGCGACAATTTCATAGGTCACCTGGAAGTTCGGTTTTTGCTTGCTCTTGTAGGCATCGAACTTGTAGTCGGCGTAATGCAGGCCGTGCAAAATGGCCTTGAACTGCTCATCGGCCGCGTCGGCGAGGAACAGGCTCACGCAGGGAATCTGCTTCTTCATCGCCTTCTTGGCGAGGCGGTAGGCGGCCATTCGTAGGTGGTCGAGGGCGGAAAGTCCGCGCTCCTTGGCGGCGTCTACAAAGAAGGTGTTGCAGCCGTCGATTTCGAGATATTCCAAATCCTCGAAGGGGCCTTCCTTCATGCCCTTCAGAATGGTTTCGACCTGTTCTTCGCCTTCGGGGGAGAGAACGGTGGAAAAATGAACAGATTCTTTGACATAAAACAGGGCGTATGCCTTGCTGTCAGTGTTTTTGAGATTTTCGGAAGAAACGATATTCAGATTCATGCCTTAAATGTAGTAAATATAGGCAGTTGGCAGTAGGAAGTAGACAGTAGGAAGTAGGCGGTAGGAAGTCGGAAGTAGGTTGGCTTATGCTTCGGGTTCTTGGTGACGCTTGATACCTTTTTATTGTCACCTCGTCACTTTTTTGGGGTGTCCTTTTGCAATTTACTTCAAAAAATGCTATAATGAAGTTGTAAAAATGGAGGTTCAAATGAATCGTAAACTTACTGGTATTCTTAGCGTTCTTGCCCTTTCGGCGATGTCTTTTGCCCAGGCTCCCGCAGCCGCCCCTGCTGCAACTGCTGCTCCTGCTGAACAGGTTCCTGCCGCAGTTCCTGCTGAAGAATCTGCTCCTGTTGCCGTTCGTGGCGCCGCCGCCGCCGCTCCCGTTGCCGCTGAACAAACTGCAGCCCCTGCTGAACAGGCCGCTCCCGCTGCTGTAGCTGTCGCGCCTGCCGCCCCTGCGGAAGAACCGGTCGCTGAACCTGCCGTGGTTGTAGCCCCGAAGGCTGTTCGTGGTGCAGACGATGCCGATAAAACAGCAGCATCTGCTAGAGCGGTTGAACAATTCCGCGATGCAAGAAATACGGTCCTTTACGAAACTGTTTATACCCGTGAAGATGGCGTTCCCGTTCGTACAGTCTATGTTGCCGAACGCGAAGGCAAGGACACTGTCTCCTTCGACGAACTCAGGGGGCTTTATCCGATGAAGTTCAAGATTGGTGCCCGCGGTTCTGTGGGAGCTTACCAATTGGCCGGTAACGATTGGGACAGCGACCAGTACAATGGCATTAGCTGGAGAGCCGGTCTTGTCTCGATCATTCCGCTGAATTCTTACACCATGGGTATCAAGCTCGGTGTTCTTTATGAACAGAGCAAGGCTAGCGAATCGTACTACATTAATGATGTGCCGACAAACTTCAGATTCTCCCAGAAGAAGATTGATGTGCCGGTTCTCTTTACCTTTAAGTCCGCAACTTCTAGAATCTTCTTTGATCTCGGTGTAGAAATGTCTGTCCCGCTGGCAGACGATCTTCGCATTTCCTATACTGATTCCAAGGATGTCAAGCATTCTAACAAGATTGACTTGATGGACGATTACCGTTCTAGCCTGGATTGCGCATTTGTCTTTGGTTTCTCTGTGATGGCGAACGATTACCTTTCGCTCGATATCGCGGCTAACCTTGGTGTGTCCGACCTGTACGATGGTCATCTCAAATACATGAACATGAACCTGGATGCTTCTTCGCTGAATCTGGGAATTACTGTCTATCCGTTCTAATATATGATTCTTGCAATTATTGCTGTAGTTATTGGCCTTGCCGTTCTCGTCTGGAGTGCGGACAAATTTGTGGATGGTGCCGTAGGTGTTGCTGAATTCTGCGGCATGTCCACGCTCCTTATTGGTATGGTAATCGTAGGCTTTGGAACGTCGGCTCCGGAGCTTATGGTTTCTGCTATATCGGCTTCTCAAGGGAATCCTGCACTGGCACTGGGTAATGCCTACGGCAGTAACATTGCAAATATCGCTTTGATCCTTGGTGCGACTGCGCTTATTTCTCCGATTCTAATGCAGCGCTCCGTGATTCGCGGTGATTTGCCGATTCTGATCGCTGTGTCGTTGCTTTCTATTGCATTAGTGTGGGATGGTAGCGTGGTGCGCTGGAATGGCGTACTTTTGCTGGTTGTCTTTGCGCTGGTCATGGCTTACAGCATTTGGCGTGAATTGAAAAAGGCTAGGATCGAGGCATCAAATTCTGTTGAAGAAGAATCCGCCGGAAAACAGACTTCCTTAGGCAAATCCATTTTCTGGCTTGTCTTGGGGCTTGCCTTGCTGGTGGCTAGTTCTCGAGCTCTCGTTTGGGGGGCTGTCGAAATAGCCCGAACTCTTGGCGTGAGCGATCTTTTGATTGGTCTTACGATTGTGGCGGTGGGAACGTCTCTGCCGGAACTGGCCAGTTCCATTGCCGCAGCCCGCAAGGGTGAAAACGATCTTGCCTTGGGCAATATTATCGGTTCTAACCTGTTTAATACGCTTGCGGTGGTGGGCCTAGCGGCAACTATTTCTCCGATGGATGAAATTGAAAAGGCGGTCACTTATCGCGACATGCCTTTGATGACTGCTTTGACGGTTGCCTTGATTGTGCTTGGCTTTAGGCGTAAAGGCGAGGGGCGTTTAAACCGTATCGCCGGTGCTATTCTCTTAGCCGTCTATATCGGTTATCTAGCTCTGCTTATCGTGCAAGCAACAAAATAATTGTGAAAAAAAATGTCATCCTGAACTAGATGTTTCGCTCAGGGTGACTTATGATTCTATTAGAAATAATTCTGAAATCCGAATTCCGAAATCCGAATTACATGGGCGGGAAGAACAGGTAGGCGATTGCGATGGCTGCAATTACGCCTGCCGCATCTGCAATTAAAGCGCAGGTAACAGCGTGGCGGGTCTTCTTTACTCCTACGGAACCGAAGTACACGGCGATGATGTAGAAAGTCGTGTCGGCGGCTCCCTGGAACATGCAGCTCAGGCGGCCTGCGAAACTGTCAGGGCCTAGAGTCTTCATGGCGTCGATCATCATGCCGCGGGCACCGCTACCGCTCAAGGGTTTCATAATGGCGGTGGGGAGGGCGGGAACGATATCGTTACCCACGCCGCAGAGCCCAAGAATCCATGAAACGCCGTTCAGCAACAAGTCCATGGCTCCGCTTGCGCGGAATACGGCGACACCCACGAGGATGGCGACTAGGTTCGGAATGATCATCACGGCGGTATGGAAACCGTCTTTCGCTCCTTCGACAAAGGCTTCGTAGGCCTGCACCTTCTTGTATACGGCGAGTCCGAGGAAGGCTACGATGATGCCGAACAGGGCGATTCCGCTAATCAGGAGACTTGTGGTACCGATCGCTTCTGCCGTCAGGTGGCTGAAGTACACCATGATCGAGATAACACATGCCGAAAGTCCGCCGAGCCAGGCGACCGTTACCGGGTCCTTGAGCTTGACCTTCTGGAAGAAGCTGAGGGCGACAATGCCTGCAATAGTGCTGAAGAACGTAGAAAGCAGGAGCGGAAGGAATACGTCGCTCGGGTTTGCGGCCCCAAGCTGAGCGCGGTAAGTCATAATGCTTACGGGAATCAGCGTAAGGCCGCTCGCGTTCAGCACCAGGAACATAATCTGGGAATTGCTCGCGACGGATTTGTCTTCGTTCGGGTTGATTTCTTGCAGCTGCTTCATGGCCTGCAGACCCATGGGGGTGGCGGCGTTGTCGAGCCCGAGCATGTTGGCGCTGATGTTCATGAGCATAGTACCAATCACCGGGTGGTTCTTCGGAATTTCGGGGAAGAGCCTGCTGAACAGCGGCGAGACAATCTTTGCGAGAATCTGGACCGCACCAGCTTTTTCGCCAATCTTCATGATGCCAAGCCAGAGCGAAAGGATGCCGGTAAGACCGAGGGCAATTTCAAATGCGGTCTTGGACATGTCGAAGGCACCGAGAATAGCCTTGTTGAAGATTCCGGAGTCGCCGAAGGCAATCCACTGGACCATGCAGGCGACAAAAGCGCCAAAGAAGAATACGAGCCAAATAATATTCAGAACCATGTCCGAAAAATAAAAAAAAGGCGAACCTTTGAAATATCAAAAGTTCGTCTTGAATGTTTAAGAGCTTGTTTAGACGATTATTCCCAATCGGCGTTCATGAACGCTTCGAGGGTCTTGCAATCCACAAGTCCATTGTAGACGTAGAAGGTAACGTCGGGAATATCGAGATTACACTTCGTACCGCCAGAGGGGCACTTGTCCAAGAGCATTTCGCCGTCTTCCTCATCACATTCGCTCTTCAGCGACATGTCAGTCGTTTCGGCGCAGTAAGCTCCAGACATGTCTCTGCATGCAAAGACATTGCCCTTCGGGCCATCTTCGCCAGACGGAGTTTCAGAAGGAATAACATCTTCGTCGTCGATGACCTGCGGAGCCGGATTTTCGTCTTCGTCAGATGGAATGCTATGAATGCGGGAATCGCCAGAACCCTTGCCGGAACAAGCCGCAAGAGTAATCAGGCTAGATGCCAAAATAATCTTTGCAAGGGTCTTCATAAAGCCTCTCTTAGAACATCAGGAAAATGCCGAGGTTGCCAACGAGGCCGCTCCATGCGGCAGAACCAAGCTGGTCGGCAACAGAAGCTTCGATGACCAAGTGGTCATAGCTGAAGCGGAGGCCGGCGTTGGCGTTGGTTGCGTTGGTACGCATAGAAATGATGGAGGTGTCGTCAGATGCCGGACCGGCTTCAACACTTTCGGTCTTGTAGTCGATGACCTTCCAGGTGAAGGCTGCGCCACCGAAGAGGATCCAGTGTTCGTTGAGGGACATTTCGGCGAGAACGTTCGGGGTAGAGAACAGGCCGAAGTCGTAGGTGTTGGTGGTCTGGTTGCCGTTTTCGATTTCATCGAAGATGAAGATCGGCAAGCGGGTATTGAGGCCGAGGAACACCTGAGCGTTTTCAGCAGTGAATACCGGCATAGCGAAGTTGAATCGCGGCTGGATAAAGATGAATGCGTCGTTGTTGGTGGTTTCGGTCGTGGTGTTAGCAACCTTCACGCGGCTGTCGCTCTTCTGGCGCAAGAAGTCGAGGCCGAGTGCCCAGGCGAGGTTCTTGGCGGAAGGACTGTTGGAAAGAGTCAGGCTTGCGCCGATATCCCAGAAGTCCGGATCGGTTTCGGTCTTGGCACCGTTGTCGTCTGTTTCGACGTCCACTTCCTGACGGAAGGTCAGCCAGTAGACGTTAGCGGTAATGTCGAAAGCACCGAGCGGAGCACCGAATTTCACGTTGATGTAGTCACCGGCTTCGGTCGTAGAACGATCTTCGGTTTCCTTGTTGTTCGGGCCCTTTTCTTCATCGGACTGCCATGCCTTGTCAATAGCTACATCGACTGCGACACCGAATGCCGGAGTTGCGATACCGGCGGTCAACAGACCCATGTTGACGTAGTCACCGCGGTGGTTTACGCCGGCCGGGGTCACGTTGGTCTTGTGAGTGGTGTTGTTGTCAAAAGCGAGGAGGTAGGTCATAGAGCCAGAACCGAGAGCGAGAACGCCTTCTTCGCCAGACGGTTCGACGTAGAACAATTTACGACCGCTCATCTTGTAGACAGCTTCCATATCGCCATCGATGGTGGAGGCACCGAACTGGTTGCCGACCATATTGTAGGCGTTGCCATGAAGAACGTTGAACGTGCCGGTTGCAGCCGGAGTCGGAACGTTTTCAGATGCAGCAGGAGCTTCGAAGCTGGAAGAAGTGGAAGATTCGGCAACAGGTGCCGGTTCCGGTGCCGGAGCGGCAGGAGCTTCTTCCTGAGCGCTTTCGGTAGAGGAGGTGGATTCTTCATATTCGTCGTCATAGTCCTGAGCGACAGCAGCAGACACTGCGAGTGCAGAGACGACAGAAATAAGCTTGATATTCATTCGTATCTCCTTAAGAGAGAGGATTTGGGGGTTGATTTTAAGAGAAAGATAATAAAATGGTTATGACTATGCAAGTCATAACCATATACTTTGTACTCAGCCTTCAATACGTCTGTATTGAAAAAAGTTTACTTATGAGACCGCTCGTGCTAGAGTCAAATGAAAAAAAATGATAAGCACTCGCTCTCGCCACCACGACTGATTTGAATCAGTCGCTTGTGGCTCACGTAAAACTACTTTTTCGATTACTTCTTCGGTTCGATGACTTCCATGCCACCCATATACGGACGCAGCACTTCAGGAATCTTGAGCGAGCCGTCCTTCTGCTGGTAGTTGTCACAGATGCCCACCATCACGCGCGGAGTGGCGAGGCCAGAGCCGTTCAGCGTATGGAGGTAGACGTTCTTGCCGTTAATCTTGGTTTTGATGTTGGCGCGGCGTGCCTGGTAGTCTTCGAAGTTGCTGCAGGAGCTGACTTCGAGCCACTTCTTTTCGACCGGAGCGTAAACTTCGAGGTCATAGCACTTGGCGGCACCGAAACCGAGGTCGCCCTTGCAGAGGGCCAAGCGGTGGTAGGGGAGGCCGAGCTTTTCGAGAAGCATTTCACCGAAGCGGGTGAGTTCTTCGTGGTCTTCGTAGCTGCGATCCGGATGGGCGAAGTAAACCATTTCGACCTTGTTGAACTGGTGCAAGCGGAGAAGACCGCGGGTGTCCTTGCCGTAGCTACCGGCTTCGCGGCGGAAGCAGGCGGAGTAGGCGCAGATGCGCTTCGGGAGTTCGGATTCCGGAATCACTTCGCCGGCATAGAGGTTCGTGAGCGGCACTTCTGCGGTCGGGATGAGGAACAGGTCGTCGTCCTTGTCGCAGCGGTACATGTCTTCTTCGAACTTCGGGAGCTGGCCCGTGCCGCGCATGGTATTGCGGGTCACCAGGTACGGAGGAGTGAATTCTTCGAAGCCGTTCTTCATGTGTTCGTCGAGGAAGAACTGGATGAGGGCGCGTTCCAGGCGGGAACCGAGACCACGGTAGACCGGGAAGCCGCTACCGGAAATCTTCGCGCCACGTTCGAAGTCGAAAATGCCGAGGCGTTCGCCCAAAGTCTTGTGGTCCACGCGGGCGAAGTCGTCGTTCTTGGTGTAGTAGTCGGCCGGAATCGGACCGTCTTTTTCAACAACGTTATCCGAGCTGTCCTTGCCTTCCGGAGAACGCGGAGCGATGTTCGGCACGTGCATGAGCATTTCGGTCTGCTTGTAGTCGAGTTCCTTGAGCTTCTTGTCGAGTTCGTCGATCTTGTTGCCGAGTTCGCGTGTGGCGGCCTGAGCTTCGTCTGCGTTTTCGCCCTTCTTCTTGAGTTCGCCAATGCGCTTGGACTGTGCGTTGCGTTCGCTCTTGAGGCGTTCGACTTCGGTGAGGAGCGGGCGGCGTTCGTTATCGACGGCGAGCACGTCACGAAGGCTTACGGTCGTATATTTCTTTTCGGTTTCAGCAATATAATATTCCGGATTTTCGCGGATTTTCTTGATGTCAAGCATTTTGTGCCTCGGATGATAAAAATTTTACGCGGAAAAGATAGTTAATTCGGGATTCGGATTTCGAAATTCGGATTTCAAAATGCAGAAAAAAGGAGTGCAAATTAATTTTCTGTGTTGTCTTTTGCAACAACACAATTGGATTGTGGAATGTTTTAATCCTATTTTTTCGGTATATATTATCCCTAGGTATCATATACATAGGGAGTGAAAAATGAAATACTTGTTACCAATTTTGGCAGCAGCGTCGATGTCTTTTGCCCAATGGGGCGGCTGGGGCGGAGGCGGTGGAGGAAAATCTCTTAACGACTACAAAAAGATGTCCGTTTCGGGTCGAGAAATCCATGTCTATGCTCCGTCGGATCTTAAGGAAAATAGCCCGTTGCTCATTTCATGTCACGGTATGGACCAGGATCCCAACTACCAGCAGTCTAATACTCATTGGGAAGCGGTTGCCGATACGGCAGGCTTTGTGGTTGTTTACCCGAGAGGCGGTACGGGCATGAGTACCTGGGATATCCAGAGCGATAAGGATACCAAGTGGATGACTGAAATCATCGACCAGATGTACACCGACTACAAGATCGATAAGAAGCGCGTGTATCTTTCTGGCTTCTCGATGGGAGGCATGTTCACCTACCATTCTATGAGCAAGATTGCCGACAAGATCGCCGCCTTTGCGCCTACTTCTGGTACGAACGTGTTCGGTGCGTCCAAGGCTATGCGTCCGGTGCCTATCATCCATCCGCATGGAACTAACGATGATGTTTTGCAATACAACCAGGTTGAAGGCTTCATCAAGAATTACCGTGACCAGTTCAACTGCCCGGCTCAGGCGAAAGAAGAAACGAATTATCCCAATGCCGAAAATAATGGTGCTACGATGTACACTTGGGGCCCTTGCGACAAGGGTGTCTATATCAAGCACTTGAAGCTTCCTGGCCGTGGTCACAGCCCCTCCAAGGCAGATGTCTCCGATATTTGGAACTTCATAAAGCAATGGGATGTAAACGGCCTTATTAGCGACAAGCCTGAACCGGAATCCTCTTCTAGCGAAGTGGCGTCTTCTTCTTCTGAAGCTCCGAAGTCCTCTAGCAGTGTAAAGCCCGCAGAATCTTCTAGCTCGGGTAATCCTCAGGCTTTGCTCGAAGATCTTAGCTTGGCCTCGGTCTCTGTCTATAAGTCTTCAGACAACAGCATCATGGTTGCTAACGCTCAGGGCAAGTCCATCACCGTGTTCAATAGCCTTGGCAACGTCATTAGCACGACCCGTGGCATTGCAGGCGCCCAGAAGGTTTACACTGGAGCCAAGGGCGTGTACATTGTGAAGGTCGGTTCTAGAACGTTCAAGACCTCGCTTTAAGAATTAACCAAATTCTTGCCTTAAAGACACTCCCTTTGGGAGTGTTTTTTTTAAATTTGTGTTATGTTTTCAAAAAAGACGTCGTGTTTACTTTGTTTTGTAGCGATAGCCCTGTTTGCGGGGCTCCTGAGCGGTTGTTATAGCTTTACGGCGTCGACGCTCCCGAGCCATATCAAGACGGTCAGGATTCATGAAGTCGAAGACAAAACCCTGGATCCGGTGCTCGCCAACAACATTCGCGAAGGCGTAGTCGAAATGTTCCGCAAGAATGCTGGCGGCGTGCGTCTTGTAACCGGTGATGCCACGGCAGACTTCGAGATGACTCTCTTGAGCTATACGAACAAGCCCGAAAACTACAACAGCAACAGCGATGTCGAAACTTACCGTGTGACGATTCGCGTGAGTGTCAAGTTTTATGACAACGTGAAAGATAAGGTGATTTATGAATCCAAGTCGCTGAGTGCCGAAGGCACTTATGACGTTCAGGCGAACGAGACCGAAGACCGCCATGGTCAGGCCCGCGCCATTGAAAAACTCCAAGACCTGATTATCACAAATGCATTGGCAAAGTGGTAAAAAAATACACCGCCTTTGAACGAGTCGCTGGCGGTGCTAGGGGTTGGTTTGGAGTATTAATAAAATAGAACTTTTTATGTTAATAGTTCTAAACTGTAACGTAAAATATTTTTTCACAAGGACTTACGGACTTTATTTACCTTAAATCGGGGCGTATTGACCCAATTTTTTAAGAAAGTCGTTTTCCTTGTGTGACGTCGCCCACAGTCACGGGTTCCTCGTTCAGCAAGGCTTCGGTCAGGGAGCTTCCTTTGTAGGTGAGCTTGAGCGAAAAGAAAGGCGCGCCTCGTTCAAGGAGTGCCAAGAAAATGAGGTCGCCGTCCCAGTGGGGGAGCTTGGCCACGTCTTCCTTGGGTACCCATTCGAGCGTGCCTTCGTCGCATTCCTTGAGCGTGCCGGTAAATTCGGTTGCCGTAAACAGGTGCATGAACTCGGTCTGGTCCATGCCGTCGCTAATGAAGGTGACGATCCCTCTGTACTTTGGGCGAATCAGCGTGAGGCCCGTTTCTTCGAGAGCCTCGCGCTTGATACAGTCCTCGGGAGATTCCCATTCCTCGAACTTGCCGCCAATGCCGATCCACTTGTCCTTGTTGATGTCGTTTTTCTTCTTGACGCGGTGGAGCAGCAAGTACTTGCCGTCTTGTTCGATGTAGCAGAGAGTTGTATTGAGCATAGATAATTCGGAGTTCGGAATTCAGAGTTCGGAGTTGATAACCACACTTCGTTCACAAAAAGACCCCCGCAAGGCGGGGGAACTCTTGTGAGAAAAGTTGAGGTCTTATTAGCCGAGCGCCTTGATAATCGCATCACCCATACCAGTGGTGCCCACCTTGGTGCAGCCTTCCTGGTAGATGTCGCCAGTGCGGAAGCCCTGGGCAATCACCTTTTCGCAGGCAGCTTCGATAGCCTTGGCCGCTTCTTCTTCCTTGAAGGTGTAGCGGAGCATCAATGCCACGGAGAGGATCTGGGCCAGCGGGTTTGCGATACCCTTGCCTGCGATGTCCGGAGCGGAACCACCTGCCGGTTCGTACAGACCGAAGGAACCTTCGGCGATAGAAGCGGACGGGAGGAGGCCCATGGAACCGGTGAGCATGGCACATTCGTCGGTGAGGATGTCGCCGAAGAGGTTCGGGCAGAGCAGCACGTCGAATTCGCGCGGGCGCTTCAGGAGCTGCATGGCGGCGTTGTCTACGTAGAGGTGTTCGAGAGTCAGTTCCGGGTAGTCCTTGATGACTTCGTTCACGACTTCGCGCCAGAGCACGCTCGTGGTGAGCACGTTGGCCTTGTCGATGCTGGCAACCTTCTTGTTGCGGAGCATGGCGGCGTCAAAGGCGAAGCGGGCAATGCGTTCGACTTCGTAGCGGCTGTACTTCATGGTGTCAAAACCGATTTCTTCCTTGGAGCCCGGAACGCCTTCGCGGCCCTTCGGCTGGCCAAAGTAAACGTCACCCGTCAGTTCGCGGACGGTGAGGATGTTGAAACCGTCGCCAACGATATCGGCGCGGAGCGGGCATGCGCCTGCGAGTTCCTTATAGACGCGGGCCGGGCGGAGGTTGCAGAAAAGCTTGAAGTGCTTACGGAGCGGGAGGAGAGCACCGCGTTCCGGCTGCAGGTTCGGGGGGAGGTGTTCCCACTTCGGGCCACCCACGGAACCGAAAAGAATACAGTCAGAAGCTTCACCGAGCTTGAGGGTGCTTTCCGGCAGCGGAGAACCGCTTTCGTCGTAGGCGGCACCACCGACGTTTGCCCATTCGGCGTTCACGTCGAAACCGAACTTCTTGGAAACCACGTCCAACACGCGGACCGCTTCTTTCATGACTTCGGGGCCGATACCGTCGCCCGGAAGCACTGCAATCTTGTAATTCTTGCTCATTGTTAATCCTTGGTTTATAATTTGAACGGCTCAAATTTAGTAAAATTATGGGTGAAGGGCACTTTTTTGCGGGTGATGTATGCTTTATAGAGTTCTGATTCTTTTGATTTTGGCGGTTTTGGCGGGTTGTCACTCAAAGCCAAAGTGCTCTCCTTCGGGATGGTGCCCTAATGAAGTGAGTCCCGGAATCTCGGAACAACAGTATCACAACAGTTTGGAATATTGCTCTTCTTGGATTAATTCGCACTCAAACAGAGCCGATTTTATTGACACTATACCCCGTAAAGCGTTACTGTACAAGGCGTGTTCGACGAGTGTAGAAGGAGAGAACCTGTGGTATCCCTGCGATTTAGACACCTCATTACTTGTTCGAATTCTTAAAAATTTTAATTCTCGTGATTCTGTAAAAGGTTTGGAAACAAGGGTGAATCATATTTCATATGCAAATATGGTGCTTAACTCTGGTGCTGCAGGCTTTTCTCATCTTTATCAGAATGAAGATGGATCCTATGATGCAATTTGTGCTTCCAAAGATAGCGTAAAGTGTGATTTTTTGTATGCTAATGTTGTTGTCTCTAAAAAGATGAAACCATCTGCTAAATATTGGCCAAAGAAATATGACTTCTTGATTGGTGAAGATTTTGGTGCAAAAGATGAACTTTCTGCATTGTTTGATTCGGTGTATGAAAAAGAAATCTATGTGAAGGAAAGTGCGCGAGATTCCTTAATAGACTTTGACATGTGTTATAAGGACGGATTTGCAGAACCTTGTGTCATGGATTCTGCTGTTGTGGAACATGTTCGTAAAGTTATAAAAAGGCGGCTAGATACTTTAGTCTCATTTACCTATCAGTATGGGAGTTGGTATACAGATCAATTCTTTGCAGGGAGCGTTTCCAGCAAACATCAATGTTATTCTAAAGATGGAATTCATTGCTCGGAGTTATTTGTTTTAGTCCGCTGGAATGATGAAATGCATTGGCAGATTGACACAAAGTCTCTGGGCGTATGTCGCTTTGATTTAGGGGATTTGTATTATTCCTGTCGAGATGAATTGGCTAGCGATGTGATTTGGCATGACGGATTGTCCATCTATAAGAAAGATGGTACGTTTGTGAGAAACGTGCCATAATTCTACCGTGCAATCCGCACTTGCTTTACTGTGCCGTTCTTCACGGAGCGGAGCATGTAGACGCCCTGGACCTTGATGTCGCTTGTATTCTGGAGCACTGAAACAACCTCGTCCATGGTGTAGGCGCGCAGGCGGCCAAGGCGGACACCGTTCAGGTCAAATACATCGTATGCCTGGAGGGTATTCGCTTGCAGGTGGAGGCTGCTGCCGATTGAAATCGTGGAATCCGCGATAGTCGAATCCCTTGCGGTGGTATCTTCCTGAAAATTGAAATACTCCTTGAGCCATGTCATTGCCGGGCGGTCTATGCCATCCCTGATGAGGCCGCAACAGTTAATCCCTGGGTTTGTGATGCATTGCATTAAGGATTGCCCATAGAGATAGCCCCATAGGGTGACTCCTACTACATATTCGGTTTCCATGAAAACAGGAATATGTTCCGCGAAGCAGTTTTTTTGAATACTGTCTATTTCATTGCTGATGTTGTATTCAGAAATGAGTAGAGGCGTTTCTGTTTTCTCGTAAATCTCCTGAAGGGCGTTCTTGAGCAAGTCTGGATTGTAGCATTTCATGGGGCCGGTTCCCATCACAATCAAATCGTTGCCTTCAAGTCCGTAGGCGTCAACTGGGGCCCCGTTGTTCTTGATCGTATTGATTAGGTCGATCCCTTCATTTCTTTCCCACTGGATTGTGTTGTAGTCGTTGTAAATGAGGATTGCTTGGGGCCAGCGTTCGCGGGCCATCTTGAATGCGGTGGTTATGAATTTATAGTCTTCGTTGTCGCCGCCAAGGGCTTCGATAATTTTGTTGTTGCTGCCTATTTGTGAATGGATTCGCCTGGCTTCACTGACCACGTTGATGTATTCTAGATCCGGATAACGCTCCGCAACGGCATCGAACCACGCGGTAATGGCTTCTTTTGTTTCGTCCGCACTAAGGTCTCTAAGCCAAGAAGGGTTTCCCGAAGCCCATAATAGGGCATGAAATTTGAATGTAGCCTTGTTCTCTTTTGCCCAGTTGTAGGGGATGTCGCATTCGGAAAAATCGAAGGTACCGCGAGTTTGTTCGACGGTTCGCCAAGTGCATTGCCTTTCTGGGGTAATCTGATTCCAATAAGTCCCGAAGTCAGAAGGGACAGGCCCTTCGACAGTTGTACTGCCGAGGAACTTTGCCGCACCGTCGGCAAGGCCAAGGGCGAAAACGCTACTCACGGCCACGCACAAAAGGGCCACAGGCGCAATTTTTAAAATTCTAGAAGTCATAGCTATCCATTATAAACATATATTCCCTTTAGGGATAAATTCCCAGGGTTGCGCTGTTTGTCGTGGATAATATGTCAATATGCAAAAAGGAACCTTGCGGTTCCTTTCTGCCTGAAATGTCGATGAAATTAATCGTCGTTTTCGTTGCCCGAGGGCTTAGCGCAGCGGTCTCTCGACCAGTTGGTCTGCTTGAAGCAGGCGCTTCTGGTGTAGCAACATCCGTTGGCGTTGCTAGCTGTTTTTTCGCATTCGCAAGCAATACCATCGTTGTTGCCATCAGCGTCGACAAGTTCGCCGCTAGCGCAGACCACCATAAATCCCTCACCATGGTAAACATTGTTGATGCAGGTCTGGAGGGTGTTGTGGCATAAGCCGAAGTAGGTTCCCAGGGCGTTGCACGATACGCGGCGCGTCTCGTTAGTAAGGTCGAATTCAAAATCTTCCACGCGTTCTTCAGGAGCGGAGACTGGTTTGTGATTCGTCCAGTTGTAGCCGTGAACTTCTTTCGCTGCCATCTTTTTACTAGGAATCAGGTCCTTCCATTTCTGTTTCGTCTCGAAACTCCTGAACGGCGGGTAGTCGGGGTCTTCGTCCTTGAGAATTTGTTTGCAACGTTCCTCGTTGTAGCAGGGGTTTGGATTGGAAGGCGCTCCGCCCATTGGCTCACCCCAGCAGGGATCACAATTCGAACATTGATCCGTGTCGCATTCGTTCTCCATCTTCTGTGGATCGGTGCCTTCTCTACAAGCGACGGGGCATTGGTAATACTCCTTGTCGAGCGGGTCGAACTTGTTATGGAGCCTTTCCCATTGCCCGTCGACGCACCTGTACATGATGGCGTTGTTGTTGATGTCGTTGTCGCACCTCAGTTCTCCGTTAAGGCATTCGCCGCAGATGGCCTTGTCGGTACGGCACGACTTGTTGCCGCATATGGAAACGGCCTTCTTGGCTTCGCCGGCGACGCATTCGTAGACGGTTCCCTTTCCTTCGTCATCGTTGGTGCATGTGTGTTCGTAGTTCGTGCACTCGCCGCAACCGTTGTCGCGCGGGTCGCAGGATTTCCCGTTACAGCTCTCGGTTACTTTCTTGCCCTTTTCGCAGTGGGTGACGGTCGCCTTGAAGTTCTTGTCCTCGGCACAGGTCTGCACGTCGTCGAGGCATTCGCCGCAGTCTGTGCCCTCTTCGTTACAAGAGACCGTGCCGCACGAGCGGTTCACGACGATTCCCTTCACGCATTCCTTGACAATGCCGATGCTTGCAGGGCTGTTGGAACAGGAGTTCTTGTAGCTGTCGTCGCATTCGATTTCAACAGCGTCCTTGTTCGCACATTCCTTGCTCTTGGTGTTGCAGAGAACGCCTTCGTCGCAGGAGACTTCGTCGCAGACGCAAGCCCCGTCTTTTGCCGTACCGCCAGATGCCTTGCACAAGTCGGCGAATGTGGTCGCGGTTGAGGAAGAACTGGCGGTGGAGTCTATGTCAGTTGGTTTGCTCTGGTTGCCGCAGATGCCCGTGATGGTGTTGCAGACCGCACCGACGTCGCAGAGTTCGTTTTTGCAGGAGCAGGCACCGTCTTTTACCTTGCCACCGGAAGCCTTGCACAATTCGGTAAATTTATCGAGTTCCGCCTTGGTCATGGACGAGGAACTTGCTTTTTGGCTAGACGAACTTGAGGAACCTGTCGATTCCTTGGTGGCAACGGGAACCCAGTTCGCGTCGTCGCAGTAATACTGGGCGTCTTCTTTTTTGGCGTAGACGGTATCGCCTTGGTTGTCTTCTCCGCAAATTCCGAGTTCGTAAATCGAGTTGACTTCGGTAATCACCTTGCGGCTAGAAGAGTCGTCGTCGCTACAGGCTACGAAAAAAGCGGCTGCAGTGAGTGCAGGAAACAAAAGGAATGAAATTTTTTTCATTTTAGCCTCTGCTTTTATCTTTTGTTCAAATATATCTAGAATTTAGGGAGGTGTCAAATCAGGGTATGGGCCGATGGTAAGAATTTGTCTGTTCTCTAGGATGGTGCGCACGGTGTTCCTGCTTTATAAATTCCTTGTCGATGTGCGTGTAAATCTGGGTTGTGCTGATATCGGCGTGTCCGAGCAGTTCCTGCAATACGCGCAAATCCATGCCCGCTTCCAGGCAGTGGGTGGCAAAACTGTGCCGGAAGGTATGCGGCGAAACTTGCTTGCTCAAGTGCATCGTATGCAATTGTACGATTTTCCAGGCTCCCATGCGGCTCATGGGCTTGCCTCTGGAATTGAGAATTATGTTGTCTGTAGTCGGGTGGGTGAGTGGGCGGCCAAGCTCGATCCAGGCTTTCAGATTTTCTTTGGCTTTGCTGCCGAGCGGCACCAGACGTTGCTTGTTGCCTTTCCCGATGGGGGTAAGCCATTCATTATCGAGATCGAGTTGCGAAAGCTTGATTCCGAGGGCTTCTGAGATGCGTAGCCCCGCGCTGTACATGAGTTCGAACAGCGCCGTGTCGCGCAGCGGGTTCTTGCCGTTTGCCGCACTCTCGAATACGCTGTCGACCTCCTCGCGGGTCAGATATTGGGGCAAATAATGCCCGAGTTTCGGGCGGTCAAGCATCGATTCAGTGCTGTAGTCGTATTCGCCCTGGTTCTGCATGTACTTGAGGAACCCGCGCAGGCTCGAAAAGTGCCTCGCGATGGACGTGGGGGAGTATTCCTCCTGTCCGGCGGTGAGCGTCAGGAAGTCATCCAACTTTTCAGGCGTTAAGTCCTTGAGATCAATGCCGTTTTCGTCGAGCCATACTACAAAATGCCGCAGGTCCTCCTGGTAGCTCTGGATTGTGGCGGGCGAAAGGTTGCGTTCCACCCCCAAAAACGCCAAATAGGCATCCATGCGGTTCGAATTGAGGCTCATGAAAAAAATATAGTTTTTTTTGAAAAATTGCGTTTTCACCCCTTGACAGCGGCCCATTTTAATTCTATAATTGTGCGCGTCCTAAGCGACTATGGATGATTAGCTCAGTTGGTAGAGCAGCTGACTCTTAATCAGCGGGTCGCAGGTTCGACCCCTGCATCATCCACGAAGACCTCTCCTCACGGAGAGGTTTTTCTTTTTTGGTATTATGGACTAGTTTACAACATTATTATTATTTTCCCATAACCTTGTTCCATATAAAATGCTATATTGCGAGTGAAAAGTTTTGTTTTTGAGGAATTGGATTTAATGAAGATTGTTCTGCCCGTCGCCGGTAACGGACTGCGTCTGCGTCCTTACACCGAAAATGTGCCGAAATGCCTGCTTCCTGTAGCGGGCAAGACGATTTTGGATTGGATTGTTGAAGATTCTTTGAGCTTAAAGCCCGCTGAAACGATTTTTATTACCGGCTACAAGGCCGAGGCTGTAGACTCCTTTTTGGAAAAACGTCCTGCTTGGGGTAAGACCCGTGCCGTGGTCCAGTCCAACCCGCAGGGTTTGGGCGAAGCGGTCAGCCTCGCACTGCCTTACGTGGATGATGACGAACCGGTCCTGATTATTCTGGGCGACACCCTTTTTGAAGCGGACCTTTCCATTCTCCATAATGTGGACGAAAATATTCTTTATACCTACAAGGTCGAGGACCCGCGTCGTTTTGGCGTGGCCGTGACCGACAGTACCGGTCGTATTACCCGCCTGGTCGAAAAACCCCAGGAATTCGTGAGTGACGAAGCCATTGTGGGTATCTACTACATCAAGGATTCCAAGGTGCTCAAGCAGTGTCTCAAGTACCTGATGGATAACAATATCCGCACCAAGAACGAATTCCAGTTGACGGATGCCCTGCAGATGATGCTCGAAAAGGGCTGCCATTTCCGTACGGCTCCGGTGCAAAAGTGGCTGGACTGCGGCCTGGCAGAAACCTTGCTCGAAACCAACGCCCATGTGCTCAAGCGCATCGATAATTCCGCTTCGGTAAATCTCCCTGGCGTGAAGGTAATCGCTCCGTGCTACATCGGCAAGGGTGTGAAGATTGCGAACAGCACCATCGGCCCGAACGTGTCAGTGGGCGACGACTGCGTCATCGAGAGCAGCACGATCAGCAACGCCGTGCTATGGGATTCCGTCAAGGTGAGCGGCCAGACGCTTGACAACGTGATTCTGCACGAGTAATTTTACTAAATCATTTAAGAAGCCGCCCCGGTTCACGGAGCGGCTTTTCATTTGTGTGACTATTCGTCTTTTACGCAGCGGACGTTTAGGCCGGTTCCCTTTGTAAAACGGTACCCTGCTGGGGATCCTGCTACAACTGTATTTCCGCTTATTTCAAAGTGGTGGTAGTAGCTGGAGGAGTAATACTCATATGGAACCGCCGATGTAACTACGTTGATATAGCCGTAAGCGGTGTCTGCGTTCGTAAGCGAAGAGTCTTTGTACCAGAGTCCCGCCATGCGGCGATCGTAATCGAATGAACCGTTGTCCGTGCGTATGCCTGTGCCCCTGAGTTTGAATAAACTGGTTTCGCCACGATAGCCGTATGAATTTTCTTGCCAGTACTTGGAGTCTCTTATTTCGGTGGATTTTAAGCTTTTCAGCATGTCGCGATACTCGTAGGCATCGGGAAGGTGCCAGCCTGTAGGACACGCCGTTTGTGCCGCATTCCATGTATAGAGTTTTCCGTAAGTATCGCAATTGCGGTCTATATTCTGGAAACACCAACTGTTCGTTGTTTTGTAGTTCAGGTTTTCGACCATCCAGGTTTGTTCGCCCAGCTGGAGGGCTTTGTAGCTTTGCCCGTCTCGGGAATCCTTTACCGTTTCGTAGACTGGAGTCCATTCATCACCGGAACAGGTGAATTTTATGTGATTATATATGAATGTTTCGCTACAGGATGTCGCTTGAGCGATTTCGTCTAATGACGCTATTGACCACCAATTTGTTTTGCATATGTAATAGGTGCTGTCCAAAAGCGCTACTTTGCCTTGGTTTTGGGCTCTGCATAGACCTTCTTGGATTGCGATATCTCCAATATATCGCCAGGCGTAATTTCCATTAGCAGGATCTCCATCAGCAGGAGTGCATTGATGAATTCTGTTCTTGTAAGATACCAGCCATCCGGCTACCGCACTAGGACATGAGGCAATGTTGTTTTCTTCATTTGGCGTAATCCATTTTTGGTTTGCGCAAAGGTATTGGACGTTCTTGTAAACGGCAATAGCGCTGTCGTTTTCTGTAGTGCATTCGCCGAGGCTGTATTGTTCTTCGGTAATGGCTTTCCAACTACCAGAAGAGCATTCGTAGTAACTTGTTCCTGACTTTTTTCTTTCACTGTTGTTTTTAGTGGTGCATAGGCCGATGCTCTTTTCAAGTGTGGTTTGTAGGCGCCAAGTGCCGTTGTCGCAAACGTAACCCTTCAATAAACTATCTTGAGTTGCCGCGGTGCAGGCGGCATAGTCGTTAATCGAAAGCCTTGTCCAGCTGTATCCGGCAGCGGTTTCTTTGCATTCGTATCCGAGAGAATCTTTGTGCGGGATTTTTCTGACTCCGAGGCTATCCTTGCTGCACATCCCGTATGTGTAAGAGAGCGAATCTATTTTTTGCCATACGTAGTCTTGGCAATGGTAGTAGGCCCTGGGGGTAGTGGTGGTCCTATACATGGAGCCGGCATTTTTCTTGGTGCAGATTGACATGCTGCTGACCGGAGGGGCTGGAAGTTCAATCCATTTTTGGTTGAAACAGGCGTAGGTCTTGGAATTGTAGGTGTAGAGGACGTCTTTGAGAGAATCGGTGCAGGCGCCGTAGTATTCTTCGGCGGTAGGTGTACGCCATTCTCCTTTGTCGCAAATGTACGTGCTTTTCAGTGTCCCTTGCATTTTGTTGTTGCAAAGCCCGTAGCTGTTTTCGATGCTGGTCGTTTTACGCCAGGCCTTGTTTTCGCATACGTAAGAATAGCCTGCCACCTTGTAAATGCTGTCTGTCTTGGACGTGTCGCATGCGCCGACGATGTATTCAGGATCGGTGGTGGCAGTCCAGGAGTAATCGTTGCAAATGTAATACGTGGTGTCGTAGTAAGATGATCTGGGCTTTATGCGTAGAATTTCGCCAAAACGGTCCTTGCTGCACACGCCCGAGTCAAGTTCGATTTGAACCATCTTTTGCCAAGTCGTGCCACGGCAAATGTAGCTCGTGTCGCCGTAAGATGCAGTCTTGCCGTTGTTTGCGGAGGAGCATTCGCCCGTAGCTTCAGAAAGGGTCAAAACATGCCAAAGAGTGCTGTCGCACTTGTAGGTCTTGTTGTCGGTGACCTTTGTCTTACCGGCAAGAGCCTTGGTGCAAACACCGAGCTTGGCTTCGATTGCGGTCAGCTCGCGCCAGTTCTCGTTGTGGCAGACATAGGCGGCGTTCTTGTAGAAGGTTTCGTTTTCGTTCTTCTTGGTGCATTCGGGAACGTTCTTGACTTCTTTGAACCAAACCCCGAATGTGCAGCGGTACAAGCTGGAGTCCTTCAATACGGTTTTCTTTTCGCCGTCGGTACAAGTGGAATCCAGGTCGGCAATCGTTTTCACCATGGTGGTGGAGTCGAAGTAGCTGCTGCTCGAGGGGAGGATTACCTCGAATTCGCTGCTGCTGTAGCGGGCGGAGGAACTGGAGTACCTGTTGTTTGAGGAACTATACCTGTCATAACTGGAGGAGGAATAGTAGTCGTCAAATAGGTCGGAATAATCTTTTTCGGCGTTGTACTCTGAACCGTAGCCGCTGCATGACGAAATCAGGCTTATTCCAGAAAAAAAAGCGGCACAAATAAGGGCAGTCTTTATGTAAAAAAATAGGGAATTGTTTTTGCGTATAATTTTGCGCATAAATCCTCCGTAACTGAATAAATAATAGAATATTTACATTACTTTTGGGAGGGAGAACAAAAACGAAAAAGACCTTCCGGAAAGAAGGTCTTTTTTCGCGGGATAGACGAGGCTTGAACTCGCAACCTCCGGCGTGACAGGCCGGTGCTCTAACCAAAATTGAGCTACCACCCCAGTGGTTTTGTTTAGCTAGTTTCCTAACCGAACGAGCCAAATATAAAAAGAACGTTCAGCATTGTCAAGGGATGTGGGCGAAAAAAGACGAAAAAATGCAAAAAAAGACGAGAGCCAAGATTTCTCTTGACTCTCGTCTTTAATTTTTCGTATCCGGTAGGGAAGTGCAGGACTGGATTGGACGAACCCTGTCTACTGCCTACTTCCTACTGTCTACTCGCCGAAGGCGGCTTACAGGCTGATCAACCCTTCCGTATCCTTGGACATGGCGTCATAGAAGGCATAGCGTGCGTCAACTTCCTTCTGGAGGTCGTCGGCGAGCTTCTTGGCCACTTCCGGATTGCTACGGGTGAGCTGCTTGTAGCGGTTTTCGGTGTAGATGTATTCTGCAACCGGGATTGTCGGCTTCTTGGAGTCGAGGATAAGCGGAGCCTTTCCTTCGGCGGCGAGAGCCGGGTTGTAGCGGAGCAGAGTCCAGTAACCGGAATCCACGGCCATC
>CACVQR010000021.1 GCA_902756345.1 Fibrobacter succinogenes | reverse complement strand
GAGCAAGTCTCCCGCAAATTACGTACACGTAGTATTCAACAACGGCGCACACGACTCCGTGGGCGGCCAGCCGACGGTAGGTCTGAAGATTGACCTGCCCGCCGTCGCAAAGGCCGTGGGTTACAAGGATGCCCTGACGGCCGACAGCAAGGAATCGCTTGCTGATGCGCTGGGCAAGTTGCGCAGTATCGAAGGCCCCGTGCTCCTGGAAGTCAAGGTGAAAAAGGGCAACCGCAAGGATCTGGGACGCCCGACCACCACGCCTATCGAAAACAAGAATGCATTGATGGAATTTCTGAGGAAGTAAAAATGCGACTTGCCCTGTTGTCGGACATCCATGCGAACGTGACTGCATTGAATGCGGTGCTCGAAGAAGTTGGACACCGCCATGTCGACAAGTTTGTGTTGCTGGGTGACCTTGTCAATTACGGCATGCGCCCGAACGAGATTGTAGAAATGGTCCGCGACATGGACGATAAGTTTGTCGCGAAGATTTGGGGCAACCACGAAAAGGCAGTGATGGACAACGATACGACCCGCTTTGCCACAGACCGCGGGCGAGCCATCCTCCATTACACGCAAAAACATTTGTCGCAGGAATCCATCGACTTCATCAATAACAAGATGAACCGCAATGGCACCTGTTCCCTGAAAATCGACGGCAAAAAGTTCCTGCTGGTGCACGGCATCCTGGGCGACCCGTACTGGGGTAAATTTACGCCGGCAGAACTTTCCCGCGAGGAATATGCGGAATTCGATTTCGTGCTGACGGCGCATTCCCATGTGTGCCACTACTTCGAGGTGCTTTTCAAGGCGGATTCCCCTGCGACCCGCAACAAGAAGAAGACCGTTTTTATCAATCCCGGTTCCGTGGGGCAGCCGCGCAACATCAATCCCTGCGCGCAGTTCGGGATTCTCGACACCGAGACGACGGAATACGAGCATGTTTGTGTCCCATACGATGTCGTTGCGGAACAGGAACTTTATACGGACGAGGTAGATATGTTCTACAAGGATCGTCTGACTTTAGGAATTTAAACAGAGGCTTAACATGAAGAAAAATCTGTATGTCATAAGTGGTGCCACCGGCATGACCGGCAGCGAACTATCGCACCAGCTGTTGAAAGACGAAAACATCGTGGTCGGTTTCGACAATTTCTTTGCCAGCTCCATCGACACGGTGAAGGACCTGGTCGGTCGCGATGACTTTATCTTTTTTGAATACGACATCAACAATGCCGAACACATGGCCGCTGTTGCCGACAAGGTAAAGAGCCTCAAGGGTTCGTACTCTGGCCGCCTGATTTTCATCAACTGTGCTGCGGTTGTCCACACCAAGCATTTCTACGAAGTGGAACATACGTTCCAGACGAACGTCATCTCGATGAAGACCTTCCTCGAAATGGCAATCGCCCTCGGTGCCGACACCTACGTCAACTGCTCCACCTCCGAAGTGTATTCCATGCAGTCGTGGAATGCGAACGGCGGCGTCCGCGAAGACGATTTCTTGGTCATGGCGACGGCGGAACACAGCCAGCGCACAAGCTATGCGGTGGGCAAGTTGCTTACGGAATTCTTCATGAAGGATGCCGTGGACAAGGGCAAGATCAAGGGCTGCTCCATCCGCTTCGCGAACGTGTACAGCAAGCATGAACGCTTTGCGGACCACATTATCCCGCACATCATCAACAACCTTCTCGAAAAGCCCGAAGTTACGCTGCTTGAGAATTCGAAGGTCAACAAGCGCACGTTCCTGCACAACATCGACAGCTGCCGCGCCGTGATGGAACTCATAGAATCGCCCGAGGCTCTCGACGGTACCGTCTATAACGTCGCGACCGAAGAAGAAATCTCCATTGTGGATTTGGTGAAACTGATCGCGAAGAAGATGGGCATGGACGATGTGAAAATCAAGTTTGAAGGTTTCCGCAAGTCCGACCCGGAACGCCGCCTGCTCAATACAGACAAGATCCGTACGCGTACCCACTGGAAACCGGTCGTTTCGCTTGACGAGGGCCTCGAAATGTGCGTGAAGAGTATCGAAAGATGAAATACCTGATAATTACTGTTGCCGGTACGGCGACCCGCTTTAACAGGGACACGGAAAAGGAAACCCTGAAGTGCCTTTATTACAAGGATTCCCCGAAGTTTGCGCTGCTGAACCAGCTTATCAAAAACTGCGGCGAATACGACAAGTACATCATCGTGGGCGGCTACCTCTATTCCGCACTCGAAGAATATGTGAAAGAAAACCTCCAAGCCTACGGCGACAAGATTGAACTTGTCTACAACGAGCACTTCAAGGACTACGGCTCGGGCTACAGCTTGTACAAGGGCATCGAGGCCGTGAAGGAACTGGGCGATGTCACCTTCGTCGAAGGCGACCTGTTTTTCTTGAAAGAAAATTTCAAGAAGGTCTACGATAGCGAGAAGAGCGTGCTCACGATAAACCGTGAACCAATCTATTCGAACAAGGCTGTGGCGCTTTACGTATCGACGGATGGCCGCCCGCATTACCTGTACGACACGAACCATTCTTCGCTCACGATTCCGGAACCGTTCCTCGCGGTATTCAATTCTGCGCAGATGTGGAAGTTCCAGTCGGCAGAAAAGCTGCACGAGGCCGTCGTATCCCTTACCGAAAAACAGCTTCAGGGCACGAACCTCGAGATTATCCAGGCGTATTTCAACAGGCTCTCCCGCGAAGAATATGACGTGGTCACGTTCGATGCCTGGTACAACTGTAACACCGTTGCGGACTACAACATTGTCCGCGAACTTATGGAGTAAGATATGGATATCCTGAACAAGAAAATTGCCTTGCTCAAGTCCAAGGTCGAAAAGAACGAGACGATTACGATCATGATTATCGGGCTCGGGAGCGTCGGTACGTTCCTGCTCGACTTTTTGGTAAGCCTCCGTGACCCGCAGCTGAAAATCGTGGTTGCGGGCCGCAATGCCGCCAAGATGCAGATGGATGTGAACATTGTCCGCACGGCAGCGACAATCCGTCGCGAATTGCGCAGCCAGATTGAAATTCTCGGTGACTGCGACCTGAACGATGTCGATAGCATCGCCGCAACCATCAAGAAGGCGAACCCCGACTTTATCGTGAACAGCAGCCGCGTGTATTCGGGCCTCAAGTACGGAAGCATCTCGTGGAGCAACCTGCGCGCTTACGGTATCTGGTCTCCGCTTTCAATCCGTTACGCGAAGAACATCATGGCCGCTTACGAGAAGACTGGCTCCAATGCGGTGACCATCAATACCTCGTATTCCGACGCCGTGATTCCCTGGCTCAAGTCTGCGGGCAAGACTTACTTTGATTTCGGTAGCGGTAACCTGAACCACCTGATTCCGCGCATGAAGTTCTTCATGGCCGAAAAGTACAACATCGACAACCTGAACGATATCGATGTGACTCTTGCGGTGAGCCATTTCCACGACGTGGTGATTTCCAAGGAAGGCCACGCCGAAGGCCAGACGCTGCTTTTGAATTTCAAGAAGGATGGCAAGGATTTGCCGTTTGACCAGGCCGAAGTGCTTGCAGCCTGTTCCATCCCGATGCCCGTGGACCAGAAGCGCAACATGATGAACGCTTCGAGCAACTTCAACATCATCGATTCCATCTTGACCGCTCTCCGCGAAAAGACGGTGACCAAGGTGCATGCGCCCGGCGTCGATGGCGAAATCGGTGGCTACCCGGTGCTCATCGATGGCGCGAAGGCGGAAGTCTCGTTCGATACGTCGCTCTTCAGTATGGAACGGTACGCTCGTCTATACCGACGAACTCGTCGCGAAGGTGAAGAAGGCTTTCAATGTTGACTTGCCGAAGCGCGTCGCGTTCGAGGATATCGAGAAGACGGCCGACTTTATCATCAAGAACATCATCGAACCGTTTGCACCGAAAAAGTAATTGCTGTAGCGGATCCTGTTAGCGCGGCTTGAACGTGCGCAGGAATTCCGCATAGGGCGTATCGGGGTCCAGCACGTATTGACTGTGCTGGGCTCCTCTTTTTTCTACAGGCGGGAATTCCATGTAGTTCCCGAACAACTGCGTGAGAATGTTGCGATATCCTGCGGGTGCCGGGAAACGATAACCTTCGAATTCCACATCCACCGATTCGTCAAAGTCCTTTGCGTCCCACACGTTTTGTTCTAGGGGCTCGGCGGTCCATGTCAGGATGGCCAGCTTTTCGGTTTCGCGGTCGTTGAACATGCTCGCGATTTCATGGATTCTCTTGTAGTCCGCGATATGGTCCCTGTGGTAGTTTTTTACGCGCTCGCGGTTTTTCTCGTTCAGTTCCGGGTTGGTCAACCGCATGAACGTCCCGTTCTCGATATTCAGCTGGTTTATTTCGGCAAAGCGCTCTTCGGCGCCTTCCGGTACAAAATGGTCCAGCGCGAAAACGTCAATGAAAAGCCCGTGGTTCATCTTTTGGAACCGGATGATAGGGCTGATGGCGCTTGTATTCGTATTGCGGATACAAGTGTGTGAACCGGCGAATTCTTTGTCGGTGAGCGGCGTCTGCAAGAAAAACGGGTGTTTGAATTCATCTTGCAGCGTGTTCAACTTGTTGAAATCGTCGCGCGGCATTGCGACATCGATATCGTCATCCCACGGGATGAAACCCTTGTGGCGAATGGCGCCGAGGAGCGTCCCGCACATCAGAAAATATTTAAGGCCGTGTTTCTTGCATATACGGTCGAATTCCACGAGTATATCGAGCTCAATCGCCCAGATCTTTTTTATTTGGGTCGTGACAAGGTATTCGCAGCGGACTTCCTCGTCTAGGAAGTTGCTCGGGAGCAGTCCGCTTTTTATGATTCGCTGCACTTCCGTCATTTTTTTCTTTTAGCTGTTGAATTCTACTTTGCTGAAATGTGGGTGTCTGTCTTCTTCGGGGGGAAGCTGCATGTAGTCCCCATATTCCGAGACTAATAGCGGGTGGTAATTGTTCGGTCCAAGGAATTCTACGCTTTCGAACTTGTATTTTTTTAGAGGGAAAACTTCATTGATTTCTTGCTTGCCGTAGGTGAACGGGTAAGCGAGAATCTCTTTTTCCGGAGAGTCTAACATCTTTTCCTTGGCTTCACGTTCCTTAAATTCGCTCAAGAAGACTTCCTTCTTCTTCTCGTAATCTTCTTCGGTGATAAATCCGAGTTTCTTACGTCTATCGATATAAGACATGGCCTGCTCCAGACGGTAGGCGGCAAAATCCTTTGCTTTGATTTTTGTGAGCTTATACAAGTCAACGCTCAATCCGTGATTCTTGTAAACGTTGTCCTGCGGGAAAAGCGCACAGTCGCATTCGCTTTTCAAATCCTTGACGTGAGCCCAGGCGTGGAAATATTTCGGTTCAGTCTTTTCATCTTCAAGAAACATGTCGGAGGGGAGTTCTTTAGCGAGAATTTCCGTAGCCTTGTCGTAGCTGTCGTCAAACAGCAGAAAATCGAAATCGTCATCCCAAGGAATAAAGCCGCCATGGCGAACGGCGCCGAGAAGAGTCCCGAATGCAATTTGGTAAGGAATATCGTGCTTTTCCAGGATGGCTGCCGTCGCCTTGGCCATTTCCAGAAGACGGTCCTGTACACGTTTAATATCGAAATTAACTTCCATTACAATGCCTCCACCATGTCTAGGCTGAAAACGGGAATGTGGAACTTGTCGGCGATGGCCTTGCGTTCGGCAAAAGAGTCGTCGATGAAAATAGAATCGGTGTTGTCGATGTAGTCGATCTTTTTTTGCGATGGATCCAAGTGGATTATCCTGTCGAAAACCTGGCGAATGCGGAGCTTGTCCAGGAGGTCGTCCAACTTGCCTAATTTCACGTCGTCGTGTCTGGAAAGCATCGTAATCTTAATGCCCTTGTTGACGCAACGGTATAGGTATGCCATTAGTGCGTCGTTCACGAACTGCTTTTCCAGATAGATGCAGTCGTCGAAATCGACAAAGACCTCGCTGTATTTTAAACCGAGCTTGTACTTGTTGTCGAGCGCGCGGTCCATTTCCACATCGTAGGTGTTGCGGAGAATGGAAACTGGGATTCCGAAGGCGTTGAACAGCGACATAAGCGCGAAATTGATTCCCTGGGCGCGGAACAGCGAAGATGAACCGCCGAAGCGGCTTGCTATTTCCATGAGCGTAAGCTCTCCGTGCGTGTCGCGCTTGACCTGGTAAAACCAAGCGCCGTTGAACTTGATTGCAGAATTGATTTTCTTTGCGAATTCAATGAACTCGTCTGCGTTTTCCGTGACGGGTTTCGTGTTGACGCTGATTCCGTTCATGATGCGGCTGCGTTCGCGTGCTGCGGCGAAAATCATTTCCCCGTTACTTGAGGTGAAACAGTCGACCGTATATTCCTTGCCCGGCAGGAATTCCGAAAGGATGCAGGACGGGAATTGCTCCAAGTGAGCCTTGAGATCTTCTGCGTTTGAAATTTTCTTTGCACCGCGGCTTCCGTAACCGATATCGGGTTTTGCAAATACAGGGAATGCGCTTTCGTCTGCTTGCAGTAATTCATCCGCGGCAAACACCTGCGGAATTTTGACGATCCCGTCTAAAGCTTTATATGTTCTTGACTTGGAAAGGCAAATCTGTGTGGTTTCTACATCGGGGGCGATAACCTTGCAGCCAAGTTCCGCTTCGTTTTTTTTCAGAATCTCGATAACGGCGTCCATGGCGGGGTAGATTGCGTCAATGCTATAGTCTTTTACCGTTTTCTTGATGCTTGCAATAAAATCTGGCGAAGTAATAAAGGGAATCCCGTCTACGTAATTTTCGAAGACGAATTTCCCGTGATCGTTGACGGAACTTGCTCCAATCAAATTGAAGTGAGTCGAGTTATTTACGGCTCTGTAGACTTCAAGGGCTATTTCGGAACCGCACGGGAAGACGAGTATGTTCTTTTTTGCCATGAGTGAATAGGACCGTATTATTTCTTGTGGATTACGATGTCTATAATCTTGTCGGTGCTTTCGTTGTCGAGTCCTGCGAACATGGGCAGGCAAAGCACCTGGTCGGCCAATTTATGGGCGATGGGCAAGTTCTTTGGGTCGGCCGATTCCAGCCCCTTGTAGGCGCTGAACGTGCTGATCAGCGGGTAGAAATAGCGGCGGCCGTAGATGTTGTGTTCCTGCAGCTTGGCGTAAAGGGCGTCGCGGCTGATTCCGTATTCATCGCTGATGAAAATCGGGAAGTACGCATAGTTGTGGCGAACGCCTTCGACATCCTTTAGGCAGCGGATGCCGGGGATGTCCTTAAGGGCGGCGCGATATTTTTCGGCGGTGGCCTTGCGCTTGGCGATAGCGTCATCGACTTGTTTCAGGTTCAAGAGACCGTAGGCGGCTCGGATTTCGTCCATCTTGCTGTTGATGCCCGGGGCGACGACCGTTGTTTCGCCTGCAAAGCCGAAGTTCTTGAGATAGTCGATACGCTTTTTGGTCGCTTCGTCATGACAGACGAGGGCGCCGCCTTCGACCGTGTTGTAGACCTTGGTGGCGTGGAAACTGAGCGTACTCATGTCGCCTGCCTGCAGGACCGACTCGCCGTCCTTCCTGACGCCGAAGGCGTGGGCCGCGTCGTAGATAATTTTTAGCCCGTAGATGTCTGCGATTTCCTGGATCCGCTTCATGTTGCAGGGGGTGCCGTAGACGTGCACGGGCATGATAGCCGTGGTGTGCGGCGTGATGGCCGCCTCGATCTTTTCGGGATCGATGTTTCCGGTTTCTTCGTCTACGTCGACGAACACGGGCTTCAGTCCGTTCCACCAAATGGAATGGGTGGTCGCCACAAAGCTGTAAGGAGTCGTGATTACCTCGCCCGAAATGCGCAGTGCCTGCAGGGCCGTAATCAGGGGGAGCGTTCCGTTGGTGAAAAGGCTGATGTATTGGACACCAAGGTAATCGGCAAGAGCTTTTTCGAGTTCCTTGTGGTAATGGCCGTTGTTTGTCAGCCATTTTCTATCCCAAATATCCTGAAGCATCGGGATGAAATCTTCCAATTTTGGAAGAAGGGGGGACGTGACTGTAATCGTTTTATTTTCGCTCATAATAATCTACGACTTGTTTTTCTTTTTATTCAAAAGTTCCAGCAGTTCCTTGACTGTTGCCCTGTTAAATATACAATTGCTTGCGATATAGTAAACGGCTCCTGCGGTAATTCCGAGTGCTAGTTGCAGGGCATATTCCTGTTCAGGGAGAAGCTTGGTTACGCCTATGCAAATTGCACCCATGACCAGGGAATTCAAAAGCGTGGGAATATACATCTTCAATTGGGTCAAAAGGCCGGCTTTTAGCAATTTTCCGGAATAGTAGGTGTTTATCACAAGCCCAAAGCATGTGCTGACCCATTGGCTATAGCAGATGGCGATGATTCCATGAGGGATAGCTACGCAAAGAATAATGATTCCTACAATTTTCTTGATAATTTCCAGCTTCAGAAATAAGTCGGATCGTCCCAAAACCTGAAGCATGTTCAGGTTGATAGAATGTACCGGGTACCACATTTGGGCAAAGCAGATGATTTGCAAAATCAGGATGGCGTCGACCCACTTGTCTGTAAGAACCAAGAGAATGAATGGCTTTGCCACAGCCGAAAGACCGATCATCAGCGGGAATACGACCAGGGTGGCCATGTTGAGGAACTTCAGGTATCCGACTCTCAGTTTGTCATGGTCGTTCTGGATTTTGCTTAGAACGGGGAACGTGACTCTCTGGAAAATACCGTTAATGTTGCTTGACGGGAAATTGGCGAAATGGGATGCCCTGCTGTAGTTACCAAGGGTGCCTGCAGAAAAGACCTTGCCGATGATTAGATCGTAGATGTTTTCGTACAGGGTGTTTATCAGGCTTGAAATGAGAAGCTTCGAACCGAAGCCGAACATGTTCTTGAAAGACTTCTTGTTGAAAAATGTCTTGGGACGCCAGTGAACAAGAGTCCAGAACAGGACCACTCTCGTAGAAGTGGTAACCATTTGCTGGACTACAAGGGACCATACCCCAAGTCCATTGTAGGCGCTGATAAGGCCTGCCGTGCCGCCCACGATGGCTCCAATCAGGGAAACCTTTGCCAGCGTTTTAAAATTCAGGTCAATGGTCAGATTCAATCGCTGAATTGATCCGAAGGCCTGAATAATCAGGTTGATGGCGAGAATCCGGAGAATATCCGAAAGCTGCGGCATCTTGTAGAACTGGGCTACAAAGGGCGCTCCCAAGAAGATTATGCCATAGCAGGCCGCCGCCATAAAGATATTGAAGAAGAATACGGTGGCCTTGTCGGCTTCGTTGCGATCCGGCTTTCGAATGAGTGCGTTTCCAAAACCGCTATCAATGAAAGTTTGGCTCACCGCCATAAAGATGGTGAGCATGGCAATCATGCCGTAATCGTTAGGCGTCAGAAGTCTAGCTAAAAGAATACCGAACAGGAACTGAACGCCCTGGGTAGAAAATCTTTCTACAGCACTCCAAATGACGCCTTTGAAAGTTTTTTGCTTCAAAGACATTTTCGGGGCATAATATAGAATTATATGTTCTCGTCAACCCACTGGATTCGCGCTTCTATCCAGGATTTTAGATCGTCTACGGCGTCCTGGTAGCTGTCGAATTTTTCATGGAAGGGCCACCTGGAGTCGTTTTCCAGAATGGGCCATTTTTTGAATTCGTTTGCCGATGCTCTCTCCAGTTTTTCGGACATGGAATCAATGGAATCCAGGGTCGCGACAAATGCGGAGCGGTTCTTTTTCCAGTATTCCCTTACCCGCGATTCGTAATCCTTGTTCTTGAACAAATAGCGGTTCCATCCGTACTTGCGAATCAGCCACCCCTCGGGTCCGCTTTTAACGTCTAATGAATTTCCGTAGCCTAGGTCAAAGTCCCATACGGGGCCCATTTTCAGGACGCTGTCCGTTTCCCAGGTAATAAAAATGCTTCGCCTGTGTCCATCGATATTCTTCGTGAATTCCTGAATCCAGTAATACCTTACAAAGTCATCGATGTCAATCCAATTCCCGATGAGGTCAAGTTTATAAATGTTTTTGGATTGCAGAAAATTCTCGAAATCGTCAATGTGGTTTTCGAGAAGGGCCCTGGATTCTTCGCTTGGTTCCTTGGGCTGGCGGAACTTGAAAATGTAGCCGAGACCGGATGTGAACAGGGCTCCGTCTGTCGTGGTGGCCGAGGTCTTTTCGAAAAGAAAGCTGGAATCGCTTTTGGGAATGTCGACGCGGCTCTTGGAAACCTTGACGTGTTCGACCAGAAGGTAGATTCCCAGGTATTGCCGGTTCAGGTATAGCTCTATGAACTTGCCCTTCGGAAAGTATTCGTCGCCGAGGATTCCCGCAAGCTGGTAGGTGATGTAGTTGCGCAATATGGATCTGTCTCGAAAGTTGGAAATCAAGTCCCATTCCTTGTCCTTGGGCATTCCGAGCATGGACTCTTTTTCGGCAAGTTTGATCTTGTAGCCGTATTTGGTCATGACAAAACTGGAATTGCCCCGCCCCTTAATCGTGAGGTCCAGAATTTCGCTAGAAGGCTTGTTCTCGCCATAGAACTGCAGTCGTGCCGGGACTTTCGTCTCTTTGTTGTTAATTTGCCTAAAATTCTCTGTTTCAATCACCAGGCGCGGCAATCCTGCGTAAGGATGTTCTGAATCGTCCAGCGGTAAATACGCCGAATCGGCGGCCTGCGATGAATTTTCGCCCCAGGTACCGCAAGAATTGACAATAAATGCTAAAAAAAGAAGAACGAAAAACAATAGAAGCTTCGGGGATGGACGCTTCATTGTAAGTCTACTATTTCTTTAAAGTTTCCAGATCTTTTTTGATTTGGGTCGTGCTGATTTCCGGCGTGCGGGGCAAATAAACCACCTCGCAGGAATCTTTAAGGAAATCGAATTTTCCTTTCCAGTCATCGCCCATCACAAAAGTATCTACGTGGTATTCCTTGACGTCCGTTTTCTTCTGGTCCCAGCTTTCTTCGGGAATCACGAGGTCCACGTAGCGCACGGCTTCCAGGAGCTGCTTACGCTTCTCGTAGCTGAAGTAGCATTTTTTCTGTTTTTGGTTCCAGTTGAATTCGTCAGTGGAAAGGGCTACAATAAGATAATCGCCTAAAGCCTTGGCACGCTTCAGAAGGTTAATATGGCCGTAATGTAAAAGATCAAAAGTACCGTATGTGATTATCTTCTTCATGATGAACCCTAATATAGATAATCGTTATGGGATTTCCAACCAACCGTGCCTGCAGGATTGTCTTTTTTGTTAAATTGTAGTCATCTAGCTGTGAAACGATATCTTTCTTTAAGAATAATTCCCTTTTGTGTTGTTGTCTTGGCGCTTTTGGGCCATGCCCGCGAATCTATTTTGCCGGTGCGAGCCCCCGAAAGCTATGCCCTGTTTGGAGGTTTGGCGGAACTTCGAGACGACGTTTACAGTGCAGACATGAATGTGTCGGGGGAGTTCGCTCCTTGCCATTGCTTTAGCGTTTACGGTGACTTCTCATACCGTTTTGTAAGCTACCTGTGGGATACGGAACTTCACGATCAGCGTCACGAGGCGCTGAACTTGCATGTCAACGGATTGAATGAATCGTACCTGGGTGTAAAAATGCGCCCCTTCCCGTTTTTCGGGGTAGATTTAAACTGGACCCTTCCGCCGCGCGAGGGCTCGCAAGTCAATCGATTCTACCGCTTGGGCGTTTCGCCCTTCGGCCTTTATGAATTCTCCCGGAATATGACGCTTGGGGCCGCGGTTGAATACTACACGTTCCTTGAAAAGCAGAATTATCAACCGGGCGATGAACTGGGCGTAAAGGGCTCCATTTCGTGGAAGTTCCTCTGGGACCGTGACGATTATTCCGGCTGGAAGTTCGATTACGTTTTCCTGTACCGTTGGCGCATTCAGGAATCCGAAAACCTGAACATGCAAAAGTCGTACCGTAAAATGGATGATCTAGACCAAGGCTTTAGAATGCGCGTTGACGCCGCCCGCTATTTTGCCGTGCTCAAGAATTCTTTAGGAATCGCCCTTTTTTACGAAATAAATCGCGGCTACTTGTTTGGAATGGAAACCGGCCATACGTTAGGACTTTATGCAAAATTCATGTTCTTATAAAGCAGTCCTGATCGGCAACGGAACTATGGGGCAGCGGCACAAGCGGTTGTTCGAAGCCGATGGCATTGAATTTATCGGAGTGGCGGATACCACGGCCGAGGCGACCGCCCTGTTCGAACAAATCGCAGTCGGCAAACTTTCGCCGGACTTTGCCGTGGTCGCATCGCCTGCAGTAACGCACGACGAATACGTCAAAAAATCTATCGAAATCATGCTCCCGGTGCTTGTCGAAAAGCCGGTATCCATCTCTTTTGAAAATGCAGAAAAATTTCGGCGCATTGCCTCGGAGCGTAATGCATTTGTCTTTGTCGGCCATTCGGAACGCTACAACCCGGCCATCGAAGAATTTGTGAAGTCCGATTTTTTCAAGGAAATGCAGGATTACTTCAAATTCTGGTTTCTCCAGAAACAAGATGCCTCCCCGGTCAGCTTCAAGTTTACGCGAACGCACGGATTCTCTCCGCGCAACCGCGATGTCTCCGTGGAATATGACCTGATGATCCACGACATGGACCTGCTTCATTTCTTTGCCGGCAAGGAAGCGATGATGTACAAGTCGTTTCGCTGCGAAGAACTGTCGGACGACCGGGTGCACGCCTTCTATGACTTGAAAACGTTAAATGCTGAATTTATAGCAGACCGAAATTCCGCCTCTGATTCGCGTACGGTAGAAATTTCGATGGGCGCTCGCTCGGTCAAGCTGGATTTGGGCGCCTATCGCAACGGCAATCCGGCGTATGCCTTACAAAAGGAACATCAGGCTTTTCTAAATTATTTAAGAAGTTATAAAAAAACGGCGCAAGATGAGGAACCCGATTACAGTTGGTATGGAGGCCTATACGACGCCTGTGCTGCAGTGATCATGGTTTCTTTGGTTGGTGAAGTATGCAAGAAGGGGAGTGCGAATGAATTTGATGCAAAATAAGGTTGTATCCGCGCTTTTTTTGTTCTGCGCTACGTATGCCCTCGCCTATATTCCGGGCGAGTCGGGTTTTGTATCGCTTGAAAATGAACATGGCATTTGGGGTAACCCGGCCGGCGTTGCCGCCTTTGATTCCAAGGGCGCGCTCATTAGTTACGATTACGACAATTCCATCAAGGATTTTCGTGTTGGCGGTAATTTAGAACACTGGGCTGCAGGCTTTGAATATACCCAGGGCCCGCATCACCTCGATTTTTCCCGCTGGAGCCTCATTCACGGAAACGCTCTCTGGAACCGCACGATTTTTGTAGGCGAGCGCGTTAACGCTATCCGTACTGCAGAATTTACGGGCACGGAATGGAGCATGGATTTGGGTGTTATGATTCGCCCTCTTTCGTTCGTGTCGCTTGGCTACTCCTGCGACAATGTGCTTTATGCCGGCCCGCAGGCTCCTGAACGTGTGCAGAACTTGGGTGCAACTTTGCGCCTCGGCCCTCTCTTCAGTGTGAGTTACGACGTCGAAGATTTTGAAGACCACCGTTTGCTTTTTGAACTCGGCCTTTACGGTGTGCGCTGGGGCTTCCGCATGCCGCTCTATGGCGATGACGAATACCGCCTTACCTTCTCCACCAGTTTCGGTGCTTACAACAATGTCGCCTTGCATGTATACGACGACCTCTTGCCCAAGGGCGGCGCCTGGGGCTATCACAGTGCCCGCAACCCGAACGCTTCTTTGAGTGCGCAGATTATTCGCGTGCCGCTCGACATGCAAGTTGCGGAAACTGAAGACGAATTCTCGTTCTTCCGCAAGAGTTCCATTAGCATCTGGCATGTGCGTAATCTGTTTGAACACATGCTGCGCGACCCGGCCTGCGGCCTCGTGATTCTGGACTTCTCGGGCTACAAGGGTAACATCGGCGTCTCGAGCGAAATTGACCGCTACGTCAAAAAACTCAAGGCCCGCGGAAGCAAGGTGGTCGCCTACATGGATGACATCCGCCCTGCGGTGTTGCTGGCGTCTGCGCATGTAGACCGTATTGCAGTGGAACCCTCCGCTCACATGAACTGGCGCGGTCTCGGCGGAAACATTCTTTTCTATAAGGGTCTGTTCGACAAACTAGGCGTGAAGGCGGAATTCCTGCGTCATGGGGCTTATAAGTCAGCAGTAGAACCGTACGTCGCGGATTCTATGTCAAAAGAAGCTCGTGACAATTTCGATACCCTGTATCATGATTTGTGGACCGCTCTGCAAACCTACATCTCGATGCGTGGCGTAGGCTCGCAAATGTCTTCCGCAAATGCCTACAAACATTTGGATTCCTTGGCGGGCGAACCGCTGGTAACGGCGTCTGCTGCAAAGCGCGCGGGCCTTGTAGACACCTTGCTTTACCTGGATCAAGTGCCATCTTACGCATTGAAGACGTTCTTTGATATCGACTACCCGAATGCGGCGTACCGCACTTGGACGCCGACAGGCAAGAAGATTTTCAACGAAAGTTGGGCTCCGCGAGCAAAGATCGCCCTCTTGAATATTGACGGCACTATCGATTCCCGCATGGAACGCTCGGTACTCGAATCAATCCGCAAATTGCCCGGCACCGGTGCAGAAGCCTTGATAGTGCGCGTTTCTTCGCCGGGCGGCTCCGCAATCGCTTCCGACAAGATTTGGGCTGCGCTTCGCAATATCAGCGAAATTGGCATTCCTGTGGTTTCTAGCATCGGTTACATGGGCGCCTCGGGCGGTTACTATATCGCTTGTGCCGGCGACAAGATCCTTGCAGAACCGATGGCCATTGTAGGTAGCATCGGTATCTATGGCGGTAAAGTCGACGCCTCGGGCCTTATGGAAAAAATCGGGCTCAAGGCCGAAACCGTCAAGACGCACGAATATGCCGACGCGACGACCTTTACGCGCTCCTGGACGGACCGCGAAAAGGCCGCCTTGCAAGCGTACATGGATGAATTCTACGATCGCTTTACTGGAGTCGTTTCTAAGGCTACGGGAATCCCGCAGGCGACCGTCGATACCGCCTACGGTGGCGGCCGCGTCATGATCGGCATCAAGGCCCTTGCCGCAGGACTCGTGCACGGCCTCGGCGGAATCGACGACGCGATCGCCGTCGCCAAGCAACTTGCCGACATCGGCGAAAACACCGACGTCGATTTGCAAGTGCTCGGCTCCGGCCATTCGCTCACGCTCCCGACGCCGGGCTCCAAGATGCTTTACCAGCTTTCCGACTGGACCGAATACATTTATGACTTGAGCCGCCCGCAACTTTGGGCTGTCGAGCCCGCGCTTTTTGAGCCGGCTTTGTTAGGTATTGAATAATGTTTTATATCGTCCTTACGGTTCTAGGTTGCCTTGCCATTTCGGCGTTCTGTTCGGTGACAGAAGCGTCATTTTACAGCATGCCGCCTGCAACCATTGAGCAACTGCAAAAACAAAAGAAATTCACCGCCCGCTATATCGTGCATGTCAAAGAGAATATTGACCGTTACATAGCTTCGGTGCTGGTGGTGAACACGATTGCAAACACCGTGGGCGCATCACTTGCGACGGCGCTGGCTGTCAAAAATTTGCCACCGATTGGACAGGTATCGCTCCCGATAATTCTTACCGTGCTGATTCTTTTGTTTGGCGAAATCACGCCGAAAACGCTCGGCGTCAAGCAGGCGAAAATTGTAGCCCCCTTGGTCGCAGTACCGTTCTACTACATTACGATTGTCCTTTCATGGACAGGTATTATCTGGCTTTGCCTCACGCTCACCAAACACTGGACCCGCGAAAAAGAAGACAAGAAAGACGTGAGTATCGATGACATCAACAGCCTGGTGAGTCTCGGACTCCGCGAAGATGTCATTGACCGCCAACAGTCCCTGGTTATCAAGAACATTTTGGCTCTAAAGTCGGTGCCGGTGCGTAAGGTCATGACACCGCGTCAAGTGGTTTTCTCGCTTCAGGCTGACGCCTCTATCGGCGAGACTCTCGATGAACGCGGAAACTGGCCGTTTTCGCGCGTACCGCTTTACGAAAAAGAAAAGGACAACTGGGTCGGTATCGTACTTCGCCGCGACGCCTACAACAAGCTTGCCGAGGGCATGCGCGATGTAAAACTCCGCCAGATGATGCGCCCGTTGCAACTCATTCCCGACAGCCTTACGCTTGACAAGCTTTTGCTCCGATTCCTAAAGCAACGCGGACATATCGTGGGCGTGGTCGATGAGTGGGGCGCCATTGCAGGCATTGTCAGTCTCGAAGACGTCCTCGAGGAAATTCTCGGCCGTGAAATCGTCGATGAATATGACGAAGCCATCGACCTCCAGGAAACCGCCCGCCGCCGCTCCAAAGCCCTTGCCCGCATCCGCCAACAAGATAAAGGAAAAAAATGATGAATTCGGAATTCAGATTTCAGAATTAATTATTACTAACTCCGAATTAATTTCAACTCTGAACTCCGAATTCTGAACTCCGAATTATATTATGACAGTAAATAAGCCTAACTACTTCCCGGCTCTTGACGGCCTTCGACTCCTCGCAAGCATTAACATCGTGATGCTGCACTTGGGCTCTTCTTCGGCCCTCAATTACATGTCCGACTACAAGTGGATCATGCCTATCATTAATGCTCCCGCCTTTGCCGCCGGCATCTTCTACGTGCTCGCCGGTTTTCTTTTCGCGAGCAAGTTTAGCGATCCGGAACGCCGTATTCCTGTAATCCCCTTCATGTTCGCCCGCATCTCCAAACTGTACCGCCTGCACTTCTTCATGACGCTCCTCATGTTCGTGGTACTCGTCTTCAAGTTTAGCGGTTACACGCACCTGCCCGCTTTAAACGAAATGGGCGACTGCTTTGCCGCAGGCCTTGCAAAAATGACCCACCCGTGGCGAAGCCTCCTTTTGCATATCACGCTTACTTGGTCCATTGTGCCAGATCTTGGTATGAAACTGAACGAACCTTCCTGGTCACTTACCAGTTTCTTTGTGTGCTACGCCGTAACGCCCTGGTTTAGCCGCTGGCTTTTCAAACAGAGCGATCGCACGCTCTGGGTGCTTTTCGGAACGCTCTTTATTCCGGGCATTCTCTGGGCTGCCTTCTTTGGCCTTTCCGACAACCTTTGGTTCGAAAGCTACGATGCCAAGTACCGTTTCTTCCATATCTTTGCTCCTGTCCGTATTTTTGAATACCTGTTCGGCATGGTGCTCTTCAGGCTCTTCAAAGAAGGCCATTTCGACTTTCTCAAGCGAAACTTTGCAAGCGGTATTGCGCAATTTGCCATGCTCGCCGCTATTTACGGCAGTCTCTTCCTGATGCGTCCGGAACTGAATCCAGGCTTCAATTATTTCTTCCATCATTCGCTCCCGATTTTATTGTACGGCCTTTTCCTGGTTTCGCTTCTGACCGGCAAGGGTTTTGTCGCGAAGTTCTTCTGCATTGGCATTGTCCGCAAAATCGGCCGTGCTTCGTTCTACCCGTATTTGATTCATTTGCCGATCATTACGATTGCATGGGGCATTTGCAACTTGAACCAGCCCAAGAATACAATCCTGCTCTTGATTTTCATCTATACGGTCAGTACGCTGTATAGCGAGTTCAAAGTTTGGCGTCGCAAACGGGCAAAAGCCAAGTTGGCTCAGAATTCTGCAAAGTAACTTGCTGTTAACATTTTGTCGGGACGTAAATTCCCACAATTTTTTGAGAACGTTTTGCGAACAAAAAGTGAAATTCGGGGTGTGAACAAAATCACTAGATTCCTAGAAATTTACGTAAAAACGCCACTTTTGCAACTGAATTATTACAATTGAAACCTTTCCCAAAAAAGGTCTCTATTTTATATTTAAGAGTGGGTGTAAAAGTCATCAATAAGGAATAATTATGAAGAACACTTTCAAAATCGCTGCTGGTGCGCTTGCCCTTACGGCCGCCACCGCTTTTGCGGGACAGTATCCGTTCCCGCAGAACATGAAACATCCGCACGGCAATATTATTGAATATGCCAATACGGATATGATCAAGTCCCACTACCAGACGTGGAAAAAGGCTTGGTACAACTCCAGCAACGGTTGGATTTATGCACCGGAAGGAACGGGCTCTACCGTTTCCGAAGCTATTGCTTACGGTATGTTGATCGCCGTCTATATGGACGATCAGACCATGTTCGATAAGGTTTATGGCGTTTGGACGTCCAACGGCGGTAACGGCGGTGGTATGAACTGGCGTATCGGTGAAGGTGGCGGTACCGGTTCTGCAACTGACGCAGACGTTGACGCTGCTCTTGCTCTCGTGATGGCTTCTAAGCAGTGGAACAAGGATTCCTATTTGAGCGACGCCAAGAAGATTATCTCTTGGATTGGCCAAAACGATATTAACGGTGGCCACGTTAAGCCGGGTAACCAGTGGAATGATGCTTTCAACCCGAGCTATGGTACGCTCGCTAACTTTGAACTCTTCAAGTCAGTCGATGCTTCTGGTCCGTGGTCCAATGTGCTTTCGACCACCGCTTCCGACTTGAAGGCTTGCCAGAACTCCTCTACGGGTCTTGTTCCGGACTGGTGCGATTGGAACTCTCACAAGCCGACTAAGACTTCTGCTTCTGTGGCACAGAGCGAAGATGCCGGTTTCTTTGATGACGCAGCCCGTACCCCGTGGCGTATGGCTTGGGCTTACTACTGGTATGGTAATTCCGATGCAAAGACCTTCAACAAGAAGGTTTCTGATTGGCTCATCCCGACTACTCACTCTGCTAGTGGCGTGAACTCCGGTTACTATGTTGATGGTACGCCGGAACTTTCCAAGAAGCGTAACTTTGTGTCCTCCACCTTCTCTGGTGGTCTCGGCCTTGCTACTTCTTCTGTAGATTCCGATGCTGCTAAGTCCTACCTCAACACGGTTTATAAGGCTCTTTCCGAACTCACGAGCTGCGAAACTGCTCAGGGTTGTGGTGAAGGTGTTGCCGGTGAAAAGTACTATCCGGCTACCTTGAACCTCCTTTACCTCCTCCTCATGACTGGTAACATGCCCAACCTTTATGACCTGACTGGCTTTACGCCTTTCACCCCGGATCCGACCAAGGCTCCGTCTGTTTCCGACATCGAAGGTCAGCAGATGGCTTCTCGCGATTCTACTGTTGGTCTCTCCGGCTTCTGGAACTGGGGCGCCTACCACGACAAGCTCGGTATCGGTACCAAGATGGTTCCGGATTCTGGTTCTTCTCCGCTCTATTTGAAGGATGGCGTCATCTACGCCGAAGCTTCTATGGAAATTGGCCCGGAACCGAAATGGACTCAGGAAGCTGCTGATGCAGGCCTCCTCAAGTATCCGTCTGCCGGTATCGCCATGTCCTTCCTTTCTAACGACAAGAAGGGTGTAGACTTTACCAAGCTCGAAATCAAGTCTCTCCGCGTGACGATGAAGGCTTCTGGCCCGATCCGTATGGCTATCCTCAACGAAAAGACTGCAGAAGCTGGTGCTGAACCGGGTATCTATGTTCCGGCAACCGGTGACTATGTCACGACGACCTACGACCTGACCGCATGCGACATGGGCTTCCTCGGCAGAGCCAAGAACTGCATGTCTCCGGATCCGGACAGCTTGATCAACATCCTTTCTTGGGTTGACCAGGCCAAGGCACCGGAAGGTAGCGAAATTCTCAAGGCTGTTACTGGCCTCAAGTGGGAAGTCAAGGACGCTAAGGGCGGCGTTGGCGAACTCTCCATCAAGTCCATCGAATTCCTCGATGCTAGCGGCAACGTCGTTGATCCGGAAAAGATTACTGGCATCAAGATTTCTGACACGCCGAAGACTGGCATCCAGGCTGTTGCAGCTCCGGCCGCAGCAAAGATTACCGTTGCCGGCATGAACATCTCTGTTGAAGGCGCCAAGGCTGGCTCCAACATCGCCGTGTTCAACATGCAGGGTAAGCTGGTTGCTTCTGGCAAGGCTCTCTTCGGCAACGCTGCCGTGTCTGTCCCGAGCAAGGGACTCTACATGGTTCGCGTTGGCAACAAGCTCAGCAAGGTCTCTGTCAAGTAACTCTGCTGAATAGCGAAAGATTATAAGCGAAGGTCCTCGGCAATGCCGAGGACCCTTTGCTTTTTATTTCAATCTAAATAAAAAGAGCAGCGTTAAACGCCGCTCTACTATCAATAATCAGTTGAGTTATGAGTCACAACTCATACCTCATACCTACATTTCTTCCAGTTCCTTGCCCTTCGTTTCCTTGATGAACTTGGCCACGAAGAAGATACTGAAGATTGCAAAGAATGAATACAGGGCGTAAGTCGGGCCGACGCCAATGCCGTCTTTGCCGGTAAGCACCGGGAACGTCCAGGTGACCACGAAGTTCGCAAACCACTGGGCGAGTCCGCAAATAGCGATTGCGATGGTGCGGATGCGGTTGTTGAACATTTCGCCAAGCATCACCCACATGACCGGGCCCCACGTTGCCGCGAAGAAGGTAATGTAGAGGTTTGCTGCAATCAAGGCGATAATAGCGGCCATTCCCGGGAGTGTGCCGTCGGCACCTGCGCTCATAAAGCATACGGTAAGTGTGCTCAAGGTAATCGCCATGCCAATGCTACCGATCAACAGGAGCGGCTTACGGCCGATTTTATCGATAAGCAAAATGGCAACCACGGTCATCACCAGGTTCACTCCGCTCGAAATCACGCTCGTAAGGAAGGCGTCGCTTTCGCCAAAGCCTACACTCTGCCAAAGCATGGTGCCGTAGTAGAAAATCACGTTAATACCCACCAGCTGCTGCAAAATGGCGAGTCCGAGGCCTGCCCACAGAATCGGCGAAATGCGCTCCTTGCCGTCAATAATCTCGATCAGGTCAATAAACTTGGGCTGTTTCTTGTTCTTGAAAGAAGACTGGATGGTTTCCACTTCTTTATCGACGCCTTCAGGGTTGATTTGTGCTAGTACTTTTTGGGCTTGCTCGATAAATCCCTTGTGAATCAGGTAACGTGGCGATTCGGGGAGTTTCCAGGCGGCGTATCCGTAAAGGATTGCCGGAATGATTTCGACCCAGAACATCACCTGCCATGCCTTGACATTACCGATCATCGGGTTGTTGGCAGAGCCTGCGATACGCACAATCAGGTAGTTCGAGAGAAACGCCACGAAAATGCCTATCACGATGGCGAACTGCTGCATCGAACCTAGTCGTCCACGTAAGTGGGCAGGTGCTGTTTCGGCAATGTAAATCGGGGCAATAATACTTGCCATGCCGATGCCGAAACCGCCTATCACGCGCCACAAGATAAAGTCAGAAATGCCAAAAGGAATACCGGAACCGATTGCGCTTAACAGGAACAAGTCCGAAGCGAAAAGCATGCACTTGACGCGTCCGAAGGCATCGGCAATTCGGCCTGCAAAAAATGCACCGACAGCGGCGCTAATCAGTGCAAGTGAAACAGCCCAGGCGAGTTCATAATCGGTCGCGTGGAAGTGTGCTTTAAGGGCTCCGTTCGCCCCGTTAATCACGGACGAATCGAAGCCGAATAGAAATCCGCCAATCGCGGCAGAAAGTGTTATGAGAACGATATGTCTCATGTTTGACCTTGCATTGGACATTTAAGCCCCCTTTTTAGGTTAAAGGATTTATAGACAATATAAGTGTTCAGTCCTCCCAAAAGCAAGTTTTGACGCCTTTTTTTATGATAAATTATATTCCAAGTTGGAATATTCGGGGTGAAAATCAGTGCTCAAATTTGTATTTTTGTAGTGTTTTTTTAATAGCTGGATTACGCAATGTCAGAACAAACATTAACAAGAGAATCGTTGGTGGAGTTCTTCGGCGAAGAAGAATTCAAAAAGTTGTGTAACCATGAGGCGGGTCACGCACTTATTGCCTTTTTGTTTAAACGCCCTCTCGAATACGTAAAAATGGACATGTCGAAGGAGCGCCCCGGCATTACCCACATCGCCGGAACCGAGCTCGAAGGCGATGCCCACATTGCCATGGCGGGTCATTTGGCCGAATTCCTGATGCGTAAGGATTTTGCTTGCGACTTGGATACGGTCATGAAGGATCTCCCTGCGGAACTCTACAAGAGCGATCCGGATTACCAGCGCTTTCAGGCCGCTTGCTACTATTTTCAATTGTCCGAGGCGAACGTGGTCGAACAACTCTTCAACATTCTGATGGCTTGCCGCAAGCCCCTTTGCGAAATTGCCGCAGCCCTGAACGAAAAAGCCTACCTCAGCCGCGCCGACATCGAAGAAATCCTGAAGAAAGGGTAGCTTTTCTCATGGCACCCTGGAGGGAGCTTCGCGACCGATAGGGCCCACCGGGTCATCCGCAACCTCTACTGCGGGTGCTCTGGCGCCATATTCGCAATGTTCGGCTTACCCCACCCACCCGCCCAAATGCCCCAAAAATGCAATGTTTTCCCCCAAAGACACCTTTTGACAGCAGAATAATCTATATTTCTCATTGAAAATAGGGTTTTCTCTTATTCTCAGCTAGAAATCTCGACAGTTTCCAGATATAGAGAGTAAGACGAACGCTCACGTCTGCGGTAGATTGGCTCTACCGTATCGTTTAGCTGTAGGCAGATTTATTTTTGTCTTTTTGGCTTTGCGGCCTTTATGGGGCGTGAGTTGTTTGTGTTTATTTGTATCGGGCAGTCGAGAGCCTCTAGCTGGTAAATGCATTCAACTTCACGCCTTTTTTCTTAAAATCCGTGATTCAATGCCTGAATGGGATTAAACTCGCATCCAGAGTTTAACTCTTGTTCTTGGCTAGAAAACTCGACACTTTCAGATACAAGGAATAAGACGAAACTCGCAACGTCCGTACTGTATATGGGCGTATTGTATCCTGTGCGTATTGTATGCACTGGGTTTTGCGTGTCGTTGATTCTATGAAAATGTCATGATCAAAGCTCCGACGAGAGTGAACTCGTTCACCTCGGAACGGAGTAAAAATGCTGGGCTTACAGAGAGCAAAAAATCAATGGACGCAGAAAAGCATTGATTACGCGGCCAATCAATCGTACCTTGACGATTTGTACTCGGTTTATCCCGTCGTGCATGAAAATGTTCGCAAAATTGACGTGTCCGTCATGCATCGTGTAGAACGATATTTCAACGAACGGGATAATTACAACTTAATCAGTTCGTTGCTGGAGTTACCGCTGTTCCCCGTAAAAGACAGCTACATTCCTTACCTTAGAAAATCAAAGGATGCGATAAGACGAAACCCTAATATCATCAAGCGAATTTGTGGCGACTTGTATGAAATGGGCTATCAGGAACTTTTTAAGCGATGCACTGAACCAAAAGAAGCGAACCGCCAGATGGGTCCTATGTTTAGGAACTGGTTGAAGTCTGGTGCGCTTGGCTTAACGCCTGTTGGTGAAAACACCTTTGAAAGAACAACATGTAATGCAGTCTTAGACGGCTCCGATAATTCAATGATGGAATTTGCTCGCCGAAAATTTGGGTATAAGCGAGAAAAAGGACTTGATTTTATTGCGCGTTATAATGGAACATATGTAATCGGAGAAGCGAAGTTTATATCAGATTTTGGCGGTCATCAAAACGACCAATTCGTTGATGCCATTGAAACCATTAAAGCTCCTTTGACGAGAACCGATGTTGTCAAAGTCGGTATTATTGACGGCGTTCCTTATATACGAAATACGGGGAAACTATTCCTTAATTTGTTGAAGACTGAATACAACATCATGTCGGCTTTGGTTCTTCGTGAATTTTTGGAGTCCTTATGAGAAATATACTTATCAAGGGCGACAATAAAAAAGCCTTACATTACCTTATAGATGAAAAGGACCTTGCTGGCAAGGTTGATCTTGTCTATATTGATCCTCCGTTCGCAACAGGTGGTGAATTCAAGAAAGACTTGACGGGTCGCGTATCCACAATAAGTAATTCGTCTTCTGGGAAAATCGCCTACTCTGATAAATTAAAGGGTAAAGATTTTATACAGTTTCTTCAAGAACGCGTAGAAATAATTTACGATTTACTTTCTGATCGTGGTTCGTTTTATCTGCATATTGACTACAAAATTGGTCATTATGTGAAATGTATGCTTGATGAAGTTTTCGGAATAGAGAATTTCAGAAATGATATTACGAGAATTAAATGTAATCCGAAAAATTTTTCAAGAATCGGCTATGGCAATATTAAGGACATGATTCTCTTCTACACAAAGGGCAAGAAGCCGATTTGGCACGAACCAAGAGAACCCATGTCGGAAGAAGATATTGCTAAGCTCTATGCAAAAGTCGATAAAGAGGGACGTCATTACACAACTGTTCCTATACATGCACCGGGAGAAACGAAGGATGGAAAATCATCCCAAAAATTTAAGGGCTTGTTGCCTCCTCCAGGTAGACATTGGCGTTGTAGTGTAGAGGAATTAGAAGAACTAGATCGACAGGGCCTAATAGAATGGTCTGCAAAAGGCAATCCTCGAAAAATTAATTATGCGGATGAACATTCTACAAAGAAAATGCAGGATATTTGGACATTTAAGGATCCGATAAATCCGCTTTATCCGACAGAAAAGAATCATGAAATGCTTCAAACGATAATTAAGGCGTCTTCTAATGCAGACTCTATTGTTATGGATTGTTTCGCAGGTTCTGGAGGAACTCTTGTTGCTGCTAGTCAATTGGGTCGAAAGTGGATTGGAATTGATCAATCGGAAATGGCCATTGAAACCGTAAGAAAGAATTTATCTGATAATGGTATCTTTGCAAGCGAAGATACTTATGACTATTTTGATCTGTCTCGGTAGACATTTCCATTTCCCTTCTGTGCAGATAATTTTCGTTCAATATTTTTTTTAGAAAAATGTTGCAGCGCTCTTGACAATCCGATTCTAGAAATTTATATTAGTGCACAAGTGTGTAGAAAATAGTTTTCGACGCACGACATAAAACAATCTAAAGCCCTGCCTTTTTAAGCTTGTAGGCGGGGAGGAGTGAAAGATGAATGATACGCTGAATAGCGGATGTGTTGACATTTGGCTGGATGAAATTGTTCCTTGTCTCAAGGATATTCAAACAGGCGAAATCAAAGAAACTGTGGTATTCAAAATTGAAAGTCGCTCGTTTCTAAGAAAATTCAAGGAAAAGGATGGGTGGGGAATCAATTGGATCAATGTCCCCAAAGAAGTAGATGTGTATGCTCTCGCCTTGAAAGAGAATAACGAAATTCAGGGGCTTGTTGGAGTGCGGAATGATGTGGATGCTCACGCTGCCTATTTGCATTGGGCTTGTGCTGCTCCGCATAACAACAAAACACTTACGGAAAGTCCCAAATATAGCGGTGTTGGAGGGCATCTTTTTGCTGTTGCTGTGGATCGTTCTCTTGCGTGGGGGTATGAAGGAACTGTTCATGGATTTGCCCTTAACAAAAAGCTTTTAAATCACTATATTGAAGTTTTGGGAGCGTCTTATTTGGGCGCCTTGCATCCCTATCAATTCTACATTGATGGCGAGGCATCATTAAAACTTTTGGAGGTCTATACTTATGAGTGGAATTAGGAAACCCGCTGTTATTTTGGCGGATTCTATGGAAGAGTATATGGCTCCTCCGAATCCGTATAAAAATCCTCCAAAGAGCAAATTGAATCTCTTGGAGCTTGGACGATATGCAAGGCGTGTCGGGAAAAAAATTGAAGAACTGACCGCCGAAGAGATTCTGCAGTTTAAGATAGGCTAGTCGTTAGGGCGGTTTGGGGTGCTTCGTTGACGGTCTGTATTGCCGCAACAATCATCATTTTTCTAAATTTACCGCCGAAAATTTAGTGCCCGCAGCGCTGTGCTGCGGGGTTTGAGGTAACCCATGTTTCGTGAAGTAAAGAAAGAAGAGACCTTTCCACAAATAGAAGAGCGCGTGCTCGCCCTGTGGGATAAGGATGAATCGTTCAAGAAGTCGCTGGACTCCCGTCCGGAAACTGAACCGTACACTTTCTACGATGGCCCTCCGTTTGCAACGGGTCTTCCGCACTACGGTCACTTGCTTGCCGGTACCATCAAGGATATCGTTCCGCGTTACTGGACCATGAAGGGCAAGAAGGTTCCGCGCGGTTTCGGTTGGGACTGCCACGGCCTTCCGATTGAATCTCTCGTGCAGAATGAACTCGGTCTCGCTGGCGTTGCCGAAATTCAGAAGCTCGGTGTGGACAAGTTCAACGAAACTTGCCGCGGCAAGGTGCTCAAGTACACCAGCGAATGGAAGAAGACCGTGCGCCGCATGGGCCGCTGGGTGGACTTCGACAAGGGCTACAAGACCATGGACAAGAACTTCATGGAATCTGTGTGGTGGGTGTTCAAGCAGTGCTTCGACAAGGGCCTCATCTACCAGGGCTACCGCATCCAGCCGTACAGCCCGGCTCTTGCCACTCCGCTTTCGAACTTCGAAACGAACCAGGGCTATAAGGACCGTCAGGACCCGTCCCTCACGCTGATTTTCCCGATTAACTCGAACGAGCCCAAGTTCAAGGACACAAGCATCCTCGTGTGGACGACGACCCCGTGGACGCTGTACTCCAACTTCTGCATCGTTGTGGGCCCGGACATGGACTACAACCTTGTGGAACAGGACGGCAAGAAGTACTGGATTGCCGCAAGCCGTACCGCCGCCTACTTCAAGAACCCGAACATCGTTGATACCTGCAAGGGTTCCGAACTCGTGGGCAAGGACTACGAGCCGCTCTCCCGCATTTCCGATGCGTTCGTGACGCCGGACCAGCTGTCCCGCCACTACAAGATTTACCCCGCCGACTACGTGAGTACCGAAGACGGTACCGGTGCCGTGCATACTGCTCCTTCCTTCGGTGAAGAAGACTTCCAGAAGGGCGCCGAACTCGACCTCGGTCTTTTCGACCCGCTGGATACCGAAGGCAAGTTCACCGACAAGGTCCCGATGTGGAAGGGTCTCGGTGCGAAGGAAGCCGACAAGGAAATTATCCGCTACTTCAAGGAACAGGGCCGCGTGTTCAAGCAGGACGTGATTGTCCATAGCTACCCGCACTGCTGGCGTACCGGCGTTCCTCTGATTTACCGCGCCCTCAAGACGTGGTTCCTGAAGATTGACGCCCCTGTCACGAGCAAGGACGGCGTGACCAAGACTTTGAAGGAATGGATGGTCGAAAACAACCAGACGGTGAACTGGGTCCCGGACCACATCAAGAACGGTCGTTTCGGCAAGTGGCTCGAAGGCGCTCGCGACTGGAACCTTTCCCGTAACCGTTTCTGGGGTACGCCGATTCCGGTGTGGCTCAGCGACGACGGCGACATGATTGCCGTGGGCAGCATCGAAGAATTGCAGCAGCTCACTGGCGTGAAGCTCGACGACTTGCACAAGCACTTTGTGGACAAGCTCACCATCGAAAAGGACGGCAAGGTTTACCGTCGTACGCCGGAAGTTTTCGACTGCTGGTTTGAATCCGGCTCTATGCCGTATGCCAGCCGCCATTACCCGTTCGAAAACAAGGAGCTGGTGGAACGCAGCTTCCCGGCGGACTTCATTGCCGAAGGCCTTGACCAGACCCGCGGTTGGTTCTACACGCTGACCGTGCTTTCTAACGCTCTGTTCCAGAAGCCCGCTTTCAAGAATGTGATTGTGAACGGTATCATCTTGGCCGAAGACGGTTCCAAGATGAGCAAGTCCAAGCGCAACTACCCGGACCCGAACGACCTCATCGAACGCACGGGTGCCGACGCCATTCGCTTGTTCATGATCAACTCCGCCGCTTTAAAGGCCGAAGACCTGCGCTTCAGCGAAGAAGGCGTGAAGGGCATCGTGAAGCAGGTGATGCTCCCGCTTTGGAACGCTGTTGCATTCTTTGTGTCTAACCACAACGCCGACGCCGCCAAGGGCCAGTTGAACTGGAAGCCCGGTCAGGAAGTCAAGAGCGAGAATGAACTTGACCGCTGGATGCTTGCAACATTGCAGGATCTCGCTGCCAAGGTCGAAGTGGAAATGAAGGCTTACCGTCTGTACAACGTGGTGCCCGCCGTGATTGCCGCAGTGGATGACCTCACGAACTGGTACGTGCGCCGCAGCCGTCGCCGCTTCTGGAAGAGCGAAAACGATGGCGACAAGAACGCCGCCTATGCCACCATGTACAAGGTGCTGGTGGACTTCTCCAAGATTCTTGCTCCGTTCCTCCCGCTCCTCGCCGAAGAAATCTACCAGATTCTCGTTCGCGAAGTGGATGCCAATGCCCCGGTGAGCGTGCACCTCTGCGAATTCCCGAGCGCCGACAAGTCCCTGATGGACGAAAAGCTCGTGGAACGCATCGCCATGGTGCGTGGCATGGTCGAAATGGGCCGTGTGATTCGCGCTACGAACAACGTAAAGAACCGTATGCCGATTGCCAGCATGACGGTGGTTGCTCACGGCACCGAAGAAAAGAATGTTGCTGAAACGATGAAGGACTTGATCCTTGAAGAACTCAACGTTCGCGAAATGAAGTTCCTCGAAGATGAGACGAAGCTCGTGAAGCTCTCCGCCAAGCCGAACTTCCTCGCCATCAAGGCGAAGGGCCCGGATTATGCGAAGAACATGAAGGTGATTTCTGCCAAGCTGAACAGTCTCACGGTTGACGAAATCAAGGCCCTGCAGAATGGCGAGACGATCAAGTTTGATTTCGGTGAAGTCGGTGCCGACTGCCTGATGCTCAACCGCATCGTGGCCGACGGCATGGCAGTGGAAGCCAACCAGCACTTCACCGTGGCTCTGGACCTCAAGATTACCGACGAACCGTGGCCCGCGAACTCGTGAACCGCATCCAGAACCGCCGTAAGGACCAGAACTACGCCATCACCGACAAGATCGAAGTGACGCTGTTCTCTGCAAGCGACGTGTTCAAGCAGGCTGTCGCGGAGAACGAAGCTTACATTGCCGGAGAGACGCAAGCGGTCGCCATCAAGTGGGCTGCTGCCGCCGATGGCCTCGAAGCTAACGATGCTGATGGGGAAGCGTTCTCGTTTACGACAGTAAAAGCCTAAATACTCTCAAAAAGATTCTAAAAACGCCCTTTCTTTGCGGAAGGGCGTTTTCTTTGTTTGGTCTTTTGTGTGAAAAAGTGTATATTTATAGGTGAGGTATGAATATGCAAACCGCTACAATTGAAATAACGAATGCGATGGAACCTTATGTAAATAAGCGTGACATGTGGCTGAAGCAGCGTGCGATGCTCCTGTACCCCTATATTCAGAACGGGACGATTTCGCATGGCCGTGCTGCCGAGATCCTTGAAATGGACAAGTGGTCTCTTATCCAGCTGTATGGTTCTATGGGTATTCCGTATATCGACATGGACGAAGCGGAACTTGAGCGTGACATTGCAAACGCTTTAGCTGCCTGCGGAGAGTCTAAGTGATAGTTGTCTCTGACACGACTCCATTATTGACTCTGTTCAAAATTGGACGGATCGACGTTTTAAATAAACTATATAATTCCGTTCACATCCCTTTTGCTGTATTTGAAGAACTGACTCGCAATACTGAATACCCTGAAGAAGCGGAGTATTTTAGGAATTGTCCGTTTTTGGAAGTTCATTCTCATCTTCTTTAATCTATTCACAAGAGCGCCCCGAGGGAACAGAAGGGTTATGGACTTCACGTTGTCCCTTCCGAGAATTGGATTATTTGACCCCTAAAATCAATTCTCTTGCTATTCCACAAATCCCGGAGGGGGCAGGTGTATGCCTGCCATTAGGAGTTTTTTTATCGCAGAATGTAGAACCCGGGGCTTGTGCGGGTGTGCGTGACGTTTCGGCCCTTGGTGTCGAAGCGGCTCGTGTTTCCGTATTGGGGCGCGGGTCGAATCGTGGCTTTGGGCTTGATGGCGTCAACGACGGTTGGGCTGTTGGAAGTGAGTAGCACTGCGGTGATTGACTTTGCGGGGAGCGTCATCCTGAAACTGTTAATGCTGTAGCTCGTCGCAGTGGTTGTTCCGCCCTGCGCATTTGCTTCAACTGCATTTTCTTTCAAGGCATTGCTTGTATGCGAAACGAACGTTTCGCCTTGGAGATTTTGCAAGGTGAGCGTTTTGACCTTTCCGTCGGAGGCGAAGTTCGCAAGATCAAGGTTCACGTCCTGTGCGTCTTTTTCGGCGCGGTTCACGAAGATGACCGTAAGTGAATCGCCCTTGTTGCTGATGGAACTGTAGGCGGACACGAGCGAGTCGTTGCTGGAGGTGGACTGCACACGATTCGGGTGGCCGTAGCGGCTGAACAGGTGCACCGTTTCGTACATGCCGTCGCCCCATGTCCACGGGGTGAAAATCTCGACCCCGTTGTCCTGCATGGTTCCGAGGAAAGACGCGTAAGTGAGCGCCGTGACCATCGGGTCGTCTTCGTCAATCAGGCTTGTTTCGGTGATGCCGAGCGTGATTCCGTGACCTTTGCCGAAGTATTGCTCCAGCCAGTTGTTGATGCGTACGAAGATGTACTCCTTGGTAATTTTATTGTCCCAGCTGCCACCTACCATCTTGATTCCGTTTGCGCCGGGATAGTTGTAAGTAGTGTCGAACAAAACACGATGCCAATTCACGCGCGATTCGTAATCTTTTTCGCTCGGGTACCAGTGAATGTCGAACACGTCGAGGAGTCGCATGCCGCTAGCCTTTTCTGCTTCGGCGATTTTCATGATAAAGTATTCTAGCCAGCAGTAGTTGCGGTCGGCTCCTTTGGGGCGGTCCTGCTCATTGTACGAGGACACGGAGCACCATTGCCATTCGTTTGCGACCACTGGGCCGGTGAGCTTGATGTCCTTCCACTGCGCGCGGGCCTTCTTGGCGACATCGATGTAGCGTTCAACGAGAAAGTCTCCCGTGACGGGCAGGTCCAAGTCGTTGTGCGTGCCGCGCCAGATTTCCATTTCGTTGTCCATGCTCCAGTACTTGAAACGGCTCATGTCATACTGGAGTTCGTCTTTCCAGTGCGGGATAATCGCGACGGTCGAGTCGGCTGGCCATTCCATGTTGTAGAGCGAGGCGTCGCCCGCCTTGATGAGTGTTTCGCCATCGTCGGAAACTTCGCCGCCGCCCGCGAGGTCGAACGCTCGTGACGGATAAGAGCCGTGTTCCTGTTTCCAGTTCCAGTCGGGAAAATTATACTCGGTGCTGCTTGCCGCGTAACCTGTGAGCTGGAAAGCGTACATCGCGTCGACACCCGGCATCTTGTCGAGCACCTTTTTCGCGGTGATATCCCAGTCGTGCGCATACACGTTGTTGAACCAGTCCGGGTGAACCGTCATTTTGTGGCTCCAGTTGTAACGCGTAGAATTGTTGCCGTTGTTCGCGCGCATCATGTGGATGCCCGCGTCAAGCATCTGGGCGATAAAAGCCTCTTCGTCTGCGTCGCTTGCGGCGTCCGTATCGCTGATTTTGTCGATGTTTCGCCCGTAAATGTATGGCGAAATCTTCTTGATGCCTTTTTGTGCGTCGACGGTGATGTCGATAGCGGCGAAGGACAATGTTGCAGCACTTGCGATGAGCACGGTGGCGAGACTTGCCTTCGTGGAGAACGCGGTCAGAATACTTTTCATAAAACACCCTTTTAAAAACAACCTGTCTTTAAAATAATCTCTTTTTTGAAAAAAAGTTACTTTCTTAAAAACGAATATATATATTTAATGTTGTATGAAATATTTATACGTCCTTTTGCTAAGTTCGTTTCTTTTCGTAGGCTGTGGTTATACCCGCCATTATGCCCATGTTGAAAAATTTGAAATGGAAACGTTCGCCGCTCCCGAAATCCGCGGTGCGGGCGGTTATAAAGAACCCAACACCGCTAACGTTCGCATGTCTGCAAACGTGCACGTGGGCTCGCAAGACAAGGAACAGCTTCGCGGCCTCAGGAACAAAATGGACGGCTGTAATGATATTACCCAGTGCAAGGCCTATAAATCCGAAGAAGTTAATGAGACGGTAGATGGTACCTACAAAATGAAGTACCCGTACGTAGAAGCCTCTTTAGATTACATCAGCAAAAAAGAGCTCTTCCTTTGGGGTATTAGTTTCGCGCTCGATAAAGGCGTGTACGGCAGTTTTCTTTTAGGCGTAAACACTAAGTACTTCGAAGTGGGTGGCTCGCTAGGTATGTGGATGCACTTCCGCGATTTCGATTATTCGGGAACAACATACAGTTGCGACCCCTTCTATGGCGCAGGTGGTTCTTTTGACAAATCCTCCTTTGAACGCGGCAATGGCGTGGGCGTGGTCGTTACCTATGGTGGGTACGCCAGCGCCTATTATGGCCCCCTCTCATTGAACTTCTCGGTAAATATTTATCGACCTGACCCCGAATATCCTGCAGACGATGACGGCAGTGCCTCCAAATTGGGACGCACAATATCTGAATTCGACTTCCCGCTCGTCGTGACGGAATACATTACTGCTGGCTACCGCATAAACGAAAATTGGGAAGTCCGCTTGGGCGCCTCTAATATCGTTGGCGAGTTCCCCGGCTGGCACTGGGGTGCAACGGGCGGCATCAGCTATTACACCAAGTAATCTTACAAAAAACTTGCAATTTTTAAGGGTGTGCGGAAAAACACTCTTTTTGCTAGAAAATTTACAAAAAAACGGCGATTTTTTGAATATTTCGCCAATTTTGTAAAATTTTTGAGCGTTTTGTAAAAAAATAAGTTATTTTAGAATATGCCTGTCGGAAACGCCTGCAGTCGGACGCCCACAGTACTTTGTTCTATTTTTATGGAAAGTTGTGTAAGGTAGGTATATGGTGTTTGCAAAGCGAACAGCTTGTTGTGCTAAAGCGGGTTATACCCTAGTCGAAGTCCTGGTAGTTGTCTCTATCATGGGCATTCTCTCGGCAATGGGTGTGGCCGGCCTGCAGGGGGCCATTGCAAACGCTCGTGTTAAAGATGCCGCTGTGAATACGGCTGCTTTTGTAGAAAGAGTGGCGAATGAGTCTAACAGGCTTTCGGCTGTGTTGTGCTTGAAAATAGAGCCGGGGAACCCTCAAAAAGTTATTGTTGTCAAAGATGATGGCAAAAAAGATTGTTCTTCTCCAAGCGATGGAATTGTTGATTATCTTGAAATAGAGCCGCCGAATCAGTATGTTGAAATGAGCCATTGTGGGCCCGTAACTCTTGATTGGTTTGGTCAAAGTAAACAGGTTGCCTTTAAACCTCGTTTAGGAATCTCGGCGGCGCCGCCTGAAGGAGGAGTCTGCATTCAGTATGGAAGCAGAGATGTCTATGGAGCGGTACGAAAAGATCCTGGGAAAAATTGGGTGATTCCGATGTGGAAAGTGAACCACGATGGCTCTCAGGATGCCAATTGGAGTAATTGGGTTGAATTGTAGGTGTAGGCGGTGCGTATGGGAAAGTTCTTTAGAAATAAGCGTGGCTTCGGTATTGTTGAAGTGCTGATAGCCGCTGCTGTACTCGGTTTTTTGTATATGGCCGTCATGAATTTGCAGAGTGGCAATCGTGATGCGTTGCTGCGTATTCGTGGTCGCGACGGAGCTACTGAAGTTGCTCAGAATATTATTGAAGATCTGGGGGCGAGGGGTATTGCTGAATTGTCTGATGACAATTTAGTTGGAGATGGTGCTGGTGGATTGATGTTGGCGAAATCGAATGGATCTGGAGGTCTTGTTCCTGATACGATTTCTGTTACAAGAGAATGGAAAGGTCAACCGGGGATAGTTGAACATACCATGTCTGTGAATTACAAGGCTGTGGTTTCTGTATCGCGTGATGCGGAGTTTATGTCAAAGACTTCATCAATGTTGTTGGGGGCAGATAGTATTGAACATGTATATGCAAAGCGGCTTGACGTTAAGGTAAGCTGGCAGTTCAAAAATTCTACGCAGTCTATTACGGTTTCGGGGGTCATCCGATGAGTTGCAAACGTCATAGCGATCGAAGCGCGGCAATCCATAAGCAGGGCTTTACCCTCATGGAACTGCTTGTCTACATGGCGATTGTAGGCATCGTCGTTGTTATTGCTGGTGAAGCGTTTAGTAATTCCACCAAATTCCGTGTTCGCACTGATAATATGATTCGTGCTACGCAAGAAGCCGAAAATGTTGGCATGTTATTTAAAACGGATGTGGAACAATTGGGAACAAAAAGTTCCAAGGAAGCTGGTGTCGCGGCAAGTGGCGCTATGTATGGCGACAAATTTAGTGATGTTCATACCAGTGTTTATATGGATCCCGCTAATGGAGATAGATCGTCGTTCTTGATAACTGAAGAAAGTGATGGAACTAGTAACTTGACATTCCGTCGCTTACGGTATGACGATAATGGTTATTATGTAGCAACGGAAGAAGTTAATTGGTTTGTAGAAAATAGAGTGCTGAAACGCACGTGCAAGTTAATAGATAAAAAAGCAGGCTATACGCTTCCTTTGAATGATCCTTGCGTAGATGTAGAAGAAACGCCTTCTGCAATGGAAATGGCTACGCAAGTCGATTCTTTCCAGGTGATTCCGGCAACTCCGAGTGTTGCTGATGCTGATGTGCAAGTTTTCCCGCCGACAGGATTTACGGAGTTTAATCTTGTGCCTAGAACAGGTGATAGTAAGTATGTGTTCTTTAAAGCGGAAAACTCTGCAGGTGTAGAAGGAGTGGGCGGAACAAGTATCACTTTGTCGCAGTTCTTCTCTAATTATGATAATGTTACTCAATCTGTACTGGTTGAATCTAATCAGAAAATTAATCAAGCCTTTGCGATAAAAAATGAAACATTCCCTGGTGGAACGCCGTGGAATTCTCTATGTGCAGATAAGGGTTCTATAGATTTGGAAGCTCGTCAGGAATATGAAATTTCATTTGAAGTTGTTTCTCCTGGTGTGACGGATCCGTATGCGCCGTCTGCTGCGAATAGAAGCCTTGCTTTTGTACCTGGGGTAGATCACATGGCTGTTGGATTTAGAAGCATTGCTACGGGAGATGTTCCTAAGGTAGAAGGGAAAAAGTTGATGGATGATTTCTTTTTCTTTCCTCCATTGGATGCGACTGAAGGTGGTGGAAAACGTTCTATGCGATTCACTGTCCCTCAGCAAATTAATGGTGTGTGTTTAGCGTTTACGTTCGCTTGCTTCTCTCCGTTAGTATGGCAGGGAAAAGTGACGATAAGGAATTTAACTGTTAAGAAGGTTGCCAGTTCCAATTATAAATTCCCTCCAGAGGTGCCGGTTTTTGATGCTGAAGCGAATAAGACGGAAAAGAAAAACGTAAAAGCATTAAAGGTTGTTTTACAGGTCAGTAGAGGGTCCAAAAACAATGGCCCTGGAGAATCTGGTAAGGTTTCATTAGTAATCCCAATTCCCAGTAATGGTGAGGGTGATTAAGGCAAGGAGCTTCCTATGCGAATGAATTTAAAAATGAATAAAGCCGGCGTGTCTTTGATCGTCGTGCTTTTGTTTATGCTGATTGCGACCATCGCAGCCACGGCCACATGGAAATGGATCACGAGTGAAGGCTTTTCCAGTTCAAGCCGTATGCTTAAGCGTGAGGCGTATCAGAGTGCTGTCGCAGGTATCGAAAATACGCGTGCGTGGATGACGTTCCACGCTAATGATGTTGGTGCGCTTATTAAACAGTATATTGATGGCAATAACCTTCCGATTAATTTAGATGCGCAACTTCGACCGTTGCAGAAGGCTGGACAAAATCATCACGTATGGCTTGTGGGCGTGAATACGGCTGGTTCTACCTATAAATTGAAAATCTTGTCTTCTGGCGAAGCTCGCAAAAATACGAAACATAATGAAATTGCAATTCTTAATGTTGATGGTCTGTATCAGGTGTCCCTGCCTGAGAAGAAAACGAAGAAAAAAATGCCGTTTGATTATGCGTATTTTGGCGGAAGCTATGATGGCGCAGGTTCGCTTACGATGACCTCTGCTATAGTAAATGGTAACTGGCATGGAAATCCTCAGGGTGTAGAAAAAACCTTTGTTGTTACTGGTAATGCGGATTTGACAGGTAATGATGTTAAAGTAGGTGAACTAGCTTGTGTTGGTGGTAATATGAATCCTGAAAACAATGGCTTTTCAGGAAAAGACATCTTTGTCGGGAAAAATTTTAATGGCAATATGGGAACGTTGTCGGGAAGCGCATATTTTAATGGCAACGTTTCTCCTAGTCCTGCAGGCGAATTTAAAATCAATGGCAATATGACGTTGAACGGCATTTTAAAAACAGTTCAAAATGAAAAAGATTTAACTGTTGACGGAAATGTGTGTTTGAGCGAAGATGCTAAAATCCTCTCAGACGGGACGAATTATAAATTGGAAACGAAGGGCCATGTGTGGATGCCTGGCATCAATAATATTTGGTATGGTACATTGAAATATAGTGGTTGTAAATGTGAAAGACAAGTTTGCAACTGGATGGGTTGTATGCCAAAGACTATTGTTAATTGTACGGGCAACTCCAAGAGGTATGAAATGGCTGGTGAAGTGACTTACACCATGATTTCCTGTACCGATACTACATTGAATGGAGGTGGTGATAATTATGGGAATTATGACCGTATAATTTTGGGCGGTACCGGAAAAACTGCTTATATAAAGACAGGATACTCATGGAACGAATATGTGGCTCATCGTAATGCAACGATGGCTGAGGAGCACGCTGGAGATATTATTCGCTGCAATCCGAAACCTGGTGTTAGGGCCCCTGCAGGTCATGCTTATTGCGATGTGAATGCAGAAGGTACTGTGGGTGAAGCTGAACAATGGATAGAGAATGTCTACTATCCTTACCCGGAAGTTGCGGAAAAAGATAATTTGTATTATTCTTTTTACTTGGAGCCGGGTCAAACAGATGTGTCTTTTGGTGATTTTTTGGATGAATATTGGATCTGGTGTGATCATGATAAATGGGTGCAGAATGCACATGGTACGAAATATTGTTCTGATCCGCAAGAAGGGGTTTCCGTTAAGGCCTACTTTGTGGATGGCGGGCGGTATTGGGATGGGTTCGATCCGGAGGCATATCATCCTCGTAGACGCTTAAACCATAGTGGCGGTCGTGCAACAGGGTCTCCATATTGCACAAGTCAAAATGGAGGACCTGGGAATGAAAGAAATAAATTCCGTCCCAAATGTGGTGTGACGCCTTGGTTCAAGTCAAATGCTACTGTTGTTCGTACTGCTCCGGCTGATAAGCCGGAATGCTCTGATGAAGTTGTAGAAAAATGTGATGCGATTTGGGAGAAAAAACCGGGCTGTGACGGCTCTTCATACATGGTTGACGATGTCTTGGTGACTGCAAAATCCAAGTTCGAACCTTTTGCATCAAAAGGTTGCGCTGCCGACATAACTACGTATAGTTCGGATTTGGTTGAAAAGTTGAACAAATGTTATGATGAAAATAAGAATGATGCTACAAAGAGGGAAAATAATCTTTACAACGGATATCTTGTGGTGAAGGTTTCTGGGGGGTCGACGAGTACGAATCCGACCGGAACGTTAAATGGCAAATTTATCATTATTGCTCATGATGCCTTGTATACGACGCTTCCTCCGACATCGCCGGGAACATATGTCATGTTGTATCTCGAAAAGGGCGCGAATACATTGAATGATGCAACTGTATCGAACTACTTTATTTACACGGAAGGTGAAATTGGTTCAGGAAACCAGTTCAACCTGACGGGAACGATTTATGCAACGGCAGAATCATGTTCGGGCCTTGGAAAATTGCAGTCGTCTTCAATTAAATATAGTGAGGAACTTGTTGACGAATTATTTAATGCTGGCGTCATTTGCGAAAATGATGGCACGGTGTGTGGTGGAATTGGAGCAATTGCATCAAGTGCTTCCACGACGGAATCTTCTGCATCAACGGGTTCGACTGAAACAACTACGAGCGTGAGCGGAAAGGATGTGTATTATATTTCTATGGCACCGCAGTTGAGTGTCCATTTGGAATCTCAATACGAAAATAATGAACCGATTCCGTCTGGTGCGAACCAAACTAATTTAGATCCGTCCTTTATTGTGTTGCCGAGAATTATTTATTTGCCGTCGGATCCCTATGGTGAACTGTCGGATTATTATAGTGTACATCCATTAAATGGGTCTTCTCTCAAGAAAGCGGATGTAAATGTGTCTTCGTGCAGCGGCGGAAGTGGAGCTATCCCGACGGCGGGCAAATTGTATGAGGGGGTAAATCTTGCAAAAGGTATTTATAAATGTGAAGCGAAAGCGAGTGGTTATACGGATGTGCCGTTCTGGGTGGTTGTAGGAAACAATCATCGAGGAGCTTCGCCGATAACATTTGAAAAGAATGACCAGGATATAAGTGCTGGTGGATCAAAACAGGTGAATGTAGTGATTCCTGCTGGTACGCCGCAGGTGACTTTGCAGGTGGCATGTCCGACTGCAAATGAACATTGGAGCTATACACTGAATACGGATCTCAATGGTCAAAAAGATGGAACAAATTGTACGTTTACGGTTCAAGGCGATCCGTCTATGGGCAAAATTGAGAATTTGTTCACAGTGAGTGTTGATGCGGATGCGACATATGGCTCAATTACATTCCAATTGTTGCAAAGTACGGATTATTCTATAGGAAGTCCTTATACATCTCAGGTTAAGATGTCAACTAGCGCAACTCTTAATCGTATAGAAGTGACGTCTGATGATATCGAGAGTTTCTGTGATGATAATCCGGAAGTGTGTCCTCCTGAAGGAGAACGTAGCACTTGGCCTAATTGTACTACAAATGAAACGTGGGTTGAACCGACGGGTGTTGGTTATGGCCCGTTAGTTAAGAATAATTCTTGGACGATTGTTGTTGGTGGTTCGGGGACGCTTCGACTTGTTGGTAAGAATGTTCCTAACTGTGTGACGATTGTTCCGACAAATGAAAATTCAATTGAAGTCGGTACGATTAATGCAAATTCGTCTAAAGAACTGCGAGCAAGTCTTAAGGCTTTAAGGCGAACAGTGAAGGTTTCTTTTGTCGGTGAAATAACGGATAATCCTGTTATTGCAATTGATGTCAATGGGAAAACGTCGTCTTGTGAATACGGAAGCATTGTGGGCGATGATAAATCCTGCTATATATCGGCGTTTAGTGGTGAGGAGGTTTCTTTGAGAGTTGATAGAAGCTTGTATCCGAAGTTCAATTATTGGAGCTGCGCGGGAACCTGCCCTGTTTCTGGTACGATATCAAGTGAAAATTACCAACCCTTCTATGTTCAGGATAACAATACGACTATTTATGCTCATTTTAATGAAACAGATAAACATTGCTTCTTTGATGAGTTTAAATCAAGTGCCCCGAATCATGGCTGTTATGCCGATGATGCAGAATATTGCATAGATAAGTGTGGCGATGCCTCGAATGCTCATTGTTTGGGTGTTGATGATGCCAACGGTACGTTCACTAGAGCTAAGTGGCATTTGATTACGGGTGAACTGGGTAATCTAGAATCTAATTCTAGTTATATATACGTTGATAAAACGGCTAGCAATAAGGGGAAGAATCCTATAGTAATCCTTAGTACAGTGAATGCTGGTATATATGGGACATTGAAAGCTTTGTTCCAGTTGCCTAGAGAAACCTCTAGTTATCCGCATACGGCTCCAAATATTGCAAAGTCTGGATTTATGTTGCATTCTAATAGTATTGGAACGGAATACTTGATGCTCAATATGTATGTCAATATGTCGGGGTATCTGGAAGCGCAGATTTGCACTAATACAGGTAGCTGTATGACGGGTGTTCTGACTAATGTTAATAGTAATCCCGCATCGGTATCAAGTTCCAACATGATAATGATGTCTGCCACTTTGAAAACAGATAGTAAGTTGGAAATAAAGGCGTTTACAGGAAATTATTACTATAGTACAGCCAATTCGTATGAAGAGTACGTCTATACATTTAATTTAAATGAACTTGCGAATAAGTATGCTGATATTACGCATGAATTTGTTGGGTTTAGTCTTGCAGATCCCAATATGAAGATTTATGGGATCGGCTGGGCAAGTGAATCCTATTCTTCGGAATGTCATGATCAATATCCTTCAGTAAAGTGCTCGTTTGCAGCAAAGGCTATTGATGGCTTTATTCCGACGGGAGAGCCTGTAGAACCATGGGTTGGTCATTCTGCTTGGTTTGATAGTAAGACGTATAGCTGTACTAAAACATATTATTATTATCATGGAAATGACGCTTGTGGTGCGACAGCAACGTCTGTGACGTCATGTGGTGATAATTATACGTTTGCTGAATCGGGTGCTGGACCGCATGGTTATATGGAAGGTACTGAAGATGTGAAAACTGCTAAAGCTTGGCTAGAATGTCATTTGACCCAAGAAGATAATGCTTGGGTCAAGGAAAGTGATGCTGGACGAGCAAATTGCGGCCCGTTCTGGACAGGAAAGTTCACGGAATGTAGTGATAACGTTTCCTTGGTAACAGAAGATGTTGTTTTGACTCCTAATGTTGCACAGACTGTGACGTTTGATGGTGCTATGAATCTTCGTGCCACTACGTTAAATGTGCTTTTAGAGAACAACTATTCTGGTGAAGTGGAAGTGTGGCTGATTAGCAAGCCGACGGATGATTTGAACGCTCCTTCATTCAATAGCCAATCGGTTGTGTTGCGCTCTAATACAGGTAGTTTTGATGTTAATGCAGAAATGACTGCTGGTGCAGATGGCTTTGATCCTGAAAATGTACGACAGATTGTGATAAAAAATCTTGGTGAGGCCACCAATATTGTAGTAAAGCAGATTGCCGCTTCATGTAAGAATGCTGTTGGAATTTCTGAGTGCCGTGCAAATTATTTAAATAGTGAAGGGCAATGGGAGATTTCGGCAGATGTGGTCAATAAGGATAAGATTAATTCTTACGAAATAAGAGCTGTTGTTGACGGCGGAACAGGCTGGACTATTGCGACCCAAGATGATGAAGCGACTCCGGTATGGAGTGGCGATGGAACAAAGGCTACCTTCTATAAGGCTGATAATCCGTATGAAAGTAACCAAGGTAAGCATTACCAGGTGTCTGTTTTGATAAAGAATAAAGTCGGGTCCGAGTATTCGACAACTTGTTCTGTTTCGCCGGATCCTATTGGTTCAATATCTTCTACCTGTGGAATTGATGGGCCCGCGACAAAGAAGCAGGGCGAAGGGTTGCCGACGTTTAAAGCGAATCTGTCGGGATGCCCAGAAGGTGGATGCTCCTATGAACTTTACGTTGGTGGTGAAATTTTGGATGGTTATCCGACAAACGGCTCAGGAGCTATAATTACAACTCCTGCGGGCAATACCGCTGTTGATTACCCGGTAGGAACGTATCGCTATACTATAAGGAGTACGGCCGGTTCTGCCTCTCCGTTCCCTGATTGTAGTGCAGAGTTTACTATTGTGAAGAAGGACGAAGTGAATACTGACGTTCAAACGGAATGCTATTTCAATAGGAATCCTGTAACTCAACCTGGCGATAATGCTGATTTTAAAGCATATATTAATGGCCATGGCTATAGTATCTGTAATAGAGGCTATAGGTTGTTAAATGATGCTAAAGAGGTGGTTGCCTCTGGTAATTCAACAGGTTGTGCAGAATTGCTTACTATAGATGTTCGTGGAATAAATACGAATAAGAGTAGAACTTTTACGTTTGAAGTAAAAGACAATGATGGAAATTATCAAACGGCTTGTACCGCCACAACGTCAGTTGGTTCCCCTAATATTACGTGCTCTAAGATTACAGAAAGTAATGTTGATAAATTCCGTATACAAGTTGGGAATCCTTGTACAGGAAACGCTTGTCCCTATGTAGTCCAGAAAACATTTAATAACGTAACTGAAACTGTGTCATCTGGTACAGATTTGACAAACGGAGAATATAAGATTCCTTTTGAAGGCATAGGAACGTATACTTTGTTGTTAAATGGAGAAACTGTTTCTGGTTGTACTATGAAGGTTGAACCGGAAGTTGAATGCCCGACTACAAAAACGCAACTTTCGGTAAATAAAGAAGGCTCGCTGTTTATGTCCTCGTTGTCAAATTGCGAAGCTGGTTGTGATTATGCGTTGGTTCCTCGTTCTGGTAGTGGAACGCATTATGCTGACGAAGAGAATGGTAATTACAAATCTGCTACAGATGCGATAAAATTAACGCCTACTATAGAGAATGATTCGGTTGAATATACATTCTACGTTTACGCTTCGGCTGATCATGATTATTCTGGAAACTGTCCTGGAACTATGGCGTTTGTGAAGGGTAATTCTTGTAAACAGATTACGTGGAATATGACGGGCGATAATAGTAATTCAGCAAGACCTAATCCTGATTATCCCTGGAACAATGGGTGTGTATCTATTTCGAGTAACAGAATTTGTACTGGACAGGTTCAAATCAAAACGGATAAATGTAAGGGTAAGAGTGGAACATGGAATGGTGTGGCTTTCCAGTTAAATAATAATGAAGTAAGTGATTATACGTTTAGTAAAAATCCTGCTCCGAGTACTAATAATGAGTTGTCGATTAGTGATTGTGACAATATTAAAGAAATTTATATGGATGGTTGTATAGCAGTGTCTGCTGCAACTGCGAAACCTTCAATCTCCGGTTGTCCTATGTCGTTTACAAGATTGCCTAATAGAGCTGTAAGACTTTCTCTAACGACTGAAAATTGTTTGGTTCCGGAAGGCTGCCACTACACTATTTCTGGCGGCTCAACTACTATGTCCGGGACATATTATCAGGGAAATCTATTGATACCGGGAGAAGCTTCTGGTTCGTATAAATATTCACTGACTATGGAAAATTCTAAAGGTACATCATCTGCTTGTGAAATTAATGTAACCTATCAAAATATTGTATATGAAAACGCAACGCTTAATACGCCGTATTCTGGGAAGACAATAGGCTATGAAACAACCTCGGGAACATGCCAGGTGGAGGCAAATTCGAATGATTGGACGACGCAGTGGCTTAAAACAGGAGACGTCCTTAATTCATGGTTGAATCAAGGCGTTTATGCTGGACAAATTGCTGTAGAATCACCACTAATTTTTGAAATACCGAATACAGGTAGTCTTAAGATTACAAATTGTTGGTAAAATGAAAAAGGCCCTCTATGAGGACCTTTTTTACTTAAGCATTTAATTGAAAGAAGGCTTTGTTGTGCCTGTTTCCTCAGCGGGTTTTTGTCGCTCTTGTACCACTTCATGAATTCGGCGATGCCGTCGTGCAGGCTCCAGTGGGGCTTGTAGCCGCACTCGGTTTCGAGCTTGGTGGTATCGGCGTTGGTCTGGTACACGTCGCCGGGCTGCATGGGCAAGAAGTTCTTCTTGGCAGGCTCGCCGTAAGCGTTTTCGATTTCGGCAATGAAATCCATGAGCTTTACGGGGTGGCTGCAGCCGATAGTGTGAAATACACGTTAACAGTCACTAATAAAGATGATTCTAAGTTGAAGGGAACTTGTAATATTACAGTGAAATATGAAGAAGAGTCGAATATCTGCTACGGGACTTGCAAGTAAATTCGTTTGATCCAGATAAGGCAGCCTGTGTAAACGTTACAGGGGCATCTGATGTTTCTTGTAGAATAACAAATTGGGGAGGCTGAGAAAGGTGTTTCCAGTAACCTTTTCCCTAAGAAAATTCACCGGCCCCATTTGGGGTCGGTGTTTTCATATATGTACACATTTAATCAAAAAAAATGGTCTATATGACAAAAAGGTACCTGAAAACAGGTACTTTTTGATTATATGACATTTGGGTACCTGAAATCGTCCGCAAGCCTTTATCTGCTTGGCTTGC
>CACVQR010000020.1 GCA_902756345.1 Fibrobacter succinogenes | reverse complement strand
GCGACTGCGCCACGGTTCGTGGCCTTGGAAGCCTGTCCACCGGTGTTGGAGTACACTTCGGTATCGAGGACGCAGATGTTCACGTTTTCACCGGTTGCCATCACGTGGTCGAGACCACCGTAACCGATGTCGTATGCCCAACCGTCACCACCGAAGATCCACACGGACTTCTTCACGAGGTAGTCGGCGAATTCGTCGCGGAGGCTGACGGATGCATCGTCGGTTGCACCGGCGAGAGCGGCCTTAAGGGCGGCAACGTTTTCACGCTGGGCCTTGATGCCGGCTTCATCGTCCTGCTTCTGGGTCGTGAGCTTTTCCTTGAGTTCGGCAGGAACGTTCACGGCTTCGAGGAGGCTCAAAGCCTGCTTGGCATGCTTTGTGATAGCGAGGCGCATACCGAGACCGAATTCGGCGTTGTCTTCGAAGAGGCTGTTGGCCCAAGCGGGACCGCGGCCTTCCTTGTTCTTTGCCCACGGAGTGGTCGGGAGGTTACCGCCGTAAATGGAGGAGCAACCCGTAGCGTTGGCGACAACCATGCGGTCACCGAACAACTGAGAAACGAGACGCACGTAAGCGGTTTCGCCGCAGCCTGCGCAGGAGCCGGAGAATTCGAACAACGGTTCGAGGAGCATGGCCTGCTTGACGAGGCTCTTGTTGACCTTGGTGCGGTCGAATTCCGGGAGATCGACGAAGAAGTCCCAGCACTTGCCTTCCTGAACCTTGATGGGTTCCTGCGGCACCATGTTGATGGCCTTCTTGGTTTCGTCGGTCTTGTCCTTACCGATACAGGCCTGCGTACAGACGCCGCAACCCGTACAGTCGTAGCTGGACACGGAAATCGCGAATACCGGCTTTTCGGAACCTTCGAGCTTGAAGCCCTTGGCCGGAGTGTACTTGAAGCCTTCCGGAGCGTTCTTCACTGCGGATTCGTCAACGACCTTCACGCGGATGGCTGCATGCGGGCAGACCATGGCGCACTTGCCGCACTGCACGCAAGCGTCCGGATTCCAGGACGGGATGTTGAGGGCGAGGTCGCGCTTTTCGTACTTGGTGGTACCGGTCGGGAACACGCCGTCGCAAGGCATCTTGGAAACGGGGAGGAGTTCGCCGTTGCCCTTGATGATTTCTGCGGTGACTTCGTTCACGAACTTCGGAGCGTTGCCGTGGATCGGAGCGCGGAATTCCTTGGTGCTGGTGACAGTAGCAGGAACCTTGACTTCGAACAGGTTAGCAAGAGAGGCGTCGATAGCGTCCCAGTTCTTCTGGACCACTTCCTGACCCTTCTTGGCGTAAGTCTTTTCGGCGTACTTCTTGATGTACTTGATGGCGGTTTCAGCATCGAGCACGTTACCGAGCTTGGAGAAGAAGCAAGTCTGCATCACGGTGTTGATGCGGCGGCCCATGCCGGTCTTCGCGGCAACGGCGTAGGCGTCGATCACATACACCTTGAGGTGCTTCTTGATGATTTCTTCCTGCACCGGACGCGGGAAGGTATCCCACACGGTGTCGGCGGAGTGCGGAGTATTCACGAGGAAGGTAGCGCCATCCTTCGCGTACTTCAGCATGTTCACGGATTCCAGGTGCGGAGTGTGGTGGCATGCCACGAAGTCGGCTTCGTTTTCGCCAATCAGGTACGGGGCGTCGATGATGCTCTTACCGAAGCGGAGGTGAGAGGTGGTCATGGAGCCGGACTTCTTGGAGTCATAGACGAAGTAGCCCTGGGCGTAGTTGTCGGTTTCGTTACCGATAATCTTGATGGAGTTCTTGTTGGCACCCACGGTACCGTCGGAACCCAGACCGAAGAACATAGCCTGGAAGAAGTCGCTTTCCAGCTTGAAGTTCGGGTCGATGGTGAGGCTCGTGTGGCAAACGTCGTCGTTGATACCGACGGTGAAGCGTGCCTTCGGGTCGGCCTTGGCGAGCTCGTCGTAGATGGCCTTGACCATGGCCGGGGTGAATTCCTTGGAAGAGAGACCGTAGCGGCCGCCGATCATCTTCGGCATGGCCATCTTGCCAGCCATCACGGCTTCGCTGATTGCGGTCAGGGCGTCCTGGAAGAGCGGTTCGCCAGCGGAACCCGGTTCCTTGCAGCGGTCGAGGACGGCAATCTTCTTGACGGTCTTCGGGAGGGCTGCAACCACGGCTTCCATCGGGAACGGACGGTACAGGCGGATGTTCACGAGACCGACCTTTTCGCCCTTTCCGTTGAGGTACTTGACGGTGTCACCGATGGTGCAGGTCGAAGAACCCATGGAAATGATCACGCGTTCGGCGTCGGGTGCACCGACGTAATCGACAATGTGGTACTGGCGGCCAGTGTAGCTCGCGACCTTGTCCATGTACTTCTGGACAATTTCCGGAACCTTGGCGTAGAACGGGTTCACCGTTTCGCGGCCCTGGAAGTAAACGTCCGGGTTCTGTGCGGTACCGCGCATGGTCGGGCGGTCCGGAGTGAGGCAGCGCTGTCGGCATGCCTTCACGTACTTTTCGTCGATGACGTTACGGATAACGCCGTCTTCGAGAGCTTCGATCTTCATCACTTCGTGAGAGGTACGGAAACCGTCGAAGAAGTGCATAAACGGAACGCGGCTTTCGAGAGTGGAAGCGTGGGCCACGAGAGCGAGGTCCTGGCATTCCTGCACGCAGCTGGAGGCGAGCATGGCAAAGCCGGTCTGGCGGCAGGCCATCACGTCGGAATGGTCACCGAAAATAGAAAGGCCCTGCATGGCAAGGGCACGGGCAGTCACATGGAAGACCGTGGGGGTCAGTTCGCCCGCAATCTTGTACATGTTCGGGATCATCAACAGAAGACCCTGGGAAGCGGTGAAGGTCGTGGTCAAAGCACCGGCCTGGAGCGCTCCGTGAACGGTACCGGCAGCGCCACCTTCGGACTGCATTTCAAACACGCGGGGAACCTGTCCCCAAATATTCTTCTTGCCTGCAGCACTCCAGTTGTCGGCGTGCTCAGCCATAGGACTAGACGGTGTAATCGGGTAGATAGCCGCAACTTCGCTAACAGCAAACGCTACGCTAGCGGTGGCCTCGTTACCATCACACGCAATCATCTTTTTTGCCATGTGTGTCTCCAATTTTTAGGTTTTTTCGAAAAAATCTGATTTAAGTGCACTTTCGGCCCATTTGGAGCCAAAAGCGTAAAATCCAAGATGAAAAATATAAAGATTAAAGGGAATTGAACAAGGATTTTTTGAAAAATTGCGTAAATCTAGGGGTGTTTCTTTATTGTATATTTGCTCCATGCGGCTTTGGCTTACGACATCTCCTGACGATTTTGCTTCGGAATTTGACGATATCGAGCAAATATTTTCGCGCGGGCTTTCGCGCCTGATTTTACAGAAACGCGGACGAGGGGGCTCTCCTTACGCCACCGAAAGCGATTACGAACGCTGGCTCATGGCCCTCCCGATGGAATGCCGTGACCGCATCTGGGTGCGGGGGACTCCCGATTTGGCGGAGCGCCTGGACGTGCGCGGGTGCGTTGCCGAGGCGGGCTCCTTGTTGGGCGATGCTCCTGAAAGCTGGAAACGCGTGAATACGGTTGCCTTTTGTCGTAGTCTGGACCAGCTGGAAAAGTTGCCGCAGTGGGTGGCCGGGGCGCTTGTCGGGCCGGTATTTCAGCCTCAGTCGGTGTATGAACCGGTAAAAACTCACGGAGTCGAAACGCTTGCAAATAAATTAACGACAATTGCGTCGTCTGATTCCGCTAAAATTCCCCAGATTATCGCGTTCGGCGGCATCGATCACGAAACGCTAGACGAAATCAAAAAACTCCCGGTGCAGGGAGTCTCTGTTCTCGGCGGCATTTGGAATTATGCCGACCCGGTAAACGCTTTTATCAAGCTCAGCAGAGCAATGTGACTAATGTGAAATATGGAATGTGAAATGACTAATTAACATCACACATTACACATCACACATTACACATCTTTTTTATCGTTGGATATAAACCGCGTTTCTTGGCTTGGCTTTGAGTCTATTGCCCAGCAAGTCGAAGTAAACCGGGTTACGGTTCAAACGCATGGATTTGCTGTGGTCACGAAGCCTTTTATATACGATGGTTGTCGTGGAATCGGGTTCCTTGTAGGGCTTGTCTGGATCGTCCACTACAATCTTGATTTTGGCTTGGCTCTTGCAGCCGGTCTCGTTCGTGTAGGTTACGGTGTAGTAACCGCTAAAGTCGCCATCCACATTCTTGAGCGTGTTCTCGCGGGTGGTGGACTTGAATCCGTTCGGGCCTTCCCAATTCCAGATTTTACCGTCCCACGGGTGCGGGCCGAACTGCACCGTAGCGCCCTTCGCGACCTTCAGGTCAAGCGTTTCGTTCCAGCCGCCGTCATTGACTTTGCTGTAGGGGATAATCTTGGTGCCGCTGCACGGGGCAACGACCTTCTTGCCATCGCAAACGTCGATAGAATCAGGCTCCTCGATGACTCTCGGCTCGAAATCTGGGGTGGGAAAGGCCTTCATGAGTTTTGCTGTCTCTTCGGCGGTAACTGGGAGGATTGTCCCGTGGCGGGGCGTGAATGCGCCGCTTGTCTTGGTGTCCTGCACGAACTTGAAGTTTTCGAGGTCGGAGCTGCTCGTGAACTGGTAATGCCCGTTCATGTAGCAGTCATACATGAGCACCCAGGAATTCTGGTTGATGAGCTTGAAGACTCCTGCACCTTCCACGGCCTCGGTCGTCTGCTGCAGGGCCTTGCTCGGCTTGCTCCACTGCGAACCGGAGGCGGCTCCGCTCTTGGGCATGAGCGAACTTGCGGTTACCTTGCAGATGCCGCCGTCGCCTTCGTTCTTGTAGAAGGCGTGGTAGAACTTGTCGACCGGGTTGTAGACGATGTCCATGTCGATGGTCGATTTTCCGCGGTCAAAGAAATGCTGCGGTTCGCCTTCCAAGTCGGTAAAGTCCTTGTTCGAGTAGGCGAAGAATACCTTGTCGTAGGGGATGGTTCCGTCGTTGGTCAAGAGGGAAAAGTACACGAGCGGGCGCCCCTTGGTGCCGTCGCCGTTGTCGTAGGTGTCGTCCCAGAACGTTTCGGGAGCCCAAACTCGGGTCACGTTTGCGAAGTTCTTGCCCTTGTACTTATCGGGGAAGTGCACCGTGCTGTGCTTCCAGTTGATGAGGTCGCGGGAGCGCATGAGCACCATGCCGCGGTTGCTCGCCCAGCCCTCGGCGCTCTTCATGTCGGTATTCACCATGTAGAACCAGCCGTCGGGAGCACGCAGCACATGCGGGTCGCGGAGCCCCTTCTTGATGCTTACCGTGTCGGCGGCCACCACGCGCTTCCCGTTGTTCATGGCGGTAAAGCCGTAGCCGTCGTTGCTCAGCGCGTAGTAGATATTCTCATTGTCGTTGGCCGGGAAATATGCGAAAAGGTAGTTGGAGTAGGGTTCATACCCATGGATAGAGACCTTTAAAGGCACGTCCTGCGTCTTTGCGCTCAGGCCGTCGTGGATAGTCGCTGTGAGGGTCACTTCCTTGTTTTCGCCCACAAACCTGCCGTTGATATGGCCGTCGTGGGTGAGGAACAGCGTATCGCTGCTTTTCCAGGTGATGGGGAAGGTTTCCCCGGCAAGCTTTATGGTGTCGAGGAGGGTGAGGTCGGTATACAGGTCGTTGGCCGAGTTGCCCAGGCTCCGGCTAACGCTGTCGACAGCGCGCCAGAAGGGGGCGACATCGACTTGTGCAAAAGACACTCCTGCTAAAGCGATTGCCAGCGGTATAATTTGCTTCATCTCAAAAAATCTCCAAACCTGTAAAAGTATAGGCTAATGACCATCCATAAATATAATTCCACTTTTAGAGGGCGTTTTATCAATTTTAATAAGAATGTTGACTTTTTTTCCATACCCCTTTTGTACATTATATCACATGTTGTAAGGGGGGAAACATATAAAAATGTTGCAAAAGGGCTTTTTCTCAAAAAAAATGGCATATTCCAAGTTGGAATAAGTTGAGTTGGTCTATTTGGACCACTAAACATTATATTAGGGTTATATGGAACGGAAGCGCGCAAAGATTTTGGTAATTGACGACACGAAGACGAATATCGAAGTACTCGAAGGAATTTTATCCGGCGAGTATGACGTTTTTGTTGCCCTGGATGGCAAAAAAGGCCTGTTTTTGACCGAAAAAGTCAAACCGGACCTGATTTTGCTTGACGTGATGATGCCAGAAATGGATGGCTACGAAACGCTCCGCCAGATGAACGAAAAAAAACTGGTCGAAAATACGCCGGTACTGTTTTTGACCGCCAAAGCCGATTCCAAGAGTGAACAAATAGGCCTTGACCTAGGTGCAGTCGATTACATTACCAAGCCGTTCCACCCGAATTTGGTGCAGCTCCGTATCAAGAATCAGCTTGAATTCAAGCAGCAACGCGACCATTTGCAGGAACTGGTCGAAGAAAAGACCCTTGATTTGCGTAAAACGCTCAAGGTGATGTTGACGAGTCTTGGCGCATTGGCGGAATACCGCGACCCCGAAACGGGAGCCCACATTAAGCGTACGCAGGTGCTGGTACAGATGCTTGCCGAAACCTTGCGAGACCATCCGCGTTTTAAGAATGCGATTCCGAACAATGAATATATCGATTACTATGCGACGGCAGCTCCGCTACATGATATTGGCAAAGTCGGCATTCCCGACGAAATATTGCGCAAGCCGGCCCGCCTGGACGAAGAAGAATGGGCGGTCATGAGTACGCATGCCCAAAAGGGTTACGATGTGCTGGTGAATGCCACGCGTGAACTCAAGGACCATCCGTTGGTCAAGATTTGTGCCGATATTATTCTGAACCACCATGAGCGCTTTGATGGAGGCGGTTACCCGAACAAGCTCAAGGGGGACGATATTCCCGTGGGTGCGCGTTTGATGTCGGTAGCCGACGTGTACGACGCCCTTGTTTCGAAGCGCCCGTATAAAGAAGCGTTCCCACATGAGGTTGCTGTTAAAGAAATTCTTGGTGGTAGGGGTACTCAGTTTGACCCCGATGTCGTTGACGCCTTTATGTCGCTTGAATCCAAGTTGCCCGAGATTTACGATCATTTTAAGGAAAATCCTTAAAAAGGAGTGGTCTTGTCCCGTAACCCGCTGAACGCCCAACGTCGCCGTTTACGTAACCGCATTTCTGTGGTTTACATGCTACCGACATTGCTTGCGGCAGTGGCGATGGTCATTATTTTTTCGCATGCGGTGCGTTCCATGCTGGTGGATTCTGCCGTCGCGAATACGGAAACCGCCCTCCGTGAACGCGTGCAGACCGAAGTCGAAGCCTTTTTGAAGGTGCGCGAAGAAAAGTTCCTGACAACGGTCAAGCGTGTGCAGGGGGTAACGAAAGAAAAATCAATCAGGCCGATTTTGTACAAGCAGACTCAAAGTGCAGACGGCATTGTAGACGTTTATTACGGGACGACTGTCGGCGACTTTATTTCGGGCCGGGGAATCAAGCTTGAAAGCGACCAGACGGAATTTCGTACCAAGAGCTGGTATCTAGAGGCATCGCGCAAAAGGGGACTTGCCTATACGGGGCCGACTATTCGCAAGAACCTCAACCGCCAAGTCATTTCGCTTTCTTACCCCATTTGGGACAACAATCACAAATTCAAGGGAGCCGTCGGCGAAGATATCAATCTTCACAAGGTGAGACTGGCCATGGGTGCGCTTGCCAAGGAAGAAGGCGGCGTTACCATGCTGGTGGGTACCGAAAACGATAACCTCCTCACGTATTTCCCGTACGAAACGAATCGCGGAAAAGTCTTGCAGGACAGTGTCGAAGGCTTGTTGCAACTAGTTTCTGACAAGTTCAATTCGGACACCTTGATGAGTGGGCGAATTTTGCGCTTTGAAAAGACAAATGAACACCACCAGCAGTTGATTTTCATGGTGACTCCTTTGGATCAGTTGCCGTTCTATATTATCCACGTGAGTCAGCATAACAAGATTGCGGCTGGTATCGACAACAATGCCTCGACGGTTCTTGGCGTCGTAGCGGTCTTTGTCTTTGCGTTGATCGCGCTTGCGGCCATAGCCTCGCACTTGCTGTTCCGTCGCTATATTCAGCGAGACTTGAATGACAGCGTGAATTCCAGTACGCTTTTCGATACGCTTTTGTGGAAAGGTGACAACTTTACCATCATTTTAACCAACGAAAACTTTGACATTTTGCACGCCAGCGCCTATGTGGTTGATTTCTTGAACAATGGCGAAGACATGAAAGAAGAGAGCCTGTTCAAGTTCTTCCCTTCGGATGCGTTCAATAAGTTCGCGCACCGCGTGGCGATGGGCGGTCAGATGTTGGCTAGCGAACGCAAGACGATTGTGCGGGTACAGAATGCTGCCGGGGAAGTCGCATGGTGGGGCATGTCGTTCCAGGCGCTTGTCGAAGACAACGGAGCAACACGATTCCTGATCATGATCAACGATGAAACGAGCGGAATCCAGAAAGATACGATTCTGGATACGATCATGCTTTCGGGCGATCATTCGATCCTGATTATTTTCGACAAGAACCTGCATATTAAATATATGTCACGCCAACTGGCGGAATTCTTGGGCAAGGAATGGCGCTCGTTTGTCGGAATTTCGATTAATGAACTGAAAGACATGGGCCTCCCGGAATCGATGATTCAGGCCATGATCAAGTCTTACCAGAATGACGAAGTCTGGAAAGATTCCTTGATGCTCAAACCCGAAAACGGCACCGAAGAAACCTGGTTCCGTGGCGAAGGTTGTACCTTGAAGGTGCAAGAGACTGTTGTGGGCTACATGCTTTCGATGATTGATATTTCGGAAGTGGTGGCAGCCCGCGAAATTGCTGAACAGGCGACCCAGGCGAAGAGTGAATTCCTTGCCAACATGAGCCATGAAATTCGCACGCCGATGAATGCCATTATCGGTATGGCGCACTTGATTTCGGAAACGAACCTGGATAACCACCAGCGAGGATTTGTAGACCGAATCAGCCATGCGGCAAAGTCTTTGCTCGGAATTATCAACAATATTCTAGACTTCTCGAAGATTGAGGCGAAAAAGCAGGATTTGGAAATCACGCAGCTTGTGCTGCAAGATGTGATTGGCGAAGTGGCGGCTCTTGCCGAGGTGCGTATTGCTGGCCGCCCGATAGAATTGATTGTGGATGTGGACCCGGATATTCCTGAAATCTTGATGGGTGACCCGCTCAGGCTTTCGCAGATTTTCACGAACCTGATTAACAATGCGACCAAGTTTACCGAAAAGGGCGACATTACCCTGAGTGTCAAGCTTTTGCAGCAGGCGAACAATATGGTCAAGCTGTATATCTGTGTCAAGGATACGGGTATCGGTATGACGCCGGAACAGCTCTCGCGCCTGTTCAGCGCCTTTACGCAGGCTGACGGTTCTACCACGCGCAAGTACGGCGGCACGGGTCTCGGGCTTGTGATTTCAAAGTCGTTGGTGGAACTCATGGGCGGGCAACTCCAGGTTTCGAGCGTGGCGGGCGAAGGTTCGCAATTCTTCTTTACGATTACGCTCCCGATTGCACCGCAGGCGGGCGAGGAGCCCAAGTGGAAAAACGAAGATCGCTTTACCAATAAGAATGTGCTTTTGGTAGATGACTGCGCGAATCTACGCGTTATTTTAAGACATTACCTGAACAAGTTGCGTTGCGTGGTCGAGGAAGCGAGTTCCGTAGACGAAGCTCTGGATTTGATTCAGGCGCACGAAGAAGCGGGCGAGGCTCCGTACGATTTGTTCCTGGTTGATTACGGCATGCCGATTTTGAATGGCTTTGACTTTGTGCATGGCTTGACCGAAAACATGAAGTCGATTCCGAAGGTGTTGATGCACCCGATTCATTTCGACGAAAACGAACTGAATACGGCCAAGAGTCTGGGCTTTAACAGCAACGTGTCTAAGCCGCTCCAGATTAGCACGCTCCTGAGCGCCCTGCAAGAAGCGTTCGGTTACCCGCTGACCTACAAGAAGGTCGAAAAGAAGGAAAAGGGTAAGATTTACTTTAAGGAAGCCAAAATCCTGCTGGTCGAAGATAACCAGATGAACCAGGAATTGGCGGTGTCGCTCCTGAATAGCGTCGGCCTTACCGCTATGATTGCAAATAACGGTAAAGAAGCGCTGGACATGCTCAAGAAAGACGCTTTCGACATGGTGCTCATGGATATCCAGATGCCGATTATGGATGGCCTTACCGCCACTAGGGAAATCCGTGCCCGCGAAGATGAATACTTCAAGAAGGTGCCGATTCTGGCCATGAGCGCCCGCGCCTTCCAGAAAGATACAGAGGAATGCCTAGATGCGGGCATGAACGCACACATTGTAAAGCCGATTGATCCGACGGTCTTGTACGAGGAAATGGCGAAATTTTTGCCGGTGGCCGCCGAGACGCCACACGCAAGCAACGGACATGATTCTGATTTGTCGCAAGACGACAAGAATTTCATCTTGTATTTCCAGAAAGTGCGTGACTTTGATGCTGAAATGGGACTTTACCATGCCAACAATAACCGCAACATGTTCCTCAAGATTTTGCAGGGATTTGTGCGCGACTATGGTGGAAAATCTTTCAACTTGCGCTCGCTTATCGAAGAATTCCATTACGAGGAAGCGACCCGCATTGTGCATACCATCAAGGGCCTTTGCGGAACGATTGGGGCTACCCATGTGCAGAATCTAGCGGCCTCGCTCGAAGCAGAACTTGAACAGAAACAGTGTAATTTTGGCAATTACAACGTGTTCGAAGAAAAACTGCATGCGCTAATCGAAGATTTGCAGATTGTGCTTACCGACATTGCCTCGGAACAGAATACGACGGTGCAAAAGTCGCATGACCCGGATGCGGCCCAAAAGCTCGCGACCGCGGTCAAGGCGCTAAAGGATGCTGTGGATACCTGCTCTTCGACCCAGTGCAAGCGTATTCTGGATGGAATTGAAAATATTGCGTTTGAGCCGAACCAGGAAGTTTTGCTTCATAAGTTGAAGGAATTGCTGGACGATTATGACTTTAGCGAAGCGTCCGAAATCCTGGAATCTCTCGAAAAGACTTTTGCTTAAAACGTCATTGCGAGACTCGCAGAGTCGAAGCAATCTTTAATTGCCAAGTTTAGAAAAGCATTGCCGCGATAAACGCGAGTGCCACGATAACGGCGGCCGCTATGGCGAGCGGGTTCGCCTTTTTCTTCTTGTTGCCGTACTCGTCCATCCCGAATTCATTCTCCAAAATTTCATCGTAATCCGGCGTTTCGAGGTCGGTAAATTCTGCGCCGTCCTTCCAGCCGGTATCGGCGTCGCTCCCGCAATGCGGGCAGAATGTGGCGTTGTCTTTGAGTTCGGAATGGCAGTGAGGACAATACATAGTAGGCGGTAGGAAGTAGACTGTAGGAAGTGAGGTATGAGGTCGGGCCAGCGGCCCTTTGGGGTATGGGGGGGATGTGAAGTGTGTAGTGAGAAGTGTGAGGTGTGGAGTTATTTCGTGAATTTATAACGGCCTAGCAGGTCGAAGTAACGGGCCTTGGGCGCGATTTTGACGGGTTTGCGGTTTTTGCGGATGGAGGTTTTTGCCTTGGAATCTATTACAAATGTTTCTGTATAGCGTTCCTCTTTGTCTACGGAAGATTCGTTCTTATAGTATTTTTTTATAGAGAATCCTTTTGCGTAAGGACGGTAAATATACGTCTCGTCTGCTTGATATTCGTAATGAATTGTATCTTTTCCAGACACAGAGTAAACTTCGACAATTCTATAGCATTTTAAGTCATCTGTCGGATCTGCAACATATTTTTTTGGAATGTTTGGTTGGACTGAATCTGCATTATAATAGGCTGTTTCTTGCTCGATGACGGTGTCCTTTTTTAAGAAATATTCTGTTAATGCTTTTGGATACTCGTTGTTGTCTGTAGATGAGTATGCACAAATTTCTATGCCTGTGTAGTTGTTTGATTCATTTATTTTTGTCTTTATTTCGCCGAGTTTTTTTCCTTTATGGTAAGCATTTTGGATATAGCATAAATTGTCGTTAGTCTTGCAATCAGAAATGATAAGTTCACGTTCTACATTTTTTAAAACAGTTTCATTGGTGTCGTGGTAAAAATACGTTGTGTTTTGATCTAGTCTTTCTTCTGACAAGTCTGGATTGTTTTGATTCGTCGTTTTTGCTTTTTCCTCAATTGTTATTTGCTCGAGTTTTCCATCGTTGATTATATGATTCTGTATTGTCTCGCTCTTGTATTCTTCTTTGTTTGCAGATTCGTACCAATATTCATATGTATAGACAGAGTCAATTTGGAATTTTCTTTCGGGATAGGCGTACGTTTTTTGGGCTACAAAAATCTTATACATGGCATCTGTACATGTGTTTGCCGAAGCTGCATCATTCAAGGCAAAAATGGCGGCAGGAATCAAACAGAAAAAATTGCTGGCACGGAATGAAAACATGGTAACTCCTTAATTTGCCTTAAATATAAAAAAAACGCGTGTTTTTTTTATATATTTTAAGGAACAGGTTGTTCTAAAATGTTCAAGACGTTTATATCAATTCTTTTATCGATAGCCCTCTGTGTTTGTTCTGTGGGTTGTGCTGCGACGGGCTCGTCTACGCTTCACAAGCCAAGGATTTCGCTAAAACAAAACCCCGGTAATCCTTCGCAAAAAGTCGTTATCGTTGACGACAGCAAAAATTTTGGCGCCGGGGGATCGTTGAAGCAAGCGATGTCTTGATCATGACCGGATTGGTTCTTGTAGGGAGTGCCCTGCTTTTCGTCCTGTTTTTGGCTAATTCAGGCGGAACGTCCGGTGGCCAAAAAGGCGGTATGTAAAAACCGCCAGGCGATTGCCTAGCGGTCTTTAAGCTTTTGGCTTGGATCCTATCGGTCGCTGCGCGACCTCCAGGATGACTGATTACAGCTTGTCTGTGAGCAAAAAGCGACCGGTATTAACCGGTCGCGATTGACGCTTTCAGCGTCCGCGGCTTCACTCGGTCATGAAATTATGCAAGCATAATTTCGCGACGCTCGTTTTGCACGCTTTTGCGAGAGCGAGGCGATATCACATTTTTAATCTGCGATAGAGCCGAGCGGTCTCATTAGAGCTTGTCGTTGGAACCAAGAACGTCAACGATCTTGTGCATGTACATCTTCTTCATGTTTTCACGAGCCGGCTTGAGGTACTGGCGCGGGTCGAAGTGTTCCGGATGTTCGTCGAAATACTTACGGATAGCGGCAGTCATAGCGAGACGGCTGTCAGAGTCGATGTTAATCTTGCAGACAGCAGAGCGAGAAGCTTCGCGGAGCTGTTCTTCCGGAATACCGACTGCATCCGGGAGCTTGCCACCGTGGGCGTTGATGGTGTCCACTTCGTCCTGCGGCACGGAAGAAGAACCGTGGAGCACGATCGGGAAGCCCGGGAGCTTCTTTTCGATGGCGTGGAGCACGTCGAATGCCAGGGGAGGCGGAACGAGCTTGCCAGTCTTCGGGTCGCGAGTGCACTGTTCCGGCTTGAACTTGTAAGCGCCGTGGCTGGTACCGATGGAGATAGCGAGGGAGTCGCAGCCCGTACGGGTAGCGAAGTCGATCACTTCTTCCGGCTTGGTGTAGTGGGATTCTTCAGCCTGGACTTCGTCTTCCACACCGGCGAGCACGCCGAGTTCAGCTTCGACGGTCACGTCGTGCTGGTGAGCGTATTCAACAACCTTCTTGGTGAGGGCGATGTTGTCTTCGTACGGAAGAGCGGAACCGTCGATCATCACGGAAGAGAAGCCGTTGTCGATGCAGTCCTTGCAGAGTTCGAAAGAGTCACCGTGGTCGAGGTGGAGCACGATCTGCGGATTTGCGCAGCCGAGTTCCTTGGCGTATTCAACAGCACCCTGAGCCATGTAGCGGAGGATGGTGCCGTTGGCGTAGTTACGAGCACCCTTAGAGACCTGCATGATTACCGGAGACTTGGTTTCAACGGCGGCCTGCACGATGGCCTGCATCTGTTCCATGGTGTTGAAGTTGAAAGCCGGGATGGCGTAGCCACCCTTAACTGCCTTAGCAAACATTTCCTTGGTGTTAACCAAGCCGAGTTCCTTGTAAGAAACTGCCATTTGTTTTACCTCTTGTTTTGATTGGCGACTTGCGCCGCCGGTTTAAAAGTTACGGGGCTAAATTTAGTAAAAAAATCGGAATTCGGAATTCAGATTTCAGAATTAACCTCCAAAAAACAATTCCGAACTCCGAAATCAGAAATCTGAAATTACTTCGCTTCCTGCTGAAGAGCCTTGTCCTGGATCACGAGGTCCACGCGACGGTTCTTCTGGCGGCCTTCCTTGGTGGAGTTGTCGGCGACCGGCATGGTCATACCGAGGCCCTTGGCCGTGAGACGTTCGGCGGCAATGCCCTGTTCAACAAGGAATGCCTTCACGTTGTCAGCACGCTGCTGGGAAAGCTTCATGTTGTGTTCTTCGGAACCGGTGTTGTCGGTATTACCTTCAATGGATACGTTGAACTGCTGGTACACGGAAAGAATACCGGCCACCTTGGCAAGGCTCGTCTTCAAGTCGGCCTTGAGGTCGGCCTTGTTCACGGCGAACAAGATGTCGGACATGGAAAGGATAATGCCGCGGGCGGACTTGGTCACCTGAATCATCTGGGACTGCAGTTCGTTCAGCTTGTTCATGGCTTCCTGCTGGCGAGCTTCGGCCTTGGCGCGTTCTTCGGCGAGAGCCTTCTGGAGGTCAGCTTCACGCTGGTTGGCGGCCTTCAAGGCGGCTTCCTGGGCGGCGGCTTCGGCCTGGAACTTTTCCTGGTTCTGCTGCATTTCGGCCTGCAAGCGGGCTTCCTGGTCCTTCATCTTGGCCTTTTCGGCTTCGAGGTCGTTCACCTTACCGGTGCGGGCCTTGTTGATCTGTTCCTGAATGGCTTCAATAGAACGGGCCGTTGCGGCGCGCTTTTCCCACTTTTCAGCGGTACTGTTGCGAACTTTTTGGGTTTCGGCCTGGGCTGCAATGGTCTTTGCGTAGGTGTCGCACTTGGCGGCAAGAGCCTTGGTCTGGTCAGATTCGGCGTCGTCGTTGAAGGCTGCGTCGAGGTCAATGAGGTTGGCCTTGGCTGCTGCGAGGGTGTACTTGGCAGAGGTGGCGTTGGCCGGAATATTCTTGGCAGCGTTATCAATTGCGGTCTGGCAAGATTCTACAGCGTTCGGGCCTTCTGCTTCTTCAGCAGCAAAAGAGAATGTGGCTGCCATGGCGCTAATGACTAAAAGATTTCTCGTCTTCATTACTTGGCACCTCCGTTCTTGGTTTCCTGGTCAAGGATATTCTGGTAAAGGAGCTTGCGTTCGACATCGCCCCTCAGTTCCTTTTCAACTTTTTCGTCTTCTTTCTTGGCGGCGGCAAGTTCGGCGTTTGCAATGGCGAGCTTGTATTCAAGAGTGCTTTGTTCGGCAAGTGCGGCAGCTTCTTCTTCGTCACCATCGGCCTGCAGGGCCTTTGCGGAATCGAGCTTTATGTTGGCAGATTCGAGCTGGGCGGCTTCGACATTGGCTTCTTGTGCAATGGTTTTGTTGGAGTCGGCAAATTCAATCGACTTGGTCGCATTTACGCCACCGGCACAACCGGAAAGTGCAGCAAGGGCTATAATGGCCATTCCCGCAACGAGCATTCTGGATTTCATTAAAATCTCCTTTTGGGGGTTAAAACTCGTTTTTTAATATACAAAAAAAAGAACAAAGAGCTTAGAACTTAGTGCTTAGATTATCTCTAAGTTCTACCAACTTAAATCTTCCAACTAAAAATTTACTTGATTTACCCTAACTTTGTATATAAATTTATACACGTGTTTGGATTGGAGCTTGCATGAAATTTCTTAGCCCATTATTATGTTCTTTTGCTTTGGTTGCTTGCCTTGCGGGCAATGCTTTTTCAGCCGTTGAATACACTTTGCACAAGTCGGCGAATCCGACTTCCGATGAGCAAGATGCCTATAAGCGCATCACGACTGTCATGGATTCGGCCGTTAAGATGTATAACACTTATTCGAACCTCTCGAAGTTCATCAACGTCTATTACGCACCTGGCGTGCCCACGGCCGAGGCCAGCAGTAACGGTGACTTGCGCTTTGGTGAAAACCGTAGCTACATGGTGGTGCCCACAGCCATGCACGAGATGGCGCACACGATGGGTGTCGGAACCACGTCGGAATATGCGGCAACATGTGTAGACGGTGTCTTTAGGAATGACAAGGTTCAGGCGAAACTCCGTGAAATGGATGGCCCGAACGCGGAACTCCATTGCGATCGTCAGCATATCTGGCCGTATGGACTGAACCAGGCGAGCGAGGCCAAGTCCGAGCAGGACCTGATCAACCACGTGATTCTTGTTGAGACCATATACCAGCAGCTGTTCAAGGTGGCGTTTTTCAAAGAGGGGAGAATCAAGTCTCTCGGCGATACAAAGAAATGCATGGGGATTGCTTCGTCCAACGCTCTGGAATTGATGGATTGTAGAGATACGGCGACCTTCGTGAAGATTTTCTCGGTGGGCGATAACCCGGTTACATACTACATTCAGCTCGGGAACCGCGTCGTGGATATCCCGAACGAATCCACAGCGGCTGGCATTAGAGCGGCAACCTACGGTTATAATGGCGGTGCTCACCAGCGGTATGTATTTGAAGGCGCTCCGGTCAATACGCCGAATGCTTTCTACCTCAAGAATTACAAGAGCGGACATTATCTGCAAGCGGTAGGAACGACCGTGGTGCAAAACCAGAAGGGCTCCGGCGACGATTTCATTTGGCAGTTGATTGAAAGCTCTGAGGAAGTGGCTGACACGAGTGATACCTCGACGACAGTGATTCCGCTGGCTCGTAAGGTGGAACCGCCGGCCTTGATCAAGAAGGCCAAGTTCGATGCCATGGGTAGAACGCTAGCTCCGGCACGCAGGACCCCGCGCTATATCAGGATGTATTAGAGAAAAGGAGAACCAATTTATTATGACAACACAGCCACCGATGTAACTTGGCTTCATAATACTCCGAACTTTGTTCGGTTAGTATTATGCCAAGGTACTCTAAGCAGCAATGCTGCAAGTGGCTATTGGCAAGTCCGGGGTGACAATGAATGAAAAAACGAAAAAGCCTCTCTTTTGAGAGGCTTTCTTCGCGGGATAGACGAGGCTTGAACTCGCAACCTCCGGCGTGACAGGCCGGTGCTCTAACCAAAATTGAGCTACCACCCCAAATCGTTTCCGATTTTCGGTAGTGGGCGATAACGGATTCGAACCGCTGACATTCTGCTTGTAAGGCAGACGCTCTGAACCAACTGAGCTAATCGCCCGAAATTTTACTTGTCTTGCTTTTTGCCTTTCCAGAGGATTCCGAGCGGAATGACCACGAGGTAGGCGGCAACCAAGATAAGCGGTGCAACCGTGAGTGAAACCGGATTGTCTGCAGGGCCAGTGGCGAGGCAAATGAAACCGATAACGAGGAGCAGCACACCGAGAGCAATCAGAATGATATTCTTTTTATCCATCAGTAAGTCCTCTTCTCAAGATTACGAAGCCAAATATACAAAGTTTATGGCGCTTGTCAACCGATTTTGCCCTAAAAATCGCACTTTTTTTATGCGATTGGGCCGAGCGGTCCTATTTTTGTCCAGGGTACTTGACGCGGGTGTGGTACGTTCCGTCCAAACTATCCAGGAAAGCCCGTTCGAGCTTGAACAGTTCCTTAATAGACAAGTTACATTCGTTGAACTGACCTTCGGTAAAGCGGCTTTCGATGGTCTTGTGGATCATGGCGGAGAGTGCTTCGGGGCTAGTGTCGGTCATGGAGCGGCTGGTCGCTTCGATAATGTCGGCAAGCATAAGAATTGCTGTTTCCTTGCTCTGCGGCTTCGGGCCCTTGTAGCTGTAATCTTCGACCTTGACTTCTTCGCCGGTTTCCTTGGCGTTTTCGAGCGCCTTGTGGTAGAAGTACTGGATGATCGAAGAACCATGGTGTTCGCGAATGCCTGCGGCTACCAGTGACGGAATATTGTATTCGTTGGCAAGGGCCGTACCCTGTTCCACGTGCCCAGTAATGATTTTGACAGACTGGAGTGGGTCGATGTTGTTGTGCGGGTTGATTCCTTGTTTCTGGTTTTCGGTGAAGTATTCGGGGCGCATGGTCTTACCGATGTCATGGTAAAGCGCCATCACGCGCACCAGCAAGGAATTTGCTCCAATGCTGTCTGCCACGTGCTCGGCAAGGTTGGACACCTGAATGCTGTGGTGGAATGTACCGGGGGCGTATTCCGAAATGCGCTTGAGGGCCGGGCGGTTAAAGTCCGACATTTCCATGAGCGTAAGCACCGTGGTGATACCGAAAATACGTTCCATCAAGTGGATGAGAGCAACTGATGTGAGGGCGTAGCAAAGCACGATATTGATGCTTGCGGCAATCAGGTTCTGGTAGAAAGCTTCGAACGAAAGTCTGTTACGCAGCAGGAACATCACGCTGATGGCGGCAGCCATCGCCACGACGCCGACGATAATTCCATACACGAACTGCACCCTGTAGCGCATGCGGGCAATCGGGGCGGTTGCGACAAAGGTCACGGCAAACGCGCAAGTCGTGGCGGCTAAATCATAGCCGTTCAAGATGCCGAAAATCATGGCCGAAAATACGGTGAATGCAAGGCCGATGTGTCGGTCGTAAAGTACGGTTGCCGTAATCGGGGCAAAGGCGAACGGGTAAATCCACATGAGGTCCAGATTTTCTGGAATAATGGAAATGTTGATGTTGTTGATGCTTCCGGACAAGTGATGCATGACCCAGAATGCGATAATTTGGAGCAAGGCAAGTGCTATAAGACTCCAAAGCTGGCGGGCATTCTTGAACATTCCTCTAGAGGGCGTGTTGTAAAGGAACAAGAAGAAGAACGTGATAATCAAAATGAAGATAAGGGCGTTACCGTAAATGGCGGTAAAGGTCTTGGAGTTTTCTTCTTTTTGCTGGGCGCGCTGTAGGGCGTCAATTTTTTCGAGGATTTCCTTGGTGATGGGAGCGCCCTGTGCCACGATTTCCATGCCGCGCGGCACCATACCCTTGATGAGCGTCACCTTTTTGCGAGCGTCTTCGCGGCTAGCAATGGTTTCTTTTTCGAGGTAGAAAACGTTCGGCATCATGAACACGAACAAGGTTTCGTAGAAGGCGCTCAAGAGCCCCTGCTCGTTCGGGAAACTCATCTGGAGTTGGGCGAAAGCTTCATCGATACGGCGACGGAGCGGCTGGATGTTGCTTGCTTCGACAGTCGTCTTTTCGTTGTCCTTGATGAGCGTGATGTTCGGCTTCGTGTAAACGATGTACTTGAAATCTTGCAAGTTATAGTTATCGCGGTAAAGCTGTGCGGCCGTTTCGGTGCTTGCAATGAATGTGTTCGAAACACCGGCCTGGAGCATGCGGTTGAATACGTTCAGGAGCGAGTCACGGGCCTTGGAATTAAGGCTCAGGGGCTTAATCGCCGAAGTCGAAATACGCTGCTTCAAGACTTCGTAAATGCGTGATGCCTGTACCACCTTGGACTGCAGGGTGGAGTCGCTTTCGCCGCTTGCGGTAAGCTGGTTGATTTGAATTTGCAGAGAACCGTACTGGGCGAGCTTGTGCAGGAACGACTTGAGGTCTTCGTAGACGCGGTTGGTTTCGTCGCTGTTGTAGCCAAAGATGGCGTTCACCTTTTCGGCGGCGCGAGTCTTTTCAGCTTCGATTTCTTGTTCGGACTTGGGAACTTCAAAGTTGATGGGGGCGACAATCGTGCGTGTACTTACCTGGCCCAAGTGCGGGCGTTCGGACTGGAGCGCGATGTTCTTGTCGGGGAACATGAAAATTGCCGCGGCAACAACAAGAACCCAGCCGATGATAAAGTGAAGTCTAGTCTGTTTCTTTTTCATAGATATTCTCTAGTAGACAGTAAAAGTAGACGGTTGGAAGTTATTCCTTCCCCTTTTCATAAGCTTTCAAGATGTCTTTGACGAGCGGGTGACGGAGCACGTCGGTGGCTTCGAATTCCACTTGAGCAATGCCGCGGATGCCCTTGAGCAACTTCATGGCATGCGTGAGGCCCGACTTTTGGCCCTTGCCCAAGTCTACCTGGGTGGCGTCGCCTGTGATAATGGCTTTGCTGTGTTGGCCGAGCCGCGTGAGGAACATTTTCATTTGTTCGGGCGTGGTGTTCTGCGCTTCATCTAGAATAATGAAGGCGCGCTTGAGGGTGCGACCGCGCATGTAGGCGAGCGGGGCGACTTCGATAGCGCCAGTTTCTTCGTACTTGCGAAGTCTTTCCACTGGCAGGAGCTCGGCGAGGCTGTCGTGAATGGGGCGCAGGTAGGGCGCGATTTTTTCTTTGAGGTCGCCGGGCAGGTAGCCCAGAGATTCTCCGGCTTCGACTGCCGGGCGGACCAGGCAAATGCGCTCGGCTTCGTGCCGTTCAAGGCTTGCGACCGCAAGCGTTACTGCCAGGAATGTCTTGCCGGTGCCTGCAGGGCCCTTGGCAAAAATGATATCGTTCTGCTCGACCGCCCGTACCAGTTCGGCCTGCGCTTTTGTCTTTGCGAATACAGAAACGCCCATGCGGTTTCTGAAAATCGGGGTGGCAGGGATGGTGTCCGGGTTGTTGAAATCGCTGATGGCCGCATCTGCCGGATCGATCAACTTTTCAAGTTGTCGCGCCGTTAGGACTTTCCCGTTCTTGGCCGCCATTTTCAGTTGGTCGAGTACAGCAAAAACCCCCGTCGTATCGCCGTTTTCTTTGGGAATAATGCGGAGTCCCGGGAGTCTTGTCTGTATTTCAACACAAAAACGGCTCTCCAATAAGCGGAAAACCGTTTCGTTCTCGCCTGAAATCGTTCGCTTCAGGTCGTCCGATAAAGAATAGCGTAATTCGTTCATCGAGAACGTGTCAGCTATAAATTATTCCTCGGAAGCAGGAGCTGTAGAGATACCGAGCTTGTTCTTGGCTTCGAAGATTTCCTTGCGGAGCTTGTGGTTTTCTTCGGTAATGGCGACAGCTTCGTCTTCGGTCTTTTTCAGCTTGTTTTCGTCAATCTTTTCCTTAGGAGCAGATCTCTGAGCGGACGGGGAACCGCTATCGTCGCCATAATCGTCGTCGCTAGAAGAACCACCGGAAGAGCCGGCGCAAGCGGTGAACAGTGCTACAGTTGATGCTGCAAGGATCAATTTCCAATTTTTAAAAAGAGACATTTAATCAGGCTCCATTCTAGTCTGTGATGCCTCAAATGTATATAATTTAAAGCAAAAGTGGTGCGAAAAAGGTAAATTTATACCGAAATTTTACCTATTTAGAGGCTAAAAATGCGTTCAAAGTCGAATTTTAATCCTTATTCTCAGGTTTTTATCTCGTCTCCGCTCTACGATTCCAAGAATTTGTATAAAAAACGCCGCAAGGCCATGCTCAAGGAACTTGATTCGTTCTGCGTTTTTGCAGGAATCCCGATGGACCCCGGAACAGAAGAAGCCTACGTGCAAATCTGGAATAAAATGGTGCAGGAACCGGCGTTCATGTACCTGACGGGAATCAACCAGGCGGGTTGCTACCTGTTGCTCGATCCTAGGACCGACGAAGAAATCTTGTTTGTTCCGCCCAAGGACCCGTTCAAGGAATTTTGGAACGGCAAGCGCTTGGGCTTTTTGGAAGGCGATAACGAGGTGGCCCGCGTAACGGGAATTAAGGATGTGCGCCCGGTGGATGAACTCATGGATACAGTGGTTGCCCGAGCGAAAAAGCTTCCGAAGGGGGGCTACGCTTACACCTACTACTTTGAAAAGTTCAAGGAAGACCACAATGACCGGTTCAGGCACCAGCTGCTCAAGGCACTAAAGCCAACCGGCATTAAGCTCAAGAGTGCCGCGGCTCTGCATTGGTCGCTCAGACTCCCGCTGGAACCCGAGCGCATTATGGACGCCGAGGCGGCGCAGGCGGTCACGAATAACGCCTTCCGCACGGTACTTGCCGAAATGAGAGCCTTCAAGACCGAACGCGAATTGGGCCTGAAGCTCGATTACGAAATGCAACGCAAGAGCGATGGCGACCTCGCGTTTCCGACGATTGTCGCAGGCGGGGCAAACGCCTGCTGCTTGCATTATGTCAAAAAAGACGAACCGCTTAAAGCAGGGGAGTTGGTGCTGTTAGATTTCGGTATCCGCATCGGGAGTCTGCACAGCGATCTTTCCCGCACCATTCCTGTAAACGGCAGGTTCAATCCGTTGCAGAAATTGCTGTACCAGATAGTGCTTGATTCTCAGGTTGAATATCAGAAGCATGTGCGCCCGGGCGTATCTCTCAAGGAAATCGGGATGGTCCCTTGGGACTATATTATGCAGGAACTGGAAACCCGCTTGGTCAAGGGCGCGAAGGGTTCGTACAAACTATTGTACGACAAACGCCCGCATGGCGTAAGCCACTTTATCGGCGAACAGATTCATGAAGGCGAACCGGGAACCCGCTCCTTGGATACAGTCCTCAAGCCGGGAATGCTGATTTCTTGCGAGCCGGGGCTCTACGGCGAATTCAAGGCGACCCTTGGCGGCAAGACCTACCGCGAAAAAATCGGTATCCGCATCGAAGACGACCTGCTGATTACCAAGGACGGATTCAGGAATATATCTGAAGATATCCCGAAAACGGTTGATGTTTTGGAACAGCTAATGAAAGGTTGATTTTTTATCGGTTTCTCTCGTCTCTCGCCTCTCGTCTCTCGTCTAATTTCTAAATTTAGCCCGTAAAATTTTAAAAGGCAAAAACCATGAAACTCTCCAAGTACTTTTACGTCACGCTCCGCGAAACGCCGAGCGATGCCACCATGCCCTCCCACATCTTTTTGATGCGCGGCGGCTACATCAAGCCCGTCTCTACCGGTATCTATTCCATGATGCCCATGGGCTTCCGCGTGATCCAGAAGATCGTGAACATCATCCGCGAAGAAATGAACAGGATTGGCGGTATCGAAGTCGATTTGCCGGTGGTGCAGACCGCCGAACTCTGGAGCGAATCGGGCCGTTACCAGGCCATTGGTGAAGAACTCCTGCGTTTCAAGGACCGCAACAACCACAACATGGTGCTGGCCATGACGCACGAAGAGGCCATGACCGACCTGGTGCGCTACGTGCTCAACAGCTACAAGCAGCTGCCGGTGATGCTCTACCAGTTCAAGACCAAGTACCGTGACGAAGCTCGTGCCCGCGGCGGCCTTATCCGCGTCCGCGAATTCCTGATGAAGGACGCCTACAGCTTCCACACCAGCCAGGAAGACCTCGACCGTCACTACCAGGAAGAATACGACGCCTACCTGCGCATCTACCGCCGCGTGGGCATTGAACCGGTGGTGGTGCAGAGCGATACCGGCATCATGGGCGGCAAGGTCGCTCACGAATTCATGCTGGACACCCCGAACGGCGAAGACTACTTGATTCTTTGTAAGAAGTGCGGCTACCAGGCCAACCGCGAAATCGCCAAATTCCAGCGCGTGCCGTTCAAGGGCGACGAAAATGCAGCACTCGAAAAGGTCGAAACTCCGCACTGCGCAAGCATCGAAGATCTCACCAAGTTCCTGAACGTGCCTGCCGAATCTACCGCCAAGTGCGTGTTCTTCGACTTCGAAGGCAAGCTCATCACGGTCGTGGTTCCGGGCAACCTCGACGTTTCCGAAATCAAGCTCCACAACCTCCTGAAGGCCAAAGAACTTTACCCAGCCGAAGACTCCTTGATCAAGGCCTGCGGCATGGTTCCGGGATTTGCGTCCCCGATCAATTCTCATGACACCCGCATCATCGTGGACGAAGCAATCGCCGATTCCTTCGACCTCGTGACGGGCGCCAACGAAGAAGGCTTCCACTACAAGCATTGCAACCCGAAGCGCGATTTCCCGAAGTTCGAAGTGGCCGACATCGCTGAAGCATCCGAAGTCTGCAAGTGCCCCTGCTGCGGCGAGCTCCTCACCGAGACCCGCGGTATCGAAATGGGCAACATCTTCAAGCTGGGCACCAAGTTCTCCGAATCCATGGGTGCGAAGTTCCTCACCGCCGAAAAGACCACCGCTCCGGCCATCATGGGCTGCTACGGCATCGGCGTGGGCCGCTTGATGGCATCCGTCGTGGAAAACAGCCACGATGACTTCGGACCGATCTGGCCCAAGTCCATCGCTCCGTTCCAGGTGGAAATCGTCCCGATTGGCAAGGAAGCTGAACTCGTGGAACTCGCCGAGAAGTTCGAAAAGGAACTCGAAGCAGCCGGCATCGACGTGCTGGTGGACGACCGCGACGAACGCCCGGGTGTGAAGTTCAAGGACGCCGACCTGTGGGGTTCTCCGGTGCGCATCGCCATCGGCAAGAAGGGACTTGCGAACGGCGAAGTCGAATGGAAGTTCCGTAACGAAAAGGAATTCTCCATGGTCAAGGTCGAAGACGTTGTGAAGAAGGCGAAGGAATATTTCGCTGAATAATTCAGATTTCGGATTTCAGAATTCGGAATTTTGGGATTAAACTTTCGTCCGTTTTATCCTGACGATCCTATTAATCACCTCTGCTACGGCGGAGGTGTTTTTTTCCTGTTTAAGGTAAATTGAATTTAACTGAGTCTTTCGCTTTGCGCAGTTGTCGCGCCCCACACTTCCTACCGTCTACTTCCTACTTCCTACTTTTTCTATATTATTCCCCGGAAAAAATTTCTCTAAGGAGATTCAATATGGACATGAAGAAAATTGCTCTTGGTTCTGCGGCATTGGCTGCATTTGGTCTTATGGCATGTGGTGAAAAGCCCATCGAAAAGGGGCCTGCCGCCATTACCGCTAATTCGACTGACGATGAAAAGTTCGCCTATATGCTGGGTGCCCAGTTCGGTGGCCAGAACTTTACGATTATTCCGCGCCAGATGGGCGAAGAACTTTACCAGGACGCCGTAATCCAGGGTGTTCTTGACGATGTGAAGTCTAGCAAAGACACGAACTTCAAGCCCCAGATGATTCCTGATTCCCTGCAGGCTATTAGCCAGCGCTACTCTGCAATCGCCCGTAAGCGTTACGAAGAAACCCGCCCGGATAGCGCTATGATGGCTGAAGGCAATGGCGAAAAGATCAAGGCTTACGTTGACTCTGTTGCTCGTGCTCAGCCGATTGCCAAGGCTCCGGCTTCTACGGGTGCTGAAGTGACCATTAATGGCGATTCTCCGGACAACACCAAGTTCTCTTACCTGCTCGGTCTTCAGTTTGCCCACCAGTTTATTGGTATCGGCAACCAGTTCCAGACCGAATTCGACGTGGACTACTTTATTTTGGGTATCAAGGAATCTGCCGCCAAGGTTGCTGATTCTACTTACACGCTCCAGCTCCCGCAGGATTCGCTCAATGCCATTGGCCAACGCTACCAGCAGAAGTTGCAGGACCTGCGTGCTGCTGCCATCAAAAAGCAGGAAGAAGAAGAAGCCAAGCTGAAAGAAGAAATTGCACCGCTCCGTGGCGACACCCTTGCTAACGGTATGCCGCAGAAGTTCAATCTGAAGGTGAAGGCCACCAAGATTGCCGTGGACAAGGCCATTGCTACAGACCTCGAAAACCTCGAACCGTTTGCAAACAAGCCGCTTCTGGTTATGTATTTCTCCGCCACTTGCGGTCACTGTGCTCACGCAGCACCCGAAGTTCTTGCCATGGCTAAGGAATTTGCCCCGAAGGGCTTGATTACGCTCGCTGTGGCAAGCGGTGGAAACCAGAAGGTTGGCATCCGCAAGTTCATGGACAATGCCAAGTGGGACGAATCCATCAACGTGGTTTGGGACGAATCCCGCCAGTTCGGCGAACTCTACAGCGACGGCTACGTTCCCAAGGTCTATGTGGTGAATCCGGATGGTACCTACAAGATGTACACGGCATTCGAAAGCGAAAAGGAACAGCTCAAGAAGGACCTCGCTGATCTTGTCTCTGGCAAGAAGGTTGAATGGAACCCCGAAGCTCCGAAGACGGAAGAAAAGAAATAGTTCAGATTTCGGAATTCAGAATTCAGAGTTGGAAGAAAAATTCCGAAATCCGAATTCAGAATTCTGAATTTATCTTATGTCTCTAATCGCAGAATACGACGTAGTCGTTGTCGGTGGTGGGCACGCTGGAATTGAAGCGACCCACGCCGCTTGGAAACTCGGTGTAAAAACAGCCATGCTCACGATGGATATTAACGCCATCGGTCGTATGAGCTGTAACCCGGCCGTAGGCGGGGTGGCCAAGGGTCAGATTGTTCGCGATATCGATGCGCTCGGCGGCCTGATGGGCCTACTCACCGACAAGGCGGGCATCCAGTTCCGCATGCTCAATATGAGCAAGGGGCCGGCCGTGTGGGGCCCGCGTGCCCAGTGCGACATGAAGTACTACAGCGAAGTGGCCCGCGAAGTCATTACAAGCCTTCCGGGGCTTTCGGTGATTCAGGGGGAACTCGCTGCCTTTACGCGCATGGCCGACGGTCGCCTGGAACTTGCGCTCCTGAACGGCGAACGCTATATTACCCGTTCGCTCGTGATTACGAGTGGAACCTTCCTTGCTTCCAAGATGTTTACCGGGCTCGAAACGAGCATCGGTGGGCGAGTGGGCGAACCCAGTGCAGATAAACTCTCGGAATGCCTTGCCCGCGAAGGAATTGCGCTCCGTCGCCTTAAGACGGGGACGCCGAGCCGCCTGGACCCCGATTCCATTGACTTTAACGAATGCGACGTGCAACGCGGAGACGATTCTCCGTGGCCCATGAGCGACCGTCATTTGGCAGAAACCGTTCCTGGCCGCGATGCAAATTACTTTTGGGGCGATGTTGCGAACAAATTCGTCCGCAATGACTGCGTGTGCTGGATTACGCGCACGAACCTGAAGACGCATGACATTTTGCGCAGCGGCTTTAAGGACAGTCCCATGTTTAGCGGCCGCATTCACGGCAAGGGCCCGCGCTACTGTCCGAGTATCGAAGACAAGATCAACCGCTTTGGCGACCGCGACGGTCATCAGTTGTTCCTTGAACCGGAACAGGCGGATATCGGTCGCGTCTATATTAACGGCTTTAGTTCCAGCTTGCCGGCAGACATTCAGCTTGCAGCCATCCATACGATTCCTGGGCTCACGCGCGCCCGTGTATTGCAGATTGGCTATGCCGTGGAATATGATTCTGTAGACGCCACGCAGCTTTACCCGACGTTTGAATGCAAGAAGGTTCCCGGGCTTTATTTTGCAGGCCAGGTTTGCGGTACGAGCGGTTACGAAGAAGCTGCCGGTCAAGGACTCCTGGCTGGTATTAACGCCGCACTCAAGATTAAGGGCGAAGAACCTTTGATTCTAGGCCGTTCAGATAGTTACCTTGGCGTGATGGCCGATGATTTGGTGAACATTTTGCTCGACGAACCTTACCGCATGTTCACGAGTCGCGCCGAATACAGGCTGTTCCTCCGTAGCGATAACGCCGAAACTCGCCTCAAGGAACGCGCCCACAAGATTGGCATGATTTCGGATTCTGACTATGCCGACTGGAAACGCCGTCAGGAACTGATGGCGACCGCCCGCACCCGCATGACCGAAGAATCTGCAACACCCGACCAGGCAAACCCGATTCTTGAAGCCGGGGGCCAGGCTCTTTCGACCGAGCGCACCCGCTGGATCAATGTGTTGCGCCGTCCGGGAATCGACCCCGAGCAATTGTTCCGGACCGCGCTGCCGGACCTGAATCTGACTCGCCGCGACCAGTGGTTCATGTATGCCGAAGAAATCTATGCAGGATTCTTCGACCGGCAGGCCCGCGAAATTGATGACCAGAAGAAGATGGAATCCGTGCGCCTGCCCGTCGACTTTGACTACATGCAGGTGACCGCCGTGAGTATCGAAAGTCGCCAACGCCTGAACGCCCACAAGCCCTTGACGCTCGGCCAGGCTAGCCGTGTTCCCGGCGTACGCCCCGCCGACATTACCGTGCTTGCCCATTGGCTCGAAAACAAGAAATTGAACGGCTAGTGGTAGTCTAAAATCGCCTTTTTTAGCTTAAAAAAGCATAATTTTTAATTGCAAAACCTAGGAACAGGCGAATTTTTTACTATTTTTGCGCCGTCAAATTAACAATATTTCCAAGAGGTCTATTATGTCAGAAGAAACTGAAGTCAAATCCACAGAAGAAGTCAAGCCTCAGGAAACAAAATCCCAAGAAAAGAAGGCCCCGGCCAAGAAGAAGCGCCCCCTGAACGCCAAGCGTAAGGGTGCTCCCGCTCCCAAGAAACCGGCTGTCTTTAGCGATTCCCTGGAAGAACGTTTCCCCGCCCTCGCCGCCAAGCTCAAGAAGCAGATTGAAGACGGTATCAAGCAGAAGATCAAGGATGCCCAGAACGACCCGAAGGTCAAGGCTGCCTCTAAGAAATTCGCTGAAAAGTAATTCCGGATTTTCTTCGACAATTTAAAAGTACCGCAGATTTCGCTCTGCGGTATTTTTTATTCTGTCTAGCGAATTTGTCGGTTCGTCTTCTTTATTTTTAAAGTTGCGATTCTTTTATAGACAAATAAAAAGAAAGATTGTACATTTGTAAAAAATTTTCAAGGAGAAATCTAATGCGTAAATTGTTTGCTATTCTCGCTCTCGGTTGCAGCCTCTGCATGGTCGCTTGCAGCAGCGGTGGCAAGACTGTCACTCGTATCGACACTAATTCTACAACGGACCTTTCGGGTAAGTGGAATGACACCGACTCCCGCTTGGTGGCCGACGAAATGATTCTCAGCTGCTTGCAGAGCCCGAAGATCGAAAAGATTATCGGCGAAATGGGCCGTACCCCGACTGTCGTGATCGGTAAGGTTCGCAACAAGAGCCACGAACACATCAGCGTCGAAACCTTTATCAAGGACATGGAACGTGCCCTCTTGAATTCCGGTGCAGCTGACTTCGTCGCCAACTCTGCCGAACGTGCCGAACTTCGCTCTGAAGTTGCAGACCAGCAGGGTAACGCTACCGAAGAAACCGCCAAGGAACTTCACCAGGAAACCGGTGCTGACTGGATGCTGACCGGTACCATCAATACCATCGTGGACCAGGAAGGTGGCCAGTCCGTTATCTTCTACCAGGTGGACCTCGAACTCACCGATTTGCAGAGCCACAAGAAGCTCTGGATGGGCGACAAGAAAATCAAGAAGTTCATCTCTAAGGATTCTGTGAAGCTTTAATCTAGGGCTTCATGCGTAACCTTTAAATAACCTCGGGCTCCGGGGTTATTTTTCTATCTTTGGACCCATGATCAGTATTACCAAGCTCTTGATGGATACCCCGAATTACGGGGATCAACTGCGTTACGAACCCAAGGCCCATGAATGCAAGAACGGCGTTGCGCCGGGCCGTGGCCCTGTGGTGGTGTGGAACTGCACCAAGACCTGCAACTTGAGTTGCGTGCACTGCTATGCTCGATCCGAGGCCATTAAGTACCAGAACGAACTGACCCACGAAGAAGGCTTGGCTTTAATTGATCAGTTGGCCGATTTCAAGGTTCCGGTGATTCTCTTTAGCGGCGGTGAACCGCTTTTGCGCCCGGACTTTTTTGAATTGGCAAATTATGCAGCCTCTAAAGGCATTCGCCCGACAATCAGCACGAACGGTACCTGCATTACGCCCGATGTTGCAAAGAAACTCAAGGACATGGGTGTGGGCTACGTGGGCATCAGTTTGGACGGCTGCGAAGCGACTCATGATAAATTCCGCGGCAAGGAAGGCGCATACAAACTTGCTCTTCGCGGTATCCGCAACTGTGTGGCGACTGGCCAGAAGGTGGGCCTGCGTTTTACGATTACGCGCTACAACATGCAAGACTTGAACGCTATTTTCGATTTGCTCGAAGCTGAAAATATTGACCGCGTGTGCTTCTATCACCTGGTTTACAGCGGTCGCGGCTCTGCCATGGTTCAAAACGACTTGAATCACGATGAAAGCCGCAAGGCAATGGACTTGATTATTGACCGTACGCTCGACTTCAAGAAGCGCGGAATCAACAAGGAAATACTTACAGTCGACAACCACGCCGATGCCGTTTACCTTTACCTGCGCATGAAGCGCGAAGATCCGGCCCGTGCCGAAAAAGTCTTAGAACTCATTCAGCGTAATGGCGGAAACCGCAGCGGCATGGCCTTCGGTAATATTGATAGCATCGGAAACGTTCACCCCGACCAGTTTACGCAGTATATTACGCTCGGTAACGTGCGTGAACGAAGCTTCGGCGAAATCTGGAGCGACGTGTCGAACCCGATTATGGCGGGCCTCAAGAACCGTAAGCCGATTCTGAAGGGACGCTGCCCCAAGTGCGCCTACCTGAATCTCTGTAACGGAAACTTCCGTACCCGCGCCGAGGCTGTAACGGGCGATTTCTGGGAAGAGGACCCGGCCTGCTACCTGACCGACGAAGAAATTTCAAATGTGTAATGTGGAATGAGTAATTGATCATTTCACATCACTCATCGCACATTTCACATTCGTATGACTGAACTTGAACAGCATCTTCTCGCTATCATCCAGGACGCATTTCCTTTGGAAGAACGCCCGTATCTGGTGTTGGCGGAGCAGCTTGGCTCCGACGAACAGAGCGTTTTTGCCGCGGTCGAGAATTTGCGCCAGTCGGGTATAATCCGCCGTATTGGGGGAGTTTATGATTCCAAGGCGCTCGGTTTTATTTCACGCCTTTGCGCGGGCAAGGTGCCGTCAACCGTTTCCGGCGCTGCCGACGATTCAGCCTTAGAGGCTTTCGCTGAAGTCGTTAATCAAATTCCTGCGATAACTCATAATTATCTGCGCAGCCACGAATATAACGTGTGGTTTACGGTCATGGCCCAATCCGAAGCGGAGATTCAAAAGATAGTCGATGAAGTTTGTGCGAATACGGAACTGCACGATGTCCATATCCTAAATGCGACCGAGAAGTTCAAGATTAACACGGTGATGGGGGGTGCTGGCGCACCAGCAAACAGAATTGGTGACGAAAAACGTCATTGCGAGCCGAAGGCGAAGCAATCTCCTGCCCAATTTTTATCCGCAAATGACAGAGCCCGTATCCGTATCGCCTGCACCGATATTCCTCACACCCTCACCCCGTTCAAGGATTGGGATGTTTCGTGTGACGAACTCCGCGAAGACTTGGCGTTAAGACGGATGCGCCGTTTCGGGGCGATTCTTAGACATCAAGAGGCCGGTTTTGCTTTTAATGCGATGGTCTGCTTTGCGGAAACAGTAGACTGTAGACAGTGGTCAGTAGACAGGAACTCGGTTAATCCTGCTGGGGCAATTCTTGCAAGCAAGCCTTACATTTCACATTGTTACAATCGCCCTGCTTTTGAAGGTTTCCCGTACACGCTGTACGCCATGATGCATGCCCAGTCAGCCGAAGATTTGGACCGTTACATAAAAGAGGCTGCCCAGTCTATAGGCAACCCCGGTTATGCCGTTCTGAATTCCCTAAGAGAACTCAAAAAGACAAGTTTCAATTTCTTTGCTTGATTTGTAGCTAGAATTTAAATCCGATAGATCCGTAGAACATGCCTCGCTGGCCAAAGCTTAGGATGTTGATTATTACGGGGATGGTCGTTCCCATTTCAAAGCCGAGCAGTGTTAGTTGAAACATGGGAATCACTCCGTCTCCGTTGAAGGATACGCCCAAGTCCACTTCCATGAACGGGTTGAAGAATCCGGTTGAATTGAAATTCATTTTTGCCCTGGGCATAATCGTGTAAAGGGGCGTATTTTTAATCGGTTCGGCATAGTTGAATACAAGACCCGTTTCAAAAAATTCTCCGATCTTGTAACCATAATCGATGGATAGAGCGCCCAGGGTTCCAAAGGGGTCATCTCCGTCGAACATGCTGACGATTACAGAACCAAGCATTCCATAAAAGTCCGAAAGGGTAAGAATGCCGTAGCCGACGCTTATGGTGTGGCGTTTAAAAGGCGTCCCATCTTTGTTTACGAGGGTTGTTGTGTCAGCCGTCGATTCCTTGCTGGGAAGTTCAGTGTTGTTTTCCGTTTCATGGGCGAACGTGGTGGCCGCGAAAAACAGAATCAGGATGAGTGATATGATTTTAGTTTTCATCAGTTCCCTATTGAATTTTTGCTTTGATTCCGATTCGGTGGCCTGTTTCAAAGCCGTATAGCGTTCCTTCGTGAATTTCGTAGTTCAGCCCGAATCCAATAGGAATACTAACAATTTTAAAGTAACGCATGGCCTCGAGCTTCATTTTCATGCCGCGATACGTGTCTTTCATGCCGCGATAGGGCTTGTCGAGGTTCCTGTTTTCGGATTCTTCGATTCTGGCCTGGTACAAGAAGGTTTCGCTGAGTTCCCAGCCTGTGTTTAAAGAATCGTTCCAGCCGGGTTTCCACACAAGGGAGGCCTTGAACCCGATTTCGTCGCCAGGCTTGTATTTTTTGTCTTCGAGGAAGGTGTTATAGCGAATCGCGGTGCCAACGGTTAGATTTTTGGAAATCTGCAGCAAGCTAAATGGCTCTATGTTCAGGCGGTGGAAGCGGTTCTTTTGGGAGCCTTCGCCGGGCGGGATTTGCCAGCCGAGATTCAGCCCCAAATAGGGGAGAATCATGCCTTTTGCACCAATGTATGTCTCGTTAAAGCCGTTCACGTGCAGGTTGCAGTAATTGTGAATGTAGCCTTCGGTGGAATACTCGTAGCTGTAACTCAAAAAACGGAAAGCGCCGTCAACATAAAGGCTTAGGCGTTGGTGCACTGCATATTCCGCTGAAAGTTCCACGTCGCCGCTGTAAACGTCATCGTCTAATTCAACTGTCCCTTGAATGCCAACGTTCGTCGCTGGGGCAGCAATCGGATGCAGGCTCTCCGTAGCAAAGCATGCTACGGCGGTAAACAACAGAACGCACCCGAAGACTTTATTCATGTCAGGAAATATAATTTTTTTTGTGAAATATATTCCTTAAACAGATTTCGCGTCAGTGAAATCGCATGAGTGAAACTTTTAAAAGAATTATATTTCAGCTGATGCGTTTAATGGCCCGCAAAATAAATTCGTTCAAACTGTTTGCTGCAATCCTTTGCTGCATATCTTTGTCCGCATGTTATTGGGCCGAAACCGAAAGCAATCCAGATAGTCTTCCTATAGACGATTCCATGTATCCTTATGCCGGACTCCCGAGAATCGTAATTGAAACCGAAGACTTTGCAGGTGTTCGGGACCGTGAAACCGAAATTCCTTCACACTTGCAGATTTACGGCGAAAAAGCCCCCGAAAGCGAAGTCTACGAACTGACCGTGCGCGGCCGCGGCAATTCCAGTTTTAAAATGCCCAAGTATGGCCTGAAGCTGGAATTCAAAGACAAAGTAAAACTCCTTGGAATGCCCAAGAATCGTGATTGGGCACTGATTGCTAATTATGGCGACAAGACCCATTTGCGCAACTACATGATGACACGCCTTTCGGAATGGCTCGGTGCCAAGTATACGCCTAGAATGCAATTTGTCGAGCTTTATCTCAACCGCAAATATATGGGACTTTATCTGCTTTCGGAATCAATCAAAGTAGCAAAAAATCGCGTAAATATCGAAGAAAACGATACAACATTCCTGGTCGAAAAAGAAGATTCCAAAAAGTTTGATCCGCCCTACGTTCAGAGCGATAATGGTTATTATTACCACATCAAATCTCCGAAAAATCCGTCGCCCGAAACAGAAGAACTTTTGTTGGACCATATAAAGGCCTTCGAAAATTTTGCGATGCGCCCGTATAGGTACAACAGCAATGAAATCGTGCAATGGATTGATCTCGACGACTACCTTCTTTTTTATTGGGTGCATGAATATTCGAAAAACGAAGACGGCAACTTTGCTCGCAGCGTACACTTCACTTGGAAAAAAGGTGAACCGATTCACTTTGGCCCTTTGTGGGATTTTGACTTGGCATTTGGAAATGCCTCCCGTGAACAGAACAAGGCGCCCGAAGAATGGTACATTCGCAGGTACCGCCTGAATTACTACATTCTCCAGAATCCCCTAGTCGATAGCGCTGCCGTTGTTTATTGGAAAGAACACCGTGAAACGTTCAAGGCTCTGATTGACAGCGTTCCGTTGTATCGTTCCATTATCGATAAAGCTATTGAAAACGAATACCGCCGCTGGCCTGTCATGAAAAATACCGAAAATTGGGCGCTCAAGGATCCTTATGATTCCTATGACGAGGCGGTTGAGACCATGATCGAATGGATGAAACAACGTTACCAGTGGATTGACAAAGAAATTGGCTATTGAGATTTTTCTAAATTTAGTCCATGCGTAAAATCTACATGGCAGGCATGAGCCACAAGGTGGCCGAAATCGCAGTCCGCGAAAAGTTCTACATCCCGATGGATGTCAAGACCAATGCATTGAGTAATTCTCCTTTTGATGAACTTTTGATTCTTGCGACCTGCAACCGCACCGAAGTTTACGTGGCCTCTGACCGCGACCTGTCCGATGCCGAACTTGTTCAGTACGTTTGCAAACTGGCGGGGCAGAGCTACGACGATTTTGCGAAATTCTTTTATTTTAAGTCGGGCGACGAGGTGGCGCACCACGTGATGAACGTGTGTGCGGGTCTTGATTCGGTGGCAATGGGTGAAGACCAAATCTTGCACCAGATTGGCCGCGCCTACGAAACGGCGCACCAGTTGCACGCAACGGGCAATACCCTGAACAAACTCTTTCAGAGTGCCATTCACACCACCAAGCGCATCAAGACCGAAACCAACTTGAGCAAGCTCAGCTGCAATATTCCGTTCCTGGCCATGAAACAGGTGCAGCACACTTTCGACGACTTGGAAAATCGAACGGTGTACATTGTGGGCCTCGGTGAAATGGGCTCGCTTATGCTCAAGTACGTGCAAGAAAATACGACCAAGATTTTTGCAAGCAGCAAGACTTTTGCAAATGCCGAAAAGTATGCGGACGTGCTGACACCGGTGCGCTTTGAAGACCGCTACCAGGTGATTGGCAAGTGCGACGTGGTGATTCTTTGCAGTGCTTGCCAAGAACCGATTATCACGAAAGAGGAATATGCGAAGGCAATTGGGGACGTATTGACTCCTGAAGGAAATAACGCACCCAAGGGCGTGCTTGATGTCGTATTCGAACGCCATTGCAGCAAGGTGGCGGAACATCCGGGCGTGATCGCTAAAGCCAAGCGTCTAGTGATTGACTTGGGAAGCCCGCGCAATGCAGAATCTAACATTGGTGAACTTGCTGGCGTGCAATACGTTTGTGTCGATGACCTTGAAAAGGTCGTGTCTGAAAATCGCCGCCTGCGCATGATCGAGCTTGAAGCTGCCCAGAAAATTCTGAAAGAAGGCATCGAGGAATTCTTGCAGTGGATGCGTATGGACGAAGTCTCGAAGCAGATTAGCGTGCATGCCGAAAGAATGTTGAAGTCGGCGAACGAAGAATCCGAAAAATTGCTGCGCTCGATGCCGGATTTGCCCGAAGAAGACCGCCACCGCGTGCAAATGATGTACGAACGTTTTGCCAAAAAGATGGCGAATGATTTCTTGTACAAGGTCAAGGCCGAAAATTCGCCCGAAGATGTGCAAGTGTTCCTCAAGTGCTTGGGGGCGAACAATGAATGAATTGAAGCTTAGAGTCGCGACACGCAAGAGTGCCCTTGCCATGGCGCAGACGACATTGGTCGCCGAGGCGATTGCAGCGGCAAACCCAGGCCTGACTTATGAACTCGTTTCGATGACGACCGAAGGCGACCGCCGACTCGACAAGTCCTTGGCGAGCTTCGGCGGCAAGGGCGTATTCATCAAGGAACTTGAAGTGGCGCTCCTCGAAGGCCGCGCAGACATTGCGGTGCATAGCCTCAAGGACATGCCTGCCGAAGTATTGCCCGAATTTAAGCTTGCAGCGGTTCTTAAACGTGAAGACCCGCGCGATGCCTTTATTGCACGCGGGGGAGTGGACGGTATCAAATTCATGGATTTGCCTGCAGGGGCCCGCGTCGGCACCGGTAGCATTCGCCGCGTGGTTCAGCTGAAGGCTCTGCGCCCAGATTTGGAATACGTGCCGATTCGCGGAAATATCCAGACGCGACTTTCCAAACTTGCTGAACTCGACGCTGTCGTGCTCGCCGCCGCCGGCCTCAAGCGCATGGGCCTTGCCGACCAAGTGACAGAATACTTCAGCACCGAACAAGTGCTCCCGGCATCGGGCCAAGGCATCCTCGCCATCGAAACACTTTCTCAGCTGCGTCATTGCGAGGGCAATAGCCCGAAGCAATCCATAGACGCAATTCTTGCGCATGTCAATGACGCCGAATCGTATGCCATCGCCGTCGCCGAAATGGCTTACCTCAAGGCACTCAATGCAGGCTGCCAGTTCCCGGTTGCAAGCTTCGCTGAATTTAGCGATGCGACCACCCTCGCGCTCCGTGGCATTTACTGGGATGAACCAAGCAAACGCCTGCTCCGCGCCGAAATATCGCAACTTGTGGACGCCTGCGCCGCCGACTCTGTTGCACAGGCCCGCGCCGCCGGCATCGCCCTCGCACAAAAAATCCGCGAACAACTTTAATTTCGGATTGTCCCGTGGAAAACCGCAACCCTTTTGAACTTCTGGCAAAATCAATGCGCAGCAAAGCCCGCCGCGGACGAATCCGTACGGCCCACGGCACAATCGAGACGCCGATTTTTATGCCGGTGGGCACGCTTGCCTGCGTGAAGGGACTTTCGTCGCGGGACCTGCGCGAAATGCAGGCGCAGATCATTTTGGCGAATACGTACCACCTGTACCTGCGACCGGGCACCAAGCTGGTTGCCGAGGCGGGCGGCGTGCAAAAGTTCATGGGCTGGAATGGCCCCATGCTTACCGACAGCGGCGGTTTCCAGGTGTGGAGCCTCAAGGATTTTCGCCACATTACCGAAGACGGCGTGGAATTTAAGAGCCTGCTGGACGGAAGCCGCCACAAGTTCACGCCCGAATCCGTGATGCAAGCCCAGCGCGAAATCGGCGCCGACATCATCATGGCCTTTGACGAATGTACGCCTTATCCGAGTACCGTCGAGGAGGCTTCGCACTCGTTGAACCTGACACTCAAGTGGACTCGCCGCGCCATGGACTGGCTCGAAAAGAACCCGCCGATTCTTGGATACCCGCAGTATTTCTTTGGAATCGTGCAGGGCGGCATGCACAAGGAACTCCGCAAAAAGTCCATCGAGGCACTCAAGGAACTCGCTCCCGACGGCTACGCGATGGGTGGTCTCTCCGTAGGCGAACCCGTAGAGACCATGTACGAAATCGCAGATTTCTGCACGAATTCGCTTCCTGCCGACCGCGCCCGTTACGTGATGGGGGTGGGCACTCCCTGGAATCTGCTAGAACTTATCAAGCGCGGAGTCGACATGTTCGACTGCATTCTGCCTGCCAAGAACGCGCAGGACGGCCTTGTGTACACCAGCAGGGGAGTGCTCCGCTACAAGAACGCCAAGTTCGCCGATGACAGCCGCCCGCTCGATCTGGAATGCGACTGCCATTGCTGCCGGAACTACACCCGCGCCTACGTGCGCCACCTGTTCAAGACCAAGGAACCCCTCGGCTGGACGCTATCGACGTTGCATAACCTGCATTTCTACCTGCACTTGATGCAACAGGCCCGCGACCATATCGAGGCGGGCGATTTCGAGGAATGGTCCGCACAGATTATCCCGCAACTCCAGCAGGAAGCTTAAATCCACACCTTAAGCCGTAAAAAATTGTATTTTCTAGAAGATGATAAACTTTAAGACCCCAGAACTTTCTGATCGGGCTGCAGCGGCAAAGGCCGTAGCCGATTCGGGCTATATCGGCAGTGACGCAAGCTTCGCGAACATTTTCTTGCTACGGCAAAAGTACGGCACGCAGATTGCACTGCAAGACGGGTTCCTCTTCCGCTATTACAATGGGGCTGGGAGCCGCAGGGGCTATGCTTTTCCGCTCGGGGAGGGCGATGCAGCGGCGGCGTTTGCACTTATTGTCGAAGATGCCCACAAATCGGGCCGTCCGCTGGAATTTTGCCTTGTAGACGAGCCTCGAGCACAAATTTTGCGGGAATATTTCAACACGAATCGCGTCGTTGAAACGGATGGAACTTCTGGCAAGGAATGCGCCGAGCCTCTACTCCGTTTCGAAGAAAATCGCGGCGACAGCGACTACATCTATTCTGCCGAAAGCCTTGCCACCTTGGCTGGAAACCATTACAAGAAAAAGCGCAACCACGTTTCCCGATTTAACAGGACTTATTCGGACTACGAAATCCGCCCGCTTACGCCTTCGAACTTTGCGGATGCGCTTGCGGTCGAAAAAAGCTGGCTCAACATCGAAACCTTGGGCGAATCCAGCGATACCGATTGCGAATGCACCTGCGAATGTCGCGAAGCCGCCTGGGCAGAACGCTCCGAAGATGAAAAATCCAGACTCTCGGAATACTGCGCTATCCGCGAGGCACTCGAAAACTTTGAAGCTCTCGGTATGAAAGGCGCCGTACTTTATGTTGGCGGTGTTCCTGCTGGCATGACGATGGCGTCAGAAATTTTGCCCGGCGTCTGGGACACGCATTTTGAAAAGGTCATCGATGAATACGCCGTGAATGGCGGCTATGCGATTATAAACAAACTATTCGCCGAAAAGCTCTGGTCTACGGGAGCTCATTTGATCAACCGCGAAGAAGACATCAACATCGAAGGCCTCCGCAAAGCCAAACTCTCGTACTACCCGCAAACTATATTAGACAAGTCCCACATCGTCATTCTGGAGGGGTGAAACCCCGATAGAATCCATAACAATTAAAGACAAATGCTATCCTCCATCCTCTCTAAATCTAGTTGCGCCGCCTGCAAGTTCTGCTGTTCCTTCCGCAGGCAGAGTCTCTGGGAAACCCCGCTTTTCCCGCCTGAAGTCGCCAAAAAACTCAGCAAGCCCAACGAATACGGCGTGGTGGGGGAGTTTCGCACTGTTGACGACCCGCAAAAATCCTGCGTGGGCCGCCTCGTCCTCGAAAACAATTACCGTACCGCCGACCCCGAAGAAGAAGTTCCCTGCACCTTCCTGGACCCGCACAAAGGCTGCGTTTTAAAGCCCGAAGACAAACCCTTCGACTGCTCCATCTGGCCGCTGCGCATCATGCGTAAAGATGGTGAACTCGTCATCGCCCTCACGCCCACCTGCCCGAGCGTCGGCGCAGTTCCAAGTCAGGCTCTCGTCAATCTCGTAAAAAACGGTCTCGGCGATAAAATCTTTGAATACGCCAAGACGCATCCGGAAATCATCAAGGAATACCGCGAAGGTTTCCCGATAATTTAATCCGATTGCGTTTTCACGCCTTTAATGCGAACCAAGTGACAAGGCAATCTTCTTGCATTTGGCAATTTCTTTGGGCGTAAGGCCATTTTGCTTATGGGTTCCGCCTTTTTGAATCACGCCTGCAATCTTGAATCCGCTCCAGCAGAGGATTTCCTTGAGAGCGCGGACGGTGCCGGCCGACTGCTTGAAAATGAGGTTGAACGGCCATTGGGTAGTGCATGTCGTCACAATGACAGCTTTCTTTCCTTTTAACAGTGGAATCGGGTAATCGCGTTCGCTGTGGTCCATCATGCCGTAAACCCAGCGGTCGAATAGCATTTTGAGTTGCCCGGTCATGTTGCCCCAATAGCAAGGCGAACCGACCACAAGGGCGTCGCATTCTTGCACCAGGCGCAGAATCCGCTTCGCATCGTCCTCCGGCATCACGCAATCGTGAGCGCTACGGCATTTCATGCAGCCGATACACGGACGAAATTCCAGCTTGCAGACATCAATGATTGTTACTTCGGTGCCTTTTTCAAACAGGGTATCACCTATGATATTCAGCATCTGGCTGATGTTTCCGTCTTTGCGCGGGCTTGCATTCAAAATGACCACTTTTCTCATCGTGTCTCCATCCAAAAGAAATGTTCTTCTATAAAACTTTCCCTTGTTAAACACCCCAGAATCTAGAAAATGTCACTTTTAAAACAAAAAACACCCCCGACACGCAAATGCCGGGGGCGATATTCTCAAAGTGAGCGCAACGCGCGAACGGCCTCATACCTCAGAGGCGCCGGGCGCCGACCTCACATCTACTTGAACAGATTCTTCATCTTTTCAAGGAAAGATTCTTCCTGGGCGGTTTCCTTGTCGTGCCTGAGTTCCGCGAGTTTCTGGTAGAGTTCCTTCTCTTCGCGGGAGATGTCCTTCGGGATTTCCACGCCGATGTTCACGTAGAGGCTTCCACGGTCGCCGCGCTTGTTCAGCGGGTACAGGCCCTGTTCGCGCAGGCGCAAGATGCTCCCGGCCTGAGTGCCGGCCGCAATCTTGATCTGCACTTCGCTACCGTCCAGCGTCGGGATTCGCTGCGTTCCGCCGAGCACCAGCTTGTGGACCGGCACCTTGATTTCGCAGTGCAAATCGTCGCCTTCGCGGGTGTAGAAGTCGTCGGGCTTTTCGGCAATGACCGCCAGCAAGTCGCCGCAGGCACCGCCGCGAGGCCCGCAGTTGCCTTCGCCACGCAGGTTCAGGTACTGGCCCTCGGCAACGCCCGCCGGAATCTTGATGGAAATTTCTTCGGTTTCCTGCACGCGGCCCTCGCCGTGGCAATGCGGGCACGGTTTCGCGATGACTTCGCCCATGCCGTTACAGGTGGGGCAGGCGCTTTCGGTAATCATCTGGAAAAATCCGCCTGTAGAGCGGCGCACACGACCCGTTCCATGACAGGTGCTGCATTCCTTGATGTCCTGGCCACCCTTGCCGTTACATTCCGTACACGGCGTGTAGCGTTTCAGGCGAACCTTCTTGGTGCAACCCTCAAAGATTTCCTTGTAGCTGAGCGCCACCTTGATCTGCAAATCGTTTCCGCGCGGAGGCCCGGCCTTGCGACCGCCACCACGACGGCCACCGCCGCCAAAGCCACTGAATCCGCCACCGAAAATATCGCCAAAGTTCGCGAAGATATCCTCGAAACTGAATCCCTGGCCGCCGAATCCGCCGCCACCAAAACCGCCACCGGGGGCGTTGAAGCCGAACTGGTCATACTGCTTACGCTTCTCGGGGTTGCTGAGCACATCGTAGGCCTCGGCAGCCTCCTTGAACTTCTCTTCGGCTTCCTTGTCGCCCGGGTTCTTGTCCGGGTGGTACTTGATGGCAAGCTTCTTGTAGGCGTGCTTGATCTCGTCAGCACTCGCGTCCTTGCCGACGCCTAGAACTTCGTAATAATCTCTTTTTTCAGCCATAATATGCCTTCGGCATTAGTAGACAGTAGGAAGTAGACAGTAAACAGTGATTCCTATTACCTTTATTTACGCAAAAAGGATTGCCCCTAAAAAAGGAATCAATCCTGCCTTGTTAAATAGTAGTCTGTAGAAGCAGGAAGGTCAATTTCAAATTTTTCCTTCCTACTTCCTACTTCCTACTTCTAACTAGTTAGTCAACCACTTCCGCGTCGACGACTTCCGGACCGTCGCCCTTCTTGTCGTTCTTCGGCTGTTCAGAAGCGCCCGGCTGCGGACCCGGCTGGGCCTGGTTTGCACCGGCGGCCTGAGCCATGGAGCTGATCATGCCCTGGAGCTTGTCCATAGCGGCCTTGATCTCTTCCTTGGTGCCGTTGTCCTTCTTGGCCTTGATGTCGTCGATGGCAGCCTGCAGCTGGCTCTTGGTGTCGGCCGGCAGCTTGTCGCCAAATTCCTTCAGCTGACCTTCGGCCTGGTAAGCCATCTGTTCGGCCTGGTTCCTGATGTCCACCAGTTCGCGCTGTTCCTTGTCCTTGGCAGCGTTGGCTTCGGCATCCTTCACCATCTTGTTGATTTCGTCTTCGGAAAGGCCGCTGGAAGAAGTAATCTTGATGGACTGTTCCTTGCCGGTTTCCTTGTCCTTGGCAGACACGTGCACAATGCCGTTCGCGTCGATATCGAAGGTCACTTCGATCTGCGGCACGCCACGCGGCTTCTTCGGGAGGTCGGTCAAGTCGAACTTGCCGAGCGTACGGTTGTCGCGGGCAAATTCGCGTTCGCCCTGCAGCACGTGAATCGTCACGGCCGGCTGGTTGTCTTCGGCGGTAGAGAACACCTGGCTCTTCTTGGTCGGAATCGTGGTGTTACGGTCGATGAGCTTGGTCATCACGCCACCGAGAGTCTCGATACCCAGGGAAAGCGGGGTCACGTCGAGGAGCAACACGTCCTTCACGGAGGAGTCGCCGCTAAGCACGGCACCCTGGACGGCGGCACCGATAGCCACCACTTCGTCCGGGTTCACAGTCTTGTTCGGTTCCTTGCCGAAGAACTTCTTCACAGCTTCCTGCACGGCCGGGATACGGGTAGAACCACCGACCAGGATCACTTCGTCGATTTCGCTCAGGGAGAGGCCGGAGTCGGCGATAGCCTTGCGGCAGGGTTCCATGGAGCGTTCCACCAGGTGGGCGGTCAGCTGGTCAAACTTTGCACGGCTGAGCGTGAGGTCCAAGTGTTTCGGGCCCGAAGCGTCGGCAGTGATGAAGGGGAGGTTGATGTTCGTGGAAGTCGTGGCAGAAAGGTCGATCTTCGCCTTTTCCGCGGCGTCCTTCAAACGCTGCAGGGCCATCTTGTCCTTCTTCAGGTCGATGCCCGGATTGTCCTTCTTGAATTCGTCGTTGATCCAGTCGATAATCACTTCGTCGAAGTTGTCACCGCCAAGCATCGTATCGCCGTTGGTGGCCTTCACGCTGAACATGCCGTCGTCGATTTCCAGGATAGAGATATCGAACGTACCGCCACCGAGGTCATACACGGCGACCTTTTCGCTCTTCTTGGAGTCAAGACCATAGGCAAGGGCGGCAGCCGTCGGTTCGTTCACGATACGCAGCACTTCGAGGCCCGCAATCTTGCCGGCATCCTTCGTAGCCTGACGCTGGGAGTCGTTAAAGTAGGCGGGGACCGTAATCACGGCCTGCGTCACCGGCTGGCCCAGGTAGTCTTCGGCAATCTTCTTCATGGTCTGGAGCACCATGGCGGAAATCTCGGGAGGAGCGAACTGCTTGTCGTCCACCTGCACGCGGACCGGGTCAGAACCCGAGCCCACCAGCTTGTAGGGCATGTTCTTTTCGGCAGCGGAGCATTCGCCAGCCGTACGGCCCATGAAACGCTTGATGGAGTAGATAGTCTTTTCGGGGTTGGTGATAGCCTGACGCTTTGCCACGTGGCCCACCAGACGTTCGCCGTTCTTGCCGAAAGCGACAATGGACGGGGTGGTGCGGAAACCTTCCGCGTTAGCGATCACGACCGGCTTGCCGCCTTCCATCACGGACACGCAGCTGTTGGTCGTTCCCAAGTCAATACCGATAATCTTGCTCATAATGAGTCTCCTATTTTTAAATTCTTGCCGCCCGCGAATCATTCCGAAAGGGGGCGATTTTTACGCCCATACATAAGCAAAACCCGTGCCAAATGCTAATAACTGGCAAAAAACGGCCATTTCGTTTCGTTCTGAAACAAGAAAACGGCTTGGAAAAGGGCAAAAACGGCGTGTTTCATATTAAAACACTCCATGAAAGGGTGGGGGAGGAATCCCCCTGGCTTCAGCCTTGCCCTTCTGTCACCCTGGAGCGCAGCGATAGGGTCCAGGGCAAGTCTTCCGCCACCCCCTCGCCTAGGTGGCCCCGCCCCCTAACACCCCCAATTCTTTTTCAAAAATGTATATTTCAGCAAAACGGAAGTTGAGGGATAGATGATATTTCGAAAGATCGTAGTGACCGCAGCAATCGCTTGCCTAGTTCTTGCTTTTACCGCCTGCGGTGACGACGACAGCGGTAGCTTCGTGAGTCCGGAGAAGGAGACGAGCAGTTCCATTGCCGAGTCATCCTCGGAGCGCAGCGGAGGGAATCCATCCAGTCCTTCCTCCAGCAGTAGCAGCGCCCAATCTTCGTCGAAGAACAGTTCGTCTTCTGCAAAATCAAGCTCGTCCACGGACTCCAAGAGCAGTTCTTCTGTAACATCGAGCAGTTCGGGAACGTCTGTGGGGACGAACAGTAGCTCTAGTAAAGCGAGAATCCCTTGCTCTGAAGAAGATGAATCGGCAACACTTAATGGAGTCGATGTTATCTGTCATGACGGGTATTGGGTTCCGGTATCCTCCAGCTCGGCAGTACCTACCAGCAGCTATTTCGACATGACAAACCAGTTTAACGAGAAGGTGTCTTACGGCGAGTTCACCGACCCGCGCGACGGGCAGAAGTACCGCACGATGGAAGTGAAAAATGGTGTGTTTATGGAGTCCTATACGGTTTTCGCTGAGAACTTGAATTACGGCAAGATGATTCCTGGAGGCTCTGTACAGGGCGATTCTACCAAATATTGTTACGATGATGACCCGTGGTATTGCGAAAACGGCTGGGGAGGGCTCTATACCTGGAGCAGAGCCATGAATTTCCCCGAAGTATGTGACAGCGTCTCCATCGCTTCGGAAAAATGTCCGGATAAGTTTAATCTAGAAAGTGATAATGAAAAATTTAATGGGAAGTATTATTTTGTCCAGCATCAAGGAATATGCCCGGAAGGCTGGCATATTATGAATGAGAACGAGTGGGTTGAAGTGTCCGAACAGAGTAGTCATTCCTCCATGAGTTCGAAGGTTGCCGGTTTCGGCAATAACAGCTACGGGTTATCTATATTGCCTGCAGGATATTGGAATCCTGTAACTCTTGAGTATGGCCACTTCTCGAGTGCTGCATTATATTGGCTACCGCAACAGTATCCAGAATATGATGATTGTTCATATCGAGTGGCCGTTCGGACGAATGAGTTCAATAGAACCTTTAGAGGTTTAAAAACGCAGGGCTTTTCCGTCCGCTGTGTAAAAAACTACTAATTATAACAAGATTTTAAACAAATTAACAATGTCTTTTGGAAAAAGGCTATAGGGGTTATATGTCTAAACTCAACAAGAAGAACAAAAAGTCCAAGAAAAACAACCGTAAAAATTACAAAATGGACGCCTGACGGCGTCTGTGGCTGCGCTCGGCCATGCCAGCCTGCAAGCAGTCTGTCGCGGCACTCGCTTGCACGCTACTGAGTCTCTTGAACCGAGGCTCTTGATGTGCACTGTTGTGGTATTAGAATAAAAAGGAAGTTAGAATGAAAACAAAAAGTCTTTACTTTTGCGAAGTCTTGATGACCGTTATGGCGATTGTCGCCTGTGATGACAGTTCCAGCGGTGCCGGACCGGACCCGGTAGCGGAAGTTTCGTCCTCTAGTGGCGACGAAGTAATCTCCTCGAGTTCCGTTACGGACAAAGGAACATCTTCCGGTGGCAGTTCGAGGTCCTCTAGTTCTGTGAAGCCTGATTCGAATGGCTCGCAGAAAAATTCTAGTTCCGCAACAACGGTACGATCTAGCAGTAGCTCGAATGCAAAATCTTCGTCAAGTAAGGCGTGGACTTGTAAAGAGGAGGGAAAATCTGTTACAAGATATAATGAAGCGACTGGTTT
>CACVQR010000019.1 GCA_902756345.1 Fibrobacter succinogenes | reverse complement strand
CATCAAGTGCGGCAAGACAACCGGAGATGAATGCCCTAAGGCGGAAGAAAATGTGTCGTTGAGCGAACATTAGAGGCCGAAGGCCGAGGCCATGTGAGCGTGCGGAGCAGGCTGAGCCGGAGCGTTTTTTTTCGGACATGAAAAGCTGATGCCGATTTTCATCGGCATGACGTGGGCGGGGAAAGGAGGTGCCGCATCAAGTGCGGCAAGACAGTGAGCAATTCATTCCACACGGCACATTTCTGGAGCCGTGGGCATTTTGAAGCCGGGGCGTTACGGGCGCGGCGATTGAGCGCCCGTTCGAGGGGGTGGTGAGCAACGAAGTGCGAGCCAGGGAGAGACTTCTCCCTTTCAGGCATCAAAGGAGGTGCCGGATTGGATCCGGCATGACAGAGGGCGGGAAAAGGAGGTCCCGGCCTTCGCCGGGAAGACAGAGGGCGGGGAATTTCGGCATGCATTCTGCGGAATCCGTTTATTACTAAAATATTACAGAATTGTTACAAGACACTAACAAGCAAAAAGATCTGATTGGGGGCGCTTTGAACAAGCGATTATTTCTATCTTATACCCCAACTAAACATTAACCGTAAATTCAATAGTTAGGAAATATGAGTCTTAAAATCGTTGTGCTTGCTAAGCAAGTACCTGATACACGAAACGTGGGCCCCGATGCCATGACGGAGCAGGGAACCATCAATCGTGCCGCATTGCCCGCGGTCTTCAACCCCGAAGACCTGAACGCCCTGGAGCAAGCCCTTCGTTTGAAGGACCAGTTCCCGGGTTCCACCATCTCTGTGCTGACGATGGGTCTCCCGAAGTCTGCCGAAGTCGTCCGCGAAGCTCTGTACCGCGGTGCTGACTGCGGTTACGTCGTGACGGACCGCCCGCTCGGTGGTGCTGACACGCTCGCTACGAGCTACACGCTCGCCCAGGCCGTCAAGAAGATTGGCGACTACGATATTATTCTCGGTGGCCGCCAGGCTATCGACGGCGATACCGCACAGGTCGGTCCGCAGATTGCAGAAAAGCTGGGCCTCACCCAGGTGACCTACGCCGAAGAAATCCTCTCCCTCGACGAGAAGGCCCGCAAGGTCGTTATCCGCCGCCACATCGACGGTGGCGTGGAAACGGTGGAAGCACCGCTCCCGCTGGTCGTGACCGTGAACGGAAGTGCGGCCCCGTGCCGTCCGCGCAACGCAAAGCGCCTCATGAAGTTCAAGAACGCGACGGTGGTTGCCGAACGCAAGCCGGAAGATGCCGAAAAGTACGAAGCCCTCATCGCGAAGAAGCCCTACCTGAACATTCCGCAGTGGGGTGCCGCCGACATCGACGCAGACCCTGCCCAGATCGGTAAGGCCGGTTCTCCGACGAACGTGAAGGCTGTCAAGAACATCGTGTTCAAGGCGAAGGAAAGCCGCACGCTCACCGCAAGCGACGCCGACGTCGAAGGACTTATCAAGGAACTTTTAGACGGGAAGATTATTGGCTAGCCTATGAATAACGTATTTGTATATTGCGAAATTGAGGGCACGACCGTTGTCGATGTTTCCCTCGAACTTTTGTCCAAGGGCCGCAAGCTCGCCAACACGCTCGGCGTTCAGCTCGAATGCATCTGCGCAGGCAAGGGCCTCGACGGAATTGAAAAGCAGGTGTTCCCCTACGGTGTGGACAAGGTCCATGTGTTTGACGCCGAAGGGCTCTTCCCCTACACCACCAACCCGCACGCTTCTCTCGTGGTGAACCTCTTCAAGGAAGAGCAGCCGCAGATTTGCCTGCTGGGTGCAACGGTGATTGGCCGTGACTTAGGCCCGCGCATTTCCAGCGCCATGCACAGCGGCCTTACCGCCGACTGTACCGAACTCGAAATCGACAGCTTCGAAATGAGCATCGGCGGCGTGAAGAAGTTCTACGAAAACCAGCTCTGCCAGATTCGCCCGGCGTTCGGCGGCAACATCGTCGCTACCATCGTGAACCCGGAACACCGCCCGCAGATGGCGACGGTGCGCGAAGGCGTGATGAAGAAGGAAATCGTGGATCCGAACTACAAGGGCGAAGTCATCAAGCACGACGTGGCCAAGTACGTGCCGGAAACGGAATACGTGGTCAAGGTGCTCGAACGCCATGTGGAAAAGGCCAAGCACAACCTCAAGGGCGCTCCGATTGTGGTCGCCGGTGGTTACGGCATGGGCTCCAAGGAAAACTTCGACATGCTGTTCGAACTGGCGAAGGAACTCCACGCCGAAGTGGGCGCAAGCCGTGCCGCTATCGACGCGGGCTTTGCCGATCATGACCGCCAGATTGGCCAGACCGGCGTGACGGTTCGCCCGAAGGTGTATATCGCCTGCGGTATCTCCGGCCAGATTCAGCACCTCGCCGGCATGCAGGATTCAGGAATCATCATCTCCGTGAACTCCGACCCCGACGCCCCGATCAACGCTATCGCTGACTACGTGATCAACGGCACCGTCGAAGAGGTCATCCCGAAGATGATCAAGTATTACAAGGCAAACAACAAGTAGGCGTTATGGCGAATTTTTACACAGACCATCCAGAGATTAAGTTCAACCTTGAAAGTTCTCCTTTGATGCAGCGCATCGTGGAGCTCAAGGAAAACGGCTACGCCGACAAGGACAGCTTTGACTATGCGCCGGAAGACTACGCCGATGCGATAGACAGCTACAACCGCGTGCTCGAAGTCGCGGGCGACATCACCGCGAACACCATCTTCCCGAACTCCGAAGACGTGGACGCCGAAGGCCCCCACTGCGAAGACGGCCGCGTGCGCTACGCAAGCAAGACCTACGAAAACCTGGAAGCCACCCGCAAGGCTGGCCTCAATGGCGTGACCATGCCGCGCCGCTTTGGCGGCCTGAACTTCCCGATTACCGCCTACACGGCCATCAACGAAATGATCGCCTCTGCGGACGCCGGTTTCGAGAACATCTGGTCCCTGCAGGACTGCATCGAGACCTTGTACGAGTTCGGCGACGAAGACCAGCGTTCCCGCTTTATCCCGCGCGTGTGCGCCGGCGAGACGATGTCGATGGACTTGACCGAACCCGATGCCGGTTCCGACCTGCAGCGCGTGATGCTCAAGGCCACCTACAGCGAAGCCGACAAGTGCTGGTACCTGAACGGCGTGAAGCGCTTCATCACGAACGGCGACAGCGACATCCACCTGGTGCTCGCCCGCTCCGAAGAAGGCACCCACGACGGTCGTGGCCTCTCCATGTTCATTTACGACAAGCGCGACGGCGGCGTGAACGTGCGCCGCATCGAGAACAAGCTCGGCATCCACGGAAGCCCGACCTGCGAACTTGTCTATAAGAACGCAAAGGCTGAACTCTGTGGCCGCCGCAAGTTCGGCCTCATCAAGTACGTGATGGCACTCATGAACGGCGCTCGTCTCGGCATTGCCGCACAGTCCGTGGGCATCAGCCAGATGGCCTACAACGAAGCTCTCGCCTACGCCAAGGACCGCAAGCAATTCGGCCAGGCCATCGTGAACTTCCCGGCCGTCTATGAAATGATTTCCAACATCAAGGCTCGCCTCGACGCTGGCCGCGCACTCCTGTACCAGACAGCCCGCTACGTGGACATCTACAAGGGCCTCGAGGACATCGAGCGCACCCGCAAGCTCACCGACGAGGAGAAGGCAGAACTCAAGCTCTACCAGAAGCTCGCCAGCGCATGCACTCCGCTTGCGAAGGGCATGAACTCCGAATACGCCAACCTGAACGCCTACGACAGCATCCAGGTGCACGGCGGTTCCGGCTACATGCTCGAATACGCCTGCCAGCGCCTGTACCGCGACGCCCGTATCACTTCGATTTACGAAGGTACGACGCAGTTGCAGACGGTTGCCGCCCTCCCGCACATCAACACCGGAACCTACAGCCAGATGCTCGAGGAACTGGAAGCGGGCGAAGTGGCCGCCGAATACGAGAGCCTCAAGGCCCGCGCGAAGGCCATGGACGCGAAGTTCAACGAAGCTATCGAAACTGTGAAGGCCGCGAACAACAACGAGTTCACCGACCTTTGCAGCCGTCATTTGTACGAACTCGCCGCCAACTGCGTGATGAGCCAGCTCATGCTCCGCGACGCCACCAAGGCACCTGAACTGTTCGACAAGAGCGTGAAGGTGTACCTGAACCTCGCCGAAGCCGAAGTCGCCAAGCACTACAACTTCGTGAAGAGCTTGAGCGTGGAGGCGATGGAGAGCTATAGGAAGGCTTAAGCTGCTTCTTCGTCATTGCGAGGGGCGCCAGTCCCGAAGCAATCCATAAAACTTAAAGACCTCGGCAGGAATGCCGGGGTCTTTTTTCATAGTAATTTTTCAATACCAATCAAAAGAACATGAGTCCCTACTTTATCCAACACATCTACAATTCATTCTCGTTTGGATTATCTCTTTTCGCATATAGCCAATAAAGATTATAAAACGCTCCGAGAAATTGAACTACATCTGACACATTCCACAATGACGCAATTGCTTGTGACTTTTGTTTTCCTGTAATTTTTTTCTTTTTTCGCTTTTCTGTTTTTAAAACAAGATAAACGACATAATGATCGTTTGACCATTGAAGCTGAAATTGAACAGAATGAGTATTGTCAGAGCCAATTAAAATCGATTGATCCTCATACTCACCAGAAAATTCAATCTCATTGCATTGAGCAAATTTCTCTATTACAACATACATTTGTTTCTTGTTTGGCAGCATTTCAACCTCCTTTTTAAATTCGTTTAATCATGCACTAATTTCACTCTCTAATCATCCATAACGCATCTTATTGAGAAATAGTTCCATTTTCTAGTAGTTTTATAAGCAACACTATTACGATCATGATTTAATTGCAACATAATGGCTTTATCCGCATCAACATCGGTAGAAGACCAGAACAGAGCCCTATAACCTATATATTGATAATCAGAATCGATATCATAATTCCCTGCAGGAAGTGCAGTAAAGCCAAATAAATCAGTTCCATTACCACTGTTATTCCAACCATGCTTAGACTTCAGCACATTCCCCGCCTCATCCAGTCCACCAGCAAAGTCAATCAAGGATTCCCACTCCCATTGACTAGGCAAATGCCATCCTTCTGGGCACACTGTTTGCGCCTCTGTCCAATTATAAAACTGGCCATATTTTTTACAATTTACACTTAACCCTTTGTAGCATTTAGAATTTTTAGATTTCCAATTTAGATTTTCCGCCATCCATATTTGATTATTGATTTTTACAGTTTTATATTTTTGTGAACCTATTTTCACAAAGTTCTTCTCGTATGTTTTTAAATCATTACTACTCTCTTCCTTATTTTCAATGACATCATTATTCCGCTCCTCCTTCATTTTTTTATTTTCAACGCCATCTCTATCTTTCACACATCTTACTGAGAACCTAAAATATTTCGCACTTTGGCCTACTGAAACAAATTGATTTTCATGATTAAAGCCAATAATTTCTACCATTTCACGCTTAGACTCTGTTGAACTCCAAAAAAAAGCGCTATAGCCTCTGTTAACAAAAATCTTTTTATCATTCATCGCTCCTGCTGGTAAAACAGAAAAATCTGCCATATTGGAACCAGCCCCATTTATCCAATCTTCTTTTGATTTTAGTGCGGCTCCTGCCTTATTTCGACCACCTACATAAGTAAACAATTCATCCCATTCTTGAGACTTTGGCAAATGCCAACCTTCTGGACAAACATTGTTTGCTGTATTCCAATCATAAAGCATTCCATATTTTTCACAATTTCCAGGATTACCGTTATAACAGTTCCACTGGCCTTTCTTTGTTTTTAAATTTTCAGCCATCCATAATTGAAAGCCGATTTTTGCATATTTATAAGATTGTCCGTCACGAGGGTCAACAAAAGACATATCTTCGCTAGCATCATTAACAACTTGAATGTTGGAGTTATTTAAAACCGACTCTTCATTTCCTACAAACTGCTTTTTATTGTTTTCCGTTTCGTTTGGGCTTTTTTCATCATTACTAGAGCAACCAACAAAAGCAACAGCAAACGAAAGCATCATTACAATCAAATAAGAACTCATTTTATCCATCGATTTATCAGAATTATATAGCTTATAAGTAATCATTTTTTTCTCCAACTTAAATTGTTAAGAAATAACTTCCTCACTCAAAATTATTTTTGAGCAATAGAGCCGACACATTTACATAACGCATTTTGCCATTTTTCCTTATTTAATATTTCTGACTGTGAAATTTTGGTTTTCGCCCAATTATTTGCTTTAAGATATTTACGCAGCAATTCTTTAATTAGACAATACATTTCCTGGTCCAAAAAAGGTGAAAATCGAATACTTTTTATAGTACCCGACATCAGTCCACTCAAATAATCAACAATCTTTTCATTTTCGCCAGTCTCTGATTGGTACGTGACAATACGGATTTCTTTTTCTGGTTTAAATGGTTTTGATTTTATAAACGCACAATCTTTCTTTGTTTCTACGACATACGATTCTAATTCTTCGGCCGATTTATATTGAACTTCTTTCATCACCATTTTTTGAGAAAGTCTAGCCTTAATTTTATCCATGTCAAATTCAACACGTACGCATAAATTATTGGGAGCCATTTTACTCCATCTATAGATGCTATTAGATTTAGACAAAGTAAAGCAACAAATTCCAACAACCTCATTATCTCTGCAACTTAATTTAGATGCAAAGATATCATTCTTATCTTCCCATTCTGAAGGATTTATTAACGGTAGCCGGCGATTCTTTATCAAATCAAGAAGATATTCAAAATGCATAAAACGATAAATAGATTTATTCTCACTCATTTTCAAACACCTAAAAAACATATACCATAATTCACATGAATTAATCCTTTACGCATCGAACAGAAAACTCATTGACACCGTAGTTTGAAGCAACCGATTGCACCACAATCGCATCGCAATCCTCATCTGAACCGATAAACATTCGGGCAGCCCACTCATTATCTCGAAGCCCCGGGCCAGCAGGCTCTCTTTTGGTTACTGTTGAAGACCAAAAAGATGCATGTTTAGTCATATGGCAGTCTTCACAAAAGAAAAAATCTCCTCCACCAGCACGCACCGAAAAGCCATATTCATCTGTTCCATTACAATCTTTTCCATCTTGCCTTGCCCAACCAGTTGTCGACTTCAGAGATTTTCCAGCACTTTCACCTCCCACATTTTTGATTAATTCTTTAAACTCATCTACACTTGGCAAATGCCATCCATCTGGGCAAGCTTCTATTGCATACGACCAACTGTAAAGTCGTCCATATTTTTTACAATTCGCCGCATTATTTTTATAACAATGACTTCCACTAACAGGGTGGTTTAGATTTTCAGCCATCCAAATTTGTTGACCGATTTTAACCGTTTTGTATTTTCGACCATCTCGTTCGTCTACAAGAATTTCTCCTTTCCTCATATCATTTCGCAAATTTTGGGCTTTTGAAACTGTGATATCTTTTCGTTTCAAAGCGCCCGTGACAAAATGTTCTTCCATCGCCAAAACATCTTCATCATAGTGACGCAACTTGCAATTTTTATTTAGATAACCAAAATACCTTTTGAAAATTTTCTTTATTTTTTCATCGTCTGGTTCTAAATTCTTTTCAACTTCATATATTGTCGAAAAATAATTAACATACTGTACCGAATCTTCAATACATCCTTTTTGGGGATACAACTTTTCTATCCTTCTAGCAACACTTTCCGCAGACGGGGCTTCATTTCTCATATTAATTGTTGAACCATCACTTTTCAAAATAGCATAGAACCAAGCAGACAATTGTGACGCATCATCAACATTTCCTTCTGCATAAACAGAATCCACATAGGCAACAGCTTCTTTTAATCGTTTTTTATATTCATCATAACATTCAATTTTTTTACATCCATACAATTGTTCAAAAGACATTTCTTCTATAGAAATCTCTTTGGCAGGCGAAGCTTCTTGACTAGTGATGACTCGACCCGACTTACTTTTATCACCATCTTTATCGGCACAACCAATAAAGGCTATTGTAAATACAAATATAGACTTAAGTAGGATAGTATTAATTTTGAAGGAAGAGGCCTCTTCGCTAGCAAAACTGATTGTTTTTAATTTTGGCATATTTGCCTCCTTGTTGTTAGCTTATTAAACTTTTAATCTTTCACACAACGGACGCTAAAATAATTAGCATCCTTTGGTTTACTAAAATCACGAAATAGTCTTTGAGACTTAGAGTATTTCACTGCATAGGCATTATGTCGTCTTGGAACCATACTCTTGATAAAACTATCACTACGCCTAGATGTCCAAGTGCCATTATCATCACTCGACGACCAAAAATAGGAGCTTTCCTCTCCATATTTGTTGAATTCCGAGTCAAAGCATGTACCATCATCGTAACAATACCCGGTAAGATCCGTGACAAATTTGCTATCTGCCACATCAAATATTTCAGTCCATTCCTGCCTTGATGGCAAATGCCAACCACTTGGGCAAGCGTGTTCAGCCATATCGAAATTATAGTAGCGTCCTACAAAGCATGCTCTAGGTTCATTTCGGAAGCAAATACTTCCTCTTACATTATATCGCAGATTTTCGGCCATCCATTCAGATTTGCCAATTTTAATAGTCGGATACCGTTCCCCATCTCTGGAATCAGTGAATGAACCTGCATAAACGCAAGCACACGAAACAACTAGCATAAAAAGCAAAGGTTGCTTTATGCAATTTTGAAACACATACCTAGCTATTCCCATAGAACCAAGCCTCTTTCATTACAAGAGGTTTGCTCTCATTCTGCAAGGATGTCATGCCAATTTTGTATGAATACAAGAAAGGCGCAGATCGTTGCATTTACCAAAGCGAGGCTCTCGAATGCCTAGTACGATAAACGCAAACGACCCACGCCCCAAACGGGCTGTTGCCCTTGGCCTACGACCAAAGACCGACCAAAAAGTCGGTATGACAAACTGAAGCATACCGCAAAAGCGGCATGCCTGCGTGAGCGTTCGCCTTGTTCCCGTACTTAGAAATTTTCGAGATTTCGCTTTGAGAACAAGAGCTAAACTCTCTAATATGTCCAATTTAAAAATAACTTAAATACAGCCCAGACGCACGGAAAATTTACAGAAAAGCCCAGTTTTGTGACGAAAACGGCGTTTTTGAGCTAAATTGTAAAGGAAGATGGGTATTCCAAGGTGGAAGGGGTTGCCTTTTGAGCGAGCAAAAAGGTATATTTAGAGTGGAGGATACTCTTATGCCTATCGAACTACTGGAAAGAATCAAGACCCTTCCCGAGGGATACGAACAAGAAATCGTCGATTTCTTGGAGTCTATCCTATTGAAAGCTGCTCAAGACCACAGGGCATCTAGCAGTCGCAGGATTGGCATTGCCAAGGGTGAATTGAAGTATCCTGACGATATTGACTTCTGCAACGACGAAATCGCAGAACTGTTTGGAGTGAATTGATGAAGGTGCTGCTAGACACCCATATCGCTCTTTGGGCTTTGAACGACGACGAAAAGTTATCCGAAAAAGCAAGAGCCATTATCAGCGATTGGCGAAACGTAATCTATTTCAGCAGTGTTTCCATTTGGGAAATCGAGATTAAGCACATCATTCATCCCAATGAAATGATTAGCTCCGGTTCCGAAGTTGCAGCAAAATGCAGACGAGCCGAATTTGTCGAACTGCCACTACGAAGCAGCCATATACAGCAACTGCATACCCTGAATAGAAAGGAAGGAAGCCCTTCACACAAAGACCCTTTCGACAGGATTCTTATCACGCAAGCAAAATCAGAAGATATGGTTTTCTTAACGCATGATTCATTGCTCGCCGATTACGAAGAACCTTGCGTAACTCTTGTCTGACAATTCATCAAACAACCGACAAATAAAAAAGAGTCCCAACAGCGGCTAGGTTTCCAAAGATACGCACGGCATGGAGCCGACCTTCACCTACCAAGGACTCTAAAATCGCTAATTGCGCCTAGATTTCATTCAATTCATGTTCAGCACAATTCCTGCCTTGTTTTAAGTCATCAATCCTATTTTTCAAAGAGCCAAAATTCGAGCAGCGTTCTCGCAACTTATCAAAAACTTCATCCAACGGTTTACCTCTATCCGCAAGGGCATCCGCATAACCTCGCTCCATCTTTTGTTCAAATTTCTCGTCTGATTCGATTAGTGGAGAATTTTCAAGCATTAGTGCAAACTCTGGTTAAAAACACAATGTCCCCTCTGGGACACTTCTACGAGAGGTGCGAGGGGTCCTGTTGATGCAAATATACATTCTCTTGTTCTCGGATGCAATGGGAGGAAGCTTCAGCTGATTTCTGCATATAAGCCGAACGGTCTCATAAGGCAGCCAACTGCGTGATGCCCCAGCTGCTCCTCCGCGACGCCACCAAGGCACCGGAACTGTTCGAAAAGAGCATGAAGGTGTACCTGAACCTCGCCGAAAGAGCCTGTGCTGAGTTTATCGAAGCAAAGTCGCCAAGCACTACAACTTCGTGAAGAGCGTGAACGTGGATAGCATGGAGAGCTACAGGAAGGCGTAATTGGACCCTATCCCCTATCGTGCTGTGCGCACTCCAGGGTCCAGGGTGACATGTCATATCGGTTCTACTTCTTTGTCGTCTTGATGCTGTCGTTTTGCAATTTCAGGATGATGTCGCCGGTTTCCGGGTCCATCATCATGTCGAAGCTAGAACGAATGGTAAACTTGTAGCCCGCGACGTCATAGCTTATGTCCAGCGAATGCACCACGCACTTGTTCATGTAATCGAGAATCAGCTTTTCACGGGTGTAATCCAACGCGTTCATGACATTGGTTTCACATTGCAGCATCACAGAACTCAGGTACTTGTAATGGATTTCGTAGGTGTACTTGTCTTCGAGATCCTTGGGGATGTACGAGATTCCGCCCATGCGAAGCACCGGTGAATTCTTGGTCAGGTTCCAGAAAAGGAATCCTCGATAGCCCGGGTCGTAAGACTTCGTGTTTGTCGCGATTCCAGACGCCATGAATTTCGCGAAAGCCTCTTTACGGGTAAAGTACTTTTTCATCGCCATGTCATCTTCCGAAATGAACGCAGAGAAAATATCCCCGTACGGAGTTTTCTTGTAGAACTTACCCACATGATAGACACGCTTGATTCTACCCTTACCCGTTTTGGTGCGATAGGTTATCTGCTTTGTCACATCGTTCTTGTTCGAGAGCTGTTCCAGCAGGTCCTGATTAACAACCTTGTAATCTTCCGGAAGAATTGCATTCTTAAAGCGATCCCCCACAAATTCAGACAATTCCTCAACACTCTTGCATTCGAAAATGTCAAGCACGCAGCCGTTTACGTATAAGATCTTTCCGCTGCGGGCATTTAAAAGAACCACACCTCCTGGCACATATTCCATATAGTTCAAAGCAAGCTGTTGCAACATTTCGGCGTTCTTGATGGCGCCATCTATTTTTGCCTTGAGCATGCTCTTGTCCATAATGGGCAAGCGGATAAACTGGTATGCACCAAGACGAATACTTTCCTTTGCAATATCCAAATTGTCCGTCATCACGACAAAGGGAATCTGAAGATTGCTTCTCGCCTCGTGGAGTTTCCGGATTATCTTGAAGCCATCCATTTTCGGAAGGACGGCATTCACCAGCGCAAGAGAAATCCTATTCCCATATTCAAGCAGAAGTTTGAGCGCCTGTTCGCCATTTTCGGCTAGCAGCACATGGTAATCCGGTCTCAGGATACTTTCAAGGAACGCCCTCTCTTGCGGATTGGCTTCGGCAATCAAGACAGTCTTCGTATTCGCCGGAAGCGTAGCCTCCTTGCCGCGAGATGAACTATCGTAAGCGCTCACATGCGTATTGCGGAAAGACAAGTCGTAAATGTGGCAGCCATTATAATCGGCAATCAGGCGACCTTTCAAAATGACGTACACTCCGTGCGTCACATAGGTCACTTCACAAGGAGCCTCATAGGCTACTTTTTCCGCCTCATGGAGCGTGTAGTACACCGGATTTTCGGGATTGTTCGACGCAGCTTCGACCTCGGCGGCATCCTTGAAACCGAGACTTTTAAGCTGTTCTTCGTACTGCCGATTCACAAACAGGAACTTGAACTTTTCGTTCTCGTAAGACATGATCGCCCTAGGAGAATCTTCCTGGTAGTCAAGGCGTCCGATTTTAGAATACACGGCGCGCATATTGCTATCTTCGATGACTATTCCCGAAGTCTCCATATGCTCCATGGAAGCCTTCAACGGTTGCGGCTTTCCATAGTAATAGCCCTGGACTTTTTCGCAACCGATGCTCTTCAGGAATTCCATCTGTTCCTTGGTTTCTACACCTTCGGCCAAGGTCTTTAACCCAAGGCTTTTCGCCATGCGGACCATCGAGCTGATAATGGTGCGAGACACATCGTTAAAGTTCGAAAGGAAGGCCATGTCGATTTTAAGTTCGTCGAACTTGTAGTCCTTGAGCGTATTCAGCGAAGAATAACCGCTCCCGAAATCGTCCATCCAGACTTCGTAGCCAACCAGACGGAATCGCTCAATTTCATGCTGGATATACGAATCCGACGCCATGATGCTTTCGGTAATTTCTACACGGATGTATTCGCGCTCAATCTTGTATCTTTCAAGAATACCTTCGACTACCTCAAAAATATCGCAGCCGGTAAAGTCCAATCGCGAAAGGTTGAACGACACCGGAACCACAGGGTTGCCCTGGTCCAATTGATCGCGCATTTCTCTGCAGACAAGTTCTATCACGTGGCTGTCGAGTTTATGGATTTGCTTGGATTCCTCTAATGCGCCGATAAATTCGCCCGGGTTCAAAAAGCCCTGTTCCGGATCAATCCAACGGGCGAGCGCTTCCATACCGCAAAACGTTCCTGTAATCGTTCGCACCACCGGCTGATAGTAAACCTTGATGTAGCCATTCGTAATGGCATCGTCAATGTGGTTTACCACGTAATTATGCAACATGAGTGTCCTGTGCAGGTCTTCGTCATATTGCCGAATAAATTTATCACCCTTTTTCTTTTGAATGTTGCAGGCGAGTTTCGCCTTTTCAATCGCGTCGATAATATCGCTGTCTGTATCCGTTTGGCAAATGCCCACGTAAAGGTCCATCGAAATTTTCGAGATCGTACCCTTGACGTATTTTCGAATTTCGCACAACTTTTCTTCAAGTCCGACATTGTCTGTAACAACTATAAAATGGTCGTTCATGCCACGGCATACCAAGTCCTTCGCGAACTGCTTTTTCAGCATGGCCGCAAAGTGAATCAGGAACTCGTTTCCGGAGCTAAAGCCGTTGGCATTGTTGTAAAGTTTCATCCCGATAATGTCGAAGAAAACCACTGCAGGGGTTTTACCCGCATTCGCAAGATCCTCTACATAGTTTTCGCCACGGATGCGGCAATACCCCGGATTCGGGAGCCCAGTCAATGGGTCGAAGAAACGGTCGGAATGGTCGTTCACTCGCATGAAAACGGAACGCTTGCCATTCCAGGAAATCTGTGACGCCTCTACAACCAGGTCTTTTCCCGAATACGGGCAGCGAATAATCGTCACCCCTTTTTCAAGGAGTTCTTCGACAAACAATGTATTCTGTCCGTTGGCAGGAAAGAAATATTCTTCGAACTTGATTCCCTGTTCATAGGGTCTTTTCGGTTTCCAAAAAAGCGACATAGAAGGATTCACCATATAGATTTCGTGCGATTTCGCATCGAAAATCACAAACGGGTCCACCTTGGCCGTATTCAAAAGTTCCACGACTACCGACGCGGGAATGTCGGATTTCTCACGCAAAGTCATTGCTCCCACCTTAATTCACATTTTCTTTCTCCTTTAAATTAATTGAATATTTGCAGAAATGCAAACCTTTTTTCACGTTTTGACATGTTTTTTCGTTGTTTGCATATATAAAAAGCCGAGCGGAGGCAATAGGCATTCAGCCTATTGTCGGAGCGAAGGGCAAACAACGACTGGCTGATCCTTTTGGAGTTCGCACTTTTCGTTGTTTGCATATATAAAAAGTCGCTCCCACGAGGGAGCGACCAATTTAGTTTCTCTAGCACACAGCGTTTTCAGCAGAGGCACCACTGTCTACTGCCTACTTCCTACTGTCTACTAATTAGTTACCGCGTTCGAAGCGGATGAAGTTCACGACCTTCAGGCTGGAAAGACCGAGAGCCTTAGCAACGACTTCCTGGAGGTAGTCCTTGACGCTGAGTTTCTTCGGGTTCTTTTCGGACATGAAGAATTCCTGGTCTTCGAGAACGATTTCCTTGAGCACCTTGGCCACGCGACCGTCGATCTGGCGCTGCAGGAATTCGGGCTTCGGAGCCTTGCCGGAAGCTTCGATCTGGGCCTTGGCGATTTCCTTTTCCTTTTCGATGGTTTCGGCCGGGACGGCAGCATCGTTCAGGGCGACCGGAGCAAATGCGGCGGCCTGCATAGCGATGTCCTTAGCAGCCTGCTTGAGAGCAGCTTCGTCAGAAGCGGTACCTTCGAAAGCGAGTTCGGTAATCACACCGATCTTGCCCTTCATGTGGCTGTAAACGCCAAACACGGAGTTAGCGACCTTCTTGATTTCGGCGAACTTGCGGAAGTCGATGTTTTCCTGGATCTTGACGAGCACGTCCTGGAGCACATCGTTGATCTTCTTGCCATCGACCACGGCGTTCTTGAGGTCGTCGACAGAGGCGATAGCCTGAGTTTCGACAGCCTTCACGGCCATATTGGCGAGAGCGACGAAGTCGTCGTTGTTGGAAACCGGTTCAGTTTCGCAAGACAGTTCGAAAGCAGCAGCCTTGTCGGCGGTTTCGATCAAGTAGATGCGGCCTTCCTTGGCGGCCTTGTCGGCACGCTTGGCGGCAACGGCAGCACCCTGCTTGCGGAGGAGTTCAACGGCCTTGTCCATGTCACCGTCAGTTTCGGTGAGGGCCTTCTTGCACTGCATCATGCCCACGCCAGTCTTCTGGCGGAGTTCGTTAACGAGGGAAGCGGTAATCTGCATATTACTTTTCTTCCTCGCCGTTGTCGAACTTCTTAGCTTCTTCCTTGTCGGCCTTCTTGTCGGCGGAACGCTTTGCAACGTTGGCGGCAATGTAGTCGATGATGAGCGTGAGGGACTTCACGGCGTCATCGTTGGCCGGAATCGGATAGTCCACGAGAGTCGGGTCGACGTTCGTGTCGCAAATGCCGATGATAGGAATGTGGAGGCGGCGAGCTTCAGCCACGGCGATCTTTTCGTGAGCGAGGTCGGTCACGACGAGGAGGCCCGGGAGGTTCACCATTTCACGGATGCCACCGAACACGGAAAGGAGCTTTTCGCGTTCGCGGTTCTTGTCGAGGACTTCCTTCTTGGAGAGGGCCTGGAAAGTGCCATCGGCTTCCATGGCGTCGATCTTGTCAATCTTCTTGATGGACTTGCGGACGGTCTGGAAGTTCGTGAGCATACCACCGAGCCAGCGGTTGGTCACGGAGAACTGATTGCAGGAAGCGGCAGCGTCGAGCACGCACTGACGAGCGGTCGGCTTGGTGCCAACGAAGAGCACGGTCTTGCCAGATTCAGAGATCTTGGCAGCGGCCTTGGCGGCTTCTTCAAGGAGTTCGCGAGTCTTGGAGAGGTTGAGAACGTAGATGCCGTTCTTTTCAGCCAAGATGTAGGGTTTCATTTTCGGGTTCCAGCGCTGAGTCTGGTGACCAAAGTGGGAGCCTGCAGCAAGCAGATCTTCGACAGAAGGCAGATTTGCCATAATGTATTTCCTTTTCGGTTGTTACTACCCGGACTGCAATTAAGCCGCGAAGCACTGAGCGGACCCAGGGGTCAGGACGGTGCCACCGAAGCGACTCTCGCAAACCGGTGATTGGTTTTACCCGGGCGTAATTGCCCGAGCGCGCGTAAATGTAGAAAAATTCTAAATTTGTGTCCATGCCCGAAAAGAAGAAAGTGTTGATTATGGTCGCAAGCCCCAAAAAGGAGCGTAGCGGAACCCTGATTCCGACCAAGGCGTTCGTAGAAGGCCTGGAAGAAAGCGGCGAATACGAATCCGAATACCTTTTTATTGACAAATTGAATATCAAGCCATGCCGCGGCTGCTTGAGCTGCTGGGGTCGTGAAGACGGCAGCTGTTTTATAAAGGACGACGACGTGCCCTGGGTGCGCGAAAAGCTCACGAACGCCGACATTGTGATTTGGAGTTTCCCGCTATTCCTTTTCAGCATTCCGGGACAAATGAAAGTCCTCATGGACCGCATCGTGGGCATGGTCCACCCCTACATGGGCCAGAAGCTCAAGGAAGGCGCCACCGCCATGAACTCGCACCTGCATGGGCTGCAATTCCAGAAAGAAGGCCAAAAGATCATTCTGCTTTCGAGCTGCGCCTGGATGGACCTGGACGTCGTCTACGAACCTATCCGCAAGCAGTTCGACATTATCTTGGGGCATGAGGGCTACACGCTCATTGCCTGTCCGCAGATGCGCGCACTCGACCATCGCGGCGGCCCCCGCCGACTGAACATGCTGCGCGAAAAATACAAGAAAGGCGGCGCAGAACTCGCCACCACCGGTAAACTTTCTCAAGAAGCAATCGACCTGATGCAAAAGCCGATCTTTAGCGACGAAGCTTACGAGACGCTCGTCGTGGAATTCGTGACGCACATGTTCGACCGCGACGATAATTTCTGACAAATTAATTAGACTGCCAAGTGCCGATGCTGATTTTCATCAGCATGACAATGCAGGCTTCATGAGCTGATGCAGAATATCCTCAGCATGACGTGGTCCGCATACAAGGCGTGAAAACGCAATAGGGCAGAGCATGCTTTTGGAAAGCCGTAAAAGGGGATCCCGTCCCCGTTCCGAGGATCATATCCACTAAGCAGCAAAGCTGCAAGTGGCTATTGTCATCTCCGTGCGGGAAGACAATCCAACAAAGAAAAACCCTGGCGAGAGCCAGGGTCTTTCGTAATAGCAATTTCGCAGATTAGCGCTTGCTGAACTGGAAGTGCTTACGAGCCTTCTTGCGGCCGAACTTCTTACGTTCAACGGCACGAGAGTCACGAGTCATGAGGCCTTCCTTCTTGAGGGCGGGCTTGACTTCGGCGTCGTTAGCAACCAGGGCACGGGCAATGCCGAGACGGACAGCGCCCATCTGGCCAGCGATGCCACCGCCACGAGCGGTAACTTCGACGTCCCATTCTTCCGCGTTGCCGAGGATGGCGAACGGAAGGTTAGCGATCATGTTCTGCACTTCAGAATGGAAGTAATCCTTGAAATCACGACCATTGATAGTGCGCTTGCCGGAACCCGGCTTCAGGATCACAGCAGCGATGGCGTTCTTGCGACGGCCAGTGCCGCGGTAGATCTTCTTAGTTTTTGCGGTAGCGATAGAGGTATCCTCCGTTCTTAAAGTTCTACAACTTCAGGTTTCTGCGCGGCGTGCGGATGTTCGGCACCGGCATAGATTTTGAGCTTCTTGATCATCTTGTGACCGAGAGCGCTGTGCGGGAGCATGCCCCAGATGGCAGCTTCGAGCGGTGCAGTCGGGTGCTTTGCCAAGAGGTCGGCAAAGTTGATCCAGCGTTCACCGGCGATGTGACCGGTGTGGTGGAAGTACTGCTTCTGCAGAGCCTTGTTGCCGGTAACAGCAACTTTTTCAGCGTTGATCACAACCACGAAGTCGCCAGTGTCGACGTTCGGGGAGAAGATGGCCTTGTGCTTGCCCATCAGGAGCTTTGCAACTTCAGAAGCAACGCGACCCATAGGCTTATCGGCGGCGTCCACAAGCTTCCACTTGCGTTCGACGTTCTTCGGGTTTACCGTAATGGTCTTCATGTAAATCCTTTTTGAGTTATTCCGGAGCAAAGTCGCCCCGTGAAATGCTGCGCTAAATTTAGAAGAAAAAACGCGGCTTTGCAAGGGTAAAAAAGTACGATTTTTCGAAAAATCTGCGCCACTTCAGGCATTTTTACTCTATCAATTAATAGAGTTGTATTAATTGACAGAATAAATTTCTCTTTTTTCGGAAAAAACAAACTCCGAAGCGTCCGCTTCGGAGTCCGTTGTTTGGTGTATTGAGTACTCTAATTATCTCGTCACTCTTACAGACTGCATCTGGCCAGTGGTGCGGCTGCGGAGGTAGTACACGCCGGAGTTCTTGACTTCGTTAGAAGTCTTGAGAATTTCCTTGGCGGCATCGAATCCGTAGGCTGTGAGCACACCCATGTGGACACCGTTCTGGTCGAACACGTGGTAATCCTGGCGGGCATTGTTGTCGAGCTTGAGTTCCTGCTGCACAAGCATCGGGTCATCTTCACCCGGTTCGTCAACGACATCGCCCTTCACGAAGTTGATGTAGTCGATATCAAAGTATTCCTGGGTCACGTCGAGGCGGAGCACATGCTTGCCGGCCGGGAGAGTTACCTTCTTCTTCACGTCGGAGAAGTCGTCGTAGCTAGAACCCGTGACCGTGAATTCGGCAAGGGACTTGCCGTCGAGGGAGAGCGTGAATGCGCCCGTGCCTTCGGTAGCGACAGAAGCGACTGCAGTGTATTCGCCCGCTTCGGCAACGTTGATGGTGTATTCGTACCAGTCGCCGGTATTGTTGTAACCGAGAGCAACGCCAGTAGCCTTCTTGTAAAGGTCTGCACCGGTATCCTTACGGTAGTCGCTATCGCCATGGTTTTCGGAATCGTCGCCATAGGATTCGTTGCTTGTACCATCTTCGTTCTTGCCCTGGCCCGGCTTGTCGAAGTCTTCAACTTCAATCTTACCCGGAATGGCAAGTGCAGAGCCCTTGAACGGTTCCTGCGGAACAGGTTCAACCGGAGTGACAACGCCAGTGTTGAGGCCGGTGGTGTTCACACCCTTGTTCTTGGAGAGGTAATCCTTGAGCCAAGTCATGGCAGGACGGTCGCCGCCGTTATCCTTGATGATACCGGAGTTACCGTTATTGATCCAGGTTGCACCATAGACATAGCCCCACAAGGTAATGCCTGCAACATGTTCGTTTTCCATGAAGTAGGAAATCTGTTCGGAGTAGCACTGCTTCTGGATATTGTCGTTATCGGTACCGATATCGTATTCAGAGATGAACATCGGAGTCTGAGTCTTGTTCCAAATTTCGCTAACAACACTCTTCAAGGTGTTGATGTTCAAGCAGGAGCCGCCACCACCGGTACCGCCAGCGCCACCGCCCTGGCTCATCATGTCGTGAGCCTGCAAGCCGTAAGCGTCCACCGGAGCACCGTTTTTCTTGATGGTGTTGATGAGGTTAATACCTTCATCCTTGTTCCACTGAACGGTATTATAGTCGTTATAAATCAAGATTGCCTTCGGCCAGCGTTCACGGGCCATCTTGAAGGCCGTGGTCACGAACTGGTAGTTACCGCCGTTATCGCCACCGAGAGCACCGATGATGTTGTTGTTCTTGCCGTAGCCGGAGTGATAGTTGTTGTTACCCGTACGGATAGCTTCGTTCACCACGTCGATCATTTCGAGATCGGGGTAATGCTGCTTGACGGCATCGAACCAAGCGGTAATCGCCTTCTTGGTTTCGTCAACGCTAAGGCCGTTCAACCAGTTAGGATACTGGGAGCCCCACACCAGAGCGTGGAACTTGAAATGGCCACCGTTATTCTTTGCCCAGTTATAGGCTGCATCGCAACCAGACCAGTTGTAACGACCGCGGGTACCTTCGATAGAGGCCCACTTACATTCGTTTTCAGCCGTAATCTGGTTCCACAACTTCGTAAAGTCGCTACGAACCTGGCCACGCGTTGTAATGTTACCGACGAACTTCGCTGCACCATCGGCCAAGCCGGGTCCCGCGAAGGAGAAAGTTGTTGCTGCAAGAGCAAACGCAGCAACTTTCGTTGCTGTAGAGATTATCTTTTTCATATCCACACATCCTTTTGATGGTTTTCATCCCAAAAACCATTATTAATATATTCCCTAAAAAGGACGTTTTTTCACGAAAAAAGGGGATTGTCATGGACAATATATCCATAGAAGCGTAAACAAAAGAAAACAAGCCCCGGAGCATTCGCCCCGGGACCCGTTGTTTGGTGTATTGAGTTTTGAAATTTACCTAGAAATTCTCACAGACTGCATTTTTCCGGTCCAGCGGTTACGCAGGTAGTAGATACCGGAAGCCTTGATGTCGCCCGTGTTCTGGAGAATTTCGGCAGCGCCATCGAAACCGTAGGCCGAAAGCACGCCCAAGTTCACGCCATGCACGTCGAACACGAAGTAGTCCTGCAGGCCGTTTTCATCGATCTGGATGCTCGGCTGGACAAACATCGGATCATCTTCGATTTCAATCGGTTCGGGGTCGGTAGCATCTTTACCCTTCACGAAGGTGAAGTAGTCGATGTCGAACCAGGAGCCAGTCACCGTCATGCGGAGGATATGCGTGCCGGCCGTGAGGGACACGTTAGCCTTGACCTTGTTGTAGTCGTCGTAGTTTTCTTCGCCGGACTTTGCAGCAGGAACAGTAATCACGTTGGTGAGTTCCTTGCCGTCGATAGAAAGCTGGAAGCTGGATGTCGAACCTGCGGCAGCCACGGCTGCGAACATGGTGTAGTCGCCCGCTTCTTTTACGTTCACGGTGTATTCGAGCCAATCGCCTTCGCTGTTGTAGCCCACGATGATGCCGGTAGCCTTCTTGTAGAGGTCGACACCAGTCGTGTCCTTGCGGTAATCCGTCACGTCGCCGTGATTTTCGATATCGCTTTCGCTGTAAGAGATGTTGCTCACGCCATTGGTTTCGCCGATACCGGAAATATCAAAGTCTTCGGCTTCGATTTTGCCCGGGATGTCGAATGCAGAGCCCTTGAACAGCTTGCGCGGCACAGGATCGACCGGAGTGAGCACACCCGTCTTGAGGCCAGTCGAGTTCACGCCCTTGTTCTTGGAGAGGTAATCTCTGAGCCAGGCCATGGCGGCGCGGTCCTTGCCGTCCTTGATGATGCCGGAGCATCCGGGAGCCTTTCCGTTACAGTCGAGCCAGGTGTGGCCATAGACATAGCCCCACAAGGTAATGCCCGCGACATGCTCGTTTTCCATGAAGTGCGTAATCTGTTCCTGATAGCACTGCTTCTGGATATTATCATCGGTAGTCGCAATGTCGTATTCGCTGATGAACATCGGGGTCTGGGTCTTGTCCCAGATTTCCTTGGTAATGCTCTTGAGCGTATTGATGTTCAAGCAGACGCCGCCGCCACCGGTACCGCCCTGGCCACCGCCCTGGCTCATCATGTCGTGGGCCTGCAAGCCGTATGCGTCGACCGGAGCACCGTTTTTCTTGATGGTCTGGATAAGCTGAATACCCTGGTCCTTGTTCCACTGGACGGTGTTGTAGTCGTTATAAATGAGGATAGCCTTCGGCCAACGTTCACGGGCCATCTTGAAGGCGGTCGTTACGAACTGGTAATTGCCACCGTTATCGCCACCGAGTGCCGGAATGATGTTGTTGTTCTTGCCGTAAGGAGAATGATAGCTGTTGTTGCCCGTGCGGATAGCTTCGTTCACCACGTCGATCATTTCGAGATCCGGGTAATGCTGCTTGACCGCATCGAACCAGGCGGTAATCGCCTTCTTGGTTTCTTCTGTGCTAAGGCCATTGAGCCAGCTCGGATACTGGGAGCCCCACACCAAAGCGTGGAACTTGAAGTGACCACCGTTCTGCTTTGCCCAGTTATAGGCAGCATCGCAGGCGCCCCAGTTGTACTTGCCGCGCTGACCTTCGACGGAGCCCCACTTACAGCCGTTTTCAGCTGTCGCCTGGTTCCACAGTTTGGTAAACTGGTCATTAGGACCAGGAGCCGTGCCAGACTGAGTGATGTTACCGATGAACTTGGCCGCGCCATCGGCAAGGCCGGGGCCAGCGAACGACGGAACGGCACAAGAAAGTGCGACCGCCAAAGCAGAGAAAGAAAGTTTCTGTTTCATGAAACCACATCCTTTTTTAAAGTTACACCATGCTCCTATAAAATTATCCTGAAACGCACGAAATAATCCTAGTCGAAACAGTGATTCCATGGACAATATATCCACAATGACGTAAACAAAAAACAAGCTCCGGAGCGTTCGCCCCGGAACCCGTTGTTTGGTGTATTGAGTCTTAAATTATCTAGAAACTCTCACGGTATGCATCTTGCCTGTAGTGCGGCTGCGCAGGTAGTAAATTCCCGAAGACCTGATGGAGCTAGAAGACTTGAGCAGGTCGGCCGCGGCATTGAATCCATAGGCCGAAATCAGTCCCAAGCGGTTACCTTGCATGTCGAACACGTAGTAATCTTGAAGCTTGTCGTTCGTGAGTTCGAGGTTCTGGCCGATAAAGGTTTCCTGGCCCGGATTTTCGATCGGTTCGGGGTCAGTCGCGTCCTTGCCCTTCACGAAGGTGAAGTAGTCTACGTCGAACCAGGCGCCCGTTACGTCCATGCGGAGGATGTGCTTGCCTGCCGGGAGAGTCACGTTGGCCTTGACCTTGTTGTAGTCGTCGTAATTTTCTTCGCCTTCCTTGGCGGCAGGAACCGTAATCACGTCGGTGAGCGCCTTGCCATCGAGGGAGAGCTGGAAACTGGAAGTAGAACCTGCGGCAGCCACGGCAGCAAACATCGTGTAGTCGCCAGCTTCTTTAACGTTCACGGTCCATTCGAGCCAGTCGCCTTCGCTGTTGTAGCCCACGATAACGCCGGTCGCCTTCTTGTAAAGGTCGACACCGGTGTCCTTGCGGTAGTCGCTATCGCCGTGGTTTTCGGAATCGTCGCTATAGGACTGGTTGCTCGTGCCGTCTTCGTTGACGCCCTTGCCCGGGATATCGAAATCTTCGGCTTCGACTTTACCCGGAATGGCAATCGGTTCTCCCTTGAACGGGAGCTGCGGTTCAGGCTCGATGGGCGTGAAGGTCACATCGTTTTTACCCTTGCTTAAGTTGTTCGCAAAGTATTCTTCGAGCCAGTTCATGGAAGCGCGCTTGCGGCCATCTTTTTCGATGAGGCCGGTGTTTGCAACCCAAGTAGAGCCGTTGATATAGCCCCAAATGGTAATGCCTGCAACCCACGGAGTTTCCCACATGAACGGAATCTGGTTTGCGTAATCGTTTTTCTGTTTGGTATCGTCCGCTTCGCCGATATCGTATTCCGAAACGAGGAGCGGGAGGCCCGTTTCATTATGGATTCGGGTCATCTTACTTTCGAAATCGTTCTTGCTCATGCCCTTACAGTCGTGAGCCTGCTGGCCGTAGGCATCGACCGGAGCACCGTTCTTGACAATAGTCTGGATGAGTTCGATACCTTCGTTGATCTGCCAGGAAAGCGTATTGTAGTCGTTATAGATAAGCACAGCTTTTGGCCAGCGTTCGCGGGCCATCTTGAAAGCGGTGGTGATAAAGTCGTACTGGTGCTTGCCATTTACAACGCGGTCACCGCCGAGGGCTTCGATAATGTAGGAGCCGCCGCATTCGGTATCGTCGGTGCTGTGGCCTTCGGCACCTGCAGCAGGCTTGCCGTAACCAGAGTGGTAGTTGTTACCCGCCCAAATGGCTTCGTTCACCACGTCGATGTATTCGAGGTCCGGGAACTTAGCCGCAACGGCATCGAACCATTCGGTAATGTACTTTTTGGTGAGTTCTACGGTAATGCCCGGATTTTTCTTTTTGCAGAGGAAGTTCGGGTACTGCGAGCCCCAAACGAGAGCGTGGAACTTGAAATGGCGTTCACCCGGTTTTTGAAGTTGTCCCAGGCGAACTTGCTTGTACCGCTGTTGCCGTTAGAAAGGGAATGGATGGAACCCCACTTACAGCCGTTTTCGGGAGTAATCTGGTTCCAGTATTGGGCAAAGTCGCTACGAATCTGGCCACCCGTAGTAATATTGCCCAAGAATTTTGCACCGCCATCGGCGAAAGCGGCATTTGCCATGGTCGCAAAGCCTGCAATGGCTGCAATAGCAAGAGAAAGGGATAGCTTTTTCATAACCAACATCCTTTAAAAACATGAACACCATAGGTAAAAGTACCTTACAAAAAGGGGAAATTACCTCGTCAAAAGCAAGATTCCTTGGACAACGAATCCATGCTTTTCAAATAAAGAAATGCGCACAAAACACTTTTTACACGGAAATGTGTAAGATTTATTCGTGGTTTAGCAAACTTTACGCAAAATATATTGCATTTCAGCAATAAATGTGTAAATTTATTATTGAGTGAAAACAAAAGGGTATCATAAAAAAGGAGTATTTATGCGTAACCCCAAATTCGCAAGTATCGCTAGCCTGGCACTGTTCGGCTTGTTCAGCAGCCAAGCTTTCGCCTGGAGCATTGACGGCGTGGTCAAATCCAAGGTTTCCGGCCGTTTGCTCGGCGGTGTAAAAATCAACACATTCAACTTCGGAGGGTACGAAACAACCTCCGGAGAAGATGGCACATTCCGCCTCAGCAGCGATGGCAACACGGGCATTGTCGCCAACGCCTACACCGCAAATGTCGCCCTCCACATGGAAGGCAACATGCTCACCATTTATAACGCGGACGCACGTTCTCTCAGCGTGTCCGTGATCAACTCCCTTGGCAAGGTTCTCAAGAAAAGCAACATCGAAAACGTCCAGGGAATCGTCTCCCTCAACTTGGGCAAGCTTGCAAAAGGCGCGAAGTTCATCCGCGTCAGTGCAGACAACCGCAACAGCACCTTTATGTTGACCGACAAGGGTGCAGTCAAGGCTCTCAAGAAAGAAGGCGACCTGTTGCCGATGCTCCAGTTCGCGCTGGATGGTTATGCCAACTTTGTCTACCAAATGCAGAGCGAAACCGAGACCGGCGTGACCATCGAAATGGTAAGGCCCTCTGCCGACGCTTCTTCCAGCTCTGAAGCTGTTGAACCGCCGAAATCTTCTAGCTCTCAACAGGTTGAACCGCCGAAATCTTCCAGCAGCGCCGGCAGCGACGAACCTATCGTAGTCGATTGCTCCGGCAAGACTGCAAAGGTCGGAGATAAGCAAAACATGTCCGTGACCGTCGATGGCAAGCAGCGCACCTTTATTATGCACATTCCGAGTGCCTACAAGGGCGACAAGCCCGTACCGCTCGTTATTGACTACCACCCGATTGGCGGTTCCGGCAATGGCGAATTCGGAAGTTCTCCGTACAAGGCCAAGACTGACCCCGAAGGCGTAATCACGCTTTACCCGGACGGCACCAGCAAACCGGGTGGAATGGGTAACGGCTGGAACGTCGGCCCCTGCTGCTCCAACGACGACGACGTCAAGTTCTCTTACGCAATGATCGACAAACTCAAAGAAATCGCCTGTATCGACCCGCAGCGTATCTACGCAACCGGTTTCTCGATGGGTGGCGGCATGAGCAACCACGTGGCTTGCATGATGTCCGATGTCTTTGCAGCAGTCGCTCCGGCAGCTATGGACTTGAACAAGACCAACAGTGCACAGTGCAAGATGTCTCGTCCGATTTCTGTCATCAACTTCCGCGGTACGAATGACCCGGTCTGCAAATATCAGGGCGGCGATAGCGGATTCAATGACGGTCTGAACTTCTTGGGCGCCGAAGGCACCTTCAAGTTCTGGGCTGAAAAGAACGGCTGTACCGGCGCTCCGACCAAGAACGCCAATGGTTGCGACGAATACTCCAACTGCCAGGATGGCACGAAGGTTGTTCTCTGCACCAAGCAGGGCGGTGGCCACGACTACGGTGACGCAAGCATCGGCTGGCCGTTCCTGAAGCAGTTCACGCTCCCGGCAAGCTTCGTGAAGTAAGTTCTCTCTCACAAACGAATCTTAGTACTCCTAAGAATACCTCCTAAAAACCAACCAAAGAATCTCTCGCGCAAGCGGGAGATTCTTTTTATATAAACAGCCGATGGGGTATGAGCACTCCAAAAGGTTAATCAGCCATCGGCTGTCCTTCGTCTCGACGGCAAGCTTTTGCTTGCCGCCTCAACTCGGCGATATTATAGATACGAACAAAGACCTATGAGTACTCCAAAAGGATTAGTCACTCTTTGTTCGTACACATAAAAGACGCCTCGGCCGAGAGGCGGCCGGGGCGCTTTGGTTGCATGGAGTCATGAAGTTTTGAAGGCGGCGCCTAGCGCACTTGGATGCGCTGGGTGCGGCCGGCGGCGGTGCGGACGAGGTAGACACCGCTGGCGTAGCCGGCTTGCTTGAGCGAAGCGGCGAGCGATTCTGTTGCGGTGGCGCCGATGTCGGCACGGCCGAGGAACTTACCTGTCGCGCTGAAGACGTCAAAGGTTGCGCTTGCTCGCTGGAGGGCGGGAGCGGTCGCAAAGCGCGTCGTGGTTTGCGACGGGTCCACGAATTCGAGCCAGTCGAGGTTCACGTAGTTACCCACAATTTCGAGCTTGAGCACGTGTTCGCCTTCGGTAAGGTTCACTTTGCCTGCTTCGTATGTCGAATAGGTTTCCCAGTCGGCACCTTGCGGCACGATGATGTTATCTGTAACCGCATTACCGTCGACGTAGAGCTTGAAGCCCACATTTTCAGAAGAGGTCGCGTAGCTTGCGTTCACGTTGTATTCGCCCGACTTGGCGACCTTCACCGTGTATTCGAGCCATTCGCCTTCTTGCGTGTAACCGATGGCGTAGCCAGAGCCGCCCTTCACGATATCGACAGCGTCGTCGCGGTATTCGCCACCCTTGTTGTCGTCATCTTTGTCGAGGTAGGCCTTGCCCGAACCGCCCACATCGTAATTTTCGACTTCGATCTTGCCCGGGATTGCGGCGGCGACATCCTTATAAGGCGCCTGAGGAATGATCGGTGTAATGTACACGCGATAGCCGTACTTGGTATTCGTGATATTCACCGGCACCGTAATCTTGCCGTCGCTTACGTCGTATTCCTTGTCGGACACCAGGTTCGTCGAAGGTACGGCCTTGTCCTTGTTTTCCCAAACCACGTATTCCACCGTCACATTCACCTTGTTGCCGAATGCCGAAGGAATGCCCGAAATATTCACATTCACATCGCCCTTGGTGTTACCGCCGAGCACGATGCTTGCAAAGCCTTTCTTCTTGTCAAGAGCAGCAAAGCCGTCGACTCCATCGCTCTTGTCGTTAGGAGGCACAACCTTTGCCATATAGCCGCTCATGTCGCCATACCACTTGTACAGCCACCAGCCGCCACCGCGTTCGTTATCCTTGGTGAGCAGGCTACCCAAGCGACCCGGAAGCGGTACGAACCACCAAGAAATCATGGCGCTTTCGACACCGTGACGTTCGAATTTAGCGATAAAGGGAATAGACAGGCCCGGGCAACCTTCTTCGCTGTGTTCGGTCGAAGAATATTCGTTGATGCTCAGCGGGCGCGGCTTGACGTTGTATTTCTTTTCGAGGTTACGGTAAGTTTCGACAGAACCCACGAAGCCACCGCTACCCCACTGGTGCCAGCTGACCACGTCGGGCATGCAGTTGTTCTGCGAACAATACTTCACGAATTCTTCCATCTTGGAACCATGATAGAAGGAGTACGACGGGCCAATGATTTTGGCACCGGGGTCCATCTGGCGGATCAAATCGTAAGTCTGTTTCCAGAGACCCGAATTGAAATCGATATTCGATTTCCAGGTATCGTTCGGTTCGTTCCAAATTTCGTAACCGTCAAAGTTCTTGTTGTTCGATTTGAGTTTGTCGTTGATGACCGACTTGACTTCGTTTTTCCAGTGATCCATGTTCTGGAACTTGTACGGCCAGCCGGGCAATACGTCGGCCAGGCGGATCTGGATTTTGGCACCAATACTTTCGACACGAGGTGCCACGAGGAACGCACCACCGATAGGCTGCTGGCGACCGCTACCGCTGCGCGCCGGCGAAAGGAAAACGTTCGGCTTCAGGGGCGCAACGTCCTTCTCGATATTGCTCGGAAGCGTCTCGGTCAAGCCATAAAGCGAACCGGTCGCCACATGGGTCACCGGCTTGATGCTGTCGCCCAAGCTTACATTCAAGTTAACCGCGGCACAAATGCACGACGGCAAAATAAAGGGAAGAAGTACACGAAACTTCATAATGACCATCCTTTTCAACCAATTTAAAGATATCCAAAAAAAGCTCAAATTGCGGACTCCTTCAAAAAACACTTTTGCAAAAATTTCAATCACCAAAATTTCACAAAAAGGCCCGAAAAAGTCAGATTTCTTGCCGAGTGGAGGCAACTGGCATTAGCCAGTTGTCGGAACGAAGGACGAACAATGACTAACTAATCCTTTTGGAGCTCTCATAAGTCATTGTTCGTGTTCATGAGAAACGTCCCGGAATTTCTTCCGGGACGTTCATTGCATGGGGTGTGGAGGTTCGGGGTCCCGGATCAAGTCCAGGATGACAATTACTTTACGTTAATGCGGTAAGCCGTACCCGTCTTAGTTTTCACCAAGTAAGTACCCGAGCGCTTGACCGCGGCCGTTGTCTTGGCCTGCAAATCTTCGATACCAACTGTGCTAAATTTAGCAACAATTCTGCCCTGCATGTCAAACACGCTATAGTCGCGAACGGCATTATTTGCCATTTTTACGCTACCCGGCAGAATCGGGGTCCGACCTTCGGTTTCCTCATTGGCTTCTTCGGTAATATCCTTGTCCGGCTGGTTCTCGTAAATCTTCTTGATTTCTGTTTCGCCGTACTTAGCCGGGGCGATTTCCTTGTTCCAGCCAAAGTTCCTGAAGCCAAGCAAGGAGTATTCGGTCGGGTCGTTCAGCTTTTGGCGAATCGGAGCCAGGCGGAAGGTGTGAGAATATTCGCGGTTAGCCTTGAGCAGGTACGCATCGAGCGGCTGGGCACCCCAGGAATTGATACCGCCAACGCCCATCTGGTGCAAGTCTACGCGGAGCGTAATGTCCTTGTCGCGCTTGAGTTCCCACGGGAGCTTTACGTTGGAAAGCTGTTCCGGAGTGTAATGCTGGGCGCTGAATTCCATGCGCGGGTTACCCACAATCATCAGGCCCTTGCCGTCGTTGTTGGTGAGCGTTGCCCACTTGACGTCGGTGCGCTGGCCGGTTTCGCCGATTTCCATGTACTTGATTGTCATAGAATCGGCGAGCGTAGAATAGAGACCCATGAAGCTTCCGCGGTTACGGCCCATGTAGTTTTCGTCGGGGCCGCGACCAAACCAGCGGACCTTTTCGTAGCCACCCGGCACGGTAAAGATTGTACCCACGTTCGGCAAGTAGCTCTTGGAACCATCGGGGTTGAGCGTGTAGCTGACCACGATATCGCCGCTACCGTACACGTAGTAAGTCATCTTCATCTTGGTGCTGCCCACGTCGGGGAACGTGAAGTTGAAGGTCACCTGGGTTTCTTGCTGAGACACTTCCTTGACTTCGGAGGTCACGTTGCGCTTCTGGCTTGCCTTGCGCCATTCGCCATGCCCCTTTTCCATGTTGAAGCCCTTGTCGTTGTCGATCGGGGCGCGCCAGAAGTTCGGAATGCCGCCGTTCTTGATAATGGTATCGTTACCGAGCACGTAGCTTGCAAGCGTGCCGTTCTTTTCGTCGAAGCGGATCTTGAAATCTTTGCCCTCGATTTCGAGACCGTTGGTTTTGTTCACCTTGTAAGTCGGCAAGGTGCTGATATCGATTTCAGTAGACCAGAGCTGGCCCAAATCGATGCCGAACTGTTCGTGGGCAATGCTATAACCGGCCTTAGCCCAGAGTTCATCGTTCTTGAGGCGGAAATCGAGATCCAAGAAGTACTCGGCACCAACTGTGGTTTCGATTTTCGGCATGTCAATCGTGATTTCTTTCTTCTGGTTCGGGCCAACGTTCATCTGCGAACCGTTCAGCTTGCCTTCCTTGATGACCTTGCCGTTTTCCTTGATAGACCAGTAGCCATCGAGGAAGTCGCCCAGGTTCTTGTAGAGGTAGCGGCTTTCGATCTGAATCTTGCCCTTGGCGGCGTCAACGTTCTTGACGCGGACCTGAGCATACTGATACTTGACTTCCCAAATTTCGGGCTGCAAGGCGCGATCGGGGAATACGAGGCCGTTCGCGCAGAAGTTGTCGTCGTTCTGCCAGTCGCCCCACATGCCGCCGAATTCAAAGTACGGCGTACCCTTGTGGCGAAGTCCCTGGTCAATGAAGTCCCAAATAAAGCCACCGAAGCTGCGCGGGTTAGCGTAGAAGGCGTCCATGTATTCTTGCAGATCGCCCACGGAGTTACCCATGGCGTGTTCGTATTCGCAAAGCATAATTGGCTTGTTGGCGTCGTTGTAGTTACGCACGGCGTCCGGGCCAAAGTACATCCAGCTGTTCACATCGGCGTTGTTCCAGTCGCCTTCGTAATGCACAAAGCGGGTGGAGTCAATCTGGTGGGCACGTTCGCGTTCAGAGGCGAACACGTTACCGTTACCGGCTTCGTTACCCAATGACCACAAGATAATACTCGGGTGGTTCTTGTCGCGCTGCACCATGGAATTCATACGGTCCACAGCGGGGGCACGCCAGTCGTCGCTATTCTTGGGCAAGCTGTTATTTGCACCATGACTTTCGACGTTTGCTTCGTCAATCACGTAAATGCCGTACTTGTCGCAAAGATCGTACATGTAGGGGTTATTCGGATAGTGCGACATACGCAGCGCGTTAATGTTGAAACGCTTCATGAGAATCACGTCTTTTTCCATGCGATCGTATGTAACCGCGCGACCATTATCCGGGTCGAGTTCATGGCGGTCAACACCATGGAATTTTACCGGCATGCCGTTCACGTACAAGCGCGGAGCACCGTTATCCTTCTTGATTTCGATTTTGCGGAAACCGATCTTGTTGCTTTCAACCTGAATCACCTTGCCGCTAGCATCTTTAATGGCAAGCACGGCCGTATAAAGGTTCGGCGTTTCGGCAGACCAGCGGTCCGGCTTGGTAATCGGGAGTTCAAAGTGTACGCTCTTTTCGCCCTTCGAACCAATGCCCGAAACCTTCTGTGCCGACGGGGAAATCACTTCGGTACCCTTGTCGTTGTACAGAGAAAGTTCCACAGTGAATTCGCTGGAAGCCGAACCCGTAGAATTGTAAATCCAAGCGGTCGTCTTCAGCAAGCCATCGGTATAGTTGTTGGTGAGCGTCGCATCGATCTGGAAATCCTGAATATGCACTTCGGGAACGGCATACAGGTACACATCGCGGAAAATACCGGCGAGACGAATGAAGTCCTGGTCTTCGAGCCAAGAGCCATCGCACCAGCGGAACACCTGAACAGAAACGTTGTTTTCGCCTTTACGCAAGTACTTGTTGATATCGAATTCATGGTCGGTAAAGGAGTCTTCGGCATAACCGACATAGTTGCCGTTCACCCAAACGTAGTAGGCAGATTCCACACCTTCAAAGTGCAGGCGAATGCGTTTGCCGCTCCACTTTTCGGGAATGGTGAAGTTACGGCGGTAATGGCCCACCGGGTTAAAGTTGGTCGGCGCGCCCGGAGCAGACACGTTGTTGTTCTGCGCCCACGGGTAAACCACGTTGGTGTAAATCGGGTGGTCGTAACCAAACAGCTGCCAAGACGACGGCACCGGAATTTCGTTCCAGCCAGACACATCGTAGTTGTCTTTGTAAAAGTCGTTATTGCGCTGGGCGGGCTTTTCGACATGATAGAATTTCCACTTACCCGAAAGTGTCTGATACCACTCAGAAGCGTGACGGTCACCCTTCACGGCCTCTTCGACCGTAGAATACGGCATAGACGTGACGTGCGGCGTAAGCGCATTCACCGCGAAAATACGCGGCTTGCCGTTCCACTCATCGTTGGGCTGAGCATTTGCAGTGGATGCCAACGCTGCGCAAAGGGCTGCGCACGTTACAGCAGACGAAACCAAGAAGTTTTTCATAAGAAACCTCACTTAAAAATCCACACCAATCAAAAAATATCTTTTATACAACAAAAAAGAACTCCCTTTTAGAGAGTTCTCATTGACAAGTTGTCAACGCTTTGAAGCGTGATAAAAAAAGGAGATCTCCCCGTTCCGAGGATTGTGGGCACATAAGCAATAAATTGCAAGTGCCCACTAACCGGTCTAAGGCCGGGATGACATGCTTACGTACTTGCGCTCAGTGGTTGCAATAAGTTACTTCACTTGTACGCGGAGGGTCTTGTTCAGGCCCGCGGCACGCAAGATGTACATACCGCTTGCGAACCCAGCATTCTTAAGGGTTGCAGCCATATTCGCACCGGATTCTACGCGACCAAGGAACTTGCCGGTGGCGCCGAACACGTTGTAAGACGCTGTCTGCGGGGCAAGCTTTACGTTCTTCGCAATAGAAGTCGTGGTGTCGTTCGGGTCGGTAAACTGGAGCCAGTCCACATTCAGGTAGGCACCTGTAATCAGGAGTTTGAGCACGTGTTCGCCCTTCTTGAGCTCTGCGGAACCGATTTCCACTTCCTTGTACGTAGTCCATACACTGTCAACCTTCGGGACCACTACCGATTCGGTAATTTCCTTGTCGTCAATGAACAGCTGCATTGCAGAAGTTTCGAAGGCGGTCGCCACATTCGCCGTAATGTCGTACTTGGCATCGGCCGTGACATTGATGGTGTACTCCACCCATTCGCCATCGTTCGTGTAACCGATAGCGTAGCCCGAGCATGCGGCGTCGCCGCACTTGGAATCACTAATGTCTACGACGTCGACTTCGTCTTCGCGGTAGGCCTTGCCCTGGTTTTCGCGGTCGTTGTCGTAGAAGGCCTTATTGTGGCCGCCCACGTCGTAGTTTTCGGCTTCGATCTTGCCCGGAATCTTTGCAGCCACTTCCTTGTAAGGCGTCTGCGGCACAGCGGTCTTTTCGCTTTCCATGTACCAGTAGTCAAAATCGAACCCGCCCTGCTTTACCACGAAGAACAAGTCATCGACGCCTGCGGCATCAGTCAAGTCGAACGAATTTTCTTGCCAGGCAGAACTAGACGGAATATTCATTGTAGCAAGGAGCGCACCGTTTTCGGAACCGGCATGGAGTTCAAGCTTACCGCCGTTGCCCCTAGTGCAAACGATAATGCGGTCGGCACCGTCGCCCATGTCCACAGAGCGTACCTTGGTATAGAAGCTGTTACCCATATTGGTCAGGTAAACCGCACCGTTTTGAGCCTTCACATGTTCGATGATGGTGTAGCCGCCCGACGTATTGACAGTCATGCCGCCAACCCAAGCCTTGGTTTCGGCTTCCACGCGCACGAACGGGTCAAGGTTCTTGATGGGCTTTACGACGCCATTGTTGGTGGCGCGGATCGTGGGAATGGTACCGTCGGCATTCCAGGTGAATTCTTCAATTGCGGTAGAACGGCTGTAGCCGCCGCCCTTCACGTTCTTCTGGTTGTGATAGAAGAAGAAGCTGCGGCCCTTAAAGTCGACAATGCCGGAGTGGACGGTGAACGCGGCACCCGGTTCGTTTTTCGGCATAATGACGCCCTTATAGGTCCAGGGGCCCGTCGGGGAATCGCTCCAGGAATAGTCAATGGATTCTGGAATGCCGCCGGCGGCGTAAATCATGTAATATTTTTTGCCGCGCTTGTGAATCCATGGGCCTTCGGTATACTTGCCGTTAAAGGTGCTCATGTCGGAGACCTTGATTTCGCTTGCGCATTCAATCATGTTCTCCTTGAGGGGGCAATAATAGAGCTTCGGGTTACCCCAGTAGAGCCATGCCTGGCCATCGTCGTCAATAAACACGGTGGGGTCGATGTAGTCCCAGTTGGGGCCCGCCAAGTGCTTGCCGTTCAGGGCATCCTTGAAGGGGCCTTCCTTCTTGTCGGACACGGCCACGTTGACGGCGCGGCCGCCGCGGGTAGATTCCACGGTCACGTAATAATAGTACTTGTCATTGCGGCGAATGCATTGAGATGCCCAGTCGCCGTTTTTCTTGGCAGAACCGTTGAAGTCACCCGCTTCCAAAATGAGGGTGTTCATGTCGGTCCAGTTCACCATATCCGTGGTGCACGATACGCGCCAGCCATGCATCGTAAAAAAGCTACCGCCCTCGTCGTTGCCGGAATAGGTGCAAAGCGTATCGCCGAACACGACAGGCGCCGGGTCCGGAGAATAATAGGTCTGGATAAGCGGGTTTTCGGCCATAGCCTGCGTGCAAAGCCCGAAACCAACCAAGGCGACAGCCGCCTTAACACTCTTCGCAAACATCATAATTCATCCCTTTACGCCCCCATCGGAGCGATTTTTATAACTCACCCTTCTAAAATTAGCCCCAAAAAAGGCCAAAATTCCACGCGAAAGGGCATTTCGCGTGGACAACTTATCAATATGCCTTGATTTTGAGCGTTTTTTGCAGGTTACCGCTCTTGACAACCGCAATGTAGGTCCCTTGCAGCAGGCGGCCATTTTTGCCGAATTCCACCAGAGAATTCCCGCTACCCTGCCGTTTAGCCACCATATTGCCGTTTGCCGTATACAGGCGGGCTTCAAAATCGCCGTCGGTATTCACCATCAAGGCCACCGAGGCGCGGGCCATCGACACCGCATGAACACTGAGCGAATTTGCTACACGAACCGCCGTCGGAATCGCCGTCGGATCGCTATCGAAACTGAACCAGTCGACATTCATCAGGTACGTGTCGCTTCCGTTATAAGTGAACTTGAGCTTCTGTTCGCCCTTGGGCAAATCAATCGCGGTCGAAGTTTCGTACCAGTCATTCCAACCTTCAGTCTTTGCGGGGTCCACCGTAAGCGTCGCAAGCGCCTTTCCCGTAGAATCGGACACCGTAATGGTCGACTTTTCTTCGGCACCAGAGGCTACGCGGGCGGTAAGCCTGTAAGCGCCTGCAGCCGGAACCTTCACCAGGTATTCGCTGTAGTCGCCATCGTTAATCCAGCCGAGATTCGGTTCGCCATCGGTATCGGGCTCAATCTGCACGCCGTCCATAGCGATGTAGCTTTCGGCCTGAATCTTGCCCGGAATCGTCACCGCTTCGAACGGCTGGTTCGTGAGCTTGAGGTTACCATCAAATTCATAAACTTTGCCCGGCACCGTCGTCGTGGTGAACTTGTTGGAACCATTCACAATGTTCAGCGTCTGGCCCACATCGGACTTGATGGCCACATAAGTGAGCTTGCCTCCCTTCCAGGCCATGGAATCGATTTCAAAACCACCGCGGGCGCGAATGCCCTTGATGCTACCGTCTTTCCACTGCGAAGGCAATGCCGGCAACAGGTTGATTCTGCCGTTGTGGCTCTGCATGAGCATTTCGTTCACGCCCGAGACCGCACCGAAGTTACCGTCAATCTGGAACGGCGGGTGGGAATCGAATAAATTATTGTAAGTCTTGTTCGGCGTCAGCAGCATACGAATCATGGTGTAAGCGTGATCGCCATCGTGCATGCGGGCCCAGAAATTGATTTTCCAGGCAAGCGACCAGCCGGTCGCATCGTCGCCGCGCTGCTTGAGCGTAACGCCTGCGCCCTTGATCAAGTCGGGAGTTTCTTCCGGCGTAATCTGAGCGCTCGGGAAAAGGCCGTACAGGTGCGAAATATGGCGGTTCTTGTTGTTCGGGTCATCCCAATCCTGCAGCCATTCCGTAATCTGGCCGTACTTACCCGTCTTTGTAGGCGGCAGGCGCTTTACCACCGCTTCCATCTTGGCGCGGGCCTCTTCGTCGACGCCCAGAATCTTGGACGCCTCAATGGTGTAATTCAGCACGTCGCGGATAATCTGGTTGTCCATGGTCGGGCCAAAGCAGACATTGTAACCGCCGTGGTCATTTTCCGGAGAATCGCTCGGAGCAGTCACCAAGTACTTATGGCCGGTTTCGGGCTCTTCAACCAGGCTATTCACGAAGAAGAGCGCCGCCCCCTTCATGGTAGAATAAACGTCTTGCAAGTAAGCCTTGTCAGTCGGGTTGAACAAGAAATGTTCCCACAAGTGCGTGCTGAGCCAGCCGGCACCCGTCGGCCACAAGCCCCACGCGCCATCGATCGGAGCGGTACGGTTCCAGAGGTCGGTATTGTGGTGTTCCACCCAGCCTTCGTCTACGCCCCAGTGCACCTTGGCCGTCTTTTCGCCCTGCGGCACCATGCTCTTGATTTTGTCGATGAGCGGCCACACGCATTCGCCGAGGTTCGCCGTCTCTACCGGCCAGTAGTTCATTTCGAGGTTAATGTTCGTGGTGTACTTGCTGCCCCAAACTGGGTTCGTATCCTTGTTCCAAATGCCCTGCAAGTTAGCCGGCTGGCCACCCTTGCGCGAGCTCGAAATCAGCAAGTAACGGCCGAACTGGTAATGCAATTCCACCAAGGAGGGGTCATTCGTGGAATTGAAATTCTTGACGCGAGTGCTGGTAATGTCGCCTGCGCTCTTGTCGGGTTCGCCCAAGTTCAAAGAGACGCGATTGAAAATCGTCTGGTAATCCTTGAGGTGCGCGGCTAGCAAGTCATCGTAAGATTTTTTTGCGACCTTCGACATAATCTCGGAGGCGATTGCACCCGGGTTGCCCGAGACATCGTTATAAGACTTGAAGTTCGTAGCCGTGGTGAGCACAAGCATTGCAGAATTTGCGCCCTGCACGTTGATTTTGCCGTTCGCGACCGAAACTGTGCCGCCGTCAGCTACCACGTTCAGGCGATTTTGGAACTTGATGGAATTCACCGTCACGTCGTAAACGAGCGTGTTACCGCTGCTGGACATGCTGTTACTGCGGTGCGGAGTCGTCATGGTGGCGCCAAAACTCACCGAGCCGCTCTTGTCGGCCGTGAGGCGCACCACAATCACATGGTCCGGGTAGCTTGCAAAATATTCGCGGGTGTAGTTGACGCCGCCGGCCGTGTACGTCGTTTTTGCGATAGCCGTTTTGAGGTCGAGTTCGCGGCGGTAATTGGTAGCGCCCGAATGCGACGTGGTAATCACCAGGTCGCCCACCGGCTGAAAACTTGCCGGACCCGGGCCAATCATATAATTAGACACGATAGATTCCGCCGTGCGATAGTCGCCACGGAACATGGCATCGCGCGCGTCTTTCAGGTGGCTTGCCGCCCCCTGCTTGTTGTTGTCGCCGGGGCCGCCCGACCAGACGGTACTTTCGTTCAGGCCGATAATGTCTTTTGCAACGCCACCGTAGACAATGCCGCCCATGTAGCCGTTGCCAATGGGCAAAGCGTCGGTAAACGAGGTACCCGCATCGCTATTGTACCACAATTTCAGGGGATTTTCGGCAGCGAAAGCCACAGGTGCAAACACCGTCGCCGCACACGCCAAAGTACCAAACACTAAGCCCAGCGTTCTCATAAGAACTCCTAAAAATTTCCAACCACAATAAAATTAGCCCCAAAAACAGGCTAAAAACCGCCCCAAAAGACACTTTTTGTTGATTTTTTGTCAATGAGGCGAGGGCTTTAAATTGGCCAATGGCCCGTTGGCTTTTTTAATTCGATCAAATAATCACTTCAATTCTAAAACCTTTTGCGCATTGTCTTTTTCTTTTTGTAATGGCGTAAATATTCGTTCCAATTTATCGTACAATTTTTGTTCTTCTTCATTGAAGCCGCTTTCCCCATCAGCGTACATCCCCCAGTTATACATCATTTCAACTTCTTTTTCTGTAAATGTATAGTCCATTTTTTCCTCACTTTTATGGTTAAGTTTATTTTCCGTTCCGGGCTGCGGCGATTTCGGCGTTGATTTCGTCGAGTGTCATTTCGGCGGAACCAACCTTTTCGGCATCGGCGGAAAGCTGCTGCATGGTCCGGAGCATACCGCGCTGAGCCTGCCTACGCAATTCCAAAAAGGCATTCCATCCAGTATTATCTTTCTTGTTCTCTTCTTCTGATTTTTTCTTCATCGTATTTCTCCTTTAATATCAACTAGGATTTCCCAATAGCCATCACGAGTTGTGCCAATATGGCGAATTGCTGGATTCGGAGCCTTTCGAAGTTCGTTTAAGTAATACTTGAGACGATTTATCTTCATTCCCATTCTTCCGGCCATTTCGCTTTGACTTAATTTAGGATTGTCCTTTAAGATTTTAAGAAGATTCCATTCCACCTCACTGTATTGGGTGGGATTGGGTAGGATTGGGTGGGATTGGGTAGGATTGGGTGGGATTGGGTGGGATTGGACGGATTTCTTCCAATATAAGGTTATCCTGAAATCCCCATGAAAATCCTGCATGACGGGTTCCGGCAAGCCGCTTTCTTGCATTGCCTTGAAGATGTTCGGAATACCGCTTCCCCATGTTTCGACAATGCGCATATAGATAAACGTTTCTGCAATCCCCTTGTTGCGTACGCTAGACATGCCTTCGCGCATCTTTTCCAAGGTGATATCCCTGCAAAGTGTCCCTGGGGACGTCACCTCCAGGCGGTCATCATACAATGCTACCTGCACCTTGCGAGGGATTAGGTAACTGCGATGGCACACCGCATTTGCAATGGCTTCGCGCACAGCAGATTCGGGCAAGAGGGAACTGTCGTGCCTAAAAAGCCCCTTTACCTTGGATTGAACAGGCAAATTCTGCATTACAAACTGATATGCCGATTCAATTTGCTCAAAAAGAGGGCCTTCCATATTTTGACGCTTCAAGAACTCGCCCCGGACCTGTCCTTTGAATACGGCGCATTGAATCTTTGCGTCAGGGAAATCCCCGTTTGTCCCCTGCAAAAGTTTAAACCCATTCGAAGCTATAAAAGAACGGCCTTCCTTTTTTAACAGTTTCCACGAAAGCAACTGGTTGACGGTCGGCCTTCGCAATGCTGTACGTTCCTTTTTGCTTAATGTTCCGGCTGTAAATTCATAAATCTTATCACAAAGATTTTCGACTTCTTCCTTCGAAACGGTTTCGCCAGCCGGTTGCTGATCGAACGATTCGTTTTCACCTTCAAGAACCAATTCCTTAAGCACATATCGTTCGGCTTCGCGGGTCGTTGCCGCCACGCGAACAAAAGTGCCTTCGGTAATGCCCAAGCTCTTTATGTAATAGGGCTGCTGCATTCCAGAAGGCACCGTCACCACAATAATGTAGCGCTTGTCGATTTCCTGAAGATTGATGCTCGGCCTGATTTTGGGCTCGCAACTGTTGAAAATCGTATCGGCGATAGTGTCGGCTTTCTGAAAGACCTCGCTCTTTTTTATGCCTACAATTTTATGGGTCTTGTCGTCCACGCCAAAGACAATCGTGCCACCCTTGCCATTGGCAAAAGCTACAACAGTCTTGATAAACTTGATACTCTGTTCAGGAACATCTCTCTTGAACTCAAGCACCTCTGATTCGCCAGCTAAAATTTCTTCCTTGGTCATGAAGGTCTCCCTTAATAATCCTCTGGCCCGCTCGGCATGAGCGAACGTTAAAAACGGTTTTAATAGCGTCTGCACTGCGGACGCAATTTGGGTTTCTTTATGTTTTGGGATGCTCTTGCGGTGTTGTTGGCGAGGGTCTTCCTCGGCGTTACCTGGCGCGGCTTTCGCCACACACTCGAGCAGGTCGTGTTCCTGCCAGCTATCCAACAACATCAACAAGAAGGTTGATGAACCCCACCGCGGATGCACGTACGGGCCGCAAGGCCTATGCCGACTGTCGCAGGGATTGTCGTAATACAGGGATAAATATACAAAGAGGTCAGTGGGAAGTCAACACCCGCGCTATTCTTCGACGGCTTTCCATCCGCGATTTTTGCGAAGGTCTTCGCCTTCCCATATTTCATGGGGCCACACTTGGATTTTATTTCTCAACAATTTCCCAATGGCCGTTCTTGCGCGCGCCGACTCTACGGATGAGGCCGAGTTCCTGAAGTTTTTTTAAGTTCTCACGTATGGTTTCTCGAGTTTTTTGCATCTTACCGGCCAATTCATCATAAGTGTAAGAATTATTCTCTTGCAACAAATTCAACAATGCTTTTTGGGTGCTATTTATAGGCAGATTTATAGGCAGGTTTATAGGCAGGTTTATAGTTCGGTTCGCCCTACTTATATTCCATTTACTTGCAAGTTCCTTATACTGGTCGCTTGCTCGGCATTCAACCGTAAGCCCGCCAAATTCGGCCTTTGGCTTAGGGAGCTTGGAATCAGTTTCTTCGCAAGCCAATTCGATATTGTAATAGCCGCGTCCCCAGCTTTCCACATAGCCGCTCTTAAAAAACACATTGGCGATATTGGGGTTACGCGGTTTAGAAACATGCTTTTTGAAAAGGTCCTTCACCTTCACTTCTTCAGGCATGTTGCCCGGGTTCCACATCCAGATACGGTCAGAATAAATCTTGATTTGGATAGGAGTCGTTTCAGTGTAATCCTTATGGACGACGGCGTTCAACAACAATTCCCTGAAAGCGTCGGGCGGGAAAAAGAACCGCTCCTGGCGATTGATTCCCTCGTAACTCACCAACGCCTTCATGTATTTCGTGAAAATCAAGTCCATCGCCCGCTCGACCTGAATCAAAAGCGGTCCATGGATTTCGTCTTGATACAAAATATCCGCTTCAGTCGCGAAAAATCCAATCTTTATGTACGCTCCCGTAACCCAGCGTTCCGGGTCAGGGTGGAAACACATCATGGCCGCACGTGTCAAATGGCTACCTTCGGTGCAGCGGAGATTCTGGAGAAGATTCTGCACCGAGACTCCGGCAGCCTTTTTATCGAGACGCTGCGATTCGACCGCCTTTTCCCTGAACAACTTTAGCGCTCCGTGATCCAACTCCTTCGTCGAAATTCCAGGGACAGGAACGGAATCCCAAGTGCGCCCCTGCATGAACAAAGTCAACCTGTTTATCTCGACACCGCTCAATTCTTGCACCGTGGAGCCCGAACGCTTGTAATAGCGGCCCCTGTAGCTAATCGGGACAGGATACTTGTCCACCTTGATTTCAAAGTAATCCAACCCACCAGCATTGAGCAGTCGCATCTCGCAAATGACGCCCATCGTGTTGCGAATCTTATTCGGAATATCTTCACTCAACTTATGAGCATTCTTAACACCACAAACATAGCCTTTATCGTCAACGCCGACAAAAAGCGACCCGCCTTCGGTATTTGCGAATGCACAAATCCATTTCAGGTATTCATCTTGCCAAGACTGTTTGAATTCAGCGTATTGACATTCTTTAACCAAAACTTTCGTAGCCATGCAGCCTCCATGTAGCCGCGTTCGCGGCTGGTTGATGTTAGAGGCGTCCCCTTTACTCCGAAATCCCGGAATAAAAAAGACGCGGTTCTCCATTTGACAGAGAATCGCGTCGGGCATTAATGTACCTAATATCCCCAAAATTGGCAAGGGGCTTAAGGAAATTTTACAAGTGCGTCAACCACACCCAATTCAGTGACTTTGTTTTGCTGCAGGCTTTCATCGTCCCATTTCTGGGAATTACCGTTATCCCAAATTTCATGGGGCCACACTTGGAATATTTCGCACTTTTCGTCTTTAACAATTTGACGAATTTTTTCGTAATCTTTATCCAAGGCGCCTTCCAGCGAAGCGTTCACGGCACTTTGCTCCAGCGCGAGTATCAGGCAATGAGGCGTTCCTGCGGGCTGGAACACGCGGCCCATTAGTGCACGGAAATGGCGGTCAACAAAATCCTGGAGCCGTTCTGCATAATCGGGCTTTTGCCAGTCCGGCAAATATATAGCCCAGAAATAATACTTATCTCTAAGTAAATTCAAAAAATTCTTTCGGAACTTCTCTCGGGCATCGCGCTTGAATTCATCGCGCAAGGACGAACGCTTAGATGTGTAAGCCTTCAACACATACAAGAAGTTCACATTGTACACTTGCAATAAAAGCGTGTCACGGTCAAAGAGGCGGTTCTCGAAATGACGATTGCGCAGGTCCCAAAGAGACTGTCCTTTATTGGAACCGATTGGATTGCCCTCGTCGTCTATGAGCTGATAGCTATTAGAATCTTCCTCGTTCTTTATCAACTCTTCCGATGAGTCGTTTCTGAAATAGGGTTCGCGGAACTGCGGCGAATCCTTATCGCCATCGCTATTCGGCAGATACCCACGGATAAAGAAGTTCGGCGTAACGCTGTAGCCTTCTGTCAGCTCATCGCGATAACGCAAGCCTTTGAAGCCATTCCCCTTGTCCAACAGCTCATCAATGTTATACTGAATGATGTTCTTCGCATAGGTGAACTGCTTGTATATGGAAGAACCCTCAATCTTTTTGCCATCGCTATAGTATTTGCTATCGCCTATGAACCAGATTTTCTGTTCTTCGTCAGCGAAAATGAGTTGACGGTCCTTATAGAGGTGGTCGACTTCCTTGTTGTCTCTCTGCGATTTTAAGTACTGCATCTCGTGGGGCAAATCGTCACTCACCAGCTTGTCAATCATCGCCTCGAACACGTTGTTGTACTTGCTCGTGAGCAGATATTCGCTGCTGTAATCGCTTGCGCTGAAGTTGCCGCCCCACTCGAAGAACGCCTTCACGATGTTGTAGAGTTTCAAGAACTTGTCGGCAAAATACTTGTGCTTTATGCGGCGCAGTTCCACGAGGCCGCGGTGGCCCAACAGGCGGCGGAATTCGTTCACCCGCATCGGCACGTAAAATTCGGAATGCGGCATCTTGAAGCCGAAAGTCTCTTCGATGTAGTGCATCGCCGAAAAGTACAGCACCAGCAGGCGGTCGTCCAGGTCGAAAACTTTCTTCTTGTTTTCCAGCTCCATGTAGATGGGCGCATCACCTTGCATAAAGGGCTGCGTATGCGCCACCGTGCGACGCCAGTCGATGCGGTTGTTGCCGCTGTGCTTGTTCTTGGCCGTGAACACAAACAGGTTCTTGTTTTCGGCATAGAACAGCTTCATCGAATTCATCACGTCAATAAGAGTCGGGGCTGCGGCATCGCTACCGAAACGGTGGACGTTCGGAGATTCTATAGCTCTGTCATTCGGATGCAGTTTCTGGTATTGCGCAATCGAGGAGCAGACCCACATCGAAAGGTTCGCTAAAAAGTCCTTGGGTGCATTTTCAAGAGCGAAATTGGCGTCACCTTTTACATCTTTGCCAAATGCCTTGCCGCCCTCTTCCAAGAACACCTTGGGCAACACGAAAACGATTTTATCGTCGGAGTCCTTCGCGGAGCCCTTTGCGGACTTGTTGTAAAGATACCCTACGCCGTCCAACACAAAATCGCCGGACTTGCTTTTTGTAACAAAACCCTTCGGCAAGTCCCAATTACCGCCCTTCTTTTCTTGCGGAAGGACGCTTTGCAGGAATTTTTCGCTATAGGCAAACTGTTCGAACAGGAAAATCATCTTTTTCAGCAGAAATGGCTATTTTTTGCGATTTTTTAGACATAAATCGCCTAACGTGTCTATTTTTTGCGATTTTTTAGACATAGATTGCCAAGTATGTCTAATTTTTGCGATTTTTTAGACATAGACTATCTAGCATACTTTTTCCTTTTCGGGTTATTTATCCTCTACATTTGGCTGATTTATAAACAAGTCTATTAAACGTTGATTGATATAATAATTGCTATTTCCAACTTTTTCTTTATTCAACAACCCCATTTTTACCAACTCATCAAGGTATTTTGCCGCAGTAAGGCGATAGACCTCGAGATCACGGACAATATACTCAATCTTCGTATACGGGTGTTTGAACAAGTTGTTCAGCAGTTCATGGTTATACTTTGCACCAAAGGCCGACCGAATCTTTTGCTTGTACTCCTGCATCAGTTCTCTAATCTTCCCAACCAGGATTACGTTTTCGTTTGCGGTTGCCTCCACGCCCTTCAAAAGGAAAATAATCCACGACTCCCATTCTTTTTCATTATCGGGAGCCTTTTCCCTAATTTCTTGTATCAGGGAATAATAACGCGCCTTATTATGGTTGATATAACGACTCAAATAAAGAATGGGAAGGTCCAAAAGGCCGTTCGTTACTAAGTACAGGATATTTATTATTCTGCCTGTTCTACCATTGCCATCATAGAATGGGTGGACGCTTTCAAACTGGTGGTGAATAATTGGCAATTTGATCAACGGGTCAAGATCAGAAACTTCAGGGTCGTTAATGAACTTTTCCAAATTGGACATCAATCGTTCAATTTCATCTTTTGACTGAGGCGGAGTATAGATTGTTTCGCCATGTCCATTCTTCAATGCCGTGCCAGGAACGGCTCGAAAGCCGGCCTTGTTCTGTTCCAGCACCTGTTGAATTTGCTTGATTACTGCATTCGTAAGCAAATGGTTAGACCTGACAAGGCCAAACCCTTTATGCATAGCCTCTCGATAGCGCAAGACTTCTTTCTGCGCAGGCTTGGAAAGCGTTTCCTGAATGTCTAAATCAGCCTGATAGACTTCATCCTGCGTCGTTACGATATTCTCTACTTCGGAACTATCTTTAGCCTCTTGCAAAACCAATGTGTTCAGCAGAATGTTCTCGTTAGGAATTGTTTGCGCGACTCCCTTTAATTCGGCCAACGCTCTTGACGCTGCAGAAAGTTGCTTGTATATCGCAACGGATTCAAACTTAAAAGGTAAAGGCAAGGATGGAATCTTATAATCTGACATCGCCTACTCCTTCTTTAACAACTCGTCCATAAACAGCTTTAAAAGGTCCTTTTTCTTGTAAAGGTCCTGGAAAGTAAAGAAATCTTCCTTGTCATTGATTTTTGCACGGAAGAATGAGCCGTTTTTATGTTCGTCTTTGCAGACCTCGTTCCAAAGGTAGAACATCACCTTGCCAAGGAACCGTTCTTTAGAAATGATGTTGCCGTTGTCAGGCTTGATGAAGAATTCGCCGAGTTGCTTGTCTTCGGATTCGGTAAGATCCAGAATCTTATCATTGACGGTTTCGACAAAATTTTGCCAAGAATACTGAGAACCGTCGATGTCGATTTGATAATTGGCGGCATCCTTGCCTTCAAAACTGATTGGCACATACTCCCAGTCAAAGCGACGCTTGAACGCACTGTCCATGGGGAACAGCGACTGGTCGCTGGTGTTCATCGTGGCGAGAATGTTCAGGTTCGGCGGGAGTTTGAGCTTGCCATCGCCGACCTTTTCTTCGTATGCCGGCCAAACAGATTTCAACCCGTTATCATTTGTCTTGAGCCAATCCGCAAAATCGCAATCCGCATCGATGGAATATTGCGAGAATCCTTCACTGTCGCGGTCAAGCAACTGGAAAATATCGCCGAAAATCTGGGCGCAGTTCCCACGATTGATTTCTTCGATAACGAGGAATACATCTTCTTTATTTCCGCTCAAATAGCTTTTCCAAGCCGTCGCGTATGCTTTTGCAAAAACCTGCGGAATAAAGGAATAGGTGATGGTGCCATCAACCTTCTTCGGTTTGTACGCACCTACAAATTGCGCGTAATCATAATCAGGATGGAATGTGGCGCGAATTACAGCATTATCATAGTCTTTTAATCCAGTGCGTTTTTTATTATCCTCTTCAAATAGGCTATAATCAATTGTATGGGATTTGCCTGTTCCTGGCGCCCCGAAGAAAATTTTCTGAATATGCTCCTCCAATTTTTTTACCGAAAGCTTGTTAGGCGAAGATGGTTGTGGTGGATTGATCGGAGTAGGAGGATTATTTTTACCAAGTCTAATTGGACTAGTTAAGTTCTTGTTTATACACTCTTTATAGACCTGCATCATTTCATTCAAGTCAGTTTTCAATTCATCATCTGAAGGAAGTGCATCTGAATTATATTCCTTATAGAAAATAGTTGAGCCGCCGTAATTCCCAATATCCGAAAGGACGCCTTTATTGTGATGGAATATATTCGTTTCAATAGCTTTCTGGATATCGAGTTTTAGACGCGCAATATCCGTCTCCGAAGCGTTTTCAACACCCTGATTTAAAGTCAAAAAAACGGATTTTCCTGATTCTGCAAACAAATAAACAATGTAAAGACCTTTTGTGGGCCTTGGCGCAACATCTTTATCATAAAGACGAATCCAAGGAACTGTTGCCCATCGGCCTCTGCCAACGGAGGGTTGCACATAAAGGTCTTGCATTTCCGCCAATGGCTTCATTTGTTCTGCAAGATTTCTGAACTGTTCTGCAGTTTCTACGCCCTCTTGCGATATACCCAAACCCTTGTATTGAGTGTAGCCTAATTCAAAAATTTGTTTAAAAAATTCCCTCATATCTTAACCCTCTTAAAAAGTTATTCAATCCCACTTTCTTTTAATTTTGTAACGACTTCACAAATCTTTACAAACTGTTCTTTAGAAAGCTCTAAACTAATTTGATCACAATAGTCTATCGCAATTTTTAAAGCAATTTCATCTTCTTCGTCAATAGCTTTTTGCAAAAGCCCTCGATCTAACAGGGATTTCCAGTAATCGTGCCCTTTTTCGAATACAGCGAGTTCGTCATTCAGTAATCCATCTAATTGATGATCTTGTTGTATATTCGCACGTTCTATATCAGCATCCACTTGTGCCACCATAACATCTTGAACGTCCTTCGACAAAGTGTATTCTATCTTTTGAATCACAGACCAGCATTCTTCTTTCTTACAATACGTTTCAATGTTAGCAGTTGATCTTTTGTCATCATATATTGCGTCGAAAACTTTTTTCGCAACGGTAGCAACATCTTTACTATAACATTCTGGTACGCTTTGTGAATCCCACATTGCTTTATAATCAATTACTTTCTTTATTTTCTTTGCTTCATAGACTATTTTTGAAAAAGTATATGCAATGAGTTGAGGGCGATACGCCCTTTTTTCCTGATACCAAGATTGATTAGATATATTTCCTTCAATAAAAGAAAAGAATATTTTTTTTCCTATAAGTTCTTTGTAAAACAACTCATCGAAGCATCGACTGTCTTTATTCCATAATTCCTTCATTCTTTCATGAAAGAATGTTGAACTTACTTCACCACCCCAAGAAACATAATGAGGGTACATATCAGCAGCATTCATATATTTCGACAGCTCTGTCAATGTAAATTTATTTTTCTTAGGCCGCAGTAATTTATATTCATCTCTTTGCTTCTTAGTAGCCATCTGCATAAGAGGTTGTTCGTACTGACCTCGTATCCGTTCAAAAAACCACAGCGTTTGATTTACCTCACCACTAACAACAGGGGTATACATCTTACGAGAAATATTTTCCATTCGAACATAGAACGGATGACTTGAGTTAAGATCTGCATTATTCACCTTATTTTGGCTATTAGCATACTTTGCAATATTGCATATTAATTCTGGATCATCACCATTTAAAACCGTAAGCTTCATTTGGACAAAGATTCCCGACAGGTTTTCATTTTCATCCCGGTTGTTTTTTCTTTGCGTAAAAGCCAGAGCAGCGGTCGTTTGACCACCATTAATAATCTGTAAATCTGTAAATCCTGTAATCAGAGTTCCCTTCGATGTCATTTCTACATTCACATCTTTTGCTGTAATTGAAACCCCGTTATTATATGTAAAAAATCTTGATTTTTCGTGGAGAATTGTTTCGCGAATTCCTTTATTAATTTTTCCATTGAATTTCAGAAAGGACCGAACATTAGATTCAAGTAGAGCCATCCCATATTTATGGTATATTTCCGCAAGAAATTGTCCTGGAACAATAGCAAGATACGACTTATATTGGTCCGTTTGGATATCCGCCTTTATACAAGGAATTCCCTCTATTCCAAAATCATTACAATTAATAACCAAGGGTTCCTTTTTAAAACTAGGCATTCTTGATCGAAATATTTTTTCAATATCCAAAACATCCAAAATCACTCTATATTCAAAGTTACCATATTTAAAATTATCTAACTTAAGCGTTTTTACAGATTTACTCAATTTATCTGTACTAATCACAAACAAATGAACTATTTGAATTTCATTAGCACTGCGCTTTATTTCTCTTGCCAATTGTACCGCGGGATCTGACATCTCTCCTTTGTCAAAAAAGCCTTTTAGAGCGTTTTCAAAGAAAGACAACAATTGCTTGCATAGATATTCTATTGTCGAATTTGTAATATTTTTTAGTTCTCCGTCGTTGTAATCGGCAATCAACAAATAAATAGTCGATGTAGTCCGATCAAAGCATGATGCGTCCAAACGCATGCTCTTGTACGCTCGATTGCCATCTTTAAAGCAGAAATAAGAATGAACCATCTCGTTTGCAAAAGAGAATACATCCTGAAAAACATCAGTACAATAATCAATAAAAACCTCTTCAGGATAACGATGGGTTGTCACCGCGGGTATACGGATATCTTCATTTATGAACTCTTGTCGAAATTCTTCTAGTTCCATTTTCTATTCTTCTAAATAAGGGTTTAACATGCCAATTGACAATGAATATTCTGCCCTGCAGATTTCCTTATACGGAACATTCGCATTTATCAAACGGGGAAATTCGCTATCAACTTTATATTGCTTCACGCTTTTTACATCAAATTTATCTGAAAAACAGTCGCATGAAGAGTTTAACCCATAATTACTAAGCTTTGCAAGAAATGCCTCCTCAACTTTTTCATCCTCAATTTTTGAAATAATTGTGGATATCAAATCTCCAACACACGAATCATCCTTTTCAAATGGTTCAGGCATTCCTTCTACTTTAATGATAATCAAATGGCCTTCGTTTTCTGACTCCAGCTGAGTCAAAGATGATATCTTTACTTCAGTCGAATTCGCTCCAACTGTTTTTATTTCATACCAGGTGTTTTGAATTGCGAAGTCCTTACTATTTCCATCACCACCGCCCCATGCACGAACAGCCTCGCTAGGCGTACAATTACGAAGTAAATGATTTTTCAAAAAATACAGCTCTCCAAAAAGGCCCTGCATCTTTTCCGGCGAAATAGCACTTTCAGAATTATTCTTGAACATCATTTTCCAAATGGCATACCGTCGCCTCAAAGCAAGGAACGCGCTATATTCATCTATAAAGCCTTCTATTGCCTCTGTCAAATTTGAACAAAACGCACAAAAAGCTTTTTTCGCATCTGGTTGCAACAAGTCAAAACAGGTCCAGTAAACTAAAGGAGATTCCCAACCTTGTTCCACTCGCAATACTTTTGTGGATTTAAGTTTAGGAGAAGCTGATGAAGAGGAAAACGCTAACCTCGGCAAGCCTTCTTTACTTAATCCATAAAAAACGCCCAATATGGAGCACACGTCTATTTTCTTTTGCGTTCCAACAATTTCGTTAACAAGACCATCGAATTTTGTTTCAAAATCAATCATCGTTAATATCTCCATCAACGTCATCATAATCAGGTTCTATACCTGCACGTAATTGAGCCAGTTTAATCTGATTAGCACGATAACTAACAGCAACCGGATTCTCTTTTTTCGGAAAACCTATGCCAAATGCTAACAAAGGCTCATTTTCTCCATTGGACAGTTGCTTTTTTATATTGTCTTTTATGATACGTAAATCATCAATAAGATCACCCCATTCTTCCTTTTCCTTATCATTACATTCTGTTTTTAGTTCTATTGGATAAATTACTAAAACGGGTCTTTCTCTTTTCTTTAAATAATCAGTGGCCGAAAGAGTTTTGTACTCTCCGTGTTTAGGATCATTACGTTTTTTTTCTTCTAATATTGCCTGCGAAGCTGCTTCTGACAACCACAAACCTGCATTAAATACCCCGGGATCAATAACGCGGTTATTTGTTCCTCCAAGACGGATAAATTCATCTTCTTTATTGTTAATGCTGAAACTTCGATGCACGCAAACTAATTTTTCCCCTTCAAAATCATATTTCATCGAATCTTTAGTTTTTTTATCCCCTGTTTCAATAACAACATCCCAAAGTTCAAACATTTCACTTTTTTCTATGTATTCAGATAATGTTTTAGTGTCGAATTTTTTATTAACATATGAGATTTTTAGTTCTTTAATTAAATCCGCAATCGCGAACTTTTCTATTCCGCTCGCCATATAAAAATTATCATTCCATCCAAAACGATTTTTCAACTTTTTACTAAATTGCTGAAATTTTTTTAAATTATATTTATTAACGTCTGCTCGCCTTGGAAGTTTTGAAGTATCCGCATATACTCCGCCATAATTTAGACGAAGTTGTATTTCTTCCGTTCCACGAAGCTTGTTTCTGCTGGTTATCAATAATGTTGTTTCAAGAGTTTCCGGGCTTTGTTTTATCATAAGTCCATAGTCTTTTGGAGTCTTGTCGTTAAGCTTCATGTCCTCCAATTGCATTTTGAAATCTTCAATAGCATCTAGTGCAACATCAAAGCGGTCAACGTTATCCTGCGTAAGATATACACGACATAAATCTTCATATTTTGGTCGATAACCGAACCACCGACACATTTGTAATAACGTATCGTATGCCCCAGCATTGCGACTATAATAACTCACCATAAGCCCTTCTAATGTCAATCCTCTCGACAACACCATTCCACCTATAGCAATAACGCGAGCCCCAACAGTCTCATAGTCATCATAATCAAAACGTTTACCTTTGTCTGGGCTTGTCATTTTCCCATTTGTTGAGTTAATAACAACAACATTTATTTGTTTTATTTCATCATACAATCCTCTTTGCACCTGCTCCCATGAAACAGGACCCATGCTGTCTTCGCTGTTTCCATTTCGTACTATCTCATAAAATTTCGATTTCATAAACAGGTCGTAAATGTTTTTCGTTGCTTCATATGCAACAAATTCATCTTTAGTTTTACATCCGGCTTCCTCTATTATGTCTGTCAGAGCTTTTATATATTCTTTTACGTGATTCCATATTTGCTTTTGAACAGAATTAAAACGCGTAATATTAATCATCATGGATCTGTGCTTCGTCAGCTGTCCACGCAATGACCGAACAACATTATCTATAAGGAAACAATGTATTGCTTCCTTCAGTGATTGCGGCAACCCCGGATAGCTAATATTTTTGTCGTGAATAACAGGCAAAAATAAAGGTTCTTCCTCACAAATTAATCGAAGACTTCTAGGAATTTCTCCTTTGGGAAATACTTTTCTTCCGCCAAAATAGTTGCTCGGAGCGTGCAATTGTGTTATGAAATCTGACGGAAATAAATCTAAATTTTCTATATCATCGTCAAAAGGATCTATAAAAACATTTGCAAAAGGAGTTGCTGTGTAACCAACATAGCTGGCTATAGGAAACTTATTAAAAATTTCACGAACGAGGCCATTTATTGTTGATGGGGTTTCGGTAGGCGATGTATCGACAGAAGCATAGTCTGCCTCGTCATCAATTATAAGAATACTTTTAGAATCAAGACCTTTTGCCATCAATTCTGATTGCAATCTTTCACCCACGCTTTTTAATACCGAACTATTTTTTTTGACCACAAGTACAACGGGCTTCTTCAAATCGCCAATAGTAAGGTTTTTATTCTTTTGGATAAATGCCGAAAAATCACTTTTCTGATTTGTATAAGGGACTACAAAATGGTCGTTTAAACCATCTCCAACTCCGATATATTCGATAGTATTGCCTATAGTTTGGCTTTTCGCTCCAATTACACCGCTATCTGTTCTTTTTTGCGTTTGAAGTCTTAAGTAATCGGTTGATCCCGCTAATAACACAACAATGCGATAACCATAATCATAAGCCATGTTTACTAGCCCAAGATAATTTGCCGTCTTTCCAGACTGGACATCTCCTATAACGAGTCCTCTCTTCTTTTCTAAACCAGAAGGGTTCTTGGGATTTGCACAATAGGATAGGACCTCTTCACACGACAATTCAATATTCTTTATTGCCTTTTGCGAAAAACCATCTTTGCTCAAATAAAGCTTATAACGATCAAAAAAAGGATGGAAAATTTTAGATTTAATTTTATGCAGCCAAAAACGAGATGTTTTATCTTTGGCAATCGTTGTCGGAGCATAGGTTTCGATACCAAATGCTTCCGCATATGCATCTATCACAGCCTGTAAAATAGCCGGATAGTCAGGCAGTGTTTTGGCATTCGGATTCCGAAGAGTTTTAGGAAGAACTGAGTCAGCTTCTTCCTTTAACTTAGAAAGCGATAGCTTCTCTCCATCATACATTACATAAATAGAATTAGAAGCTCTTTGTATCACATCAAAATACTTAGCCGTGATCTCATTCATGGTCAAAAATTCTCCTTCTGATTTCTTCTTTTCTTTTAAATAAAACTTGATATCCTTCGACCAAAAAGATGTCTTCAAACGTTTTTCTCTTTCTGTCTTCACGACACGTTGCAATAATATCAATTATTTCTTTTATAAGAGCTTCTTCTTCTCGATCATTGTGTTTATTAATAATAGTCAACGAATCTAAGTTGTCGTTTAGTATAGAATATTTTGGCAAATAGCTCTCTATTTGAGAAATCGCAATTTCCAGCAAAGACAACTCATGTTCCCCCAAGGTTGATAACAATGTCGATATAACGGGAGATCCCCGATTGATCTCATACCGAATATTTCCTTCATGCATGTCTATCCTATTCCATATTTTACATTCGAGAGATTGTTCCTTAACTCCAGGAAATTTTGTAACACGTTTACTACGTCCCATAGAATCTTCAACAGCAATTCGAATTCTGTCTTTTATCTTATCCGGTATTTTGGCAGTAGATTTTTTCACATCTAGCATCCATACGCCATCGAGTGACGACGGAATATCAACCTGTATACGCGCAAGCTTGTTGAATTCACTCCGAACGCCCATGTGCATCCAACTACCCCACGATATCAATCTTTCATTTCGATAAAGATAAAAACCCTGTTCCTCGGACAAGCTGCTTGGATTTCCTAACAAATCCTTTTCCTCTTTTGTCAATGTGTTAGAAAAAGGTAGCGTATAAGGGGTAACAACAACGTTCGCCTCTTTCACATTTATAGTAGATGTTCGACCAACGAGTGTTCGTCCCAAAGATTTCAGCAAAAAGGGGTCCCTTCGTTCAATTCGTCGATTATTGTAGAAAATATTTATGCGATCATAAAAACGATGAAAAACCAATTCTACATGTTTTTTTGATGCAGCGACAGCGCTTCGAAAACTTTCTTCAAAGCTCTTGGCTAAATTTTCAATTTTATCAAATTTTCGCCATATAACAATAGTTCCTGAAGCATATGCTTTTAAATGATCTATCTCGGGAAGACAATTTACTTCCTCCTCCGATAGCTGTTTAAGAAGCATCTTATTTTCTTTTTCAATAATATCACAATCGAAGGACATCGCATTAATCACGCCATTTTTCTTACTGGCAACCGTAAATTCTCTACATTGGGACAAAGATGCCGACTTTAGCCCTAGTCCAAAACGGCCTAACTCTAAGCGTCCTTCTTTTCTATTTGTCCGGTCAGATCCTAATAACATAGCATTATCTAACTCTAGACATGTCATTCCATAACCATTGTCGATAATACAAAAGTACGGATTTTCAATTACTGAATTAGAATATACATTCACTTCCGTAGCTTCTGCAGTAATGCTGTTATCTATAATATCCGCAACAGCAGTAGAAAAGCTATACCCCATTGCTCGCAGTCCAAGCAGTAACGCTTTGACAGGGATTGGTTTCTCAACTAAAGCGCTCATTTTGTCAAATCTCCAGCATCGTACATGACATTACGGATTCTTTTTTTCATGATAGACAAATCACCAGCATTGAAATGAAATACTTTCTTATCTTCAAGAATATCAGTCAATAGAAACAATTCTACTTTTTCTTGAAACCTATTACAAAAAGCAATTTCTTCAGCCGATAATATAAAACGCTTTGCTTTTGTTGCTGTACATTTAATAATAGCATAATGTTTAGTGCTATTGGCCAAATACTCTACATCATACAAAGCATATGGAAAAGAGTGCGAAATAAGCCTAATATCACTACACTCTTTTTTTTCTAAATATCTTTTTACTTCGTTTGATGCCGTAAATTTATTCTGATTTATCGTGTCGATGTAATTTTCTACCCCAACATTATTATATCCCATCTTTTCTCTTAATGCAATTATTTCAGTATCATAATTATCAAGAGATTCAAAATAGGATTTTATGTATTTTGAGCCGGTCCCTTTTTGGTTTACAAAAACCCTAGAATAAGGAATATTTCCAGGCCCAACAATAGTAACATCAAAATTCAAAATTTCCGTTTCAACATCGTATTCAAAAGCATTTACCAAAAAAGCATAATTAGACAATTTTTCCGATAATGCCTTAATAACCTTTTTATTGTTTACACATATGTTTTCATCTATGAATGAAAAAGATATCGGATAGTGAACTTTCTGACGTCCATAATGAATATTATTCGTCGAAATCTCTTCACGTACATAAATACAGTAGCTGCAATCCGTATCAACAATTTCTCCATTGACGGAAACACGATTAAAAAGACATATTTTAGGAATTGTAACTTCAGCACGAGATTTTGAAATAATGCAACTCACTAAATTTTCCCTTGAATATACGTCAATATTCTCAGGAATATTCATTATTTGCCCTAACTCCTTTTTATAAGAGGATCCTTGCTTTAACGGAGTCGCAACCGTAGCTGTATGGCCAGCTTCGTTATCATTTTTTATATTCAGATATAAAGACTTTGTATCTATAGGAAGACGATAAACCATATTACCTACATTTGTATTTATCTCCAAACATCGAATCAAATATTGCAACAAGAACGTTCACAACAATAGAATTACCTATCAATTTATTCATTTTCCGATAGCTGTAGTCAAGACTTAGTGTCCTTTCATACTCCTCTTCGGTAAAACCCATCAGTAAAAATGCTTCTCTTATTGTGGGACGACGATAAGAATCTCCTTTCGCGCCATTATACCGGAATAATGCCGCACAGTGTGTCCGATCCATATTGCATGTAATTGTCCTAACGATAGTATCAGCATTTAGTTCACGTCCATTTATTTCCCACATTTTTTCACGTGAAGGGGTTTTGTTCAGCTGTGCTTTATCAGCTTCAGACTTAAGCGTTGGATTATTGTAATCATTTCTAAAGAAATCCTCAAATCGATATTCCCGCGGCTGCATTCTTGATTTTATTTTCTCTGGAATGTTTAGTTTTTCTCCAAGATGACTAACTATAAAAGCTCGCTCCCTGTCTTGAGGAACACCAAAATCTAGCGCATTTAAAAACATGCAATCATCATTCTGGTAACCTAATGTTTCTAGGAACGACAACCACTGATTCAAATCATTTATATTCGAATCGGCTTTTATTGTTCGCACATTCTCAAGTAGTAAATATTCGGGCAACCTATTTAAATCCTTAAGGCCTTTTAATATTCGTTCTACTTCCCATAATAAACCAGACCTTGTGCCAGACCCTTTTTTCATCCCCTTGCCAAGTCCGCCAGTGGACAAATCTTGGCATGGGAAACTATATACGAGTAAATCTGTCGGGGGCATTTCTTCAGGTTTTATATCTAAAATAGAACCAATATTTTTGCATTTCTTATTAGAACGATATAGATCACGCAAATCGTCTTCGGATAGGCTTCCTAGTTTACATGAATGCACAGAATCTTTGCTAAATGTCATTCGTTCTAAATATTTTAGAACTTTTTCTTTCTGTTGCGGAACAGTTACCACATCATTTTCGTGATGAATTGCCGCATAACATTCTATGGCATCAATAAACCAATCACTAATTCCGGAAATCTCAAAATTAATACCTAATCTCTTTAAAGCTGAATGTTGAGCTCCGATTCCTGCAAATGCTTCAAAAACTCTTAGTTTAGGTACAATAATTTTTTTCCCTTTTTTTTTAAAAGGCTTCTTGAATTGCTTCTTGTGTTGTATTTTATTTTGTTTTTTGTTTCTCATTGGAAGTATCTGTTTTCGCATTAAGATCTTTTCTAGCTAATACAAATATATAATTTATGCAGTGAATATCTTTTAGGGTTCAATGAGACCCAGCTTCAGGTCGCGGTTCATCGCATTTTGGCCCTTAAACTATCCCTAAATCGCTTTTTTTATAAAAAACAACGAATTTGTCGCAGCCTTCTAGCATTTTCTTGTTCAGTTTCATAACAAAGCCGTCGTCTTCAATTTCATGGATAAAAACAGAGATTCTACCCCCATTTTGCCCATTTGAGGAATAGCCCACACAGAGATTTGGAGAAAAACTTATAATTAATTTATCCTTAATATTGTCAGCAAGAACAAACCTTTTGTTTGTGCGATTAACCATAAAATGGTAATCTATTTTCGCCCAATCGTCATTGCCCTCTACCAGCAAATGGAAATTTACGGTCTGCCTCAAAAGTTTGTCCGTCGTAAGACCATTTGGTAGAATTCTCCCAGGTGTATACAGTTCCTTTGCAAAAGTTAAGTTCTCGTAAGTTCCTTTAACAAAAAGATTATTTATAGTTTTTGTCCTGCAGAGGAGCTTGTAAGCCAATTGCAAAAAACTAGTATCCTGAAAGATTTTTGCTTTCTCGTTGATGTTGTCTGCAGCTTCGATATCCCTTATATATTTGAAAAGCTGGTCGTCATCCTTGCTTGTTTGTGTTTCTGTATTTTGCGTATACTGATTTTTTTCAAAGAAGATATTATGCGCTTCTTTTCTTCTTAAATTGAGCTCTTTGTCACATATTTGCAATGCATTCGGATATTTATCAACGGAGTTATTTATCCACTGTTTAATTAAGCATTGTGGAAAGGAGTGATTTGCTTTTGTATTTCTTCTCATATTCTGAAATATAGTTGTAATGCAGAAATTTCCGCGGCTCGGCTCCAGCATCCGGGGTTTTAGGGGCGGAGCCCTTAGGAGAGGGGGTGTCCGGAAGACCCGGCCCTTCGGCAGGCTCAGGGACCTTGGCCGGGGCTGCAGGCAGGGGGATGCTTCCCCCACCAAGTGAAAAGGCGGCGTCATTCTTCCATCAGTACCGCGATGTCGTCCTTGTCGAAGACGGTGCCGAAGGCTTGCCGGCAGCTCGATTCCAGCGCCTCTCCGGGGGTGCAGTTTTCCCTGAACAGGACCATGCCGCTGTCCAGGCATTCCATGTCAAGCTCGCCGTCGGTGTCGATGCATTCCGGCCGGAACGTGGACCATAGGCAATAGTCGGTGAACCCTTCCCGAATGTCTTCTTCGAGCAGGTTGTCGCCCGTGCCCGCCTGGACTTTCAGGAACGCCTTTGCGCTCTTGACCCATGCGAGTATCGCGCCGCCGAACGTGTCGTTTTCCATAGTGCCTCCGCCCCGAAAGATAGATAATGCTAGTGACAGAAAATGACTTATTCGTTATGGCGAATTCGCCGCAATTAATTTTCGAGAAATCTCTTGACAGGGGCCGCGCGAGGATGTATATTTAGTGAACGGGTGTGCAGATTCATTCTTGCGCGCTCGACTTGAGATTACGACAATCCCTGCGACAGTCGGCATAGGCCATGCGCCCGTACGTGCATCCGCGGTGGGGTTCATCAACCTTCTTGTTGATGTTGTTGGATAGCTGGCAGGAGAAACAGCCTGCTCGAGTGTGTGGCGAAAGCCGCGCCAGGTAACGCCGGGGAAGGCCCCCGCCAACAGCACCGCAAGAGCATCCCATAAAAACTAGAAATATAAGGCTCAACATACGTTGTGTATCTGCGTATTTTTGCCTTTGTATTGTTATTAAAGAGAGGTCTTTTATGAGAAATCGAAAGATTGAATCTCACAATATCCATATTGATTCTGATTACATCGAGTGGATTACGGAACTAAGGCAGCGTTACCGCTCGGCACAGGTAAAGGCGGTCATCAAGGTAAATGCCGAAAAACTGCAGTTCAACTGGCTGCTGGGGCGGGACTTGGTGCGCAAAAAGGCCGAAGAGCGCTGGGGTTCGGGAGTCGTGAAGCAACTCAGTCTGGATTTGCGGCGGGAATTTCCCGATGCAGACGGATTTTCTGTGTCGAATCTGTGGTATATGAAGAAATGGTACTGTTTCTACACGCAGAAAGAGGCTGTGCAAAAACTGCAACGGCCCGTTGCAGAATTAGAAAGCGAAAAACTCCAACGGGCCGTTGGAGAATTAGAACGGGCTAAATTTATGCAGAATGAAGGAACCTTACCTTCCATATTTACTTGCGTCCCTTGGGGGCAACATGTAGATATTATAACCAAATGTCACAGTATTCAGGAGGCTCTTTTCTATATTCGCCAGGTTGTTGATAAGGGATTAAGTCGCCCTGCACTTCAGAACTGCATCAAGGCAGATCTTTACAGCCACCAAGGCAAGATAGTCAACAATTTTACCGAAAAACTGCCCGATTTGCAGAGCAAACTGGTTCAAGATGTGCTGAAAGAGAACTACGATTTCGGCTTTGCTACTGTTGGTCACGAAATTTACGACGAAGCCGAATTGGAAGAGGCTCTTACGAAGAATGTCACCGACCTTTTGCTCGAGATGGGTACGGGTTTTGCCTTCATTGGACGGCAAAAGGAGGTTCTTGTAGGTGGACGAAGCCGCAAAATCGACCTGCTGTTTTACCATATCCGCTTGCGCTGTTTCGTCGCCTGCGAACTGAAGGCAAAGCCGTTCGAGCCGGAGTTTGTTGGCAAACTGAACTTTTACGTGAACGCGGTAGATGAGTTGCTGAAGGCACCCGAAGACAATCCGACAATCGGGCTGTTGATTTGTTCCAACATGGATTCAACCGATGTACAGTGGTCTTTCCGTGGGCTGGGCACGCCGATGGGGGTCGCAACATACAACAACATCCGCATCAAAGATGCGTTGCCTTCGAAGGAACTGTTGGAAGAGCGCATGCGCCTTCTGCAAAAAGAAATGCATACTACAAAACGGCTCATTCGGAAAAAAGGCGAATAGCGCGTTCATGGAGGGGCGGCGAAAAAGGAGTGTCTTATACTGAAAAAAGTTGACACTACTCAAAAAAGCAGGAGTAGTGCCAATGAAGACAAAACAGGTAATAAAGAGAGTCGCGGAATACGACCAGT
>CACVQR010000018.1 GCA_902756345.1 Fibrobacter succinogenes | reverse complement strand
CAAAAAAAGCAAATTTTTCCCATAAAAGAAAAATTTGCTACAACGCCTTATAAATCAAAGGGTTACGAGAAATTTAGGTACCCAAATGTCATATAGGCCGTAAAAGGAGATCCCGGGTCAAGCCCGGGAAGACAATCTTGAGAAAGTCGCTTAGATTTTTGCGAGTTTCTTCAAAGTTGCAGCCTTGTCGGTCTTTTCCCAGGTGAAGCGAGCGCCCGTGCGGCCGAAGTGGCCAAGCGCGGCTGTTGCCTGGTAACCCGGCTTCTTCAGGTCGAGCATCTTCACGATGCCGGCCGGAGAAAGGTCGAAGGTCTTCGCGACGAGAGCTTCGATTTCGCGGTCGCTGATCTTGCCCGTGCCGAAGGTGTTCACCAACACAGACACCGGCTTACTGTAACCGATAGCGTAGGCGAGCTGCACTTCGCAACGGTAGGCGAGGTCTGCGGCGACGATGTTCTTTGCCACGTAGCGAGCGGCGTAGGCAGCGCTGCGGTCGACTTTACTCGGGTCCTTGCCGCTGAAGGCACCACCACCGTGGCGGCCCATGCCGCCGTAGGTGTCGACGATAATCTTACGACCGGTGAGGCCGCAGTCACCGTGCGGACCACCGACCACGAACTTGCCGGTCGGGTTCACGAGGTAACGGGTCTTCTTGTCGAGCAACTTGGCCGGAATCACCTTCTTGATGAGCTTTTCGATGATTTCCTTTTCGATTGTAGAATGCTTGAGTTCCTTGCCGTTCACGAATTCGTCGTGCTGGGTAGAAATCACGACCGTGTCCACGCGCACGGGCTTGTCGTTTTCGTCGTATTCGACCGTCACCTGGGACTTGGCATCCGGGCGCAGCCACTTGATCTTACCCTTTTCGCGGAGGTTCTGGATTTCTTCCATGAGCTTGTGGGCGAGGCTGATCGGGAGCGGCATCAGTTCCTTGGTTTCTTTAACGGCATAACCGAACATCATGCCCTGGTCACCGGCACCCTGCTTGTCGTCTTCCTTACCGTCGGCGGCCTTGGCGTCCACGCCCTGGGCGATGTCGGGGGACTGCTTGTCCATAGCGACGAGCACGGAGCAGCCCTTGTAGTCGAAGGCGAGTTCCGGATTCACGTAACCGATGCCCTTGATAGTCTTGCGGGCAATCTGCTGGTAGTCAATTACGGCCTTGGTGGTGATTTCGCCGGAAATCACGACGAGGCCCGTGTTCACGAGCGTTTCGCAGGCGACGCGGCTGTTCGGGTCCTGAGCAAGGCAAGCGTCGAGGATAGCGTCGGAAATCTGGTCGCAGACTTTGTCCGGGTGTCCCTTGGATACGGATTCAGAAGTAAAAAGATAATGTGCCATGTAGGCTCCTTGATGTTTTCGGCACCAAAAAGAATGTCGCGTTTTTGAGCATTCCCAAGCGCTGAAAAAACGGGTTTAAGTTTTTCTATGCATAAATCTACAAAAATGCATAAAGACTGACAACTCCAAAACGGAATTTTTGGACCGAATTGGGCTTTGGTCTTCTATTTTTGTAAATTGAGTCCGATTCGCCGAATTGGGAATCTTTTTTATATCCCGGGCAGGGTTATTGCCGTTCCCGAGGGATTTTTGCCCCATAAATTGCTATTTGCCCCTGTTTTGCTGTGGGCTTTATTCTGTTTCGCGCCCGTGCAGGCTGTCGAGCGCGCTAAAACGCATGCCGTCGAGCGCGCCGAAAAATCGGTGACACTGGATTTCGTGGATACGCCTATCGCCGAGGTGGTGCGCCTGATTTCGCTTGCGTACAAAACCCCCGTGTTGGTGGATGACGCCCTCGATTTGAAGGTGACGTTTCACTTGGACGGCGTGGGCGTACTGGATGCCTTGACCGCGCTGTGTTCCGCCCACGGGCTTGAACTGGTGCAGCAGGAATCCGTGTTCCATGTGCGGCGGGCGAGTGTTCGCGGCGAGCATGAGTTTTCCCTGCGCGACACGCTTGTAACGCTGTCGGTCAAGGACAAAGAAGTGGGCGAATTCGTGCGCGAGTTTGCCCTGAATTCCGGCCTGAACATTCTGGCATCACCCGGGCTTGAAGGCCGTATTACGGGCGAGCTTCGCTCCATGCCGGCCGAGGCGGCATTTCGCTCTATAATGTCTGTACATGGTTTTCGGGTTTGGCGTGAAGGCGCAATCTTGCGTGTGGAAAGCCCGCGGTTGAGTTCTGCGGGTAAGGCATCAAGCGAAGCGAGCGATAAAATCCGGATTTACAAGGACGGCGACTTGTACAGCGCCGAGGTGAACGATGGCGATTTGGCGCAGGCGCTGAATGTACTTGCGGAAGTTGCGGAATTGAACTTGGCACTGTACGGCGACATCCGCGAAAGCATGCGGCTTAAATTGCATGCGGTGACGCTTGAATGCTTGATTGAGTCGCTGTTCAAGGGGCGTCGTTACAGCTTTGCGCTTGAGGGCAAGACCTTGTACGTGAGCGAGGGTGGCACGCACAAGGCGCTTTCGGCGAGTAAGCTCTACCCGCTGCGGCATGTCCATAGCGAACGTGCGCTTGCGTACTTGGGCAAGTTTGCGCCCAGCCCGAACTTCGTGGCGACCGAAATCAAGGAACAGAATGCGCTCTTGCTGGGCGGTTCGCATTTTGAAATCCAGATGGCGGTGGATTTGCTCAAGCAGATTGATATTCCGGCGCTGCAGGTGACGCTCTCTTGCATCGTGGTGGAATTCAAGCGCGGGCGTGGCTTCGAAATCGGGCTGCATAGCGGTGCCACGCGTAAGACCGCGGAACGCGATCTTGGCGCGCGAGGCTACTTCGATTTTATGGGCAAGGATTTTTCGGCGGCGGGCGCTTTCGGTAAAATCGGGCTCTTGCCCGACCGCTTTGAACTGGAGCTCGCCTCGCTCGAAGAAAACAATCAGGCCGAGGTCCTCGCGCGCCCGCGCTTGACCACGCTCAACGGCAATAAGGCCGAACTCAATGTAACAAATACCGTCTACTACTTGGTGAGCCAAGTGTCTGCCGATGGTTACCCGATTACAGATTACCGCTCGTTCAACGATGGCATTTCGTTGGAACTCACGCCCTCGGTGACGCAAGAGGGGAGAATCACCTTAGAGGTTTCTCCCGAAATCAAGTCAGCCGGGCGCAGCTCCGGCGATGGCCCGCGCGACATTAGTACCCGAAACTTGAAGACGATGGTGGTGCTTGCCGATGGCGAAACGCTTTGCCTGGGCGGCCTGATTCGCAAGAGTAAATCAGAGGTTCGCTCAGCGGTGCCGTTTCTCGGGAGTATTCCTTTGCTTGGGCGTTTGTTCAGCTACACCTCCGAAGAGGAAGAAGAAAATGAACTTGCCATATTCATCACGCCGCACGTAGAAAAGGCGGGACTATGATTTTGAATATGGCTGGTTTGTTATTGCGTTTGCGGTACACGGGGGCAATTCCGGTGGAGGCGAAACTCTTGACTTGGGAATGCATGACGACCTTTGATGAAATCCCGGCGCAGGCGGAACTGGAACGCATGTTTGAAATGGAATTTCCGCGCACGAGCCGCCGCCTGCAGGAATGTGGTGGCTTTTACCGGATTTGGCATTTGGTCTCCTTCAATTCGTCGGAGGGAAGGCGATCCCGATTCCTGGTGGCGCTTGTCGAAAAGCCCGTTGAAAAAAGAACATTTGAAAAAATAACGTTTGAAAAAATCAGCCGGCGAGTGTTGCCCGAACAGATTTGGCTTTCGGCGGCGGCAGACCAAGAGATTCGCAAGTTGCACGAAAGCGATAACGCCGGCAATTACTTGTGTTATGCTCATGCCGAAGGTCGACTGTTCGTGCTTGTATTCTTTGAAGGCCGCCTTTGCCACTGGTCCGAAGATTTTGTAGGGGGTCATGCAAAATTGGAATTGGCCTTGTCTCGGTTCCGGCGTTTTTTGGAAAGCGATGCGCTGTTTTCGCGGGCGGAGCATTTTCAAGAAATCGCTCTGCAAGGCGACTTTACGCAAGGAATTATTTCGCAAGATTTTTCTTCGCAGGCGTTGTTCAAGCGCGCTTCGCGAGATTCTTTTTGGCGCTGGCACGATCTGCGCAAGCCCGAAGTGAAAGCGACGACGGGCGTTGCGGAACTTGTGGGTACAATACTTGGACGCAAGACTTGTTGGCTCTTGATTCTTGCGCTCGCCATGTTGCTTGGTAAATTTGGGGAGCTTGGCGCGAAATTGAAGAGTGATTTGCAGTCGAATGTGGCAGATGTCGTTCCGCCAGAATTGTCGATGCCGGAAATCTCGATGCTGGAGGTTTCGCCGGATTGGAATGCTGTCGTAGAACTGCCGGAATCGAGTGTTCCGCGGGTGCGTAAGCCGATTTGCCTGCTGCCAGAGGTCTTTTTGAAAGGTGTCGTGGGCGAAGAGATTGCGGTCGTCGCGATGGCGGGGGAGCCTAAAGAAATTACGGCCGGAGATTCTCTAGGCTCGTTTGAAGTCTTAGCAATTGGTCGCGACCAGGTTGCTTTGGCCTGCGGCGATTCTACTGTCGTAAAGAAGGTGGGTGCGCATGGACCTTGATTATGGCATGGGTAAGCGAGGTGCAGTCCTGCAGTTTGTTCTAGGAATTATTTTGGCGGTGACGCTCTTGTTGACGTCGCTTTTGCAAATGCCGGGAAGCCTGCAGCGTGTGGCATTGCGGCGTGCCCAAATGCAACAGCGGATTTATGATGCGGAATCGGCGCTGATTGCGCACTTGGAAGGCTTTCCCGAGGGCTATTTTGCGCTCCCGAAAGTCGAACGCTCGCGGCTTGGCCCTTGGGCCGATCTGTCGGCAAATTTAGCTGTACCGACGGGCGAGTCGCGCCTTCATGTGCTCGCAGGAATCGCTTGCGACAGCGCCTGCAACATGCTCAAGTCGCCCAAGCTTCGGCATGAAATTTATGAGGGTTTCAAGCAACAACTGAATCGTGAAATCATGCTGGTCAAGCCCCCTCTCCAGCTCGAAATCAAGTCCGGCAACCGCCGCGTTTTCGGTCGAGATGCCGGGCGCATTCCCTCGAAGGCTTTACAAGTTCTCGATGGCGATTTAACGCTTGATTTGGAGGGCGAAATTTCATCAGGCCGATTCGTCGCCGACGGTTCAATCGAGATTCGCGGAAGTGCAGACTTCGATACTTTGCGCGTATATGCCCGAGGGCCTGTTTACTTGCGCGAATCGCTCCTGCGGGGGGCTGTCAAAATCAAGTGGCTGGAGGCTTTTAGCGAGGACCGAATCGAGATTTCTCGAGGCGTGGAGTTTTCGGGCGTCGCCATCGCCCGGCACGAGGTTGCCTTCCCGAATGGGGCGGGCGAAGTCCGAATGCGGTATCCTTCTTTTGTGATGGCGGTTGAATCGGCGAACCTGCCGCTAGACTTAAAACTGGATTCCGTCTTGATTCCCGACTTTATTGACGGTGACTTGCGCCCCTTCCAATGGAGCTTGCGGTAGGCTTGTCTTCCCGCACGTAGATGACAATAGCCACTTGCAGCTTTGCTGCTTAGTGGATATGATCCTCGGAACGGGGACGGGATCTCCTCTTCAAACCGAGAACAACGCATTTTAGGAAATGAAAATGAATTATAACTATTACGTCTACATTCTTTTTTTTTGCAAACATCAAAGGAGATCCCGGCTCAAGGCCGGGAAGACAAGGGAAAATGCATGTGTATGATGAAAAGAAAACCTGGATTCACCTTGATGGAGGTTTGCGTGGCACTGGCGGTGCTTTCTGCGGGCGCTTTTGTGTTCGGGCGGTACTTGGACGGCTTTAACCGCATCCGGACTCTAGAACGCGCGCAGGCCCGCGCGGTGCTTGAAGCCGCCAATGCGGTAGAATATTTCATTCAAAATCCGCCGGATTGTCGCGATACTTCGTTTGCGTTCAGCGAGGCGCTTGCCTTCACAATCCAGGTTTCCCTCGAAACGATCCCGGGCCTGAGACAAATCGTCTGGCTGAATGCATCCGTTGTCACGCCTCGTGTGCGGACCGACCCTAAAGCACCTGTTTTTCGGAGGCTTGTGCGATGCGTGCGGTGAGAGGCTTTACCCTGATAGAACTCCTGGTTGCAGTCGTGGCCGCTTCGACTTTGTCGCTTGTGGCACTCCAGGTCTACGGGGCCTACCACAATCTTTACTTGCACCTTTATGGCGACTATCAAAAAGAAACCGCCGCAATCCTTGAGGAACTGCGGCGGATAAATCCTTATTGCTTTGGCGCTAGAATTAAGCGGTAGCCTTTTCTGCCTTGGCTGCGGCCTTTTCGGCGGCGCGGGCCTTGTGCATTTCGATGAGGTTTCCGATGTAGTGCATGAAGGATAGCACGCTCACCGAGAGGAAACCGACGGAATAGAGGGCGAGGAACGGTCCGATAATGAACTTCTGCGCACCGATGTATTCCAAAAGACCGAAGATGCAGTAGATGCCGACGCCGAGTTCAACAACTGCCTGCCACGGGAACTTCTGGGCGTAGTGGCTCTTGGCCTTCTTCTTGGAGCCGCCGCTCTTCGGGGTGCGGACAAAGCTGCCCTTGGCACCGATTATGGCAGAGAACACGGCGCGGGAGTTGCTCACTGCAATGCCGACACCGAGAGCCATGAGGATCGGGAGGCTGAGCAGGCGGATCTTCCAACCGGTGTAGCCGGAGCAGCGCTGTGCCACAAAGTAAAGAACAGAAGGTGCGATTGCGGCGAGGAAGATAAAGCTGAAACCGACGGTGTAGGCCCAGGTCGGCAGGTGCGCGACCGGTTCAAAGAAGGCGAGCAACGGCCAAGCACAGAGGGCGGTAAACAACATGCAAGGGTGAATGGAGTAGTGCGTCGTGTGGAGGATAGCGCCAATCTTTACGCGGAGAGGAACCTTGGCCTTGAGCACGCGCGGCAAAATCTTGATAGCGGTCTGGATAGAACCCTTTGCCCAGCGGAACTGCTGTGCCTTGAAGGCGTTGATGTCGTTGGGGAGTTCGGCCGGAACGATCACGTCGAATACGAACTTCATCTTCCAACCGGCGAGCTGGCTGCGGTAAGAAAGGTCCATGTCTTCGGTCAGGGTGTCGCCTTCCCAGCCGCCACCGCCGTAGATGGCCTGCTTGCGCCACACGCCGGCGGTACCGTTGAAGTTCATGAAGAGCTTACCCCAGCTGCGTGCCGACTGTTCCACCACGAAGTGGCCGTCGATACCGATAGACTGAGCGAGAGTAAGACCGGATTCGGTGCGGTTCAAGTGGCCCCAGCGACCCTGGACCAGACCAATCTGATCGTCCATCACCAGGTAGGGGATCGTCTTGAGTAGGAAGTCCTTCTCGGGCACGAAGTCAGCGTCGAAAATGGCGAGGAATTCGCCCTTGGCCACTTCCATGGCTTCTTTAAGGGCGCCGGCCTTGAATTCGGAGCGGTTCGTGCGGTGAATCAGCTTGATGTCGTAACCCTTGGCGGCGAGTTCTGCAACTTTTTTCTTGGCAACTTCGTAGCATTCGTCGGTAGAGTCGTCGAGAACCTGAATTTCGTGCTTGTTCTTGGGGTAGTCGATAGCGCAGACGGCTTCGAGCAGACGTTCGACACAGTTGGCTTCGTTAAAGACAGGGAGCTGGGTGGTCACCTGCGGCAACTCGTCCATAGAATGTTCGCGGTAGAACTGCAGAATCTTTTTGCGGTCGGAAAGACGTGTGGTGCGGCTGTTCTTCAAGAACAGGTAGATGCTATAGTAACAGCTAAAACCGTAGATGACAAGCCCGATGCCCGCGATAACGTAGACAACGAACATGATGTCGAGTAGGATTGTACTGATTGCCATAAAACCGTATAACCTATATGTAAAACCTTTTGCTCCATTCGGAACTTGCGGCCAAATATAGAAACCTGCACGGAAGTTTGCTACATTGTGGCAGAGATTTTATTGAAAAATTTATCAAATATAAGTGCCAAATGTCTGTAAAAAACGAAAAACATGCACTTGAAAAATGGATGGACGCTCAAAAAGGGAATCCAGGCTTCGAAATTGCGCTCAGAAAGCTAATTTCGTTCGCCTGTTCGGAGTGGTACAGACGTGAAAATTTAGTTACGATAGCCCCCGAAGAAGCTCTTGCCCGGGTGCTAGCGGCGAATCTGTCCGACTACCCCCTGGGAATGTGGTTGGACTCGCCTGCGAGGTTTGCCCCCGAAATTGCCGATTTTTGTGAGAGGACCAAGGTGGAACCCCTGCCGGAAACCCTGAAAGGTGGGGTACCGACGCTGTTGGACCTGCGCGGGGTCGTTTGTCCGAATAATGCCATGCGCAGCCGTCTGGTGATGTCCGGGCTCCCTGATGGGGCGGAACTGGAAATCTACCTGGACGAAGGGTCGCCTATCGAGAATGTGCCTGGAGCCCTAGTCGCCGATGGCCATATTGTCAAAAAAAGGCAAAAAAAAGAGGGCTTTTGGTCGATTTCTGTGGTCAAAAGGGCTTCAAGAGTGTAGATTATATATATAATGGAAAACAGGATACTGATTATAGGCGATGAACTTTTGGGAGAACAGGGCGAGGCTGCCAACCGCTTTGCCGAAATACTTCTCTGTCGCGAAGCCAACAGACCTGTCCAGTTTTCTATAAACGCGCCTGCCCCCCAGACATTGCAACAACTTTATGACCGAGCCTCGGCCGACATTATCGGCAAAAAGGCGGGGCGGATTATAGTTGGCCTTGGACTCAAGGAGCTCAAGCGCGGTGGCAAGGACTACATGGGCGTCTTTACCGCCTACGAAACGCTTGCGAACGAAATCTTGAGCAAGACGCTTGTGCCCATTCATTTTTTGACCATTCCCGAAGACATGTTCCCGGCGGCGCCCTCCCAGCTGACGGCGTTGAACGACTGCATTCGCGGACTGCAGCAGAAAGATGAAAAACGGGTGAAAATTTTGGATTTTGCCGCCTATGTGGCGGATTTCAAGGAAAAACAGCTGGAACGCGGCAAGTTCGGCCGTAGCCTTTATACCGAAGAAGGCAACCCGACTTCTATATGCAATACGTTTATGGCGTTGTTCCTGTACGACTTTATAAAAAGAGAATTAAAATAAAGGAAGGTAAACATGAGCTTGACAGACGATCATTTCGCACGCAAGATTGCAGCCCAGAGCAAGGCCTGGGAAGATACCAGTGACGCTCCCAAGAAGGAACGCAAGCGTGAACCCGCAGAACCCAAGATGGGTATTTGCGACAAGTGCAAGAAAGAAGCTTTGCTTCGCCCGTACCGCTTTAAGGAAACGAGCGTAAGTAACGGGGCGGCAAGCTTTGGAACGGTGACTAAGCATCTTTGCGAAGACTGCGCACCCAAGTCTCGCGCCCAGAAGGATGCCGAAGTGCCGCAGCTCGACAAGAAGCAGCTGAAGAACCTGATGCGTTCTGCTCGCAAAGCCCTAAGATAACCGCTCGGCTCTATCGCATAAATAAAAATGTGATATCGCCTCGCTACCCCCGCAAGGGGGGCCATATCCACATAAGCACTAAAGTGCTAAGTGGCCAAAGGTCGCAACCACGCCTCGTTAATACGAGGCGTTTGTTGCTCACGGAGATAACACAAAATCGGATAGATTTGAGACCGTCGATTTTGGCGGTCTTTTTTATTATAAAAAAAACGGCCCTGGCAAACGCCAGGGTCGTTTGATGTATCCGTTTTGCTAGAGTGTATGGATTACATGTTGCTGAAGATTTGGAAGCCGCTGTAGGATTCTTGTCCGTGTTCGCTTTGGTCGAGGCCGCGGAGTTCTTGACGCTCGGTAACGCGCAGTCCCATGGTCTTCTTGATAGCGTAGAAGATGAGGCTTGCAGCACCGAAGCAGGGAACCGCGTAAGCGATCACGCCGATGGCCTGAGTGCCGAGGGTGTAGTCGCCAGTGATATCGAAGATACCGACAGCGAGCGTACCCCACACACCGTTCACCAGGTGAACCGAGAGTGCGCCGACCGGGTCATCCAAGTGCAAGCGGTCGAACATAAAGACTGCACCGACGACGAGCACACCGGCGATGGCGCCAATAATCCAGGAAGAAAGCGGGGTTACCACGTCTGCACCGGCAGTGATGGCGACGAGGCCTGCAAGGCAGCCGTTGAGGGCCATGGTGGCATCCGGCTTCTTCGATACAATCCAGCTCGTGAGTGTTGCGGTAATGATACCTGCGACAGCGGCGAGGTTCGTGGTCACCAGAATCCAGCTGGTTGCCTTCGGGTCGCCGGAGAGGGCGGAACCGGCGTTGAATCCCCACCAACCGAACCACAGCATGAACACGCCGATGGTAGCAAGCGGAATGTTGTGGGCCGGAATTGCGTGCACCTTGCCGCCGACATACTTGCCGATACGCGGTCCAAGAATCATGACGCCAGCGAGAGCTGCCCAGCCACCCACGGAGTGGACGAGCGTAGAACCGGCGAGGTCATGGAAACCGGCCTTGCCAATGGTAGAAAGCCAGCCGCCGCCCCATGTCCAGCTACCCACGATGGGGTAGACGAAGGCCACGTAGATGATGGTGAAGACGAGGAAGGAGTTCAGCTTCACGCGTTCGGCGACGGCGCCAGAAACGATGGTTGCTGCGGTTGCTGCGAACATCGCCTGGAACAGCCAGTCGGTGAAGAGGGTGAAGTGGCCGTTGTAGGCGGCGGTGAACTTGGAGGGGTCTGCCCAGTCACCGATACCGAATCCGGCAAATCCAAGTACACCGGAAATCGCGTTGAACGTTCCGGGGTACATGAGGGCAAAGCCGATGGCGGCGTACATCGTGATACCTATGGCGGGAACCGCGATGTTTTTGAAAGCGACGTTGGCCGCGCACTTCGCGCGGACAAGACCCGCTTCGACACAGGCAAAGCCCAGGCCCATGATAAACACCAACATGGCGCTAATCATGATCCAAATGTTTTCTGTCATAAAGATGGCGTCGCTGACGGTTGCGACTTGTGTTGCTGCGTTCATTGGTTTAAATCCTTTTTTAGTTGATAGTTTGCTAACTAAACAAGTAGGCAGTAGGAAGTCGGAAGTTGGAAGTAGAAAATCAATTGTGTGATTCTACTGCCTACCGTCTACTGTCTACTTCCTACTAATACTTATCCAATCGCCTCCGGGCCAGTTTCGCCGGTGCGGATACGGATGCACTGCTCGAGTTCAGTGACGAAAATCTTGCCGTCGCCAATGGCTCCCGTGCGTGCGCCCTTGATGATAGCGTCGATACAGGGCTGCACGAATTCGTCATTTACCGCAATCTTCAAGCAGATCTTTTTGAGCAAATTAACCTCTGTCACCACGCCACGGAAACGTTGGTTGTAACCGCGCTGCTGACCACAGCCAAGGACATTAGTGACAGACATCTTGTAGATCTTGTTTTCGTAAAGTTCTTGCTTTACGATGTTTAATCGTTCGGGTTGGATATAAGCTGTAACTAGCTTCATGTTCCTATCCTTTGTTGAGGTTGTTTCTTGTTTTGCCCAACCCATTGCAAAAGGCGTGCCAAAATAATCAAAATCGCGAAAATGGCTTAAAAATGATGTTTTTAAACCAAAAAATGTTATAATAACGAAAAAATCGCAGCCTGCTAAGCTGCGATTACAAATTTTGATTTTACAAATTTGGAAAGGGTATCAGAAAATGTAATCTTGCAGTTTGATTTTTTCTGCCTTGGCACGCATCTGTTCAAGTCTGGTTCTCAGCACTTCGTGGCTGATTCCCTTGAACGTGATCAAGAATTCATCGCCTCCGTAACGTACTACGCGGTCCAAACTACGAACAGATGAACTCAGAATCGATGCCACGGCGGCAAGGGCTGCATCACCGCACTGGTTCCAGCTTTGTCATTTGCGCGTTCACGTTTTCGACAAGGTACAGGACTCGCCTTGCTCCAACCGTGAATCTTTCCATGGAAAATTTCTGAAATAACGTTTGTGTCTTTCAGGCGTTCCTGCAATGTGGAAAGAATCGTAAAATTCTTGATGGTTTCAACACTTTCCGGACATGCAAGATTTACCATGATATTGGTAAGACTTTCTTGTAGGGTATTGCCGCATTTCATGAACTTATCGATGAAATATCCATAACGGTTCCCGAAAATAATCGTTTTAAAGTTCGATATAATGCGGAATGATGTCTTCGTAGTTTCCGTCCTTGAGCAGGAATCCCTTGGGGATTACGCCTAGCTGCGTAAATCCGAGCTTCTTGTAGAGCTTGAGTGCCGACGTGTTTGTGGCGACAACCGCGTTGAACTGCAAAATCCTGAAGCCGATTTCCTTAGCCTTCGCAAGGCAGTCTTTCACGAGAAATTCGCCGATGTGCTGGCCGCGCTTGTTCTTCTTGATGGCGTAACTAGCGTTGGAAATATGTCCGCAGCGCCCGACATTATTCGGGTGGAGAATGTACAACCCGACCACTTCGCCGGAATCCGTATCAAGAGCAATCCCCGTGAACGACTGCGACTTGAAAAACTCATCTCCAGTTTGCGGGTTCAACAATTCCATTTGCGGAAACGCGACACCGTCTTCGACAATATCGTTCCAGATTTCAATCGCGTCGTTGATATACTTTGTACTGTATCCTTCAATTTTAATCATGAGAATAATCCTCTAATTTCTTTTTATTCCCCCAGCACGTGCCGGAGCGTATCGAGGAAAAGTTCGCCCGCCCGCGTGAACTGCTGGCCCCGCCGCCAAATGATGTACATGTTGGTGGTGAGCTCGGGCATGAGCGGCCTGAAACACAGGCGCGAACTGCGGCTCGTATCCACCAGGCCGTCGAAAGTGAGCAAGTAGCCCGTGCCCTCTTTGGCAAGCACCGAACCGTTGTACGAAAGATCCAGCCCCACAATCACGTTCAGCTTCGAAATATCGTCGCCGAACCACTTCGGCAAATCCGCCACCATCGCCTGGCGCGACGCCAACAGCGGCTTGTCGAGCAAGTCCCTCGGCTCAATAAAATCCCGCTTGGCCAAAGGGTCGTCGCGGCGCATCACCACGCCCCAGCGGTCCACCGAACGCACCGCAAGACAGTTGTACTTTTCCAAATCAACGTTGTCTACAACCACCGCGAAATCAAAAATGCCCTTGTCCAGCTTTTCCAAGGCGCGCTCGCTGTCGCCCGAATATAAGTTGTACTTAATCTTCGGATAATCGTCCCGGAGAATCCCGATGCACTTCGAAAGAAAATTCACGTTCCGCGATTCCGCGCAGGCAATGGCAATTTCACCCACCACCTCGTCTTCCTTCAGCGACTTGAAATCCTGCACCGTCCTGTCCGCCATCGAAAGGATATCCTCCGCACGCTCCCGCAAGAGTTCCCCCGCAGGCGTCAGCCGAATCGCGTAGTTCGTGCGCTCGAAAAGCTTCTCGCCCAGTTCCTCCTCCAACTCCTTGAGCTGGCGACTCACCGTCGGCTGCGTCACGCAAAGATTATCCGCCGCGCGCGAGACATTCCCCAACCGCGCCGCCTCCAGAAAATACCGCAAAACTCGAAGTTCCATACCCGAAAACTAACAAAATTCAAGCCCCGCAGGTATGAAATTGTAAAAACAATACCCGAAAGGAATAACTGGTTGATTTGGCGGGGGAGGTATCCCCCTGCTTGCAGCCGCCTTGTCCGCGTGTCCTGCTGATTGTCATCCCCGCGTCTTTTCTCGTCATCCTCGTAATTTCTCTCGTCATCCTCGCGTAGGCGAGGATCTTTTCTGCGCGTCCAAGCCGTCTTCCAGCTCCCCCTCGCCTAAGGGGCTCCGCCCCCTAAAACCCCCGGGCTTATCCCGCCCGCCCAATTTTGATTTTTTATATTAAAATAAAACAATTACTCCCATCTTATTCTAAAAATGACTGACCAAGAATTCGCTAAAAAACACATTGAAGCCATGCTCAAAGATAGCTTGGACATGTTTACAAAACATCCTACAAAAAAGAATCTTACCGAAAAATACAATAGCGATAAATCGCTTGCAGAAAGCTATCACGGGCGAGAATTGCTAGAGTTGGTTCAAAATGCGGATGATGCTTATGTTGGTGTAGAGGCCATACAAAAGCTCCAAAACGATGTATTGATTGAATATAGGGGTAACATATTACGGATATCTAATAAGGGTGCTGTTTTTGATAAAGATTCTGTAGAAAGATTGAGTCAAGGCAATGTTAGCGGAAAAGGCTTGCAATATATCGGAAACAAGGGAATTGGTTTTCGTTCGATTTTAAACTGGGCACAAGAAGTAAAAATTTTTTCTGGAGACTATTCTTTTGGGTTTTCAAAAAAGTTTGCTGCAGAACAATTGGAATACCTAAAAAATAATTATCAGAATATTCGTGACGAAATAAAAGCAAAGCCTCAAATAACATTCCCCATTCTTTGGGCTCCTTACTGGGTTGAAAATGCATTAGAACCACATTATGATACGACTGTAGAAATAGTAATTGATCCAACTACGCAAAATGATGATTGGAATGTAAAAAATCAAATAGAAGAGTTTGATTTTAATGTCTTGCTCTTTTTGCAGAACATAACGAAAATATCTATAAAAACAGATTCAGATTTTTATGGGTTTAAAAGAGAAACAACAATAGAAAATGGTTTTAATAAGGTCCGTCTCAAAAAGATTGATTACAAAAATGAAGGTGCCGTTATTGAGGAGAGATCCTTTTACAATTTCAAGCGGGATGATGAAAGAATTGCGCATAAAGGTGAAGAATCTCTCCTTAAAATATCGGTTGCAATACCTTGCGATTTCAGCCAGTTCGAAAGTAACCTTTATACATTTTTCCCGATAAAAAATGAGAAATGTCCAGTTCCTGCGCTTCTTCACGCAACATTCTTATTGGAGCAAAATAGAAGCACCATTCAGAACGACCAACTGAACACAGTGATTTTTGAAAAATTGATGGACTTCTATGTACAGGTTGTTACAGATAATTTTACCAAAAAAGAATATGAAAATACTGTAGCAAAGCTCCTGACACCAAATGGTGCCGCATGGAAAATCCGGGATGTCCAGCAACAGTACAAAAACTTATGTTCAAAAAAACTATCGCTGATAAATGTTAATGGTGACTTTATCACCATAGAGAAACATCCGCGTATTTATAATTCTTTCCCATCCTTTTTTATGGGGCCTCAATTTGAATTACTATGCAAAGCTATTAATGATACGAGAGTTTCAAAATTTTTAGAAGAATTAATTGGTGGTGACAATAAATATTCTACGAGTGACATTAAGGACATTATTGATAGTTCCTCCGAACAATGGAATAGCCGTCAAAGAATTGAATGTTTTAGATGGTGGCTAAATTTTTTCAAGACGACTTATTATATTCCAAAAATCATAAAGGACCAGGACGAAAATTGGATTACATCCACCAATAAACAAATTTTCTTCCCCCCTTCTGAAGATTTGACATCTATCCCCAAATGGCACAATGTCCTTATACTAAAAAGAGATGATTCAATTGAAATTGAAAAATTATACAGGGAAACAGAGAGAAAAGAGGATAAAAGAGATGTCATCAATTATTTGAACAGTCTTAAAATATTTACTTTTAGAGAGTACAGCGCCGATTCGCTGATTATTCCATTAAAAAATGCTATCGAGAATGATTACGAAAGGTCTGTAGAATTTATCCGTTGGATTCGTCAAAATGACAAAATCGATGGCTTGACAAATTCTGATGAAATATTCCCCTGTGCAGACAACACCGTTCATTGTGCAAAAGACATCTTTCTTGGAAATGCATACGAAGAAAACTCATTCATTCCTTTTCTTAAAGCAGCGGGAAAAGCTGAATTGTGTGAGCCTTCAATATTATTCTTTGACGGGGAAAGTGAGGGAAAGAATAATTTAAAGTCTTTTTTGAACCAATTTAAGTTCGCTAAGGAACCAGAAATAACAGAAAGCACGCTAAGTCGCTACTCGATTTCAAGAGAATGTGAAAAGAAATACTTTGAGTACGGAAAACTTCAGTTGAGCAGAGCGATTGACGCAGAAGGGAATGCAGAAGAAAGAATCCTTAACGAAGAATCTATCATAACAGTTACAAAAATATATGATATTTTGGAAAAGATTCCAACCAATGAAATACTCAAATGGATTTTTGGCAAGAAAGATGATTCGGGGAAAATAATTCAACATCTTTTGGTTCCCGAAGAACGTGTAAAAATTTATTACAGGCCAAATTCCAAGAAATTAAATGATAGACACTTAGATATTACGACAAAAAATTTTCTTTGGTACGTCTTTTCTTTTACCCCATGGATTTCTCTTGGTCAAAACAAGAAAAAGTACGCCCCATCGGAGTGCAAGTTTGCGTCAAGAAACCCTTTAGAAACAGCCTGTCTTTCCGAAGTTATCACTGACGAATATTTGAAAAACATTTGTAAGGAAGTAGATATTGATGAAAATTCATTAAGGTATCTTTTTACAAACCTTGGTTGCAATTCAAATTACTTGAATCTTTCCCCAAAAAGTTTCTACAATTTGCTTCTTAAACTTCCAACATTGGAAAATGTTTTAGAAAGTGTAAAATTATCGCATTCCATTTACAGCAACTGCATTCAAGCCCTAAGTAAGGACAAATCTTATGTAGAAAAATATAGGAACAGCCAGGATGGAGAAACCTTCAGACAAAAAGGTATGCTTTTATGCAAGAAAGATTCCTCCTATAAGCCTGTTAAGGACATTTTCTTCAGTAGTTCATCCGTCTTGAACCCATTACAGAAATATCTATTTGATGTTTCTCTAAAAAGTGGAGAAATAAGTTCTATTACAGAAATATTCAAAGTTTCGCCTTATAATTTGGATTGGGAAAAAAATATAAAAGCCTCAGATGAAGATATCTCTGATTTAGACGCAGATTTTCAAACGGAATGGCAGAAATACATACCTTTTGTATTGAGCCTTTTAGTAGACTCTCTACAAAACATAATGATTCCCAAATTCAGGAATATGCAACTTAATTTAGTTTCAAAATTAAGAGATGAATTGGGAAATCCAATTGAATTGGAAGACGGGGAATATCATCTATTGGAGGGAGAAAACAAACGTTATTTCATTTACGTTGGGAATGGTAAATTAAGCAAGTATTCTTTATCCGTTGCCATCGGTGATCTCCTAAAAAAAATTCTTAATACAGAAAATAGCGAGCGAATAAATCTATATTCGGAATTGTTCAGAAGTGACGATGATACTCGAATTGGGTTGATTCAACAACATGGATATGTAGACGCCTTGGAAGATTGCAGATTGAAATTTTCTGTTTCTAATTCTGAAGGTAATGTAATTCTAAAATTTTTCCAGGAAAAAAATTGCAATGTTGGTAGCATGGGTAAAATTCTGGATCGCCTTTTTGCAGGAATTAAACCAAGCGTTTATGAGCAAGATAAATTATTCCATTTTCTGAAGGAGAATAATCTTGATGTTTCTGACTTGAAATCTGTACTTGACCAACAAAATATCACCGTTGTTGACTACAATAGGAAACAACTGAAACAAAAATTTGAGGAAAGTGAAGTAAGAAACATATTTGAATGGGCCCTATGGATTTCCTGCGAAAATGCCGATGAAAATGCCAAACTTCAATTCCGCAGCGATAAAGAAGCGCTTGTTGATCTCGTGTCAAAAGCGAATATAGAGAATTCCGTTTTATTTGATGCTGAATTGGCTATAAAAGACATCTTTAAAGAAAAATTTGGTTGTTCGATAGAAAAATTTGATTTCAGTAAAAAAGAATCTACAAAATGCGAAAATGTTGATGGCATATATCAAAAAAATCGCAGCAAAATATTAACAACAGCCTCTGCAAATCCAGAACTATTTTTTGAGAATCCAAAAGTCAAGAGCCTTTTATATTTTGATGTAGAAATAGTTCAAGATAGATTCAATAAATGGCTTGAAGAAGAAACACGAAGAAAGCAAAACGCTCCGGCTTACATATCCATTCCTGTGGATATTTCTGTCAATTATGGAAATACACTGGAAGGTTCTGATCCGCATTTTTCAAGCAGCGGACAAAAATCGCCTAACAGGAATCCACGTAAACCATCTGCATCTAATAGTAGTAACCTGCAGAACCAAGGCGATGAAGCCGAGAAATTAGTTGTGACGGAGTTGCGTAAAAATAGTATTCCCGATATAAGAAAACTATTCAATAATCAAGAGTTTAAGGTGGAGTGGAAATCTAAAGCTGCGGAAAGAATTGAAAAAACAGACGGAGATGACAAACTTGGTTACGATATTCTGCTTAGAGGGAAAGACGGAAAACTTCTGTATATTGATGTTAAGAGTCATGAAGAAAATGATTGCAGTTTCATGATGTCTGCAAATGAAATCAATTTTGCGAAGGACCATCTTTCCAAGGAAAAAGACGAATATCGAATCATCTATGTCAGTAATTTTAAACTAGATGACCGGGAAATGAACCCGTCTATAAATGTTCTACCTAGGGACTTTTTAGAAGAAAAGGATTTCGCCATGGAGTATCAGAATGTAAGAATTTATCTAAAGAAATAAAATCTATTGTAATAACCAAGTCGCCTATTCAAGGTCTTTTTGGGGGTTAAGCCTTAACAAAAAAGCGTTAAATCGAGGAACTGACAGCCGAAGAGATTTAGCAGTTCAAGGCGTAATACTTTACCGATCCTTTTGGGTCGGTTTATTTTTATACTAATCTATGCCTTACAAGCATATCTAGTTATGAAAACAAAGTATTTGCAATATCTGAAAAATGAAGGTATATTTGGACATGTAAAGACTTCAACCGAGAGGAACCTATGAAAAAAGTATTGGTCTTGTCCAGCAGCTTGCGCAAGGGGAGCAACTCCGAAACCCTGGCGCAGGAGTTCGCGAAGGGTGCCGCCGAGGCGGGCAACAAGGTGGAATTCGAGTCGCTGCGCGGCAAGAAGATCGGTTTTTGCATGGGCTGCCTCGCTTGCCAGAAGAAGGGCAAGTGCGTCATCAAGGACGACGCTCCCGCCATCACCAAGAAGATGGAATCGGCTGATGTCATCGTGTTCGCGACGCCGATTTACTATTACGAGATGAGCGGCCAGCTCAAGACCATGCTCGACCGCGCGAATTCCCTCTATTCTAGCGATTACAAGTTCCGCGAGATTTACCTGCTCACGTCTGCTGCCGACACCGACGCGAAAGCCATGAACATCGCAAAGCGCGGCATTGGCGGGTGGATTGCCTGCTTTGACGGCGTGAAGCTCAAGGGCGCCCTCTGTGCCACGGGAGCCGAAAGTGCCGGCGACGTCAAGAAGAATTCCTCGCTCCTGAAAAAGGCGTTCGCCATGGGAAAGAAAGTTTAACAATAAGGAGATAAATCATGAAATCTAGATTCTTAAAAGCGGCGCTTGCCGTGGCTTCCGCATGCACCCTGATGGCATGCTCCCCCGAAAAAGAAAACAACGCTGCACAAGGAGCCGCCGCACCCGCAACAGAAGCAGCACAACAGACAAAGGAAGAAAATATGAACAAGCTCACGCTCACCGCCGAATGGGACAAGGTTTTCCCCAAGAGCGACAAGGTCGAACATTCCAAGGTCACTTTCAAGAACCACTTTGGCATTGAACTCGCCGCCGACATGTTCGTTCCCAAGGACACGAGCCTCAAGGTGAACGGCAAGTTCCCCGCAATCGTAGTCTCCGGCCCGTTCGGCGCCGTCAAGGAACAGTCCAGCGGCCTTTACGCCCAGCAGATGGCAGAACGCGGATTCCTGACCATCGCATTCGACCCGAGCTTTACCGGCGAATCGGGCGGCGAGCCGCGCTACATGAACAGCCCGGACATCAACACCGAAGACTTCATGGCGTCCGTGGATTTCCTTTCGACCCGCGACAATGTTGACCCGGAACGCATCGGCATCATCGGCATTTGCGGCTGGGGCGGCATGGCGATTAACGCCGCCGGCATCGACACCCGCGTAAAGGCGACTGTTGCTTCGACCATGTACGATATGAGCCGCGTATCCGCAAATGGCTACTTCGATGCGGCAAACAACGCCGATGCCCGCAACGAGGCCCGCAAGGCACTGATGGCCCAGCGCACCAAGGATTTCAAGAACGGTACGTACGACCTGGCCGGCGGTGTCATTGACCCGCTCCCGGACGACGCTCCTTACTTTGTCAAGGATTATTACGCCTACTACAAGACCCCCCGCGGCTATCACAAGCGTTCCCTCAACAGCAACAAGGGCTGGGCCGCCTCCGCAGGCACTTCGCTCATGAACACCAAGCTCCTCGCATACGCCGACGAAATCCGTAACCCCGTGCTCATCATCCACGGCGAAAAAGCCCACAGCCGCTACTTCGGCGAAGGCGCATTCGAAAAGATGACCGGCAAGAAGGCGGACGTCCCCGCAAAGCTTGACCCCAGCAAGAACTGGAGCAAGACCGTCGGCAACAAGGAACTCCTCGTCATCCCCGGAGCCTCCCATGTTGACCTCTACGACAACCTGGAAAAAATTCCCTTCGAAAAGCTGAACGAATTCTTCAAGACGAACATGAAGTAAAAGTGATCGCTTAAACAAAAAGCGGCCTGCGAATTGCGGGCCGTTTTTTATAATGCGGCCAGAATCGCCGGGATTAAGGTCTTTGCATCCTCCATTTTTTCAAACGCAAAACACGCCTTGCCTAAATCCTTAAGCGAAGCACCAATATGATACAGTTCCTTATTGTCGATAATCAAGAATCGGTCGTGCATCTTTTTGGTGTAGTCCATAACTGCGGTCGGGTATTGCGTGTTGAACTGGTCAACATCAATTTTTTGCAATTCTGCTTTCGAGTTCGTGAAAATTTTTACAGCAACATTCTTCTTTTTTACTGCAAGCCTTTCCAAAACAGACAAGTCAACATAACCATCAATAATGACAATTTCTTTTGTTGCAGTCTTTATGATGTCTTGGAAAAAGGCGTAAGCATCAAAGATTTGCCCCTTGAAGAATACACCCTCCTTCGCCCTTTGGGGCGAAGCATCCAACTGATTGAAGATTTTCGAGAAATTTTCGTCAATCTTTTCAAATTTGATGTCGTGTTCAACAAATCTTGCGTTAAACCTGTTTTCTACGGCGTCAAGGCGGTTTGCGATGGCGATGTTGCCGCGCAGGTAATGTCGCATCTGCACGAACGCGTTCATGATTTCAATGCTGACCTTGATCGCCCTTTCGCTGCGAAGAACAGCCGAAAGCATGGCGACACCTTGTTCTGTAAAAGCGAAGGGATGGTATTTTATATTTGAACCACGGCGGTCGCCCTTGCTGTTCAAGGTCACAATTTGTGACCTTGAAAGTCTTTCAATTTCTTGAGTTTCATCTTCATTCAATTGAAACCGAAACATTTCTGGGAATCTTTCAATGTTCCTCTTTACTGCTTGATTGAAAACTTTGGTTTCCACGCCGTATATTTCGGCCAAGTCGCGGTCAATAATCACCTGCACATCGCGAATCACCACGATTTTGCTTGCGATTTGCGCATTCGACAATTTGGAGGTCACAAATTGTGACCTTAAAACTTTCCCAGAATGGACTTTTTCCATGTTTTACCCCCTTGGATAACGAAGTTTTGTTCTGCATTTCGGGCACCGCAAAACCATTTCCTTGAACCGTCTGATTTCAGCGTCCTTTTCTTCCAGGGTCTTGGCGAAATCCCCTATGCCGTTGTTATTGCTGGGGTTTGGGCTCCCGTTAAATTTTCCGAAAATTTCTTCGAACATAAAAACTCCTTGTTGAAGTAAGCCCTCAACATGTTAGCAGGAATTCGCCTGCGAATACAGAACGCATTACGCCCTTGTTGATTTTTGAATGTTTGGGATGATCTTGCGATGTTGTTGGCGGGGGCTTTCCCCGGCGTTACTTGCCACCCCCGAAGGGGTGAACTCGAGCAGGTCGTGTTCCTGCCAGCTATCCAACAGCATCAACAAGAAGGTTGATGGACCCCACCGCGGATGCACGTACGGACCGAAAGGTCTATGCCGACTGTCGCAGGGATTGTCGAATTACGAAAACAATATACATAAACAACGTGGCATTGTCAAGCAACATAAATTTCGCCACTTCAGAAAACAAAAAAGCGACCTGCAAATTGCGAGCCGCTGTACTTCTATAAACAGAAATGTAAGGAAAGGGCGTTCCCCACCTTGGTGGCCATGCGCACTAAACAACAAGTTGTTAAGTGCTGTCCGCCCACTTCGTGGGTCGGGCTATATTGCAAGGCAACCCGTGCGCACCTGCGGCACACCCGTATTGCTCTTGCAACGAAGCCTTGCTACCCTAAAGCATCAAATAAATGACGTCCGCAAGTCTTCGCCCTACGGGTCACTATCCCTAACGCTCAAAGTCATATACACAACGAACACTATATCCATAGGAATTACCAATCGTTGCAGCATCTAATTCAGCCGGATATTTTGCATAGAGAACAAAGTAATATGCCTTAGCTGCAGAATAATCCTCTGTAGTAGAACTCCAAAAAGTCGCATAATTTCCTTTATTATGACATTCAACAGAATTTATATTACACTCCCCAACAGGCAACGCAGAAAACATGAATGTATCCGAGCCATTACCGTTCTCATTCCAGCCACTGGATGACTTCAGGACACTCGCGTTCTCTATACCACCCACGGCCTCTATCAATGTTTCAAATTCCTCTTTTGAAGGCAAATGCCAGCGCTCCGGGCAAGCCCCCCTGACTCTTCCACCAGAAAACACACCACTGCAACTTTCGCAAATACTCCCCATAGCGGCCTGCCACCTATACAACCGTCCATACATTTCGCAATTACTGTTGTCTCTATCATAGCAAACGCTATAGGATATCTTATAATTCAAATTCTCCGCCATCCACCTCTGTTTTCCGATTTTTACGGTCCTATATGTCTTACCATCACGGTAATCCGTAAGAATATCATCAACAAGCGTAGATCCTGTGCTAGAAGACGAAACGCTCTGACTAGACGAGGACGAAATGTTTTGAGATGAGGAAGAAGTATATTGAGACGATGACGATATATTTTGACTACTTGAAGAGCTTATTACATAGGGATTCCATGGAACATCCTTAATGCACCGAATGGATGCCGCATAGGACTTGCCCAATGTCTGTAGATATGCAATTGCGGATGCGCTATTGAGCGACATTTCGTATGCACTAAGTCCGTAAGCCCCCTCTTCAGAACTCCAAAAATAGGCACCACTACCTTCATTAAGAAAACCTTCGCTTTCGGCCTTATAACCAGCGGGTAACGCAGCAAATGCAAAGTCATCAGAGCCATTAATAGTTGTGGCCTTGAGAATTTTTCCAGCAATGTTGCGCCCTCCTATCGCCGAAATTAAAGTTTCAAATTCGGCTTTTGACGGCAAATGCCATTCACTAGGGCAAACACCCTGAATTTTTTTCGAAGGCAAAGAACATGTATTTCCAAAGCCACAGGACTCCTCGGATTTATTCACAGCGGCAGCCCATTTATAAAGTCTTCCATACTTTGTACAATTGTCTTCGTCATTGTTGTAGCAGAAACTACTGTCAGAGGCAAAGTTCAAGTTTTCCGACATCCAGGTCTGAGAACCAATGGTTACCGCTCCATAAGTATGCCCATCGCGATAATCTGTAAGCACCCCATTTGCAAATTTTGACCCCATACTTGAAGATGAGGTTTTCTTTGAGTTACTGCTTGAAGAAGCATTATCCTGCTTAGAGGAAGATGAAATTGTTTTTTGACTGCTACTTGATAAAACGGTACTGCTAGACAAACCACCATTTCCACTAGAACTTGAGCTTCTTTCTTTATTACTAGAAATTCCTGAGCCCAAGGAATCTGGATTATTAATCATCTCATCATTTTTCGATGAACCACTTAATTCATCCGTATTATGCTCCGAAGACAAGCTGTTGTCAATTTGAGCGTCATCAACCCAATTTCCCATCGAGCAAACATAGGCTTTGTTTTCCGATTCATCCCAGAATACGGCCCCCTCGTTGGAAGCAGAACATTCTCCTAATCCCTTAGCCAACTGGACTATGGCTGTTGTGTCGGCGTCAGTTCCGTTATCATCGCCGCTGCCGCAACCGACAAAAGATGACGAAGAGATTAAGGCTATGCCAAAGGCAGCGCTAATCAATGAACTTTTTTTGATGATTGACGTTTTCATAGTTTTACCTCAGAAATTCCTCGATAAACTGGCTATTTTATTACATCTGGTTGTATGCTTTCTTTGCAAATCGGGCATAGTTGCTGACCCTTTTTCCAGCATTCTTCACATACAGGGCGACGGCATTCTATGCAAACAAGAACGGAATCACCCTCATGCAAGATTTTGCCGCACTTAGAACACTTATAGTTCTCATGTATTCTAGGCATACTTTTCTCCTTACTTAGTTATGTTTAAAAGTCTAATCATTTCTTCAATAGAATTCCGTGATGCAATGTCCAGCGTTCTAAAATGCATCATGGTATTTCGAGCCACACGTACTTTTTCAAGCAACTGAACGAACAAACTGTAATCCAGAGACCCCATCTCCAATTTTTGCCAATTCTTTGTAAAAAGGCCGATGAAGTCACTAAAAACAAATTTATTCCCATAGGCATCATCTGAAGAGAGAATGTTGAATTTAACAAGTCTGTCTCGAATAAAGCATTCAATGAATTCAATTTGTGAATAGGGAATGACTTTTTGCTTATACAGGACGGTAATATCAAAGGCCGTAATCAAGCGCTTAACAAAAGTTCCTTTACTATCCAGCACCAAGATATACTCACTTTTTCCCAGGTCATCCAACACAGATAGCAGGCTACTATCTTCGGTGCATAAGGATATTTGTCCTTGCTCAACAAATTTGCGCACGGGCATTTCCAGCGATATGCTAGAAACCATCAAACGGCTAACAATAGATTGCAGGGAAACCACCCCAACAATATGCTCTCTCAACACCATGTCTTTCGGCATTCGCCTCAATACCAACAACTGCGAGAATCCCTTAGACAGCATTATGGTGGTTGCCTTGGATAAAGGGTCCGTTTCCAAGACGCAAGCCACATCTTCGTCAAGATTTATAAGGTTCTTTAATGTGTGGTCTGACATATAGTCATAAGCCTGTTCCTGTTTTTCCATAGGATTGCATCTCCATCGTTTACACCGTTGGAGTTCCCGCCCCTGCTCAGCAAGGAACCGTGCCAAATTTTGTGAGGATACAAAAAAGGCGCAGATCGTTGCGTTTACCTGTACGGGGCTCTAGACATGCCTCAATGCGATAAACGCAAACGACCCACGCCCCAAACGGGCTGTTGCCCTTGGTCATACGACCAAAGACCGGTTGAAAAGCCGGTCACGACAAACCGAGATACACCGCAAAACGGCATACCTGCGTGAGCGTTCGCCTTGTCCCCGCATTGGGAAATTGTCTAGATTTCGTACAGAGGGCAAGAGCTAAACTCTCTATTTCACACTAAAAATAACATAAAATAGTCTAAAAAGCGCACGAAAGTGCAGAAAAATTCTTTTTTTTTCGGAAAAAAGGCGTTTTTTCTCAAATGTGTATTCCATAATCGGCTCTTCCTTGTAGTTTGGACGTACCCTGTCATAGTATTGTTTTTTGCACGGGAAATGTAAAAGGCTACGCCCAAAGCGTTAAAGACATTTTTTACAATTTTCGATGGGGAAACGGAAATCTTAAAATTTGACGTTTTTCGCCATTTTCGGTCGTTTAGCCACTAGCGATGACTTTAGCCCGTGCATACCGATGAAAAGGGTTTTTTGATTACGGGAATTATCGACTTTCTGAAAACAGGTGCCGACAAACTTTTGGGCTAGCGTATAAGGCTTCACAATGCGTAAAAAGCATAGTGAGTCATAGCAAATAAGTATTAATTGCTTGTGCAATTATTTTTTTTTCGGTGGAATAAACGTATATTTAAGCCAAACGCCTGGTTCACAACCTTGTGGGCCACAACTTTGTGTACTTTTTGGTGCACAACCTTGTGTACCGATGAAAAATAATGTATATTATAGGCGGAGGCTCCTATGAACGACGCTTTTATATATGGTTATGCGGTTGAGGGCGAAAACTTTACGGATCGCGAAGCTGAGACCAAAAGGCTCAAGGCGAATTTTGAACACGGGGTAAACACCTTGCTTATCTCTAATCGCCGTATCGGCAAGACATCTCTGGTTCGCCACGTCGGTCGCTTGGTGAATCCGAAAAAGGCCCTCGTCGTCTATTTGGACATTTTTGATTGCCGCAGCGAATACGATTTCTACAATAAACTTGCGACCGCAGTCTTGCAGCAGACTTCGTCAAAGATTGATTCTATCCTGCAAAATGCGAAGAATTTTTTGAGCCGGGTTTCGCCTAAAATCAGCATGGGGACGGATCCGACGTCTGAGTTTTCGCTTTCGCTGGGTATCACTCCGAAGGAAAACGCTCCCGAGCAAATTTTGGAATTGGCCGAAAATATTGCGAAAAAGCAAAAGAAACGCATCGTTGTCTGCATTGACGAGTTTCAGCAGATAGGCGAGTTTCCGAATTCGCTCTCTGTCCAGAAACGGCTTCGCGGTGCATGGCAGTTGCAGCAGAATGTATCGTACTGCCTGTTTGGTAGCAAAAAGCACCTGCTCACAAATATCTTCCAGAACAAGAGCATGCCATTCTATCAGTTTGGCGACGCGATTTACCTGGGTGTCATTTCTACCGAAAATTGGGTTCCCTTTATCTGCGATAAGTTCAAGAAGCATGGACTTCGTATCGACAAAGAACAGGCTTCAAGAATTTGTGGCGAGGTGGAAAATTATTCTTCTTACGTGCAACAGCTTGCCTGGCTGGTAATGCTGCACACGGAACGCGAAGTCACTTCTGAAATAATTGATACCGCCGTGAATGAACTTATCGCCCAGAATGCGGCGCTCTTTATGCAGCAGACAGAGGGGCTTTCCAGTTACCAGATGAACATGCTTCGAGCGATAGCCGCAGGAATTCATAACGGTTTCCTGTCGCAGGAGGTGCTGGAAACCTATCGCCTCGGGACTAAATCAAATATTCCCCGAATAAAGAAGGCCCTGATAGACCGAGATATAGTGGAACAGCGTGAAACGGGCCTCTATATCAGCGACCCCATATTCAACAAGTGGTTTAAAAGGTTTTAGGAAATGAACATCAATTCTCTGCCGAAAGACTACCGTAGCCGTTTACTCCGTGAAACGAACTGCATCCACAAAGAACCGATTCCGTCTAAGACTCTTGCAAAACTTCTGAATGCTTGCCCAAAGGATTCCGTCCAGGATATTCATTTCTGCACGATGCCGGAACTAGAAAAAGACGAGGTTTGCGAAGAACAATTGCGCAAGGCCGAGTACATCGAAATCCTTAAAAAGCGAATTCCTAAAATATTCGAGAGCTTTGCCAAGTATTCCGGAGACTTTGAATTTTCGCTGTTCTTGGACCTTATGTTTGATGAATACGCAGGTGAGTCTCCCTTCAAGGAAATGTTCCCGGAAGGTTATCCAACAAAATTCAATTTTCTGAACATCGTCGAACGCGTGTTCAAGTTCGTGGAACAGAATTTGTCTATTGGGTTTATGTTCCTTTTCGGAACGGATGAAGACAACTTGACATTGGTTGTTCCAGAGGAATTTCTTGAAATTGCCCGTGGAACAAAGAGAAATATGGCTGGGTTCCATGACTATTGCAAGGTTTACGCCAACCTTTATGGCGTATGCAATCCCGAGACGGTCATCAGCAAGTGGAACATGGACCATGTCGACCGCACCCTGACTAAGAATCAAGGAATTACAGCAGTCAACGAGTGCAGTTTGTTTACCCGTTATTTTATAAGTTATGGCGTGTGCCTTTGCGCCTGGAGTGTCGAAACATCTGTAGTGATTGAGCACATTATTGAAGAGCGCAAAATCCATCGCCCCTATAGGCCGACCAATGAGGAATTTAACGAGTGGCTTGACTATACGGACGATATCAATGAAAATCTTGCGGAATTCAAGACCATCCGCGATCACTTTAAAAAGTATTCGGATAAACCCGCCTTTGCTGATTTTGATGCGCACTGCCTCCTGGATGATTTGCGCATGGCTATGGAACATCCTGCTGCAATTGTTGAAAGGTATCGTCGGCAACTCGGCTTTACCCGTATCGATATGGACAAGATTACGCCCATTATCAGTGCCATTATGGAATTGAACAACAAGGCTAGACTTTGGGTTACTTACGGAAATGTTCCAGATGAATTGTCTTCGTCTCAAGAAAGTGGCTTTGGAATGAAGCAGAATATCGCCGTTGTTCGCTCGACGCCGAAAGTGGGGCGCAATGATCCTTGCCCTTGTGGTAGCGGCCTCAAGTACAAGAAGTGCTGCGGCAAAATGGTGAATTAGGGTTTGTTGAAACTTATTTTACTGGGATTTGGTTTATTGGTGGCTGTTTTTGTGCTGAAATGACATTATACCGGATTTGGAAACTGCAGATGAAATGTTTTGTCTTCAAGACGAACTTGAAGTAAGCAAAAGACACAAAACCGCGACGGTTCTCGCTGCTGTCCAAGGTCACAAATTGTGACCTTGGTTGCTTTTTGTCATTTTTTGCCATTTTTAAATGCTATTTTAGGGATATGTGCGTAAATGCCATATTGACAATTAGACATTCAAAACCTATTTTTTAGCGGAGGAATAAACCTATGGCAGTGGCAATAAGATCCATACCGACGCTTCAAGGGGAAGACGCTGAACGTTTTCTCAAGGAAGCCGAATACGCCGAAAAGAACGAGCGTAAACAGGATTTTGGAGATAAAATTCTGCTCGTTAGGAATTTCCTCCGCGAACAAGGTTTCTAGACATGACCCTTGCCGAATTTTTGAACCGATGCTCCTTTGCTCGGCTTTCTTCGGAATTGCTGCAAAGTTGCAACCCCTTCAAATGCGGAAATGAAGACCTTGACGAATTTTTCAGAGAGGATTTTCGACTATACGGTGAAAAACTTTTGGGAAAGACTTATGTCTTTCGTCTAAGAGAGCGTCCCGAAAGCATCGTTGCTGCATTTACAATATCAAACGATTCAATTCGAATCAAACAACTTGCTCCTGAAGACAAGGCGAAGATTGAATATGTCACGGAGAATGGCGAGAAGAATCTTCGCCGCTATCCCGGAGTTTTGGTCGGTCGCCTAGGGACGAATATTGAATTTGCCAAACAAGGTTTTGGCTCTGCAGTAATGGACTTCATCAAGGCTTGGTTCCGTAGCGACGAAAACAAGACCGGTTGCCGGTTTATCATCGTTGATGCAATCAATAAACCGGAAGTCATTCATTACTATCAGAAAAACAATTTCAAATTCCTTTATAGTTCCGAAATTAACGAAGCAAGGGCTCTTGGAATAAACGTGAAAATGCTGGGAGAAAAACCTTTGCATACACGTTTGATGTATTTTGATTTGATTGATATTAAATAAAGATGTTTTACTTCGGTGTTTATTTCCGTGAATTCATGCGCAAAAGGCATAGTGAGTCATAGCAAATAAGTATTTTGAATAGCTCGCATAATTATTTATATTGTGTATATGCGAAACTTTGTCCTTGTAGCGTTGTTCTTTCTGGTAGCTTGCAGCGATGCCGCGAGCCATTCGACGCAACCCGAAACCCAGACGCCAAAATCGTCCGCCGGTAAAACGCCCGGCGCAGTACCAACAAGTTCATCTGCCGGTTCAACATCTAAAGCGGGGGAGGCTCCCGTGAAACTCAAAATCCATGTGAACGACACCGCCTTCACGGCAACGTTCGAAGAAAATTCCTCCGCCAAGGCCTTCGCCGAATTCCTCGCGCAGGGCGACCTCACGCTTGACATGCACGACTACGGCAGTTTCGAGAAGGTGGCCGACCTGCCGCGCAGTTTTCCGCGTAACGACAAGCAAATCGACACCGACGCGGGCGACATCATCCTTTACCAGGGCAACTCCATCACCATCTACTACGACAAGAACTCCTGGAACTTCACGCGCCTCGCCCGTATCGACAACGTGAACAAGAAACGCCTCCAGCAGATCCTCGGCAAAGGGAACGTGAAGGCGACATTTTCGGTGGAATAAACAGCGAAAGCTCTAACTAACCCTTGTTTTTTTTGTAACTAAATTTTTACTTTAAATTTCTAGTTGTTCTATTGACATTACAACGAAAATTGGATATATTTTGTGTTGTAACAATTAAAGAACAACAAAAAACGGGCTTGGCCCAAGGAGATTCAAAATGGAAAAGAACAACTTCAAGACCGTAAATCTTGGCAAGGGCGTCGTGGAAGTCTACGATTTCGGGGCAGTCAAGCTGCATGCCTACAAGACAAACGACCTGATAACCGACGAATGTTTCTTGCTGGAAAAGGGCGGCAAGATGTTCATGGTCGAAACTCCCTGTTTCTTCGACAACATCAAGGAACTGGAGGCCTACATCAAGGGCCTTTCGGTAGAATTCGTGGGAACGGTGATTGCCTACCATGGCGCGGGCGCGACCTTCATGAAGGGGGCTCCCGTGTACAGCACCCGCCATGCCGACGATTACAACCACAACGGGGAAGGTGCGGCCCTGGTCAAGAATTTCACGGCGGCTTTTGGCGATGCGTTCGACGGTTCCATCTACGCGACGACAGACTTTATCGAAGACGAGACTTTGAATCTCGCGGGCATCGACATGCGCATTGTCGCTACCCAGGAGGCATTCGATATCGAATTTCCTGAAATCAACGTGGTCTACACCCACATGATGGGCCACGACGTCCATTCCATCGTGGCAGGGAGCAAGCACGCCGATGCCATCATCGCGCAGCTCACGGATTACATCGACCGCGGAATTTCCCTGATTCTCACGTCACACTACACGGTGGAAAATCTAGAAGATGCACGTGCAAAAATCCAGTACCTGAAGGTGATGAAGAATATTGCCCTCAAGAACGTGAACCCGGCGGCATTCAAGAGCGCCATGAAGCGGGAATTCGCGAACTACTCCGGCGAAAATTACCTGGACATGACGGCGGGAATGTTCTACAAATAGGCCAAGGCACGCGTGAACGCAGGCAACAATTGTTAAATTGTGGATTATGAAAGTCAGCGTTCGTTTTACGGCGGCGGTCCATACCTTGCTTTGCATCCACTTCTTCGAGGGTGCGGAACGGGTGACCTCGGAATTCATATCGAGCAGCACCGGCGTGAATGCGGTCATCATCCGCAAGGTCCTTTTGCAGTTGCAAAAGGCGGGCCTGGTTGAGACGGCTCCTGGCGTAGGGGGCTCTCACCTTGCGCGTCCTGCCGACAAGATAACGCTCCTGGATGTCTACAAGGCCATCAACGATAACGACGAGGAACGGATCGTCTTCAGTTTCCACCCGGAACCGAATCCGCTGTGCCCCGTGGGCAGGAACATCCATCGCCTGCTGGACCCGGCCCTGAATTCGGCGCAGACGGCGCTGGAAATGGAACTGGAGAAAACGACCCTGAAGGGCCTCGCCGCACAACTCAAGACCGCCCCTGAACCGTCCGGGAGGAAACATGAACCAAGCGGAGCGCAGACTATTCCTGATAAAGTATCTATTGGCGGAAAGTCCCAGGTACAGCAGCACGACCATCCCCGTGGACGCCGAAGGACAAAAAATCCTGTTGCGTTCCTTGATGAACGTGCGGGAGGCCGCCCCCGCAAGCGATGAATTCTACAGGATTCAGGACGAATACCTGCAGGAATCCATCCGTGACCGCGGAATAACGGATGTCGCGGACATCGAAAGTGTTGGCAGGCGGTTCAGTGCGGGTGCGCCAGACCTGTTTGGCGATTCATTGCTCCTGTGGCGCGGCGACATCACCACCCTCAGGGTGGATGCAATCGTGAATGCGGCCAACAGCGGCATGACGGGTTGCTGGCAGCCTTGCCACAGCTGTATCGACAACTGCATCCACACTTTCGCGGGAGTTCGTCTCCGTAGCGCTTGCGACGCCCTGATGAAACGGCAAGGGCACCCCGAACCTACGGGACAGGCGAAAATCACGCCGGCCTACAACCTGCCCTGCAAATACGTGCTGCATACGGTGGGGCCAATCGTGGGCTACGGCCTTACGGAACGGGACTGCGAGTTGCTGGAATCGTGCTACAGGAACTGCCTCGAAGTTGCGGCCCGGAACGGTGTGGAATCTATCGCCTTCTGCTGTATTTCTACAGGCGTATTCCGTTTCCCGCCGGAACGTGCCGCCCAAATCGCGGTGGATACGGTGCTGGAATGGAAACGCCGTACGCAAAACCCCATGAAGGTTGTCTTCAACGTTTTCAGTGAAAAGGACGAAGCCATCTATGCGCGGATTTTCGAAAAAATCAACGGATGATTTTTCTGCCGAAGTATCGAGACTGAAAAAGGCGCTGGCAAGGGCGGATGCCGTCGTCGTGGGCGCGGGCGCCGGACTTTCGACATCGGCGGGATTTACCTATTCCGGGGAACGCTTTGTCAAGTACTTCGCTGACTTTTCTGTAAAGTACGGCTTTTCGGACATGTATTCCGGCGGCTTTTTCCCTTACGGGACACCCGAAGAAATGTGGGCTTTCTGGAGCCGCTATGTCACGATAAACCGCTACATGGCCGCCCCGAAACCAGTCTACGACAACCTCCTGAAAATCCTACGGGATAAGGATTACTTTGTCCTTACCACCAACGTGGACCATTGTTTCCAAAAAGCGGGCTTTGACAAGGAACGGCTCTTTTACACCCAGGGCGATTACGGGCTTTTCCAATGCAGCAAGCCGTGCCACCCCTGCACCTACAACAACGAAAAGCAGATTCGTGCCATGTTCGACGCCCAGGGATTTTCAAAAGAGACGGGCTTGTTCGGCGCCATGACCGTCCCTGCGGAACTGTTGCCCAGGTGCCCCATTTGCGGCCGCCCCATGTCCATGAACTTGCGTTCCGATTCCACCTTCGTAGAAGACGACGGCTGGCATCGTGCTGCAAAACGTTACCGCGAATTTCTCGACAGATGTAACGCCATGCGCGGCGGAAACGTGCTGTTCCTGGAACTGGGCGTAGGCATGAACACCCCCGGAATCATCAAGTACCCGTTCTGGCAAATGACCGCACTGAATTCGAACGCCACCTACGCCTGCATCAACTACGGACAGGCCTACGCTCCCGACGATATCGGAACCCGCTCGATAAGCATCGACAGCGATATCGGCGAGGTTGTTGCGGCTCTCTTCTAGTGCTCTAGTCGGTGTTCCCGTCGCAAACCGGTAATTATAAAAATTTCCGAACCGTAAAACCCATAATTCTAGCCGTAATTTTGCTATTGCGAATAGGTGTTTTTTATCTAATTTATAATTAAGAAAGATAGCCCAAAAGGAACATTCCATGAAAAAACTCGCAAGAATTTTCATCCCGGTCTTAACGTTCGCGCTTGCCCTGCTCTCCTTGGCAGGCTGCGCCGAACGCAACAGGGCTGATCAGAACGCCGATGTCGATTTCTCGAAAAAAGGCGATGTGCTGGTGGTGTATTTCACCTGGTCTGGGCACTTGCGGACCATGGCGCACTGGATTGCCGACGAAGTCGGAGCCGATTACGCCCGCATCTTACGCAAGGAAGAATACTCTATAGGCTACAACGAGACCGCCGATGTTGCCAAAAAGGAAAAGGACGGAAATATTTATCCCGAGATAAACCTCTCCCTGAGCGACGAAGAAATGAAACGTTACAAGACGGTGTTTGTCGGCTTTCCGGTCTGGTGGTACGACGTGCCGATGCCCGTGATGACATTCCTGAAGCAGGCGGACCTGCAAGGCAAAAACGTCTATGCGTTCTTCTCTCACGAGGGTTCGTCCGACGGTGCAGGGAGCCTTCCTACACTCGAAAAGTTGATGCAAGCGAAGGGTGCTGCATTCGACAAGAAGACCGCCCTTTCTGTGCGCGGAAGCAAGGTCAAGGATTCCGAAGCCGTTGTCCGCGATTGGGTGAAGGCGCTCTCGAAATAATAAACGAGGTCAAATCCTGATTTTTCGTCTAGACAAAATAGCGCTTCGTTGGATGGTGGTTTTGGCTTTTGCCTGTGCCACGGGTTCTGCTGCTGTCGAAGCAGATTCCGTAACAACCTCGGTGACTGTCGATACCGCGCCAAAGCTTTCCCCGTTCGATCATCTGGGACACAACATGTTGCTGAGTGCGTTTGGCTGGCCGCTCGGGTTCCACATGCTCGGCGGTGCGCTTACGTACAAGTTCTCGATGGAAAATAACGATTTGATGGTTGCCCGTTTTGCGGCCCGTCAGGACCAGCTCACGTACGGCATCGCGTTCACTCCCGGCATGATGATGGGGACGTTCTTCCCGATTCTTGTTCCGGGCTACATGTACTTTATCAGCGACAACCGCACGCTGAACAACACCGGTGCCGTCGCCGTGCAGGCTACCGCCGTGGCGTTCCTCTACAACAACATCCTCAAGGCGATTTCGGCCCGCGAGCACCCTGACACAGAACTCAACAGCGGCGAGCGTTCCCGCGATTTCAAGTGGGGATTTTTTAGGCGCGGCGTCTTTTACGGCTGGCCCTCGGGGCATTCCATGACCAACGCTGCCATGGCCATGAGCATCGCAAGCTACCACCGCGACAAGCCCCTCGTCGTGGCGGGCTGCGCCCTGTATGCGGGCTATATCGCGACAAGCATGGTGCTCGGCGCAAAAGGCGAAGCCCACTGGTTCTCCGACGCCGTCGCGGGCACCCTGATGGGAGCTTCCATCGGCTGGTACATCGGCAGCGTGTTCTACAAGGAAAAAGCCGGCGAAAAGCAGACCCCGCCCAAGGTCACCATCGCCCCGCTATTCTACGACGACACCAAAGGCGCCGTGCTCAGCGTGAGAATATAAGTCAAACGCCTGGTACACAATCTTGTGTAACGATGAAATTTACTTTTATTTCGCCAAAACTCATTGTTTGAGCGAGTTTTGGCGAAAATAAAGACAATATCTCGCCAAAACTTAAATTTTTATTGACTTTTGGCGAAAAATGTTATAAATTTAAGATTATGAGTATAATTGGAAGAAATTCTGAAATCGAACTGCTAGAGCGATATATCGCCTCTAAAAAGGCGGAATTCATCGCTTTATACGGTAGGCGTCGCGTAGGGAAAACCTTCCTCGTCAACCAAACCTTCAAAGGCCAATTCGCTTTTTCAATGACCGGAGTCTTGGAAGGTAAAAAGGACGACCAAATAGACGCGTTCCTTGACGCCATGGACATCTTCGGTTACAAGAGCAATGAACGTCCTAAAAATTGGATGGAAGCGTTTTCTCAACTGCGCAAAGCCCTTTCGGACAGAATTTCTAACGGCAACCCCTGTATCGTTTTCATTGACGAAATTCCAAGCCTCGATACACAAGGTTCTGGTTTTACAAAAGCCCTTGGGCATTTTTGGAATAGTTGGGCTTCGACCCAAGACAACTTTAAACTCATCGTATGTGGTTCCGCAACATCCTGGATGATAAAGAACCTCATCGACAGCAGAGGAGGGCTGCACAACAGGATTACACACGAGATAAAGCTTCTGCCTTTTACGCTCAAGGAAACCGAGGATTATCTACTCTCAAAAAACTTCACCTGGTCCAGGCAAATGGTCTTGCAGTCGTACATGTTCACAGGCGGTGTTGCCTACTACCTCAGCCTCTTCGACGAAAGCGAAAGCCTTGCCCAAAACATAGACCGACTTTACTTCTCCGAAAACGGGGAAATGCGGCGCGAATACAAGCGACTTTTCAAGACTCTTTTCAATGCGGCAGAACCATACATGCGTATTGTGGAAACACTCGCTCAAAAAAAACAGGGCATGACCCGCAAGGAAATCATCTCGTCAATGAAGGCTGAAAAAGGCGGAACCCTCTCCGAGCAGATTCAAAATCTCATCGAATGCGGATTTATCCGAAAATACATGGTGCGCGAAAAGAAGGTCGTCAAGGAAAACAGCGGCATTTATCAGCTGGTCGATCCGTTTACCTTATTCCACCTATACTTCAACAGCAAAGCCAAGGGCGACACCCGCTTTTGGGAGAACCACATCAATACCCCCGTCGTGAATACTTGGCTTGGGCTCGCTTTCGAAAAAGTCTGCCTGCTCCATACTCAACAAATTAAAGAAGCTCTCAGGATTGATGCGATTTCGACACAGCAGTATTCTTGGCGCAGCAAAGACAAGAAAACACCTGCCCAGATTGACCTGATTATCGACCGGGCCGACGGAATGATAAACCTTTGCGAATTGAAATACTCCGAAACGGATTACACCCTTACCGAATCGGAATTCAACAAGATGGAACGTCGTTTTGCAGCGTTCGTGAGCGAAACCGGAACCCGCAAGGGAATATTCAAAACGCTCATTACGGCATGTCCCTTGAAAAAGAACCAATATTCAGAATCAATTCCCGTTAAGCTTACTGCGGATTGCTTATATTGAAAAGCGCTTGCTCCCACTATGCGTCCCGCGCATACTGAGCATGAAAATTAAGCATTTTGTGCATGCTCCGAAATTATTTATATTATGTGCAAAGCATTTCGGAGTGGCAAAATGAAACTCAAGTTTTTAACGCTGTTTTCAATCCTTGCGCTCGCTGCGAGCGTGTTTGCGGAGAGTGCCATGAGCAGCATTACGGTAAACCTGCGCTATACGGGTAAGAACGGGGCGGCAAAGAAGTTCGCCGAAGAGATGGTCTCTAGCGGGACGGTGGCGAAAATCCGCGCCGAGAAGGGAAACGTCCGCTACGAATATTTCCAGTCGCTGGACGATCCCGAGACCATCTTGCTGATTGATGCGTGGGAAAGCCAGACGGCCATCGACGCGCACCACGCTTCACCCATGATGAAGACGATTGCAAAACTCCGCGACAAGTACGACTTGAAAATGACGGTCGAGCGCTACACGCCCGACAACACCATGCCCAAGACCGACGAAAAGTTCATCAGGAAGTAAGTCGCGACAATGCAGCGCCAGCGCGCTGTTTGGCGATAAGGCGTCCAGCGGGAAATAGGTCGACATTTTTCTCGGCACATCAGCCTTTTACAAACAAAAGATTGTTTACATGCTCCGTAATGTAAAGTTCCGTGTCGGTCTCCACCAAGTCGTAACTATCTACAACAGCCTTGTCGTGTTTCTTAAGCACATCCCGATAGCCGGCGACAGTTTCCTTCTTTCTGGCGAAGCGCATGAAACTGTCAAAACAGTCCCGCAGTTTCAAGCCGCATTTGGCGCATTCGCTAATCCATTCTTCCTTTGTATAGAACTTGACGTGTCCGTCTTTTCGGAGTTTCATGTAGTCGTCGACAAAACCGTCTTTGTCGCAGTCGTTTGGGCGGGGGTCCGAAACAAAAAATTGTCCGCCTTGCCTTAATACCCTGCTCACCTCGCCAATGCCGTGCCCAATGTCAGGGAAATGGTGCATCGCATACCTTGTCACCACGACATCGAACGAACCCGCCTCAAACGGGAAATTGACACCGTCATAACTTACAAACGAGAGGTTCTTGGCTCCTTCGGCCTTTGCCCTTGCGCGGTTTGCTTCGAGTGCGTCGCAGACGATGTCCAGGCCGATGATTTCGCAACCAGGATTGTCTTTCGCTAGCGGAAACGAAAGATAGCCGCTTCCGGTCCCGAGATCAAGAACCCTCATACCTTCAACAATTTTTACGAATTCGGTTATTTTCTCAAGATGCTCGGAATCCTGTGTTTGCCTGTTGTAAAAATCGCCAGCGGCAAATAATTCCTCAAAACCTTTCCGAGTATCATTTATATTTTCTTGAATATCCATGATACCAGTCCTTTCGTTAGCAAAGAAAATATACATTTTTTGGAACGACAAATTCTTGAGGCTTAATTTGGGGACTTGGATAATCAAGATGTGCATGTATGTTTAATCTGCAGAATTTGTCGCTCCGTCAGAAAGTTGCGAATATGCCCTTTTTAAACGACGTGATAATTCTTAAAATTGTGCCGTGAAGTTCCTGAAAGTTCTAAAAGCGTTTGTTATTCTTGTCATATCTTTTTGCGTTACCGCGTATGCACAAAATTTGGACAAAGAATTTACACAACTTCCGGACAGCCTCCGAATAAAGATTCTAGATAAGGACGCTGTTTTCAGCGTGCAGGAAGCGCATGACCTGACTGTTTTTCTCAGGAACATGGGCGACACCCTGGTTCCCAAAGAAAATGCTCCCGACACGACCATTATTCCCAAAGACAGTCTGTTTGGCACCCACGTAAACCCGCTTATAGTCGGGACCGAAGTGCTCGGGCTCAACGCCTTTGTGTGGGCATGGGATTACTGGGTCCTAGACAAGAGTTACGCACATACGGGCCCCAGCTATTGGAAACGCAACTTCCGCGAAGGCTGGGAATGGGACCATAACCATTGGGCCATCAACTTTTACGGACATCCGTATCAGGGCTCCATGTATTACGCCACGGCCCGTGCCGGCGGCTACGGCTTTTACGGAAGCATGGCGTTTGCCGCCCTTGGGAGTTCTACCTGGGAAATGTTCTGCGAAACGGAATACCCGGCGCCGAATGACTTAATTTCAACGACAGTAGCTGGCTCCATGTTCGGCGAAGTCCTCTACAGGCTTTCCCGCGCATCGTACAACGGTTCCAAGGTGCCCTGGTACAGGCACCTGCTCGCTTTTGCACTGGAACCCGCCGGCTATGCCCAGCGCAGGGTGTTCGGCAACAGGGATTTTTACACGGGCTGGACGCCAATCGAGTTGACGGTTGCCACGGGTATTGGCTCCAGGTTCGGTTCTGACTATCGGTTCGGTGGCGAAGACGCCGATGAACTGGATGCGGAATGGAACGACCGTCACGGAATGATGGCGGTTTCCCTTGAGTATGGTCGGCCCTACACGAGGGTAAGGCGGCCGTTCGATTACTTCACTTTAAACTTCTTCGGCGAAGGCGGACTTGAAGGGGATGTGTTGCAGATGGATATCATGGGGAAACTTGTGAACAGAGGTATCCACGGGCGAGGCCATTGGCTTGATTTTTCGGTGAATCTGGATTACGATACTTTTTACGGGGACCTTGCTACGGTAAGCACGCTTTCGCTTGGCGGGGCCATGGACATAGCCCTTTGGCTGACTCCCAACTTGCGGTTCCGTGTCATGAACCAGGTTTACTGGATTATGCTTGGCTCTGCCGACATGGGCTACGATGACATTATCCAAGAATTTCACCCGGATTACAAGCCCGACATGGATAGCTACCAGTACAATTCCGGCGTGAAATACAGCCTGATGATAGAAACCCTATACAAGAGGTGGAGAATCTACAACAAGACGACGATAGATGCCATGAAGACCATCGAGGGAACGACTGCGGAATATGGCGTTTCGGGCTGGGATTTCTTGCTCCTCAACAATACCGCGGTGGAATACAGGCTGTTCTCCTGGTTGGATTTGGGCCACAGGCTTGATACCTACGTGAAAATGGCTGCCTATTCCTCGGAATATGCAGAACCCATGTCCAGGCGCATCCATGCCTTTTCGTGGTACCTGAATTTCCACCTGCTAGGGAGTTGACGCCAGCGTCACCTTGAAAAATTCCACGTTCATTTCGCGGTCGGCGAGCGGCACAATCTTGCGGCTCTTGGGTATGTCGTAGTCGAACTTCTGGTCCGAAACGAACGTCAACAGCGAAGACTGCTCGATGAGCTTTGAAATGCCCTTCACGCTGTCGTGCTTGATGAAGGTGACGTCGGGAATCTTCTTGCGCTTGACCTGCTCCCAGAACCCTACGTTGCTGCGCTGGATGATGGTTTCACCCTTGAGTTCACGGAGCCGGATGGACTTGCGCTTGGCCAGCGGGTGTTTTTTCGGGAGTGCAATCGAGAGCCGCTCCTGCATGTATTTTTCGGCGTGGTATTTCTTTGCGCGCGGGGCCTTAAGGGTGATGCCGATATCCGCCGACCCCTCGTTCAGCGCCTTCAGAACGCCCGCCTCGTTGTCGATAATCTTGTAGGTGACCTGTGCCCCCGGGTGCTTTTCTTGCAGTTCCTGCATCATCCGCATGGCGGGGAGAATGGCCACCGACGCGATAGAGAACGTGCGCGCACCCGCTCCCTGCGGGCTTACCTTTTCCATCATCTCGCCCTGCAAATCCATGATGCGCTTCGCGTATTCGGCGACCGTGCGTCCCTTCTCGTTCAGCTCAATGCGGTTCTTTTTGCGCTCGAAGAGCGGAGCACCGATCTCGTCTTCCAGCTTCTTGAACGCGCGGCTCACCGCCGGCTGCGAAGTGTAAAGCTTGTCTGCTACGGTCGAAAGCGTCCCGTATTCCAGGAACCCGGCCAGCAATCGCAAAATGTAGGTCTCGACAAACATAAAAAGCCCCTTTTGGGGAGAATATAATAAATCCGCTATGCGTCAAGTGAATAGTGGAAGCTGTTTTCACCAGTTTTCGTAGCGGTGTCCCGTATTTAAGGAGGCGATTTGCTTCATTTCGTCGTCTGTCAACTCGAAGTCGAAAATCGAGATATTCTCTGCGATGTGGTCAGGGTTCTTGGAGCCCGGAATGGCAATGTAGCCCGATTGCACATGCCAGCGCAACACCACCTGTGCGGCCGATTTCCCGTGAGCCTTCGCTATCTTTGCGACAACCTTGTTCCCCAAGACGTCTTCGGTGTGGCCGCGCCCGCCCAGCGGGTAATAAGATTCCACCACAGCGCCATAGCGTTTTGCGTATTCCTTGAATTTCGTGTTCTGGTAAAACACGTGGTTCTCATTTTGCACCACGGCAGGCTTGATTTCGAAATCGGCAAAAAAGCGCTTCGCCGTCTTTTCGGTGTAGTAATTCGAAATGCCGATGGAACGGATCTTCTTCGCCTTCACAGCACGTTCCATAGCCTTGTAAACCGCCTTGTCCTCGGCTTCGCTCCCGTGCTGGTGCAACAGCATCAAATCAATATATTCGAGCCCCAGCTTTTCGAGTGAGTCGTCGATGTCTTCGTCCAAGGAATTGCTCCACGGCACCAGTTTCGACGTCACGAACAGATCTTCGCGCTTCACAAGTCCGTCGTCAATTGCCCGACGGATTCCCTTGCCCACGGCTTCTTCGTTGTCGTAATATTTCGCCGTATCAATCAATCGATATCCGTTCTTGATAGCGACATAGACCGCGTCTTCAGCCACCTTGCCGCGCAAAGTCCAGGTGCCAAGCCCGAGAACCGGCATGTCGAAACCCGAATTTAATTTGACCGTAGGGGCCGCCCCTTTGCTACTCTGCACGCTTGAATCTCCTTTGTCCGAAACCTTCGGCACCGCCTGCGACGCCGCATCGCTCGAACACGCCATGAACAGGAAAACGAACAAGAAACTGAACCACCTCATGCCCTAAAAATAACCAAATCCCGCAACAAATCAAAATACTTATTTTGCATAAAAGATATGCTTTGAAGGCATGGGCGGGGGAGGTGTCCCCCTCGCTCACCTTCGTTGGCTCAAGGACCAGGCCGGGAAACGCTCAATAAATGGCTAAATTTTGAAGATTATTTAGTAGGAAAATTATTTTTCTGCTAAATAATTTGTTATATTAGGGGTATGGAATTCCTAGATCGTGAAGAAGAATCGAAAAGGCTGAAGGCGG
>CACVQR010000017.1 GCA_902756345.1 Fibrobacter succinogenes | reverse complement strand
ACTGGTCGTATTCCGCGACTCTCTTTATTACCTGTTTTGTCTTCATTGGCACTACTCCTGCTTTTTTGAGTAGTGTCAACTTTTTTCAGTATAAGACACGGTTTTAGAGTTTTTTGCTCTTATTCTCGCGTCCTTAAAACACGACCAAAGTTTTTGTGCAGAAGAATAGAGCTTACAACGCACACCCAGAATTGGGCGTGGGTCGTTTGCTTTTTCTGCGCAGGGCTTCTTGGTCGTTGCCTAAGGACGGAAAAGTATTCGATACCACGCTTTTTTGTTTTATCGAATATTGAGGGTAGGAACGAAGACAAACGTTTTTGCTCCCGTTCTTGCGTCCTTAAAATACGACCAAATTTTTAACGCAGCAGGAATTGGACAAATGGGACTCACCTCATTGGGGTGAGTTCTATTTGGGCATTCTCTTGTCGAAGCATGTCGATGTTTCGTGAACAGAAGTGAAAACAGAACATTTCACCTGTTCCGTAGGAACATCGAGGCGTTATGGCTTCTGGCAAGAATGCACTTCGTGTGCTTTCTCTGTTCTCCGGCTGCGGAGGACTCGACCTTGGGCTTGAGGGTGGCTTTACCACTCTCAAGAAATCTGTCAACGAAAAAATCCATCCGGATTGGATAGAAGAAAATATCAACCGAAATTTCGTTCGCTTGAATAAGAATCGTTTTCAGACCGTTTTCGCAAATGACATCCTGCCCTGTGCGCAAAAGGCGTGGAACCACTTCTTCGGCAATAGAAAGAAAATCGACGGGATATACAGAGTAGAATCCATTGTAGATCTAGTCAAGAAGAGTAAGTCGGGTGAATTCCAATTCCCTAAAAATATAGATGTTGTCACAGGCGGTTTCCCTTGTCAGGATTTCTCGGTTGCAGGAAAACGTCTTGGGTTTGATTCAGCCAAAAGTCACAATGGTGTAAACGAAGAACACGCTGAAAATGAATCTAGAGGAACCCTGTATCTTTGGATGAAACAGGTCATCGAAATCGTCAAGCCAAAAGTTTTTATCGCTGAAAACGTAAAAGGTCTCGTTTCATTAGGCGACGCCAAGAAGATTATTGAAACCGACTTTCGCAACATCGATAAAGGGTATTGCGTTGTTGATGCTCAGGTCTTGAAGGCCTGGGAATATGGCGTTCCACAAAGTCGCGAGCGTGTTGTTTTTATTGGCATTTCAAGAAAATATGCCAATCCCAAAATTCTTGCCGACATAGAAAAGAACTCCGAGAAATCGCCATATTATCCGTACCCGATAAAGACGCATGGAGAAGGTCTTCAAAAAATCGTCACCTGCAAGGATGCCTTCGTTGGATTGAAAGAGCCTGACGAAAGCTCAGATGCCGCACAGATGGCTTACTCAAAAGCGAAATACTATGGTAAAATGCAGGGCAGCTCCGAAATCGATATGGACGGTATCGGTCCGACAATCCGAAGCGAACATCATGGCAATATTGAATATCGCAGGTTGAGCGAAGAACATGGCGGAAAGATTTTGTCTGAATTGAACAAAGGATTGCAGGAACGTCGTTTGAGTGTTCGTGAATGCGCAAGGATTCAAACTTTTCCCGATGATTATGAATTCATCTTTAACGACGGAACCAATAAAGTCAATTCATCTGATGCCTATAAAGTTATCGGGAATGCGGTCCCACCTTTGCTTGGTTACTCAATTGGGAAAAGACTTGAATCTCTTTGGAATGATTTATTCGGGGAATAAACATGTCTATTTCCGTTGGCGAAAAATTAATTTGTGATCCAAGGACGTTGGAGAACTTCAATAATCTGCTCTCGTGTGCGAAAGAACGATTGCAGAGGGATTCGTCTCGATTTGCTAGCGGTGATTTTTGGAAGATTTTTGAAGGTGAGGTATGCAAAGCTCTAGACAAGTCAAAAGATTTTGTTGGGGTTCCCGATTGGAATATTGAATATATTGGCGGTCATAAATTTCCTGATATTGTCGCAAGAATCAATAAGAATCAAGCTTTGGGCATAGAGGTCAAAACTCTTAGTACACGAAATGATTCATGGAAAGTAATGGGCGGCAGCATTATGGAATCAACAAGGATCCCTGATGTCAGCAGAATCCATGTATTTTGCGGCAAGCAAAACCCTTTTGAAATTAAATATCGTTCGTTTGAAGATTGTGTGGAAGACGTTGCCGTTACGCATAGTCCTCGCTACATGTTGGATATGAATGTTTCAAGAGAAAAGTCTCTTTTTAAGAGATTGGGTAAATCATATGATGAAATTCGTCATATGAAAAATCCTTTTGATGCGTTCAGAACCTATATGGTCGATTCTAAAATGAAGCGTAACGCAACAAGTGATGGAGAAGACTTATGGTGGTTTAGCCCAAATATTGATGAATTTTCAAAACTTGATTTGGCGGAAGAAAAATTCGCAAGTTCACTTGTTAACAATAAGGTGAAATTTTGGAATAAGCTTTCGGCAGATGAAAAACAAGAGATAAAAATTGAAATGCTTATCGCCTCTCCGAGTGTTTTGGAGGGCGATTATGAATACGCTTGTCAATGGTTGTTGCAGAGGAAAGGCGTTGTTTGTCCATCATTCCGCGATAATTTTTCCGCTGGCGGTCGCACGGTCGTAAATGGAGTGAACGTTCCGCAGGTAATAGGCAAAATTAACGAATGGAAAGCTGATATTGCCAAAGCATTCAATAAAAAGGAACTCCCACAACAACACTTTGAACATTGGAAAACAAGAGTCCTGTCTATCGGCAAGTTTTCAAGTGTAGAAAAAGATGTCCTCAAAAAAATTGTAGCCGATATAGGGAAAGGGATTTCTCGTTAAAAGAACATTCGTAAATGTCCGAGTTCCTTCCTAGTCAAACGTTTTCCATCGTTTCCAAATCGCTGAGTTCGTGTACAAAAGTCATAGGACTTTTGCAGCAGAAATTACATTTTTCATAGGACTTTTGAAAAAGAGCCTTTCCCCCTAGACTTCTAGCCCTGCCTGCACCATGTATTTTTGCGCGAATGCGTTTGCCTCGTCGTCCTTCTGCTGGTTCTTGTTGCCGTAATAGACGTTCTTGATGAAGATGTCCTTCTTGCCGTGGAGCACGATGTGGCCGAGCTCATGGAAGAACGTGAACCAGAACGCGTTGCGGTCCTTGAAACGGTCGTGCAGCTGGATGACGGGGATGTCCTTGTACCAGCGGGCCATGCCATGAATCGGCGCCGACTTGAAGTTCTGCGCGTAGAGCACCTTGATTCCGAGCTTTGCGCCCAGTTCCTGCAACTTGTGCATGCCGTCGTCAATGAAATCTTCGCCCACCTTCGGCTTGGGCAATGCCTTCTTGCGGCGTAAATCTTCCCACGCGGCAACGTCGTTTTTGGCCAGTTCCACGAATTGCGGCATCGCCTTCTTGATGGCGGAACGCACCTTCTTGTCGTTCTGCTTTTCCATCTTGATTTCGTCGGCGAGGATTTCGCCGCGGCGCATCCACACGGAGGCCGCGTACGGGTCTTCGGTTTCGGCCAGCGAGATGCGGAAGGCCACCTTCAGGCGGTTCTTGTAGTAGTAATTTTCCCATGCCTTGGGGCTTGCTACCCCGAAGAACTTGAGGATGGGCGACACGCCGTCTTCCTTGTTGTTGAAGTCCTTGATCCATGTGCGCGGATTGAGTTCTCCGATGGGGAAGAGCTTGCGCCAAACAACACTTTTCTTGAGGGATTTCTTGATTTTTTCTCGCCAGAGATCCCGTTCGTACAACTTTTGTGCTTCTAGCCAACAATACTGGGGAATTCCTGTCCCAAATTCAAGGCTGTAGGCCATTTCTGGCGTCACCCTGCACTTAGCTCTGAGCAATTCGTTCACCGTCTTGGGTGTGTAGCCGATTCGGGCGGCGAAATCGTTAACATCCACATTCATTTCTTGAAGTTTTTCTTCAAGAATTTCTCCAGGGGACGTTGCCCCCCACAAAATGAGTTCTTTTTCTTCTGCCATGTTATTCCTCTCTATTTATGATAATCTACAATTTCTACGACTTCGGCTTCGGCAACTTCAGTCCAAATAACAACTTTGTTTGGCTCTGCTCCCCAAATAATCAATCGGTATGGTTGATCAAGGTCGCATGCCCATTGTCCTTTTCGGTTTCCGACCAATTCATGAAAATGTCCTGGAAGCGAAGGCAGAGCGGCAAAATTTTTAGCTAAGTGCAAGGAGAAGATTCGATTCCTGTAGCATTTAGCCCGTTTTTTGCCCATTCGCCGTATTGCATAAGCCTCATCCATTGCGCAAAGTTCCAAATCCTTATCTCTAAACTCAACTTTCAAGAAACCTCCACCGTTAATCAAAAATCTCTTTTTTAATATAATAAAAATTTTTAAGAAACGCAAGGGGTTTCTTATTTTTACAAAAATAGGGTCGATTTTATTGATAACTGAAGGGGGAGGGGTCCCGCACCACCTAAAGGGGGGAATGTACACTAAGGCCTAAAGGCCAAGTGTCCAAAGGTCGCTTCAGCCACGGCTCTGCCTGCACCGCACGCGAACAAGGGCTCGGCCTTCGGCATGAGCCTTCTAGTTTTACAAATCTGACAAGTCCAGTCGCGGCATTGTCGGCAATGGCGTGGCGGTTTCGTTTAAGAACATAATCATGTAGATGGGGAAATAGGTGATGTTTCCCCGGACAGAGACGTTTGTGTTTGCGAATACGAAAGCCTGAGGAATGTCGTAATTTTTTATTTGCAGCACGTTATTCAAGGCGGAATGCTTGGTGTAGTCCTTGCCGCTCTTGACTTCGATGGGGAGGCACTTGCCCTCGTATTCGATGATAAAGTCGAGTTCACCGAGTTTCTTGCTGTTGAAATAATAGCCGTCGTAACCATGGGTGTGCAGTTCCTGGGCGACCGCATTTTCGAAAATGGCACCGCAGTTCATATCGTGTCCGCCCTGTAGCAGCTGCATCTGCGAAGCCCGCCCGTAGCTTGTTGTCAATAGCCCCACATCCGAAAGGAACAGCTTGAACAAATTGTTCTGCTTGTTGATCTTTAAAGGGACTACGGGTTCTGTCGTATTGAAAGTCGGTATTGCGACGCCCGCGTCAATGAGCCAGTTGAAACTGTTCTCGTAACGGCCGAACTTCTGCTTGGCTCCCAGGTCGGCGAACATGTAACGCTTGTTCTTGGAGTTCAATTCGGAAGGAATCAAGTCGTAAGTGTTTATCAGGTGAAGTTTGCGTTCCTTCTCGTATTTTGAAAAATCCCACTTGTACTGTTTGAGAATGTCCTTGTGGATTCGCGTGACTGCGTTCAGGTCGTTCGAATCAACGAACTTCTGCACGGCGGCTGGCATACCCCCGACAATCAGGTAGGTATAGAAGGCGTCTAAAATTTTGTTGTGGACAAATTCATCAACTGGGGTCTTGGCGGTAAAGTTTTCTCGCAGCCGAGCCAAAGCGTCAGCAGGAATCTTCTGTGCAATAAGGAATTCCTCGAAATCCATCGGGCACATCTCGACGATTGGCAAGTAGCCCACCGGAGCCGAACGAAGGTCTGATAGTTCTACGCCCAGGAGCGAGCCGCTGAGGACATACCGGAACGAGCCATCCTCCACAAGAAATTTTATGGCGGTCAGGATTTCCTTGTATTCTTGCACCTCGTCCAGAAAGATGATTGTATTCCCCTTGGTGAGTTCCTTCCGCGTGGCAAACTGGAGTCGTGTAAAGAATGCCGAAAAATCCTTGTTCTTGGCGGATTCGAGTACCCCCAGCAGTTCGGGACTCTTCAAGAAGTTGATTTCGACGAAATTTTGACTATTTGACTCAAGAACATGCCTTATAAGGAATGTTTTCCCCGTCTGGCGGGCTCCCGTCAGTAAAATGGCTTTTTTATCGCTTTTTAGCCAATTTTTAATCAAAATTTCATTCTTACGGTATAGCATTTGTTACCTTTTTCTATAAAAAATAATCAAAAAATTTACCTTTTCCAATAAAAATTATTAAAAAAATTGACTTTTTTTTATTATACTTAAAATATGGCGAAACCCTTCAGCAAATACCTTGGAAAAATTGCTCTGATGGCTGCAGTGGCACTGTTTGTCGCCTGTGGCGATGATTCGAGCGGCTCCGGACCCGAGAATACAGAAAGCAGCGCCGTTGAAGAGTCGAGTTCGTCGGCAGACATTTTTTCAAGTAGTTCGTCATGGATTGCCACGAACTCTTCGAGTTCTCGCAATGACGAGAAAGACACATTCTCGGTTCCTTCTGCAGACACTACCAAAATCACCTACGCGCTCAGTCCTTTCGCTGGGCCGCTTTCTAATCCGCACAAGGGTTTCACGGTGCCGACCGGTGGGGCGTGGACTTTTGTCCCGGAATTTGAATACGGTCCTTACGGTTCCCTGAACAACAGGGCGTGGGACCTGGTCTCGTATGGTTCCGGCTGGCTACCAGCAGTGGAACAAGCTGAACCCCGCAAAGGGCGTTTATGACTGGACGGAACTGGAAAAACTGCTGAACGCACTTGCCGAGCACAATATGACTTACGCCCTGCGCGTGCTGCCGTACACCCCTTCGTTTATCAAGAGCGACTTCCCGCCCCAAGAGGATTACGACTGGACTCCGCCCTTTGTCTATGAGATGGGCGCGAAAAAAATCCAGATTGACTTGCGGGGGACGGATTTCCATGCGTATGCTCCCGTCTGGGATGACCCGATTTATTTGCAAGCGGCGAAGGATTTCGCGAAGGCCCTGGCCGAAAAATACGACGGCGACCCGCGTATCGAATACATCGATGTCCGCACCTTTGGCGAATGGGGCGAATGGCACACCTCGCACATGTTGGGGAGCGTGATGCCCGCCGACTCGGTGCTGAAGGACATGCTGGACTATTATGCGTCCGTGTTCAAGAAGACCCAGCTGGTGCTGCCATCCAACGGTTTTGGCGATGTCTATACGCATGCGCTGGACCTCGGCATTACCAAGCGCGACGACGGGTTCATCGGCATTCCCGGCAGGCCCGATACCTTGCTGCGGGCATACAACGCGAACCTCCCGACCATCGCCGAAAACATCGCCGGTTACAGGACGATGCTGACCTACGACGACCTGATTCCCGGAGGTAGCCAGAAGTGGACTGCGGAACGCTGGGTGGATGCGATTACTACGGCGCACCTGACCTACTATGTTCTGGACCAGGATAACGACTGCGGTTACTATTTCTACAAGGACAACAAGGCGCTGGCGGATTCCGTGAGCAAGGTCATCGGGTACAATTTTACCGTGACGCAGGCGGAACTTTTGACCGTCGCGACGCCCACTGCGGAAAACTCCACCGACACTGCCACGGGCAATATTGCGACGAACACGCTGAACATTACCGTCACGAACACCGGCGTGGCGCCCTGTTTCTTCGATGTCTATTTGGTGGCGGAATTCGTCGATAGCACGGGAGTGTCTCTTGCGCAGATTGATGAGACTGTTCGCATTCCGAAGGCTTCCTTCAAGGACGGCGCTTCGCAGGAATTCTCGTTTAGCGGCGATGTTCCGGTGGGCGAGGTAAATTTTGCAACCCAGCCTGGCGTTTCTGTGGCCCTTTCCCTCTACGAAAGCGAAGAAGCTTACAAGAACGGCAAGAATCCTACCGTTCGCTTTGACAACGACGGCCTTCAAGAGAATAATAAGCTACTATTGAAATCCCGATAACGCGCGCTTCTATGTCCCTTCTGCTAGCCTTAATCTTCTTGGCGCTTTTCATAAGCGCGATTGTCCGTGGGCAGTTCTCTTACGGCAAGGCGGATTACAGTTTCCGGGAGCACCCGGTGCAGTTCGTAATTGTGCTTGTGTTCATTTTGGGCGTGTCGGTACTTTGCTTTTACCGGTTTCTCGTCGAGATGGAATTCTTGCGGTAAAAAAAGATTCCTAAATTTGGCTCCGCCATGCTTCACCACAAATCCCTCATCGTGTTTGACCTGGACGGCACGCTGTTCAACACCCTCGGCGACCTTGCCGTGGCGGTGAATTTTGCACTGCACCACTTTGGCTTGCCGGAACATGACGAACAGCGGGTGCGGACTTTTATTGGGAACGGCTCTATGAAGTTGATCGAGCGTAGTATGGGGGAGGCCGCTCTCCCTGAAAATGTTGCTCGCACGGGCGTTACCATCGAGATGGTCCATAAGGTCTATTCGGATTTTTATTGGGAACACTGCACCGAGCGCACGCTCCCGAATCCGGGCGTTGTCGAATTCCTGCGCAACACGCACGCCCGCGTGGCTATGCTTACCAACAAGCCAGAGCGCCCGACATTCAAGTTGCTGGAACATTTTGGACTTCGCGACCGCTTTGAATTCGTGCTCTGCGGCGACACCACGCCCGAACGCAAACCCAGCCCCGCAGGCTTGCTCAAGATTCTTGAAATGGCAGGCGTCTCTCGTGAAGAGGCCGTCATGGTGGGCGATGACCAGCCGGACATTCTTGCAGCCCGCAATGCCGGGGTCGATTGCATTACGCTCCTTTGTGGCTTTGGAAAACCGGTGAACTTGCTTCCGTTAAAGCCCGAAAATACGGTTGAAAGCTATGCGGAAATGTGCCAGTTGCTTGCAAGAATCTCCAGCTAGTATTTTTTTCTATATTCATACCATGACTTTCAAAATCATTCCTACAGTTTTGGCCGCGGCTTTGGCTTTTTCGACGGCTGCTTTTGCCGACGAGGCAATCCGCTTTGTTCCCGAAAAATACCCCATCGGCATGTTGAACCAAGGCGATACCAAGCATATCGTTTTGCAGGGTGCTAATATTACGGACAAAGAAATCGTTCTTGAAAATGTGTTCGGCCAGGGTAACGGCATGTCGAACTTCAAGTACCCGAACAAGATTCCTGCCAAGGGTACCGTCAAAATCGAATTTGATTTCAACTCTTCTGAAATGGAAGGCCAAATCAATCCGGTGGTCGTGCTTGTCGATACAACCGGCAAGCCTTATCTTGCCAACATGGATGGCATCGTGAAGGTTCCGTTTGTCTTTAGTGAAAAGCTCTTTGATGCCGGCTATTATGCCAAGGGCGAAAAACGTGAATGGTCGTTCTATATTTGGGAAACCGACAAGAAGGCTCGTCCTGATATCGCTCTGGAAGCTGAATCTGCCAAGCAGTTTTCCGTGTCCGCCAAACCAGTGATGCTGAATGTCGATAAATTTGACAAGATTACAGAGGGCGGCAAGGTTCCTGGACTTAAGGTGACGCTTTCGACCAAGGGCCTTTCCCGCGAAGGCTGGGAACTCAAGCAAAAAAGCATTCGAAAGATTGTTTCGTTCAAGAGCAAAAAGTACCCGAAGGCTACGCCTGACGTGCTGATTGTGGGCTTCTGGAAGTAAAAAAACGGCTTTTTTGGGGCTTTAGCCTTGCAAAAAAGCCCACTTTTATCTAATTTTGACCCACCAATGAACCAACGGGATGTAGCTCAGCCTGGTAGAGCGCTTGAATGGGGTTCAAGAGGTCGCTGATTCGAATTCAGTCATCCCGATAAAAAACACCGCTTTTAAGGCGGTGTTTTTATGTTTAGAAGTTGGCGCCGGTAATTGTGGCGAATGCTAGCTCTGCTTTTCTTCCTTTTCGGGAGGATTTTCTTCATCGCGATCATCCTCGCCTTCTTCGCGTTCCGCAGCTTCTGCGGCCTGCTTGAGCGGATGGTCTTCGATATAGTCGAGACTCAGCTGGAAGTTTTCGCCCTTGGGCTTTTCGGCATCCTTTTTCAAGGCGGCAAGTTCAATGGCGGCAGCCTCGTAGTCGGCTTCGGTCACCCATTCGGGCCTCCACACAATCACGCGGTTACGGCCTCCTTCCTTGCCCTGGTAAAGCGCCTTGTCTGCCATTTGGATACTACGGTCTGCGCCCAGGCGGTCGTCAAATCTGGCTACACCGAGCGTAATCGTAATCTTGATGGTGAAGTCCGCGTAGCGAACGGTCATCTTTTCGATCTGCTTGCGGAAACGTTCGGCGACTACTCTAGCCCCTTCGAGGTCCGTTTCGGGTAACAGAGTCAAGAATTCTTCTCCGCCATAGCGGGCGAATACGTCGTATTTGCGCAAAAGACCGCGAATCGTCTGGGCAACCGACTTCAGGATAATGTCGCCACAAGCATGCCCGTAGGTGTCATTGATATTCTTGAAGTGGTCGATGTCAATAAAGATGAAGCAGAACGGCTTATGCGTGCGGGCAGAACGACCCATTTCGTTTGCGATGGTTTCGTTCATTTCGCGGCGGTTCGGAAGTCCCGTCAGTTCGTCGGTCTTCGAAATCAGTTCCAGTTTCTTGTTGGCCTGTTCCAAATCCTTGGTACGTTCCTTGACTTCCTGTTCCAAGATTTCTCTATGGGCATTCAGTTCTTTAATCTGGCGCTTGATGGTGTCGTGCATGGAATTGAACGCGTTGCTCAATTGACCCAGTTCGTCTGTGCGGTTGCCCATGTTGATTTCGTCGACATCGAGGTTCCCTTCACTAATCTGGCGGATGTGCCTGGTCATGCGGTTCAGCGGAAGTCCAAGCGTATAGAACATCCATGCGGCGACAAGGAAGATTATCAGAATTGAAATCACGAGAATGGCGATGCTTGCCTGCGTTGCCGAAGAAATCAGGTCGTCAATTTCGCTTTTCGGCTGGAAGGCAAAGAGACCAAAATCGGTGTTAGAATCAAAGTAGTAGTTAACAAGATACTGCTCGTTGTCGTAAAGCTTCTGGAACTGAGCTTTCTTGACATCATAGTTGCGAGGATCAATTTCTGTAAATCCAAGTTCGTTGATCTTGTGTGTATCTGTAAGCCAACGCTTTAAGTCGGGGTGGTACAGAATTTCTCCTTGACCGTTAATGGCGACCAGGAATCCGTTTCTACCAATTTTATAGTTAGGGAAGTTCGTCCAAAGTCTGCGAAGTGAGAATTCTGCAAGCAGGTATCCGCTGGAACTAGACTTGTTTGTAATGCTAATGCCGAACAGACGCTTCGGGGGTGCATCCTTTGCTTCCCTAAACCAGGGCGTCAAGTAAGGGCGGTGCGGAGTAATGCGCGAAAAATCAATGGGGTAGGGGCTTTCTGTTGGAATGCCGACCATGGAATTGTCGCAAATAAACGAGTTTTCTCTGTCGTACAAAGTAACTGTTTCGCCCGAAATGAACAGCGACGAAATGCTATAGCTCTTGAGGTAGCTTGCGGCGGTATTGGGGTCTAGGCTCTGGATTTCAGAAGTCTTGGAAAGAAGCGTTAGGCGGTCGCCGAACTGCTTCATTTCGCTTGACGCCATGTTGCCAATCTGCGTGAGCATCGATTCGTTGTTGTTGAAGCTCCACTCCAACATCAGGTGTGTCTGTTTCGAGGTGAATATGAAGATGCTCCCCGTGACCACGAGAGTCATGGAGAAAATCAAAACGATAAGCACCTTGAAGACGATGCTTCGCGAAAAACCTGATATCGTGTGTGTAGGCATAAAACGTTACTTCATAAGGCTGGTTATTTCTTGCGCTTGCGGAGGAAGGCGAACAGGAACCCGAGGATAAGCATGACGGCGAATACGAAGGGGGCTGTCTTCATGTTGTCGTCGACGACTCCGTTCGTGGAATCCTTGGCGACTTCAACCACAGGCGTTTGCTCTTCGTTGATCTTGTTCCAGGCGGCCTTGAATTCGGCAGCGGTCATCATGCTGTTTGTCGGGTAGTTCAACTTCTTGTTGATTTCTGCGGTGTACTGCTGGAAAGTCTCGTACAGCTTGTCTTCGGAATAGAGCGACGGTATTTCCATCTGTTCCCAGATGGCGCTGAACATGGCGACGAGCAACTGTTCCAATTCACCCCATTCCGGAATGGCCATGTAGGCGCGACCGGTTTCAAGGGCGCGAACAAGAATGTTGTAGTCTTCATCCTTGGCCCATTCCTGCAGAACCTTTCTAGATGGCGGCAAAAAGCCAATCTGCTTGGTATAGGCGTCCAGGTTTTCGTCTTCGGTCAAGAAAAGCAAGAGATCGAAAGCTTCTTTACGCTTGTTGCTTGCCGGAATGGCAAGGTTCGAACCGCCGATAAAGCTTACGCTTCCAACTTTGCCCTTGGGAATGGGAAGTACCATGATACTGTCGCTACCGATACGGGCGTTTGAAAGGCCTCCCATGCTTCCGTGGAAACGGGTCTGCATGACGATTTCTGAAGTGCTTACGATAAAGGCGAGTTCGCCGTTGTTGAACTGCTGGGCAATCTGGGCCGTGTTGGTTTGCAAGGCTTCGGGATTGACCAGTGTATCCATGATAAAGTGGAGATAACTGGAAATGCCGAGAAGGGTTTCCCTGGAAAGAATATTGGCATGCCACTTGCCGTTTTCATCTTTCTTGATGAATGAACCGCCGTTGCTCCAAATCCAGGGGGCAAAATTGTGCGGAATGTTCCAGTCGCTCTTGCCGGGGAAGGCGAAACCCTTTACGTGGGCGCCATCGTCAAGAACTTCATCTTTGCTGTTGATTTTGCGGATAGCGTTCTTGAAACCTTCGTATGTCCTGACGGAATCGCGAGTGATGCCGTGTTCGGCGAGAATCCTCTTGTTGGCAAGGACCGGGCGAATGTCGATGAACCACGGGACGGAGTAAATGGTCGTGTCTTCGTCGATATGCGTCGTGTTCCAGCTGACAGGAACGAATCTTTCGGGCTGAATTGTCGAGAGGTTTTCGTTCAGGGGCTTGATTTCTTTACGCGATGCGAAATACGGAATCCAGGTGGTTCCGAGCTGCAGGACATCCGGTGCGGGCTGCTGGCCGGCAAGGGCCTGCGAAATACGGGTCCAGGCTTCACCCCAGTCAAGCACTTCGACCTTGGTCGGAATACCGGTCTTCTTGGAGTAGATTTCAAGTCTTTTTTCGAGAATTTCTTGCGGAGAGGCTCCGTTGGGCATAATCCACACAGTAAGCGGCTTCGCTTTAGCTGCTATCGCTGCGGTAGATGCAATAGCCACTGCGAGAATGGAATGCATAATTCTATTCGTCATCAAACCCATGAACAACTCTCCTTTCTTACCTATCGTCATGAATACTTGAACATTAAAATAACAAAAAAAAGAGAAAAGTGAAAAAAATCACGGAAATGACGGTCGCAAAGATAGTCCAAAATGGAATAAAAAAAGGAAAAAGGAGAATTTTTGTAAATAAAAGTAAACAGAACGAGGGTGTGATAAAAATCAAAAAATGAGTTTTTTTATGGTGTTTATCACCAAAGAATCATTTTTTAGTTATATTTCTGTCATCGTAAGAAAACGATAAACAACCCTTAAGGAGTTAATAAAATGAAAAAAGGTATCATTACCCTTCTCTGCGCCGGCATGATTGTTCTTTCCGGCTGCTATGGCAAGTACGCATGCTTCAACAAGCTGCTCTCTTGGAACGGCTCTCTTGGTAACAAGTGGCTCAACTCCATCGTTCACTTCGCTATGTGGGTGATCCCGGTTTACGGTATCGCTACGTTCGTGGACTTCCTCGTCCTGAACACTGTCGAATTCTGGACTGGCTCCAACCCGCTCGCTGCTGGCGACTCCTACTATGAAAAGGACGCTCAGGGCAACACCATTGCTGCTGTCAAGAACGCTGACGGTTCTATGACTGCTGAAATCACCACCGCTGCTGGCGAAAAGGCCGTCCTGACCCTCCAGCGCGATGAAAACGTTATCCGCGCCATCGACGCCGAAGGTAACGTTGTCGCTCAGCGTGAACTCGACAAGTAATTTCTTACTTGATTGATTTTCAAGGACCTTGGTTTATGCCAAGGTTCTTTTTTTATTGATTTTATTATATATTTAGGCTATGCTTAGGCGTGTGTGCTACATAGGGGTGCTGTTGTTCACCTTGTCTTTGATGTCTTGCGTCAATGACGACATCAAACGTGGAAACGACGCCTTGCGTATTGGCGACTATGAACGCGCTATTACGAATTTCTCGAAAGCCTTGGATGTTGAACCGGCCAACCGCGATGCCCGTTACGGGCTTGCGCTTTCGTTCTATGCCGAAGCGGAACAAGCGGACCGTTTCAACGATTCCTCGTTTGTTCGTTGGAGTCGCGCCGCCCGCGAATTCAAGATCCTTTACGGCCTTGATAGCAGCGGAAGCATCGATGCCAATTATTCGACTTGCTTGTTCTACTTGGCCCGCGCAACGCTAGGCCACGATGCGTCTGCGAACGTGCTTCCTTTATTGAATAAATCTATCGACTTGGACAGCTTGAACTATTTTAGCTATAACCTGAAGGGTTTGATTCTTTCGCGGAGCAATGTTCCCGGAGACCAGAATAGCGCAAAGAATATATTCATCCATATCGTGACCCGTGAACCCGGATTCATTTCGGCGTACATCAACCTCGGAAATATCTACTGGGAAGAAGGCGATGTGGAATCGGCCTGGGATACTTGGTCTGCGGGCTTGCAGAAGGCGCCCACGAACAGCTCCCTGATTTACTGGACGCAGGTTGCCGAAGATTCCTTGAAGTCGATGGTACTTTCGGGTAGACTATGAGCGTAAAAAGCGAAAAGTCTACGGCGAGCATTCTGGACAAGGCGTGTGACTGCGCCTTGTTGCACCAAGGTGGCGAAGCCGATGTTTACGAACTTGCATGTGGCGAAGACTTTTATGCCTTAAAGTGGTACCATTCCGGTTGCCGTTTTGAGGATTCTGTTGCTGACCGCCTGAAGCACTTGAACATTCCTGGGCTTTACCGCGTCCGCGAATCGGGCGTTCGTGATAATACGCCATACTTGGTTTACGATTTTATTGAGGGCGTGAGTTCGGCTGATGTTCCGGCGATGCCGGTAGCGGTGGCGTTGAAGCTGTTGCGTGGAGTCGTGCAGACGCTGGATGCCCTGAATAAAGAAAATATCCATCACGGCGATATCAACCCTTCGAATGTTTTGCTTTGCAAGTCCGGCAATAGCTTGCAGACATATATGATTGACTGTGGCATTGTGGGCCCGGGCGCCTTGGCCTATGCGGCGCCGGAACGCTTTCAGGGCAGGCCTGCCAGTATGCAGAGTGATCTTTACAGCCTGGGGATGCTTTTGTTCCGCTGGATTGCAGGTGCCCCCTTGCTTGAATCGAATGTTTACAATGAACTTGCGGCCCAGGCCCAGGCTATCGAAGGCATGGATATTTCTTCGCGGCTTTATGACTTGGAATGTTGCAAGCCGCAGGAACTTTCGGCGCTGGAGCCGTTGTGGAAGGCCTTGCTGTGCGAATCCCTGGAAAACCGCGCCGAGGATTTTGACGAACTTGATGAACTTCTGGAAATCGCTCTCGATTCAATCGGCGTGGGGGAGGTAACCGTCCAGACTGCTTTGCAAAAATATGCCGTCGAAGCCTTGCCCGAAAAAATGGGAAAAAAATTCCCGACGGAGCGAAAAAGCGCTTTCCCGTACAGCCAAAACGATAACGGAAACAAAAAAAACACCTTAAAAATTGCGGTTTTAGCCCTTTTTGGACTTATATTAATTGCAGTGGTGTTTTTCGTCTTGATTGGGACAAAAGGTCCCGATATCGACGAAACGGGAAATTTGTTGCTTCAGAAATCCAGAAGTTTGGAATCGGTTGAGTCGGGCTTGGAAAATCGCGAAAAATCTGCCCCTGATACGCTTCCGCCTGCGGTACTGAGGGATTTGCCGACACCTGTATCGGAATAGTTAAGAAAGAGGTTTCGCATGAAGTCAGAATCGATGCTAGCTACAGAAAAAATGCTCGATGTCGTAAGAATCCTGTTGGACGAAGTCCAGCCGGAATCGCTTTTTGTGAAAATTCTTGAAGTGGCCAAGGATGTGTTGCATGCCGACGCCGCCGTTCTCGATACCGGTGGCGAAAATGCAATCCACTTGAGCAATCCCGAACAAGTTGCGATTTCTATTTCTGCAGTAAAGCAGGCCAAGCTCGAAAAGAAGGCTGTGGTGTGGAATCAACTCGATGACGATACCGCCGACCTTTCGAAGTCTATTGTGCAGAACCAGCTGACAAGCATTATGGTGTCGCCGTTCCGCACGCCCGAAAGCGAAGCCGGTTACCTGTACTTGCAGCGAGCCGCCCGCGAAGAACCGTTTACTGAAGACGACAGTGCCTTGTTCGATTCATTCGTGATGGTGTGCGAGAAGTTTGCCTTTGCAGCCTTCGATCGCTTGCGCGACAAGGAATCCTTGAATGTCTTGCGTAATGTCATTCGCAAAGACGGCATTGTGTATTCGAGCAAGGCGATGGCCTCCTTGATTGCGCTTGCAGATAAATTAGCGGAACTTCCGATGCCGGTAATTATCCGTGGCGAAACGGGAACCGGTAAAGAAGTCATTGCCCGCTATATCCACAGGCATAGCCCCCGTGCAGACAAACCCTTTGTCGCTGTCAACTGTGGCGCCATTCCGGAACACTTGATGGAATCTCTTTTGTTCGGACATGCCAAGGGTTCGTTTACGGGCGCTATTGAAACCCGCAAGGGATTCTTTGAGGAAGCCGATGGCGGAACGATTTTTCTTGACGAAATCGGGGAACTGCCCATGAACATGCAGGTGAAGCTCTTGCGCGTGTTGCAAGAAAAGCACATTACCCGCGTGGGCGACAACCGCGAAATTCCGGTGAACGTGCGCATCATTAGTGCAACGCATGTAGACTTGGAAGAAGCGGTCAAGGCGAAGCGTTTCAGGGAAGACCTGTATTTCCGCATTCAGGTGATGCCGGTAGAAATGCCGCCCTTGAGAGACCGCGGACAAGACGTTGTGCTCCTGGCCGAAGAATTCTTGACCCGCTATGGGGCGGAATACGGTCGTGGAAAATTCCACTTGAGCCGCAACGCCGAAAAGGCGATGCTCAGCTACCACTGGCCGGGTAACGTGCGCGAACTCGAAAACAAGGTCCAGAAGGCTTTGGTTCAGGCGGTGCATGGAGTAGTCCAGCCTGCCGATTTGGGCCTGGGCGATGTCCAGGCGCAGGCCAAGGAGTCGCCGCGTACGCTTAAAGAAGCCCGCGAAATCGTGGAACGCGAAGTAATTGGCCGGGCGCTTTCTGACAGTAATGCGAATTTGACGCTCGCAGCGACGATTTTGGGCATCGACCGCAAGGTTCTGCGCGAAATTATGGAAAGATTGGGTATGAAAAAGGAAGACTATAAGAAATAGTTTTATATATTTATTATAGCCTAAAAGATGGTTGGCACGGAATTTGCAAGAGATTGAGTATGAAAAAGACTACTCTCATAACGACAATTATGATGGCTGCAGCGCTTAGCTACGCTGTTCCGTCTTCTGCGCGTCCGGAGTCTTCTGTCCCGACCCCCGCCGAGAAAATGGAAATTTCGCGAGAAATGCCCAATCTCGGTGCAAAGGAAAGCGCAGATTGGCAAAAATTGCGCGCAGAACGTCGTGCTGCCCGAGAGCAAATTCTTAGGGACTTGCGCAACAGTTCCTCCGCCGAAAAGAAAAATATCCGCCAGGAAGTCTCGAAAAAACGGGACGAAAAGCCTCGCTTTGAGGGGGAAATCCCGAAAAATCAATCTCGCGAACGTCGTCCTTTTTATGAGCACCCGGAGTCTCATCAAATGAACCCGATGCGAGAAATGCCCCATGGTCCGGGGCCGGCTCCAATGAATCCCATGTATCCAATGAAGCCGATGTATCATCCACATCCCTAGATGCGCTTCGTTGCAGTAGTGCTCCTGTTGCTTACGTCTCTGCTTTTTGCCGAGACGCAAGAATCTGTGTACTTCCGTGCAATGAAGGCTGAAGAAGCCGGTGATGTGTCGGCCGCCCTAGCAGCCTTCGAAGAAGCGGTTCAGATTCCCGGCCCCTATACAGAAGAAATTCGTGAAATTATCGATGAATACTATAAAGCCCTTGACACGACTGAGAAAAAAAAGAATCCGTGGTCGCTACGTTTTTTGGGTGATATCGGTTTTTACGGTTTGCATTATAACGAATATGGCGGTGTAGAGAAAGTCAGTGAAACCGGTGGAGATATCTTCTTTTCTCTGACTCCTTTTGTTGATTATTCGGCTGGCGATTGGATACATTCCTTTGGGGTAGGTTTTTCGGGCGACTGGTTTGTGGCGAACGATGACATGCCCGTGCTTGATACGAATGACTGGAATATTTCGGTGGGGCTTGAATATTCCTTGGTCGGAAAATCCTTGATGGTCGATGTGGGGGCGGATATAAAGGTTGTCGAGGGGGCTTACGTTTCGCCAAATTTTTATGCATGGGTGGAACGCGATTTTTATCGGTTTGAAAAGCAGCGTGTTGGGGCGGCGGTCTGGGGCTACTATGATCCCGATGGGCCGCTTTCGTTTGCGTTGTATGGTTCCTGGCACAGGACCGTTCCCTATGGATTGAATTGGTCCGTTTATGCTGGTGCCCGGTTCGAAGCGGATTCCGCAGTTGATCTTGTGAGCTATATCGAGTCGTATAAGAATGCGCTTGAAGAATTGGAAAGTGAAGAAAACGAGGAACCGTGGAACCCATATTGGGGTGGAAGTTATCCTATGTACGGGGAATGGCAAAACCCGATGCAGGTTTGTCTGGAAACCTACGGACCGGAATGTTATAACTGGAATATCGGAAAGCTGGATTCCATGTATTGGGCGCAGATGAATGATTTTAAGGATACGACGTCATCTGTTAGTGTGGCTATTCCCAAGTATTTCGCCAAATGGTTTGGACCAACCCTCCGTTCGCAAGTGTCTTACAAATTCAAACGCAATATAACGCTTGAGGCTAGGCTCAATCTGTTTTATGGTATTGTCCTGGATGGTCCGGATAGCGATTACAAAAAAATGCGTAAATTCAGCGGTGTCTGGGGAACCATGCTTTACTGGAAGCCGAATGCGTTGACTCTCTATTTGGGCGTAGAACAATTCTACAAGCATTACAGCTTGCCCAAATATTATAAGGGAGTCTATCCGGAAAACAGTATTCTTTCAGAACTGAAAGTTGGCTTCAAGTGGGAATTTTAAAAACGAAAAAAGCAGGACTAAATCCTGCTTTTTTATGGAGATAGTGGGAGTCGAACCCATGACCTACAGATTGCGAACCTGTCGCTCTACCAACTGAGCTATATCCCCAGGTTTGGGCGGAAATATAGAATTAGCCGCCGACGTTGTCAAGAGCTAATTGCCACGGTTGTCCATTGACGAAAACATCTGGATGATTTCATCTGTGAACGTCGAGTTCGGCAGACCTTGTGCAATTACAAGAGCCTTTTCAAGATGATCTTGGGCGCAAGCTTTTGCCTTTTTGAATGCGTCCTTTTCGTTCAATTTTTCGATGATCTTTTCGGGAATGTCGGGCTGGTCCGCCTTTGCGATGAGCGATTCCATGTCGGAGCGTTCCTGTGCGTTGCAACTTTCAAAATAGTACAGCAGCGGAAGAGTAATCAGTCCATTGCCTAAATCGGTGAACTTGGCCTTGTCCAGATTCTTGCTGCCAAAACCGTAGTCCAAAAGGTCGTCGACAATCTGGAATGCAATTCCGAAATGGCTACCCATTTGGGCGCACTTGTCGGTGTTTTCTTTGCCGAATCCGGCAAGGATTGCTCCGATGCGTGCTGCCGCCGCAATCAGGGATGCTGTCTTCCCGTCAATGATGCGGTCGTATTCTTCGAACGAAAGACGCATGTTTCCGGACTGGTCCAGTTCCAAGATTTCGCCGGCGATTAATTTGTCCGCAGCCTTGGAAAGTACGGTCGGAATGTCGTGCGATTCTTCATCAATCACGCACTGCATGGCCTGCGAAAGAACATAGTCGCCAATGAGCACCGCCACCTGCGTGCCCCATTCCTTGTGCGCCGTTTTCTGTCCACGGCGAATATCGGTGCCATCGATAATGTCGTCGTGCACAAGGCTTGCGAGGTGCAAAAGTTCAATGCCAGCGCAAGCGTGTGCCACGCGCAGAGGATCGGGCTTTTGAGAACCACTTTGTGCAAGCAGGCAGAGAAGTGTTGATCGAATTCGCTTGCCTTTACGTTGGAACAAGGATTCTAATCGCTCGCTTATTCCAGCAGGAGCATTCTTGGCAACACCGAAAATGACATTTTCGGTAAGTTTCAATTGTTCTTGGACAAGTGTGCGTGCTTGAGTCAGCACGGTCTGAAAATCTGCCTTAGTCGGAGCCATTACCTTACACATCCAAGTCGTTCAAGACCTTGTAGGCGTTCGTTTCGATAAACTTGCGACGCGGTTCCACATCTTCGCCCATAAGCATGCTGAAAATCTGGTCGGCCGCCACAGCGTCTTCCACGTAGCATTGTTTGAGGAATCGCTTGGTCGGATCCATGGTCGTTTCGGAAAGCTGTTCCGGCGACATTTCACCAAGACCTTTGAATCGGCTAACCGTCACGTTCTTCTTGTCTTCGAGCTTGGCCATGGCTTCGTCCTTGTCGTTTTCGTCAAACAAGTACGTTTCCTTGGTGCCGACCTTGAGCTTGAACAGAGGCGGCATGGCGAGGAACACGTGACCTTCGTCAATGAGCGGGCGCATGTAGCGGAAGAAGAACGTGAGGAGCAGAGTCTGAATATGAGAACCGTCCACATCAGCATCGGTCATGATGATGATCTTGTTGTAGCGGAGCTTTTCGAGTTTGCATTCGGTACCGAGACCGCAACCGATGGCGTTCACCAGGTTCTGGATTTCTTCGGTATCGAGCACGCGGTGAAGGCTTGCCTTTTCCACGTTCAAAATCTTACCACGCAACGGGAGAATGGCCTGGAACTCGCGGTTGCGGCCCATCTTTGCAGAACCACCTGCAGAGTCACCTTCCACAATGAACAATTCGCATTCCTTGGGGTCGCGGCTAGAGCAGTCAGCGAGCTTGCCCGGCAGGCCGCCGCTTTCGAGAACGTTCTTGCGGCGGGCGAGGGTGCGTGCCTTGTGGGCCGCTTCGCGGGCCACGGCGGCGTTGTAAACCTTGTCCAAAATAATCTTGACTGCCGCCGGATTTTCCTGGAAGTATTCTTCAAGTTTTGCACCGAAAGCGGAGGCAACGTAGCCTGCGATTTCGGAGTTGCCGAGTTTGCGCTTGGTCTGACCTTCGAACTGCGGCTGCGAGACCTTGATGGCGATCACGGCAGTCAAGCCTTCGCGAATGTCGTCTGCGGTAATCTGAATGTCTTTCTTGCCCTTGGGCATTTCTTGTGCGAACTTGCTGATGACGCGGGTGAGGGCGGTCTTGAAGCCTGTCACGTGCGTACCGCCATCGTAGGTGTTCACGTTGTTCACAAAGCTAAAGAAGTTTTCCTGGTAGCCGTCGTTGTACCACATGGCGACTTCCAAAGGATACTGGCCTTCGGGGAGCACCAGGTGAATCGGGTCCTGGAACAACTTGGTGCGGTGTTCGTCCACGTAACGCACAAATTCAGACACGCCACCCGGATAGCAGAACGTATCAGTCTTCTTGTTTTCGGGATCGCGTTCGTCGGTAAGCGTCAGGCGAAGACCGCTCATGAGGAAGGCGAGTTCGCGGAAACGCGTAGCGAGCGTGTCATACACGTAAACGGTTTCGCTGAAAATCGTATCGTCTGGGTAGAATTCAACGGAAGTACCGGTCGTGCCGTCGCTTTCGCCGAGGTCCACCTGCGGACCGCACGGAACGCCTCTAGAAAATTCCTGCTGAACCACGCGGCCGTTGCGGCGCACGGTAACAACGAGCTTGTTAGAAAGAGCGTTCACGCAGCTCACGCCCACGCCGTGCAAACCGGCAGAGACCTTGTAAGAGCTATTGTTGAACTTGCCACCGGCGTGGAGTTTAGTCATCACGACCTGGATGGTGCCCACCTTTTCCTTGGGGTGAATGTCGGTCGGAATGCCACGACCGTTATCGGTCACGCGGATGCCGTTACCCGGCAAAATGGCAATTTCAATGTGAGTGCAGAATCCGGCTAAAGCTTCGTCCACGGAGTTATCGACCACTTCCCAAACCAGGTGGTGGAGACCACGGATGTCTGTCGAGCCAATGTACATAGCCGGGCGTACGCGCACGGCTTCGAGGCCTTCCAAAACGGTAATGCTAGAGCCGCTGTAATCTTCTTCGGCCTTTTTCATTTCTTCAGATTCTTCTGCCATTTTTTACCTTGTTTTCTTCTTCTAAATTCTTGATGCTCGTGGGCCTTTTTAACATGCTTTTAAACGAAAAGAATGTTCTTAACAGAGGGCTTTCCAAGCAATAAATTACACTTGTCAATAATAGCTTTTTTTTGCAAAAAAAGTTCTTGTTTCCATGCGGAACTACCGCACTTTAGCGTCAAAATATTGCGTTCGAATTTGACGATTTGAACGTGCGGTTTTATGAGTGGACCCACGATAGTTTCAAGGCCTTCGGACAGCTTTTCAAGTGCCATTTCATCGGTGATGTGGGCCTTGTCTAGAACCATTTGCAGCAGCACGCTAATGTCTTCGGGATCTTTCCCGCAGACCGGTTTTTTGCGCTTAATGCGATAGGAATTGTCCATTAGAGCAACAGCAGTTTCGAAAGGACAAAACCGCCAATCAAAATACTCGTCATGCCGGCAACCACAGTGGCCTTGGTGCTTTTGCCTACGCCTTCGGCGCCGCTATGGGTGGTAAAGCCAAAGAAGCAGGCGTAGCTTGCAATAAAGTAGCCGTAAAGGGTTGCCTTGATCAGGCCCACGACCAAGTCCCAGTTCTGGTAGAACATGCGTACACCGTAGAAGAATACGGCGAATGACACGTCCTTGTAAAGGTGCGCCACTTCGTAACCGCCTACGATACCGATAAAGATGCTGATAATCGTAAGGGTCGGAAGCATGATGATGGTTGCAATCAGGCGCGGTGCAAGCAAAAACTTGTAGGGACTAAGTCCTAATACTTTGTATGCATCGAGCTGCTCGGTGACAGCCATGGTGCCCAGTTCCGAACACATGGATGCTCCAATTCGGCCTGCAAGTACCATTGCAGTAAGAATCGGACAGAGCTCTACCATCACGGACTTACCCACGGCCATTCCCACAAACATCAGGGGAATGATGTCTGCAAACTGGTAGGCAAGCTGCCAGGCCATAATGGCACCTGTGGCAAGGGAGGCGGCCACCACCACGGGAATGCTGGTGATGCCCACGTGTTGCATTTGTTCCACGGTCGTGTGGAGGTTGCTGAATGCGCCAGGAATGTTCTTGAAAAGCTGCCACACAAAGTGCAGGTAGCTTAATACCGTATGCAGAAACTTCCGGATAAACTTACCCAGACTTTCTGCAATTCTGTTCATGACGGTAATCAAGGATTCCTACTTCTTCTTGGATGCTTTCTTGGACGGAGCGCTGATTGCCTTTTTGTAAAGGTTCATGTCGCTCAGGTACTTGATCGCTTCGTTCAACTGCTTGTCCTGCTTCAGGGAGAAGGCGGTGCTGACAGAGTCGTTGATGAACGCTGTCAGGAGTTCACGCTTGATGCCGTCCTTGATGTACTGCTTGTTTTCGTCAAACTGGGCGTTGCGGTTGTTTTCAAGAGCCTTGCGCATGTCGGCTATGCGCTTGGCAAGAGCGGTGTCGCTCACGACCTTGGCACTATCGCCCATGTAGTTCTGTTCGCGGATAATGCTCTTTTCGAGCTGGTCCACGCCTACCAGTGCGTTGCTCTTGATCTTCGTGAAGTTTGTATCCTTCATGCAGAAGTCGCGGAACTGCGTAAACAGGCTGTCGGGAACTTCCCAGTTGGCGTCAATTTTCACGTTGTTCTTTTCCAAGTCCGGACGGATCTTGACGGCAAACTTGAAGTACATAGCCATGCGTTCCTGTACCTGCACCACCCAGGGCATCGGGGCGAGTTCCACTTCTACGTCGGGGGTGATGCCACCGCTGCCGAACATCATGCGGCCGTTGTGCGTGTAGAAGGTGTCAACCTTGGCGGTATCCTTTTTCGTGGAATCGACCTTTTCGTCGCCTTCTTCTTCGGCGGCGTATTCTTCTTCAAGGATCTTCAAGCCCTTGATGCCATTTTCGGGCTTGTTGATGCATCGTCCGAAGGGCAGGTAGTAGAAGGCGGTCGTAAGCTTCAGTGCGTTACCCTGGTTGTCGAGCGGGAAAATCGTCTGCACAGATCCCTTGCCGAAGGATGTCTTGCCGATAATCAGAGCTCGGTCCCAGTCCTGCAGAGCACCAGAGACAATTTCGGCAGCACTTGCGGAACCTTGGTTCAAAAGAACAACCATCGGCACTTCAGGCTTCACGATGCCGTTTTTGCGGGCGTGGCTTTCGGTCTTTTGGGTGCGGCCACGGGTGCTCACGATCAGGTTGCCCTGTTTCAGGAACAATTCGCTGATTTCGATAGCCTGGTTCAAGAGCCCGCCCGGGTTGTAGCGCATGTCGAGAATAATCTTCTTCATGCCCCTCTTCTGTAGAATCTTGAGGGCGTTTTCGACATCGCTCGTGGTCTTGTCGCTAAAGGTGGCGAGCTTGATGTAGCCGATATCCTTGGTGACCATGCCGTAGTAGGGCACGGCGTGTACAATGATTTCGGCTCGGGTAATGGTAAAGTCCATCAGATCGGGCACGCCTTCGCGTTCAATGGAAACGGTCACGTCGGTGCCGATTTTACCGCGGAGCTTGTTCACGGCTTCGTCGAGGCTTAAGCCTTTGGTGTCCTTGCCGTCGATTCTACGGATGCGGTCGCCGGCACGAATGCCCAAGCGGAATGCCGGGGTGCCGGAAAGCGGTGAAATGACGGTCAAAATGTTGTCGCGGAGGCTAATGGTGATGCCCACGCCGCCGAACTTGCCTTCCATCGAAACCTTGAGGCTTTCGTAGTCCTTGGGCGAAAACACCGTGGTATGCGGGTCCAAGATGTTGCGGATGCCGTTCAATGCCGCGTCGGTGAGCTCAGTCGGATTCACGTCTTCGACATATTTGCGGTTGACTTCGGAAAGCACCTTGTTCAGGCGCGAAACTTCGTTATAGAAATCGCCAGGAGGATCTTTCTTGTCGCTTGCTGCAAGCGGGCTTGTGGTGAGGCACAGAGCCGAAAGACCGGCTACAAAAAGGGTTCGAAAGTTCAGCATATTGAAATTCATGCTTTAAAAATACAATTTCATTTGTTTGCTTGACTAATAAAAACGGAAAAAACCGGCCAAAAGGCCGGTTTTTAATATAAGGAGAGAGAGAAAAAAGGTCAAAATTAGGCGGCGTCGTTCAAAACGCGGGCAAGCTGTTCGTTTCGGAGCTTTTCGAGCGCGGAATCCTTGAGCTGGCGGGTGCGTTCCTTGGAAAGGCCGACCATCGGTGCGATTTCCTTCAAGTTCAGGTCGGAATCCATCTTGAATCCGAAATAGAGCTTGATGATTTCCTTTTCTTGGGCGGAAAGGCTGTTATTCATCGCCTTGTTAAAGAGCTTGGAGCGGTTGTTTTGTTCGGCAAGTTCGTCGGTGCGGAATTCTTGTGCCGCAATGGTATCGCCGAGCGTCATGTCGCCATCTTCGCCAACGGGGGCGTCGAGAGAGGTAGACTTGTTGCCCATCATCAAGATCTTTTCGATGTCGTCGGCTTTGTACTTGCTGACGCCTTCGAGGCTCTTCGGGTCAAGCATGAGACCGCCGCCAACGACCTGGTGCATGGCGCCACCCTTCTTGGCGAAGCGGCGGAGCACGAGTTCCTTTTCGGCGCTGATGCGGACCAGTCGACCGCGTTCCGCGATGGCGCGGGTGATGTTCTGGCGAACCCACCAAACGGCATAGCTGATGAATTTGATTTTCTGGGAGTGGTCAAAGCGGCGAGCGGCTTCAATGAGGCCCATGTTGCCTTCGTTGATGAGCTCGTTTACATCGATGCCCTGACCTTTGTAAAGGTTTGCGATGTTCACGACGAAGCGGAGGTTGCTTTTGACGAGCAGGTCCATGGCTTCGCGGCTGCCTTCGCGAACTTTCGCGAGTACAACCTTTTCTTGTTCCTTGGTAAGCAGCGGATATTTGGAAATATCGTTCAGGTACTGGAAATAGACATCCCTGTCGTCATGAACGTGTGTATTCTTTGTCATATCAACCTCGTTGCTTGTTGTTTCGTTTACATTCGTAAATCTACCTCCATTTGCATTTTGAAGTGTCATAGATTACGCCTTTGTTCGCAAAAGTTATTTGTGAATTTCGTCAAAGAAAACGGCACTTTTGTCATGTTTTTGTCATAACGCCCTTTTTTTTGCCCCAATAAGGGCTATTTTTGTATTCGCAAGAGGAAAAAATGACGACAAAATATGCGAAATCCGCCCTTAGGGCCTTTTTACGCCGCAATTATGAACGTTTAGCGGAACTTCAAGAGGCTCAATTCGAGAAAAATGAGCGGGAATTGATCGAAATCGTGGGCGATAAGAACGATGCCCAGTATCCGATTCCGACTTTTGCGCTGATGATTCTCATTTGGATGTTTATTCTGTTGTTCCCGCTAATATTGTTGCTGGATCCGACATATCCGATGACTCAGGTGTCGTTTATCAACCTTGCAACCTACTATTTGCCACTTCTGGCTACTTTCTTGACCTTCTTGGTAAACCAACGTTACCTTGTTCCAAAATGCTTCTTTAGAAAACGCTATGTGGTGTTCTTTGCGGGAAATGCGTTGATACTCTTTATTTCGCTATTAGGCCGCGAAGTTTTCTATTTCTTGATCCAGCGCAAGGCAAACGAAGGAATTGTTGATTTCTTTAGTAACTATTGCTTTAGTGCTGGCGCCGGACGCGGACACTTTTCGTTATGGACTGTACTTGTGTTCCTGATAGCTCTTGCGCTTATCTGCTTTGTGTGCATTTTGATTTCGATGTTTACGAGACAAATCATTAGGGCATTTATCTTGCGTGAAAAAAAACGCTCGACTTTGGAATACGAACTCAAATTTTTGAAGAATCAGCTTTCGCCGCATTTCTTGTTCAATACCTTGAACAATATTACTAGCTTGATTCGTATAGACCCTGGCCTTGCCGAAACAAGTATGACGAAACTTTCGCAGCTGATTCGTGTGATGCTTTACCAGACAGGTGACAAGTATATTTCGCTTAAAGAAGATGTGGGCATTTTGGAAAAGTATGCGGAACTTGAAAAATTGAGACATGACGATTCATTTGATTTCAAATTTGAATACGAACTTGAAAATCCCGATTGTCAAGTGGAACCCTTGCTGATGATGCCCTTGATGGAAAATGCGATGAAACATTGCGTAAATCCGGACGGTAAAAGCTTTGCCCATATCAAGATTGTGCAGAAAGGGGATGAACTTAGCTTTGTGGGCGAGAATAGTAACTTTCCGCGCAAGGCGAAACCGAATGCGAGCGGTCTTGGACTTTCGACCTTCAAGAAACGCCTGGAACTCATGTATAGTGGATGCTATCGTTATGAAGGTCGCGTAGAAGGTGATGTGTATAGAACGGAACTGAATGTGAAGCTGAAAAAGGATTCCGTGTAAACGCTGTATACACTTTTTTTGAAAAATTCCGAATGACGTCTTTACAATAAAAATTTGTTTATCTATAATTCGGTTCGGAGCAATTAAATAGTTTTTTAGATACATCTGTTAGCCACAGGTGTATTTTTTTATCCTGTTTAATGCTTTGTTTTTATATGGCTTTTTATATCGCGGCCTAGCGAGTGCTAGGGAGCTTAACAAACATCTTTAAAAATGGAGGTCCTATGATCAGTAGGATGTCAAGGTGTGCAGCCTTGATTGAGACCGTATTGTCTCTTTCAAGTTTTGCGCAAGTTTGTAATGATGTTTCGCTGTATAAAAATGGCGAAGCAGGTAAAATGGAAATGGCTGGCATGACGTTCCCGGAAGCACCGGAGTGGAGCGCCAACTGGGGTGTGCTCGGCCAAGGAGGAAATTTTTCGGGCTCAACGGAGGCGCTTACCCCGCCTTATATCCGATTGTCCGGCATGAAGGACAAGGCGGGGGATTGGACGGGATTGTTGTCGTTTGACAAGTTGCCCTTGACCGTCCAATCCGGGAACGTTGCGTTCAAAGTGCGCGCAACGCAGAAAAGCAAGTTCGGAATCTGGCTTGCGGGCGATTTCGGCAATAGCGGCGTGAAGTTCTTTGATCTCGATGCCAATAAGACTTATTCGCTGAAGATTGCTGTCGCTGAACTTCTCGGAAATTCCGCAAAGGCGGTCAAGCATGTAGGCGTTGGGCTTTTTGATGTTCCTGCGCATCAATACACGACCCTGTTTATTGACGATGTATCGGTAAGTTGCGCGGTGTCGAACGGCTCGGTTGCCGAAGTGTGGACTTATCCATACAGCGATTTGGACCCGAGGATCCCTCGCCGCGAAGGCAAATTCATCTCGACGCCTGCGCCGATGACGTCTGCTGCCTATTCCGAAGAAAAACGTCGTAAAATTGCAGATTCCACTAGCGCTGATTTTGTTTTGAGTGAATTAGAACATTATCAGATTCAAAAATTTTGTGACCGGACCGATTTGACTCCGCAAAAATCTCGCGATGGCTGGTTCAACAACATGTACTTTATCGATCGGAATCGCTTGCGTGATAGCGTGATTGCGAATCCGAAGGGGTTGTTTTACGAGGCAAACGAGGCTGCCGCAGGTACGGATAATCTCGAAATGCCCTTGCTGATAGGTAATGTGGATTACGCTTACCGTGCCTGTAACGATAGCGTTTGTAAGGCAGGGCAGTTACAAAATGCAAGAATTCTGCAGGCGGGGGTTCCGTCGGCAACTGTGAGGGGATCTCGACTCAAGATTTTCTATGACCCCTATTTTGTTTGCACGAATAGAAGTGTGCTTCCGAAGGTGGAAATTTATACGAAAAATAAGTGGCAGGCGCTAGAACCAAAGTCCGAAATGCTGCTGGAGTTTGAATCGGCGGGCGAGCAGTCCGTAAAAGTAAGGCTCTCTGAAGGCGGTAAAACCGTTAACCAGACTTTATTCGTGGAGGTAAAGTAATGAGATTCGTATTATTTGTTTTGGCATTGTTGCTTGGTTTTTCAGTTTCTACGGCAAGGGAACATATTGATTTGGTCTTTAGTGGAAATTACGGATTGGATTCAATGTGTGTGGCAAAATATGATATTAAAAATTCAAGAAATAGCGGATTTACGTTGACAGGTCTTCCTTGTTCTGCGCTTCCGATGTATGATAAGGTGAGAATAAGGGTCCTTAATCCGCGGAAAGACGACTCGAAAAAAATGCACTTTAGCCTGGTTCGCCCGTTCCTGATGATTGATGGCATTTACCTCAGTACAAATGGAATGCGGACTTTAAGCGAAATGCAGGACGAAGTTGAACGTTTTGGCATTGTTGACCCGCTTGTAGAATTGGGCTACACGCCCGTTCTTGTGCAATTCCCGCAAACTGTGAGACGGTCTCTGTTGGAAAATTCTCAAAGTTTTGCGAAAATGCTTCATTTGATTAATTCGGAATACTGGTTTGGATTTGATAACAAACTGCAAGATGGTTTTGTTGTGCTTGGGGTAAGTCAGGGCGGTATCTTGGGCCGTTATGGTTCGTACTTGTACGATATCGCACGGAATAAGATGACGGACGCCCCGATTCGGCTGTATTCGTCTTTGGATTCGCCGCACCAGGGAGCCATTTTGCCGCTTGCGCTTTTTTATACGATTGATTTTTGGGCTCTAGATGGTGGTTCCGGTGGAGCTGAGGCTTTCAGGGATTTGATTAATGGCCCTGGTGCTAGCGGGTTGTTGCTGTATGAGAGAATGTGCAAGAATAAAGATTGTTCCGATTATTCATACGAGGTGAATGCGTCGCCTAACCGATTCCTTTTTGGGGAATATCGCAAGGCTGCAGAATACAAGGGATTTCCGTCTGTACTTATTGCGCAAGGCCAGCTGAAAGGGACTATTCCGGCGCATTCTGACACATTCTTTGTTTTGAACAGGCATGCAAAAAAATTCGGTTCACCGTTCGGTCGTGCAGAAAGTAGGCTTTATTCTTACCTTGATGGCAAAACCCCAATTGCCCACAATAGAAAATATCAGTATCTAGATGGTGCTAAAGAAAAAAAGCGTACGGCACAAGCCTTCTATGATTTTATTCAAGGAAGTACTTATCCGTTTGCGGAAACAATGTATAATAGCTTGAGTGACGGTATGATTAAAGCCATGCCGGATGACATGACTGAATTTTTTGTTTCTTTTTCAACGGGTTGGGATGAAAATTCTTTGATCCAAAAGAATAGTACCTTTATTCCGACAACAAGTGCGATGGATTTGAAATGTAACGGGATAAGTTCCATTACGGAACCATGCGCTTTTTATCAAAATTATTCTGGGTTCCCTTTCACGAATCCGGGCGCAAAGAGTTCTGCGAATGCCGTTTATGCGGTAGATGCAACGCACCCGCGTTATAACGAACCGATTAGCGGTAGACATATTGAATTGCCGTCGAATATGAAGGCTGATTCTGCCGTTATCAGAGGTTTGCAGGTCGATATGTGGCGAGTCCTGTGTGAATTGGCTAATTACGACTACGATTATGCCGGCAAGAAATTCCGTAATGAAAATTTGTCTTGGTATTTCAAGCCGGGAACCGACTGCATGGATCAGACGAAAATGCCTGAATTCCTGAGAAAGGGCGGCTATGTACAGAAGAAATATTTCGCTTATGGCCGCTACGATTATAATGCAGAAGCGACTGAGAGCGACAAAAATGTGACATTTGATTTGCCTGCCGGGTGGCACAAGGTTGCCGTATTTGACAATGGCGAAGACCTTCCGGAAGGCACTTCTGTCGGTTTTGACATTACGGTTAACAAAACGAAAGGCTCTTGGATGAAAGCGGAACTTTTGTTACTGAAATCTAAATCGGGTGCGGGGCAATTGCAATTGCAAGAGGTGTCTATTCCGGTAGATGGCAAAAAGCACCATGTTCATTGGAAACTCCCTGCAAATGAAGGTTCGCTCAAAAAGTATCACTGGATTCGCCTGGTGTTGAATTCCGATGGAGGCAATGTAACGGTTGCGAACCCGGTGCTTACGAAGTCTGTTGAAGATACCGGTAAGGAATATGAAAACGCTGATATTGAATTGTATCCGAAGGCGTATAAGTTTGCCTCATGGACGCCGTCTGCATCGGTGGAGACTTATCTTGAAGGGGCCAATATGGGGGCTGAACTGGATTTTAAGAAAATAGGTAGCGAAGCTTATTTGGATTTTAAAGGCGAAAAGAGCTTTGAATCTTATAAGAAACTCCAGATTTATTATTGGCCGGGGTCTTGCCAGGGAACAGGCGTGTATTTTGATTCGTATTTATCAGGAATGCAGTACTTGAAAGATTCTGCTACAATAGAGGGTGACTTTGTTGTAAAAGAAATTTCTCTTTCAGATGTCATAGATACGAAAATTACGCATAATTACAAAAAAATCGCGTCTAGGCTGGTCTTTAGGAGTGGCAAGACAGACGAGGTTTGTCTTGTATACAGAATTTTGGCAAAATAGTGCCTTTATTCTAACAGGTAATCTTATTTTTCAATGCGGTATGGTTGTTGTCATACCGCAAATTTTAGGAGCTATGATATGAAAAAACAATTAATTCTGTTGGCTGCCTTGTCGGTGGCGTTTACGGGGTGCATGAAACCGACGACGCATTCTATAGGGGCTGCGCTAATGCCTGCTCCGATTATGCACCGTAGTTCTCCGGATAGTTCTGTGCAGGAATTGTCTGTGGCGGCTTCGGGGTTTTACGGACATTCGGGTGATGGTTACAATTTGGAAAACCTGAATGCCTTTGGTGGCAACATTGGTTTGACTTACCGTATGGCGGGAACTTTATCGCCACTGTTTTTGAATGTGGCTGCAGGCGTATTTGGCGGCTCTCTCCATTTTGGTTGCGACGCGTCTCATCGTTGTCTCAGGGACAGTGAATTTGATAAAGATTACGTTGCTTGGTTGGAGTCTAAGGCCGGTCGCAAGAGCTATAGCTTTTGGAATTTGCAAGAACGAATCCTTGTCGGTGCGGACTTTAGCCCAGCGTTTTTAATTGTCGGCGGTGCGATTGGTTTTCAATTATATGAGGGATCCTCTGATTATGATAGGATGCGCAATAGGCTAGGCAATGAAGGTCTTATGGATAGCAGAGGTAAAAATTCCGGTGTAGACATCACTTCTTCTGTTTGGCTTGGAACGTACTTAGGGCGTCGTGGTCAATTTGGCAATTTGGTTGCTGAATATGATGTCATTTTTAAAGACAAGTATGACGATGCGATGGCGTCAATCAAGTGGACCTATACCCACCCGAGCGGATTCTTCGGCGGATTTGCGCGTGGAGACTTGATTGACTTCTCACTGTTTGTGGGAAAACAGTTCGTGTTTTAGATCCCGGGTCAAGCTCGGGATGACAAGAAATCTGCGCCCGAGATGACAATAAACCGCGTCCGTTGACATGAAATAAAAAAAGAGCCCCGGCGGTTTGCCGGAGGCCCTTCTTAATTTGTTTCGAACAAATTACTTGAGGGTCTGAACCTGCACGTCCCAGCTCTGGTTGCCAAGAGCGATACGGTAGGTGCTTGCAGCGCCGGCCTTCATGTTCTTGGTGTCCACGGCGGGTGCCGCGTTCGGGTCCTTCTTGGGAACGCCAATGTGGCGGTTGCCCTTGAGGAATTCGATGCCCTTGTTGCCAGCCTTCGTCTGGAGGCAGCCCGTGATGAAGATGGTTTCGTCGGTAACCGGCAGACCATTTTCTTCGAGGAGAGCCTTGGCCTTCGGAATGCCCGGTTCGAGAATTTCTTCTGCGCACTGGACGCCCGGATAGGCTTCCTTGAACGGCTTCATGTTGAACTGGTCGGCAGCGATCTTCACGAGTTCCGGATCCGGTTCGCAAGGAGTCTTACCCTGGTAACCGAGGAGCATCTTGCCGTAGCCTTCGGTCATCTTGAACCACGTACCGCGGCCTGCAGCCTGGTTCAAGGTGTTCATGTAAGCCTGCTGGAAGTAGAACTGGGAAACCGGCGTCACGGAAGAAGCAAAGCCACCGCGGCGGACGCATTCACTCATGTTCTCGATCACCTTCGGGAACAGGTGGAAGGTCTTGGTTTCACGCATCATGAGGGTGTTGGCGGTAAGAGCGCCACCCGGCATGGGGCTGAAGATCACGTCGGTGGTAATCTGACGGGCTTCGGGCGGGAAGTTGTAGTCCTTGAGGCATTCGACGGCGACGTTGTTGGCTTCCATGAGTTCCGGAATGTGGTCGTCGACGATGCTGTCTTCACCGAGGGCGAGCTTGTATTCCGTACCCTTGAGGGCGTGGAACATGGAGAACAGGTCGGGCTGAGCCGTACCGCCGGAAAGCGGCTTGCGGCCGAGGTCGACGCCATCGGCGCCACCTTCGATAGCGGCCTTGTACTGGGCCACACCGGTACCGCAGGTGTCATGGCTGTGAATGCGGAGTTCCACCTTATCGCCAAGGAGCTTGCGGGCGCGCTTGAAGGTTTCATAAACCTTGGTCGGGTTCGTGGTGCCAGAAGCGTCCTTGAAGCAAACGGAAGCGAACGGAACGCCTGCGTCCAAAATGTTGCGGAGGATGCGTTCGTAGAATTCCGGGTTGTGGGCGGCGTTGAGGTCGCATCCCGGAGGAAGTTCCATCATGGTCACGACGACTTCGTGTTCCAGACCGGCGTCGGTAATGCACTTGCCGGAGTAGATGAGGTTGTTCACGTCGTTGAGGGCGTCAAAGTTACGAATACGGGTCATGCCGTGCTTCTTGAACATGTCGGCATGGAGCTTGATCATGTCGCGCGGCTGCGGAGCGAGGGCCACCACGTTGATACCGCGGGCAAGTGTCTGCAGGCGGATGTTCGGGCCGACAACGCGGCGGAATTCGTCCATCATGTCGAATGCGTCTTCGCCGCAGTTCTGGTACAGGGCCTGGAAACGGGCGCCGCCACCAGCTTCAAAGTGGGTGATGCCAGCCTTCACGGCTGCTTCGACCGCGGGCATAAAGTCCTTGGCGAACACACGGGCACCGAAAATAGATTGGAAACCATCGCGGAACGAGGTGTCCTGGAACTTGATCTTTTTCATTTGTGTCTTCCTATGGGATAAATCCCTGGTTTTTACTGTACAATAAAATACGGGGGGAAAGATAGAAAAAGTGGGCTACAGATAATAGCTCGGAAATCGTAATGGGAGGCTGATTTTAACGGTTTGGACCTATAGTTTTATCAGTTTTGCTATAAGGTCTATTCCTCCGTACCAGTTATAGCCGCCGATATCGAGATTGTTGTCGCCGAAGTTCGCTACGCCGACTCGGGCGCTGATTCCGAATAGTTTGGGAATGACGCCGTTCCCGCCGAAGAACTTGGCCCCTTCAAAGCCCATGGTGTAACCATAGGAATAACCGTTGGCCATGTCCTTAAGACCTTTATCTTTGAACCGTTTGCCTTCTTCGGTGTCGAATTCGATGGCGTGCAGTCTTAAACCTCCGAAAACGGAAAGTTCATAATCGTAGGTGTAAATCAGCTTGGTGCGGAGCAGAGCTTCGACGGCGGTGTAAGAGATTTCTTTTTTGGGGAAGGATACACCTGACTGAACCACGTCTTCTTTGTACGGATTTACGCCGACAATGCTTCCGATGCGGAAATCGGTGCAATACCTTCCGACGAAACAGTACCCGAAGCCGAGATCGAATGCCGGGCCGGGGTTAAGCTTGTCGTCGGCACCATGAGAGAAATAGTTTGCCCCGAATCCGAAGAATAAATTCCAATGACCGGTTCGCAGAACGTCACGTTGTCGTTTGACGTTGAAGAATTCTTGCAGGAATTCCCGTTGACTGTCGTTTTCGATTTTGTCAAGTTGAATTTGTACGTAACGTTTTCCATCGATGCCGATAAAGCTATAGTATACGATGGTGCGCACGAATGCGGCGTCTCCGGCGGGGATTTTTTTCAGGTCGTTTTCCCAGGCGTCGCTTGCGAGGTAGGTGTAGACATCTTCGTAAAAACCTTCGTTGCTATACCCAAAATAAGTAAGTCGCCCGAATGGTGTGCGGTGTACATTTATGGATTTGGTGAAACTTTCGCGGACATATCCTGGGTTTGCAATGTAACTGAATTCTTTTTTGAGTAGATGTTGGCCGATATCTTGGTCGAAATACGGGATTACTGCGGTCTTTTTTTCAGACTTGTTTTCGTTTGTTGTTCCGCCCCAACCCCATTCGTGGCCGGATTCAAACTGGACTGGATCTGCGGCTTGCGAATAAAAGAATGCGTAAATGAGTAAAAGAAAAACTTTCTTGAGCATGTTAGTGGGCTTCGCCATACTTCTTTCTGCTCCTGTCGTAGAATTGCAATAACGGGGTGAGCGTTACGGAGAATATGCCGCCGTCACTATCTTTTACGATGTCTGTGTAGTAGTTGCTCACGCTTGCAAAAAGTCTTAACCCGAGACGGAGTTGCCCGTCGTCTTTATACTTGCTGAAATAAAAGTCGAATGCTGTACCGCAATGGAGTCCGACTCCGACGTGGGATTTCAAGGGCTTTTCGTCATCTTTTACTTGAAGGTCGCTAAAGAGGATTGTGGGGCCTAGATAGATTCTGTTTTCTACATAGGATGTTACAAAGGTGCGATAGCCGGCGTACAAGTCAATAAGAACTAGGCTTTGGAATTTGTTGTCGTCGAAGGTCTTGGAATGTAGGATCCTTGTATTGTAACCGCCACCGATTTTTTTGTAGAAGAATTCCAAGGTGATGTCAAATGTGGGGTGGTTGTCGAAATCATAGCTGAAAGCATCGCCAACCCCCAAGGAAATCCCGCCACCCATACCCATCTGGATGTTCCACCCGATTCCGTAATCCACGTAGAAATTCGTGGTGATAAAATTCCATTGTTCGATTTTCTTGACGCTATCTGCGTTCGCTTTAATAAGGGCGTTCAAATCGTTTTGGTCGCTTGTGGTGAGTGATGCGGCGAGTATCCGCCAGAAGGCACGGTCGCTGGAACTGCGGTCTAGTAGGGCGTTTTCAAGTTCGCCGGAACGATACATGGCCCTGAGGGAATCTTGCAACATTGCGTGAATGGTTGCTTCTTCGTTATCTACGTACGGAGAGGTGTAATAGTTGCAACCTGCATAGTCTTCGAAGGTGCCTAGGTAGGCACTAAGCAGGCGCTTGGTGTTGCAGTTAAGATTAGACGGAGAACTGTAAAAGAAGAGTTTGTCTGCGTGAACTAGGAAGGTATCCAACTTGGCCGTATTCTCCCGGATTGCGTCTTTGTCGCCTTTTACAAGGGCTTCCATGATTTGAGTCTTGTAAATAGGACTCATGTTCTTGTGTGTTTGAAGGATGTAATGGTTTGGCAGGTACGAGCCTTGCTGCTTTGCGATGGATTCTAGAGATTTGAATTCGCTATTTTCGATAATTCGTGAGTGCCCGTCTTCGAAATAGATGCGCTTTAATTTTGAAACTTCGCCTTCGAGTGAAATTTCTGCCAAGAGCTTTGGCGGATTAGTCTCGATAATGGGGCCTTGGTGGATATGGTAAAATCGTGTGAGGGTGTCGTAGCCTTTTTCGGGGTCGTTCCAACTGCGTGTTTTGCGGTCGTATACTTTATCTATCTGGTATTTTACTTTAAGGAGGCCGTATAATGTGGTGTTGTTGGCTTTGATGTACGCGTCTTTAAGGTCTGATGGGATAGAATCTAGTTTACGCAATGATAAATCGTGCTGTTTGTCGTGCCACAAAAAGAATTCGCTTTTTTGCTCTCGGGAGATTTTTTCTGTTGACCAGAAATCTATTTTGTTGTGGTAGGCCACGTTGGCTAAATATTCTGCGTAGGCATTCCCCCAAAAGATGAGTCCGGTATCGCTTTCGATCTTCTGTTGCAAAGTGACGCGGAGGGAATCGGGAAGCCTTTCTGCATGGACGGAATCTTGCCAGTCTTCGCATTCTCGGGAGTTGAAGAAACAGTAGCCGGGCTCGGCGTATGACAAAACCGCCGTGCAGAACGCTATGATGAAGAAGATTCCTGAACTAACCCAATGCATGAACCCGAGAACTCCCTTTTGCCCCAAATTTAATAAAGATTGAAAAAAAAATGAGGTCAATGCGTTTCAATTTGATTTACTTGGCAATCAAATTGACGATCAGGGCGATTAGACCGCCTAGCAGCAAAACGGCTATGGCGACCATCGAGACGAAGGTCCACTTGGCGTATTTTAGGAGCTTTACCAGGCTTGCGTTCTGGTTTCCGACAAACTGTTGAATCAAGTTGATTCCTGCGGCAAGTGTAAGACCCGCATCATCAATCCAACCTATGATGGGAACGTCTGGAATGAAGTCTATTGGGGAGGCGTCATAAGCCAAGACAGCAAGCATCAGCAACACCGCCAAAGCCTTTTTCATGTTCGAAGAATTATCTTCCACAGGAACTTCTTCCCGGTGAATTTCGTGAACTTCTACTTCTTCGATTTCGTCTTCATCTTTTGTCATGGCATTTAATATAATAAATTTGCAGGTTGAGATTTTCATGCAAAAACTTAATGCAGTAAAATGGATCAAAGGGCTAGGGGCTCCCCTAAAACCCCTTTGCAGAAGATTCCTTTGTCGTCTGCATAACTTTTTCGATAACTTCTTCAGGGGTCACGAAGTTCAGAACACTATAAGCCGAAAATTCCGCACCCATATCCTTGAAACTGGCCCCGAAATGGTAAACCGTATCATCTACAAGCAAAAATCGGTCGTGAATAACTCGCATGGTCTTTAAATCAAATTCTGGATGCTGTTTTTTGTATAGCGCAGCCTCCTCCTTGAATTGGTGCGAAATCCGTGCGGAGTAAATGGTGGCGGCAACGCCTTCCGCTTTCATTGCGGTAAACTTCAATGCACTAATGTCTGCATATGGGTCAATAAAAACGATAGATCGTCTTGCTGATTTCACAAGGTCTGCGATCAGCACGTAGCCGTTGAATCTTGTGTTTGGGGCAATAATACCGCCACTTGGAAGTTGTGCTGCCTTCACGAAAAAATCAATGTGATTTTCGACAGCTCTGATGCGGGCGTTTTGCGATTCAACCGAGACCTTCATTTCGGCGATTTCTGCATTTTGTGACTCAAGCTTTTTTTCTTGCTCTTGAAAACGGCTTTCAACCTGCATTCCGGCTGCGAGCATCCGACGATTGAGGCTGTAGCCCTTGAGCAAATGGTCCTTGAGAACCTGATTTGCCCAACGACGAAATTTTACACCATTTGCTGATTTTACCCTATAACCGACAGAAATAATGACATCTAAAGAATAGATGGTCGTTGGCTTATACTTGGAGAGAGTATTATGCAAAATTTGCATATTACCTTCTTTGGTGATTTCTCCTTCTGAAATAGCGTTTTGAATGTGTCTGGCAATAACTGATTGATTTTTTTGAAACAACTCAGCCATCTGCGCCTGTGTAAGCCATACGGTTTCGTTTTCAACGCGCACTTCCAGTTTTACTTCGCCTTCGGGTTGGTAAAGTACGATTTCGCCGGCAGAAACTAGCGGATTCGGCGTATCTTTTCTTATACTCATAGTAGTCCTTTTTTGAGTTGCATATATACTATACACGCTTTTTTCGGACTATTGAAGCCTTTTTAGGACGAAATTTTACAATGATTTACAAAGGTGGGGGCGTGGTGACTCTATTACTTGATTTTATGTCAAATCTGATATATATTTGCGATGATAAGGATTAGTGTATGGAAAAGGCGAAAAAAGAAAAATTGCAGAAGAAAGGCTGGAAAGTCGGTGATGTGGATGAATTTCTTGGCCTGAGTCCGGCTGAAATGGCAATTGTTGAAATGAAAGTTGCCTTCAGACTGAAAGACCACTTCAGCTAAAATAATTAGTCAACGGAGACTTTGATCCATTCTGTGATTTGGTTTGCTATTGAACGGACTTCGTCAATGGTGAGACCATCTTTTGTATTTTGGAAAAACTTTGGGAAACTATTTTCATTTAAAATCCAATAATTGGAAAATTCATTTTGAGGGTTTTCAATGTAAGCGCCGATGATAATTGCTACTTTCTGAATGGGGTAGTCTCGTCCACAAAGGACGTTCAATTTCTCATGAATAAAATTGGACTCACCATCCATTTGATTTAATAGAGTTGAGCATTGACGGCCATTAAACATTAATTTGCCGTTTTGGAATAAAAACTTATATCCTTTCTTTCGATCGTAATGTTTTGTTTCAATGGTGAAAATGCCTTTCGTACTAATAATAAGATGGTCTACATTGAAATAATCTCCGCAAATATCATGGAAGACTCGGGTGGAATCGTTGCTCATTTTGTTTAACATCTCGCCAACAAGACGTTCCCCTTCCATTCCTTTATAACAGTTGCGAATGTGCTTAAAAAGCTTAAGTGATTTTCGGATTCCGTAAATAAGGAATATTCCTGTAATTACAGAAAAAGTTACGGCCATACTAAAGGTGATTTCCCAGACTCTAAAATAAAAGAGCCATATATAAAGTGTTAAAATGAAGAATGCTACAAACGTCCCCCAAATGGTAAAATACCGTTCATAGTCTGCGTCTATTTTCTTCTGTAGAGATTCGCCTTGAACATGTGTGCGAAATTTCTTTCCCATTAGAATTTCCTATTGCTTATATGTCTGTATAATCTTTATTCAAACCGAACTTCGGTGTCTCGTTTCTTTGGACGGACAACGACTGTTCCTGCGATTTTATCGTGCCATCCCTGTTTTTTAGAATCGAACGCAACCCAAATAAATCCTAAAAATAATGGAATCGTTGAAAGAAAATATGCAATGTATCGAATAATGTATTGCCCAATAGAAGGCTCTCCTCCAGTTTTTGCGTCAACAATTTTAGCTGAAATGGCGATTTTTCCTGGCGTAGCTTGTTTCAAAAGCCAAAATGCTATTATAGCAACCATCGGAAATATATAAGTTAATAGAAAATCCATAGGACCTTCGATTGCATTTTCGCTTTCCCAATATGCTGCACCATAAAATGCAGTGAGAATGGGGAGTATGACAATCAAAATTAAAAGGCTGTCAATTATTGTTGCCCCAACACGAGCCCAAAAGCCGACATATTCTAGTTTTTCTTGTTCATTTACCATAATTTTTCTCCTTGTTTAATGGATCGTGCAGTTTGTCCCGTGAACGCCCATGATGTTTCCGCCATCAACAATAGTACAATCAACTGCGATACGCTGTCCTTTATTTAAAGATGCCAACTTATTTTTTTGTTGATTTGGAAATTCTGCTGAAACAAAGTCTAAATCTAGTAGACCGCCACAGGAATTTATGGATACAGTCAAAATACCAAAAGTGTTGTCAATATCTGCAGCGCATCCTATAATGGAGACTCGTTTGCCGTTGTATTTTTCACCTGCTCGTATTTCATTGTTTTTAAATTCGCTTAAAATTTGAGATGCGGATACTTGTATTGATGCCTTTTGTAAAACAGAGTTGTCTTTATTCAAATTGTTAAAAGATTCTTTGCTGTTTGCTGGATGATTGCTTGACGGTTTCTCAAGTAGGGCCGCTATTATTACAGCAAAAACAACAAGAACCAAAGCTCCAGTGACAATCACTGTTTTGGAGGATTGGTTATTTGAAGAAGAGAAAGATTCTTTTTTTAGGGTCTCTTTTTGTGGAGTTCCGCAATAAGGGCAATAATCGTGCCCTTCTCCAATTTCTTTAGCACATCTTATGCAGTATTTCATTAAGTTTTACTCCTTTTCCCATTTGAGTACGGGGTAACCGTCGTTCAAACCGCTGTCGTAAACGAAATCTTCGCCAAGGAGTTCTGCAAACTTTTCGGATTTCATCTCTTTGGATGATTTGGGTGTGGCGACTCCGCCGCTGTTGTTAAGGCCGAAAGGCTCTTGTTCGCCTTGTTCGAGGTAATAGTAGTCGGCCATGGTGGTGTTGTAATTGTAACCAATCATTAAGCCAACCAAGGAATCTCCGTCGACTTTGCCTGTGCTGTAGGCTGCACTGGTGACTCCTTCTTGGTTGTATCCGATAATACCTCCAACATAGTCTTTCCCATAAATGTTTCCTGTGTTGTATACGGCTGTGGTTGTTGTGTAGGACATTGAACTTACAATGCCGCCAGTTCCTCCTTCGCCTGATATGTCACCATTATTGCTTAGCTCAGAAATAGTTCCGTAACAAACTTCTCCAATGATTCCTCCAACATATCTTTTTCCTGTAATACTTCCTTCATTATGCGCTGATTGCATTGTCCCACAATACCACGATGAAATTCCTTTAGGGCAATAATATGTGGATGTGTTTGTGTATTGAGTGATAGAGAGACTTCCTCCACAATGTCCTGATATTCCTCCTACAAAATGCGTTCCATTAATACTTCCTGAGTTTTTTAAGTTTTTGACATCATTTTTTGAAGAAGAACCAATTCCTCCGAATACTCCGCCGACATAGCCGTATCCCTCAATTTCAGCTGTATTTTCAGCTCCATTTACGGTTACATAAGTTGCGCAACCGGCTATGCCTCCGACATTCTTATTTCCGGCAATGATTCCTTCATTTAAAACGTTTTTAATGATAGAGTTGTTTTTGTAATCTTTTTGATTGGAACTTCCCATCACTCCGCCTAGGCAGTCCTCTTTTCCAGAGACGCTTGCTAGGTTGGTTAGATTTTCTGCCGTGCCGACATTGTAGCCAATAATACCTCCAGTATATTTCCCGCCGTAGATCCAAGCGTTGTTTAGAGTCAAATTTTGAATTGTTCCACGACTGTTTCCAAACAATCCGTTATTACTGCTAGTTGTATTAATAAACATTCCGCTGATGGTGTGGTCATCTCCGTCGAATGTTCCGTCAAAAGCGACACTTGAATTGCCAATCGGGGTCCATTTGTGAAGTTTGGTGGAGTCTGCTACAAAGTCACCTTTGTCGTCAATAATTTTGCCTTTGTTGAGAAGAATGTCTGCGCCCAATTTAAAGTATTTGCCTTTGTATTCTTTTTCGCTAGATCCGACAACAAAAGAAAGGTATGCGAGCTGTTCCGCTGTTAAAATCATATAGGGGCTGAGTTTTGTTCCACTTCCGCAAGCAAATGATTTTGCGGTTGTACCATCCCAAGGCGTGCCTGGTTCGCCAACGCAATCTTCATCAAGTTCTCCAGAAGAACTGCTTTTATCTTTTTCCACGGCACTAGACTTCTTATCGGAATTTTTGCTTGAACTTGATTTTTTGCCTGAGCTACTGGAAACAGATGAAATTTCATCTTCGTCGTCAGATGAAATGGTTGCTGTACAGGCGCATATTAATGCCGCGCAACTAAGGAACAGAAAATATTTCACGAAACTCATAACAAACCTCTTTTTAGAAAGAATATAATTTAAAATCTTTCAAAATGTTAATAGAAATATGCTTTTTGCTTTAGAGGAAAGGAGATCCCGGCTCTAGGCCGGGAAGACAATTGCGGCGGAATGTGCTATAGATTGCTTCATGCGGAGCGCTCGCAATGACGCGGGGGTATTCCAACTTGGACTATAAAAAAGTTTACAATCACTGGTCTGGCGGGTGGCCGTGTTTGTATCTTGGAGGTGGGACGGGTGTTCGCCCCAATTACAAGGGAGGTCCATCATGAAAAGCGTAAAGTGGATGTTGTTTGTAATGCTGGCCGTTCTGGTTTCGACCTCTTTCGCAGCCAGGAAGGTTAAGTCAAAGTTGGGAGACATCGATGTCACAGCCCAGAAAGGTGGTGGCGCGGTTGTCTGCACCGCTCACTTCAATGACGAACTGACGATTCTCAAGGATTCCGATACGGAGGTTCTTGTGAAGGGAAGTTGCGGTCAGGGGTGGGTCGCGAAATCAAAACTCGAATATGTGGCGCAAGGCCCGCGTGATAATACAATCACGATCGAAAACTTCGATATCCAGGCATGGATTGACAATCAGTCGGTATTCGATGTTCATATTGATAATGTCGAGGATTTCGAAGGGGTTACGATTGACCGTGACTTTAGAGAATACTTGACTTACACGATTGATCGCGAACAGACTGAAATGCATAATGGCGAAAACTGATTTAAACATGGAGGTGTTTAATCCGTAGAATAATCCCTGCGCAAGCGGGGATTTTCTATATTATGGGTATGAGTTTGATAAATACCATAGTCGTTGCAGGTGGTACCCACGGTAACGAACGGACGGGGGTTCGCCTTGTCCAGAAATGGATGGAACACCCAGAGTGTTATAATTCGCTCTGTAGCGCCAAGGTGGATTTGGTGCTTGCTAACCCCGAAGCGGTACGCTTGAACCGCCGCTATCGCGATCATGACTTGAATCGCGCTTTTTCGCAGACTTGCTTAGATGTGACGGTGGAGCCGCAGCAGTACGAGTTCCGTCGAGCTAAGGAACTGAATGCTTTGTATGGCCCGAAGGGGGCTGATACCAAGACGGACTTGCTTCTGGATGTGCACAACACGGGCTCAAACATGGGCTATTGCCTGATTCTTTCGGCGCGCGACCCGTTTACGATGCGCGCCTCGGCAGTGCTGACGCAAGAATTCAAGGATGCTTGGATTTATTACCAGCCCGAAGAACGCTCCGCTTCGCCGTATTTTGGAACGGTGGCAAAGGCGGATGTGTGCATCGAGATTGGCCCGCAGCAGCATGGAACGCTGGATGCCGCGATTTTCGAGGAATCGGAGCGCCTGGTGAAGCGCTATTTGGAATTGGCCGAGGAATGGAACCGCGGTGAATTGCAGAAAAGAGCACCGATTAAAGTGAAAGTCTATACGCAGTTCAAGGATTTGGGTTATCCCAAGCCGCAGGGCGGTGGACCAATCCAGGCGATGATTCATCCGGATTTGATGGGGCGCGACTATCGCGAACTCAAGGATGGCGACAAGTTGTTCCGTACATTTGACGGCAAGGATATTTTGTACCATGGCGAAAGCCCGGTGTATCCGATTTTCATTAGCGAGCCAGCGTACTACGAAAAGGATATCGCGATGAGCCTCACGGTGAAAAGCGTCGAGGAATGGTGATGCGCCAAAGGCGCGGTAGACGGTAGGAAGTAGACAGTAGGAAGTATATGATTGAAGAAAATGAAGAATTGAAGGAAATTTCGGGTGAAGAACGTCTGAAGAATTTCATGGACTTGGTGCAGAACCAGAAAAACGAACCGTGGGATTCTCGCCTTTCGGAAATTCTGGATGCATTCGAGGATTTCTTGACGCTCCGTCCGGAACCGCCGCAGGAATGGCAGGAAACTTACGCCAAGAGCGGTAAGGAATTTGACTACTACCAGGTGGTGCTGCCGCAGGATTTCCAGGACCCGTACGAAGACGACTTGGGCAACATTCGCAGGCTGCGCAACGAGTTTGAACGCACGCCTTCGACGATGGCGCTTGAACATGAGCTCGTGAGCCGCAACTACTTCATTTTTGAAAACGGCCATGCCGAAGCGATTCCTGCCCCGCGTCCGATGCTGATGCTTGAAAGCAAGGATCGCGATGATGACGAGGAAGAACAGGAAGGCGACATCACGTGGGATTGTTGCATCTCGATTTTCCCGGACGGCAGCTACATTGCCTACAACTTGAATCACGATGACGAAGAGGAACTCGGCGAAGATTTTAAGGCCGAATTCGACAAGCATATCGATGTGCTTTCTAAGTTGCAGTTGGTGATTCCGGTGGAAGGCCGCGACTACGGGATTTTGAATAGCCGCTGCTAACCCTAATGGAAGTTTTAGAGACTGAAATTTATCTGCGGTATAAGCAGATTATTGAATCGCAGGGGGCGAGCGTTCCCGCAGGGAGCGAGTCGCCTGCGCCGCGTTACACGCACATGGAAGATTTGCTGGACCGTTACGATGCGTTCTGCTTTGACGGTTACGGCACGCTTTATAACCGCGGGAGCTTTGTTTACGACGGGGCGCTGGATTGGTATACAATGCTGCGCGCCGCGGGCAAGGAAATGCGTCTGATTACGAATGCGGCCTCCGATGTGGATTCGGTGCTTGCGGCCGATGCGGGCAAGCGAGGCTTCGCTTTTAGCGAGGCCGAGACGATTTCTTCGGGAAGCTTGCTGAAGGATTTGGTGGCGGAATTGCGTGGCCGTACTGTAGAATCTTGTCGCGGTGTGCGTCATGGCGTTCGAGAGGTGTATTACATCGGCCGCGAAACGGGCAAGCACGTGCTTGAAGACTGCGGAATTAAAGCGGTGGCTCCGGCGGTCGAACCTGTCGAGCCGATTGTGGCGATTTCGTCGGCGAAGGATACGCCTGAAACGTACGAGCAGGCGGTAAAGATTTTAAGGCGCCCGGGCTCGATGCTTTTGGTGTTGAATTCGGACGCTTGGGCGCCGAAGATTCCGGGGGACGATGGCATGACGGTTCGCGAGCCGGTATCGGGCGCTTTGAGTGAGCGCCTGCGTCGCGATTCTGTTTGCGAGGTGAATCCGGCGGGTTGCGAGACTTATTATTTAGGCAAGCCTTTCCCTGCGATTTGGGAAAAGGTCAAGCGGAGTCTGCCTGAAGTTTCTCGCGTGCTGATGGTAGGCGATACTTTGGGCACGGATGTGCTTGGGGCCCGTGTGGCTGGGTTTGACTGCGCCCTGGTGGTGGGCCGGAATGTGCCGGCAGATGAACTTGAGACGGATGAAAAGGCCTTAGGAATTAGGCCAGATTATTACTTGTAAGCTACACTTTTTTCTGTAAAGGGTTTGTTAACTCACAATATTCCTTGCTTACGCAAGGTTGTGAGTTAACCCTACGGGCTCAATGCTCGATACACTTGTTAATGAGTTGGGAAAGGGTTTGACAGCTTCGCCAGTCTCCGCTTACGCGGCTGGCTTGCCGCCCTTCGGGCTTACTGCTTGCGCAGTAAGTCCTAAATTCTTTTCATGGGCTTGCGCCCGCAAAAGAATTTAGTCGAATCCTCTTCGAAGGTTCTTAGAAACCCTTCCGCGAATAAAGCAAAAAACCACCCGATAGGGTGGTTTTTTGCTTTAGAGCGGGAAAAGGGTTTCGAACCCTCGACATCGACCTTGGGAAGGTCGCGCTCTACCAACTGAGCTACTCCCGCGAGTGCTGTTAATTTAGAAAAAATGGGCTGTTTGTAAAGGGGTGGGGCGGTTTGCGGGTGTCGTTTTGTCTGATTTTTCTATCATTGAGGCATGTTTACGAAATCTTTGATGTCGGGCCGTATTGGGCTTGTCGTATGCTTAACGCTTTTGGTTTCGGTTGGTTATGCCGAAGAAAAATCCGTGTGGAAAAAGTTTGTGGAGTTCTTTTCCCCGACTTCTGAAGTTGAAGGGGACGGCCCGCTTTATGATCAAGTTCGCGAGTTGGACCGTAAAATCAACCGTGTCGAGGGCAAATATGCCCGCGAACGCCGTCCGATGACGAAGGACCGCTACAAGAAGGAACTTGTCCAGTTGCGTGAAGAACGTGAGGCCTTGATGAAAAAGATCGAGGCAGAAGAGAAGAACAAAGGCAAGTCTTCGGCTGTTGCAAAGTCAAGTTCTTCTGTGAAGGCTGCGGTTTCGTCTTCGTCTGCGGTAAAATCCTCTTCAAGTGTAGAATCTGTGGCCGCTGCTGTTGCCTGCAAACCGGATACGGTTTATGTCCGCGACACAGTTGTGGTGCACGACACGCTTTACGTGATGCTCGCTCCGAAGCCTGAAGCGGCGCCTGCTGATACAAGTAAGAAATGATTGCTTTTTTTAGTAGAAAAGGAGATCCCGGATCAAGTCCGGGAAGACATTATGGATTAATCGTAAAGCCGCGGCGGAAGTTCTCGATGAGGCAGCAACTGATGCTGACGTCGGTCTCGTATTCGGGAATGTCTTCGCGCTTGACCCACATGGCTTCGGAAAGTTCTTCCTTTTGCATGTGGATGGTGTCGTCGCCGTCAAGTTCTGCGGTAAAGCCCGCGATGAGCGAGTCGCTGAAGGGCCACGGCTGGCTCCCGAAATAGCGGATGTTTTTCACGCGGAGGCCCGCTTCTTCCATGACTTCGCGGTGAACGGCCTGTTCCAGGCTTTCTCCGATTTCCACAAATCCCGAAATCAAGAAAAGTCTCGGATTCGGATTGTCGATGTTGTGCGCCATCAGGAGCTTATCGCCATTACGCACGGCCACGATTACGACGGGTGAAATTCTCGGGTACACCACGTTGCCGCACTTGGGGCAAATGACGGAACGTTCGTGGTCGCCGCGAATAGTCACGTTTCCGCAGCGGCCGCAGAACTTGTTCAAGGATTCCCAGTGGGCGATGTGGGCTGCGGTGGCACCGCCCATGCGTTCTACGGGATTCATGCTGCGGAAGGTGCGGTTGCCCATGTATTCGTAGCCGACAGGAGCTTCTGCTTCGACCGTAGCCTTGCTGTCATCTAAAAAGAAGGCTGTGTCATCGATACTGAAAAGGTAATGTCCTTCAAAATCGGTGAGCGTTTTGCCTTCAATGGCTAGAATTTCTCCGATTTGCGGAATGGCATAGTCTTCGTCATTTTTTTTGAGGAGCGTCTTGGATCCATTGTAACGAATCAAAAAATCCGTCGGTTTCGGGTCTTGCACTCGAAACGCGTTGTTCAACTTATGGGGCAGAATCTCGTGAATCATGATTAATAGGCTTTTGGGGTGTTCACATTCGTTCGCTTTGAGGTATGAGCACGGACTTTCAGTCCTTTGGGTTCTAATATTTGCACCTTTGGTGCCATAATAAGCTCAAAGCATTACGAAGTAATGCGACCCCATACCTCATTGCTCACACCTCATTATTCCAGGTATGTGTACCCGTACAGGCCGCCACGGTAGATGTTCAAGAATTCCTTGCCTTCTTGCAGGGTAATCTTGCCTTCCTTCACGGAGCGAGACACCCAGTTTTCCATGGTGCGCACGAGCGCCTTGTCGCTGAAGTTCACGTAGTCAAGCACGTCTTCCACGGATTCGCCGTCAATCACCTTGTCGATTTCGTAGCCGCCCTTGTCGTTGCAAACGATATGGACTGCGTTGGTGTCGCCAAAGAGATTGTGCAGGTCGCCGAGGATTTCCTGGTAGGCGCCCACGAGGTAGACCGCGATGTAGTACGGTTCGCCATTCTTGAGTTCATGCAACGGGAGTGTGCGGCTTACGTCGCCACCGCGGACGAACATGTCGATTTTACCGTCGGAGTCGCAAGTGACGTCCTGGATTGTTGTTTCTACAGTCGGTTCTTCGTTCAGACGCTGGATCGGCATGAGCGGGAAAACCTGGTCCACGCCCCAGCTGTCCGGCAGGCTCTGGAACAAGCTGAAGTTGCAGAAATACTTCTGGGCTAACAGGCGTGGGAGTTCGCTGAGTTCGTAAGGCGGATGACGCAAGTCCTTGGCGAGTAGGTCCACCTTGCGCACGATGCTCCAGAACAGGCGTTCGCACATGGCGCGGGTGGGCAAGTCGTAATCGCCGACTTTGAAACCGTTGAGCACGTCGTCGTTCAGCTGAATGGCGTCGTGCCAGCTTTCCAGCAGGTTCTTGGGCGTGAGACCCTTGTAGATGCCGTAAAGGTCCTTCAGTGCATCGGGAGCGTCGTCGTTAATTTCGTGAATGTTCTCGTCGAAGAACGCCTGGCCCGCAGTTTCAAGCACATTGAATACCAGAATGGAATGGTGTGCAGCGAGTGCACGGCCCGATTCTGCGATGATGTTCGGGTGTGCGACACCGCCGTTTTCGCAGGCTTCGAACATGGCGTACACCACGTCATTTGCGTATTCCTGAATGGAGTAGTTCACCGAGCTTGCGTTGGAACTGCGGGTGCCGTCGTAATCCACGCCGAGACCGCCGCCTACGTCCACAAATTCAAGGCCCATGCCCATCTTTTTAATTTGCACGTAGAACTGCGAAACTTCGCGAAGGCCGCTCTTGATGTGGCGGATGTTGGTAATCTGGCTACCCAAGTGGAAGTGAATGAGCTTCATGCAGTCTTCCATCTTCTCCTGCTTGATGTAGTCAAGCGCTTCCAGCAGTTCGGAACTGTTGAGGCCGAACTTGCTGTGGTATCCGCCGGATTCTTCCCACTTGCCGCTACCGGAACTTGCCAACTTGATGCGGATGCCGATGTTCGGACGCACTCCGATACGGCGCGACAATTCCACCACTAGGTGAAGCTCGTTCATCTTTTCGACGACGACGAAAATCTTCTTGCCCATCTTCTGCGCGAGAAGCGCAAGTTCGATAAAGTCTTCGTCCTTGTAGCCGTTGCAGATAATCAGCGAATCTGGATTGTCCATGTTCGCGAGCACCGCATGCAGTTCCGGCTTGGAACCGGCCTCGAGACCGATGTTGTACTTTTTGCCGTGGCTGACGATTTCTTCGAGCACGGCGCGTTGCTGGTTCACCTTGATCGGGAAGATGCTGTAGTAGCTCCCGTTGAAACCATATTCCTGACGGGACTTGTTGAAACACTCGTTAATCTTCTCGATGCGGCTGTCCAGGATATCCGGGAAGCGAAGCAGCATCGGGGTGGATACGTCGCGGAGCGAAAGTTCCTGCACGAGTTCGTACAGGTCGATGTCCGGGCCGCCTTCCTTGAGCGGGTGAACCGTTGCGTGTCCCTTCTCGTTGATGTCGAAGAAGTTCACGCCCCAACCCTTGACGTTGTACAAGTCGCGGGAATCGTCAATGCGCCATTTTTTCATGAATGATCCTTCGGATCAGTAGACAGTAGACGGTAGGCAGTAGACAGTTTCACCTGCGTTATTCCTGTCTACTTCTAACTTCCTACTTCCTACTAATCAACAAGCACCGGGTTAAAGTTTTCCTTCCACGGGAGGCCGTACTTGGTGAGGGCTTCCATGAACGGATCCGGGTCAAATTCTTCCACGGTATGTACGCCCGGCTTATTCCACTTGCCGGTGAGCACCATCATGGCGCCGCACATGGCCGGAACGCCTGTGGTGTAAGCGATTGCCTGGCTGCCGAGTTCCTTGTAGCATTCCTGGTGGTCGCAAACGTTGTAGAGGTAGTAAGTCTTCGGCTTGCCATCCTTGGTGCCCTTGAAAATACAACCGATGTTGGTCTTACCGACTGTGCGGGGGCCGAGGCTTGCCGGGTCCGGAAGGAGAGCCTTCAGGAACTGGATAGGAACGATGTCCTGGCCCTGGAACTTGATGGGCTGCGTGCTGAGCATGCCCACGTCTTCGAGGCAGCGCATGTGGTCCAGATAGCTCTGGCCGAACGTCATGAAGAAGCGGATGCGCTTGACGCCCGGGATGTTTTGGGCCAAGGATTCGATTTCTTCGTGGTGCAAGAGGTACATATCCTTCTTGCCCACTTCGTCAAACACGTATTCGCGCTTGATGCTCATGGCCGGAATTTCAACCCAGTGACCCTTGCCGTTTTCGTCGGTGTCCCAGTAGCTACCCGGGGCAGAAACTTCGCGGAGGTTGATTTCGGGGTTGAAGTTCGTGGCGAACTTGTAACCGTGGTCGCCACCGTTGCAGTCGAGAATGTCGATTTCTTCGATGGTGTCGAACTGGTGCTTGAGGGCGTAGGCGCAGTATGCCTGGGAAACACCCGGGTCAAAGCCCGAACCGAGCAGAGCCGTGAGACCTGCCTTTTCAAACTTTTCTTTATAAGCCCACTGCCAGCTGTAGTCGAAGTAGGCGCTGAAACCCTGTTCCTTGCAACGCTTGTTGTAGACTTTGCGCCACTCGGGATCGTCGATGTTTTCGGGTTCATAATTAGCCGTGTCCATGTAGTTCACGCCGCATTCGAGGCAGGCGTCCATGATGGCGAGGTCCTGGTACGGGAGCGCGATGTTCATCACCAGGTCCGGCTTGTATTCCTTGATCAGAGCAGAGACATTTTCGGCCTTGTCGGCGTCAACGGCTGCAGTCGTAATGACCGTCTTTGTGTTCGGGCGGAGTTCCTGGGCCAGCTTTTCGCAGTTTTCGCGATGGCGGCTTGCGATACAGATTTCGCTAAAAACTTCGCTGCAGGTGCAGCACTTCTTGATAGCAACTGTGGCAACGGCGCCACAACCGATAATCAATGCTCTTGCCATTTTTTGTTTGTTCCTCATTTGTTGAGAGTTAATCCATCGGGATGGCGATCCCGGTAGAGTATGTTGACTGGTTAAAATGTAGAAAAAGGCAAACGGCCACTTGCGGTCTTAAAAAAAGAAAGGCGGTTTCTAGATGAAACCGCCTTTCGTGGGACCTCCGGGACTTGAACCCGGAACCCGCGGGTTATGAGTCCGCTGCTCT
>CACVQR010000016.1 GCA_902756345.1 Fibrobacter succinogenes | reverse complement strand
TCAAGTTTCCTTGAACCCCAGAGGGAGCCGAAGGCGACCGAGCTCATACCCCAAAGGACCGTAGGTCCGACCTCAGACCCCATTTGCCTTTTTTCGTGGAATTTTGTATCTTAAAATCCGGAAAAATCTCTCGTCTCTCGTCTCTCGTCTCTCGTCTTGCTGACGAACGATGATATTCGAAAAACGGAGGTCGTTGAAATTTTGTAAAATATACACAGAGGTAAAATCGCATGGATATTCAGGAACTTTCGGAAAAGGTGCGCCAGCAGAGCGCTTTTTGCATGAACTTGCTGCGTGAAGTGGAAGGGACGGTGATTGGCCAGAAGGCTCTGGTCGAAAGCATTCTGACGGGTATTTTGGCGGACGGTCATGTGCTGCTGGAAGGCTTGCCGGGCCTTGCCAAGACGACGGCGGTGAAGGCTTTTGCCGATGCCGTGTCGCTGGATTTCAAGCGCATCCAGTTCACTCCCGACCTGTTGCCGGCGGACTTGCTGGGTACCACGATTTACAACGCGAAGGAAGCGAAGTTCGAGACCCGCAAGGGCCCGCTGTTTACGAACCTGGTGCTGGCCGACGAAATCAACCGTGCTCCCTCGAAGGTGCAGAGCGCGCTTCTCGAAGCCATGCAGGAACGCCACATCACCATCGGCGACGAGACGTTCAAGCTGGACGAGCCGTTCCTGGTGCTTGCTACGCAGAACCCCATCGAGCAGGAAGGCACGTATCCGCTGCCCGAAGCCCAGGTGGACCGTTTCCTGTTGAAGGTGAAGGTCAGCTACCCGAACAAGGCCGACGAAATGAAGATTCTGGACGCCGTTGCCGGTGCGGGGCTCCGCCAGCCGCAGGCCGTCGCCACGAAGGAAGATATCCTCGCCGCCCGCCAGCTGGTGAAGCAGGTATACGTGGACGAACGCGTGCGCGAATACATCGTGAATCTGGTGCTTGCGACCCGCGATCCGGGCAGCATCAAGCGTAGCGACTTGGTAGGCTTTGTGGAAGTGGGCGCCTCTCCGCGTGCCTCTATCGGCCTTGCCCAGGCTTCGAAGGCCCATGCGTTTATCCAGGGCCGCGCCTACGTGACGCCCGAAGACGTGAAGGCCGTCGCCATGGAAGTGCTCCGCCACCGCATTATCCTGAGCTACGAGGCCGAAGCGGAAGAAGTCTCCGCCGAGACTGTGGTGCAGAAGATTCTGGATTCTGTGGAAGTGCCGTAACAATTAGGTTGTTGTGCAATTAATTTGTTCTAAACGTGCTATAAAAAGGGGACTTGTTGCAAGTCTCCTTTTGCTTATTCTATGTGCATGCAGCCATTCGTCTTCGGACCCGTGCGAGAGCTCGATGTATGACGAATGCATGCGACGGACGGATGATACGCTTCTCGCCGATGTCGTCTGTTCCGAATACGCTGCGTCCGAGTGCAGTGATTAAGGGCTGATACGCACCAACAATGCCATTTTTTTCTTTTTTGGGGCATTTACCTAGACAACGGCGTCCTAAAAACATGGCGATTTTTTATCTTTATGGCGAAAAAGGGCTCAGGGAAATTCCCTGGGTAGCTTATTTTCGTGTTTAACTAGAAAGAAAAACGAAGGATATATGGCAAATCGTGTTGTAATCGGTTCCCAGTGGGGTGACGAAGGCAAGGCCAAGGTTGTTGATTTTCTGACTCTGGACGCAGACTACATCGTGCGTTTCCAGGGTGGCGCAAACGCTGGCCATACCGTAGAGGTGGGTGACAAGAAGTTTGTGTTCCACCTGATTCCTTCGGGCATTATGCATGATGACAAGATTTGTGTGATCGGTAACGGCGTGGTGCTTGACCCGGTGCAGACGCTCGCCGAAATCGCCGACTTGCATACCAAGGGAATTAACCCGGAAGGCCGTTTGTTCATTGCTGACAACGCACACGTGGTGCTCCCGTACCACTCTACCCTCGACAAGGCCAAGGAAAAGAAGGCTGGCAAGGGTGCTATCGGTACTACGGGCCGTGGCATCGGCCCCTGCTACAGCGACAAGGTGAACCGTATCGGTGTCCGCGTAGGCGACCTCATGGACGAACGCGAACTGCGCCCCCGTGTCGAAGCGATGGCCAAGGTCCACAACGAAGAATTCAAGGTGATGTACGATGTCCCCGAAATTGATCCGGAACAGGTCATCAAGGACTACCTCGAACTCGGCCAGAAAATCAAGCCGTTCGTGCGCGACGTGAGCGCTATGCTTTATGCCGCCGTGAAGGCCGGCAAGCGCTTGGTGTTCGAAGGCGCCCAGGGTACCATCCTCGACGTGGACCAGGGAACTTACCCGTTCGTGACCTCCAGCAACACGGTTGCAGGTTACGCAAGCTGCGGTGCAGGCATCGGCCCGACTGCCATTGACCAGGTAGTGGGCGTGGTGAAGGCTTACACGACCCGCGTGGGTAACGGTCCGTTCCCGACTGAACTTTTGGACGAAACCGGCGATACGCTCCGCAAGATTGGTAACGAATACGGTGCAACCACGGGCCGCAACCGCCGCTGCGGTTGGTTCGATGCTCCGGTGGTCCGCAAGGCTGCCGTGGTGAACGGCCTCACTCACTTGGCTATTACCAAGCTGGACGTACTCGATACCTTCGATACCATCAAGATTTGCACTCACTACGAATGCGACGGTGAAAAGATTGAAAACTTCCCGAACCAGCTTTCGAAGGTTGGCCGCTGCGTGCCGGTCTACGAAGAAATGCCGGGCTGGAAGTGCGATACCACCAAGTGCCGCAAGCTCGAAGAATTGCCGGAAAATGCCCGCAAGTACCTGAACCGCATGGCGGAACTCGTGGGTGTGAAAATCGGCATGATTTCGATCGGTGCAAAGCGTGACCAGAGCATCATCGTAGATTTGGACTAGGAATCTAACCGAAGGAGAAAGAAGAAATGGACAACAATGTATGTGGACTCTTGAAAGGGGTTGACCTTTTCTCAGAATTGACGGAAGAACAACTTGGCTTGCTTGCCAATTTGGTTGTTGTCCAGGACTTCAACCGCGACGAAACGGTGGTGCTCGAAGGCGACTGCTCGATGAAGGCGCTGTACCTGATTGCGTCTGGGACGGTGCAGGTCTATATGACCGGCGTCGATGGGCGCGAGACGATCCTCAGTTTCTTGGAACGCGGTGACTTCTTTGGTGAAATGTCGCTCATCGACGGCGAACCGAGGTCCGCCTCGGTGCGCACCGTGACCGATGCGCAGCTGATGATCATCCACCGCGAACCGTTCTTGACGTTGATTCGCCAGACTCCTGAAATTGCGATGTCTCTTTTGTCCGAAATGAGCAAGAGACTGCGTAAGGCGAACAAACAGATCGGTTCCCTGTCGACTATGTCCGTAAGTGGTCGCGTGGCAGGTACTCTCCTGAACCTCATGGAAGAACGCGGCATGCGCATTCATACGGACAACGGCCAGATGGTGACGGTGATTCACAACCGTCCGACTCAGCAGCAGTTGGCAGACATGTCGGGTACCACTCGCGAAACGGTGAGTCGCATTTGCTCGATGCTTGTAAAGGCAAACGCCATCGCCATGACCGGAAAAGACATTGTCATTTTCGATGAAACCGCTTTGCAGGAGAAAGCTACTAAAGGGTAGGTGAATTCGGAGTTCGGATTTCGGAATTCAGAATTAGTTATGGATAAAGTAAAGTCTGTTTTGAATAAAGTTTTGTCCTGGGCCAAAAAGGCGCCTGTAGTGAAGGCTCTTTGCGTCTGGATTGTATTACTGGTCCTGTTGGCGTTCTTTGTGGATAAACTTGTCATGCCGATTTTTTCGGGCCATTTTGCCTCTACAGGCGAAGTCCCGAATTTGGAAGGCATGAGCGAAGATGCCGCCCAGAAGGCTTTGGAAGATGCCGGATTCAAGTACGAATGGCTTGAAGAAGGCCGCTACAGCGCGCAGATTCCGGCCGGCATGGTCCTTGTGCAGATGCCTGCCGCTGGCCGTACAGCAAAGCTTGGCCGCACGGTCAAACTTACCAGGAGCTTGGGACTTCGCGAAGTGGAAATTCCTGATCTGCGCGGCAAGAGCCAGAAACAGGCTTCTATCTCGCTTGCTCGCGCTGGCCTTGTGCAAGGCGCTATCGTGAAGGGCGCTCACCAGAGCATTCCCCGCGGTGTCGTGATTCGCACGATTCCTGTGGCCGGCGAAAAGGTCCGCATTGGCGACACGGTGAAGGTCGTGATTTCGGCTGGCGCTACCCAGGGTAAAACAGTTCTGCCGGACTTTAGCGGCGAGCAGATTGATAACGTTTATATTAAACTTGAAACTCTCGGCTTTAAAGTCGGAAAAATCAAGCGCAAAAAAGACGAAGAAGGCCGTGCGCCTGGTACGGTGATCGAGACTTCGCCGAAGCATGGCGATTATTTGCCGCCCGACACCAAGATTAACTTCGTGATTGCGGACTAAAAGGCTCATGAGGGCATTGCTACTTTCACTTTCTTTTATAGCGACTCTCTTTGCGATGTCGCTTTCGCTCGGGGCGTGCGCTTCGTCAAAAAAAGGGAGTGCCTTGACCGCTGCTGATTCTGCGGCTATTGCGGCTGCTGTCAATGCAAAAATCGATTCAATCAAATTTGCAGAAGAACAGGCTTATGCGCTGAATGTAGATGCGGCGCATGAATCGTTCATTCGCGCCCAGGAAATGGAACTCCGCGGCGAAAAGGCCTTGGCAAATGTGTTCTGGCAGCATGCTGCAGAATCGGATACCAAGAACCGCTTTTTGGCGTTCAAGCTTGCTGAAATCATGATGGCTCGCGGAGCGGATTCCGCCGCCTTGGTGCAGGCCCAGCACGCACAGACTTTAAAGGGTCGAGCAACGGCTTCGCAGCTGGGAATTCTTGCCCATTTGTACGTGAAAGACGGCCGCGCCGATTCGGCCCGCAAGTATTTTAATGCGGCGCTCGATTCTTCGCGTTACCAGGACATGACGCTCTTGTACGATTACAGCCTGTTCCTGGAAGCGATTCAAGACGCCAAGGAATTGGTTCGCATTTATGACTTGCTTTTGCCGCAAGTGAATTACATGCCGTCGCTGTTCCAGCGCCAGCTAAAGCTTTTACTTGACTTGGGCAAGGATTCTGCTGTCGTGGAACTCTTTGAAAAGGGCCACGAGGCGACTGGCGACAAGAAGATGCTTTTGCAGATGGTGCAAGGGCTTGTGTTCCAGAAACGCATGAAAGAGGCTCAGGCGATTGTAGATACGCTAACGGAATCGACGGAAGATGATGAATCGATGGTCGTTCTTTTGATGAGTTCGCTTGCCGAAAGCAACAAGCGCGATTCTGCCTACGCCTTGCTCAAGAAAAAGTATTCGGTGGACCAAGTGCGTACTCCGCTCCTTGCAAATTTCTTGGGCCAGTACGAAAACGTGTACGGTGACTATGACAGCGCCAAGGTGCACTTGAAATATGCCGCAGAGAATATTGCTGACCAGCGCATTTATGTGACGGGCGCCTACCACACGCTTTCGGCCATTGCCTTTAAAGAAAAGAAGATTAAGGATGCCGTGCGCTACGCCGAAAAGGCGGACTCTGCCGCCATGGGTGGCGACAAGGCCTCGCTCGCGTTGACTTACGGCTCGGCCGGCATGTACCCCAAGGCTTACAAGATGCTCGACTCGGTGATTGCCGTGTGGGACAAGTGGACTCCGATGGAAGGAATCGCTGATTCTGCCTCGATGATGCGCATGAAGATGGATGTCGAACGTAACAGGCGCCAGTTCCGCAACGTGTATGCCCGCCTTTTGAGTGCCGAAGCCCAGGAAATCTGGCAGAAGGATATCGGGGATCCGGCAAGAATCAAGAAGTCGAAGGCTTTGCGTGAACGTGCCGACGAATTCTACAAAGATCTTGCCTCGAAGGATTCTTCGGACTTGCAGACCCGTGTACTGCGCGCCATGAACCTGGAACGCCTGGAACGCTACGATGAAGCGTTTGCCATATTCGAGTACGTACTTCGCTTTGAAAAAACTTCGATTGACCGCGCCGAAGTCTTGAATTACTATGGCTACACGCTGATTGACTTGAACCGCAGCCCCGAAGAATTGGACAAGGGAATTGCCATGGTTGACAAAGCCCTCTTGATGGAACAGGGCGGCGAACCCTCGGAAGCGTACCTTGATTCGAGAGCCTGGGGATTTTACCGCAAGGGAAAATTCGAAGATGCGCTCACGGTGATGAAACTCATCAAGAGCCCGCATTTTGATGACGACTATGTTTACTGGGAACACATGGCGGCCATTTACGAAGCGCTTGGCATGAAGACTGAAACCAAGGCCGCTTACAAGAAACTGAAAAAGCTGCAGCCGCATCACCCTGCCGTGAAAAAGTTTTTTAAGAAGTAGGCAAGACGGTAGGAAGTAAACTGAGGCTAATGTGAGATGTGAAATGAGAAATGTGAGATGATAAATCACACATTACACATTGCATGTCACAAGTGTCAAATTGATCAAATCGAAGGATCTTTTGTTGAAGTTTTTTTGTTCTATATCTGTCATTCTACTTGCGTTGTGCATTCTTGCCGGATGCGCGGGTAAAAAGCCTGTGATAGAACCGACTGCTGCGGCCGATAGCAATGCGACTGTCGAAGCTCCGCGCGATAGTCTGCGCGCCAAGTTCTTGCTCACGATATATCAGCAGGATTCTGCGACACAGGAATTGAAAACCCAGGAGTTTGATGCGGTCTTGTTCTCGGTGCCGGGCAAGCGTTACCGCATGGAACTTACGGGCCCGCTGGGTATTGGCGTGGCCTCGCTCCTGTGGCAAGAAGAAGGCTGGCAGATGACTTTCCCGACTGAAAAACTTTACATGAAGGGTGTGGGCTATATGGTGGGACTCTTGAATAACGACGGTCTCCCGATGGTGCATATTCACCAGGTGGCCGACATTTTTGATGGCCGCCTGTTGCCTGAAGTCTACGAAGAAGTGGCTCCGCCCGAAGATTCGACGCGTGTAGAAGGCGCGATTTATGCCCGCGAAAAGACGGGGCGCTTTTTCCGTTTTGCAAAAGAGGGCGAACATGTCGCCTGGCTTTCGCGCATAGGCCGCGGCGGCAAGACCGAAACGATTCATTTTAATGATTTCAAGCAATTCGAGGGCGTAGAAACTCCGTCAAATATTATATTTGAATTAGACGGCGAGAAATTCCTTGAAATAAAAATCAAGAAGGTGACTCGCAACAAGTCGTTCAGTTCTGGAACTTGGCGTTTGAACATTCCCAAGAGCTTCAAGCGCGTCGGGGAATAGCCTTGATTCTTCCAAGGGGGAGGAACAATGAGAAAACTGTTTTACACGATCGTGATGTTGGGCCTTGTACTGGCTGCGTGTAGTGGCGATGGCTCAAATACAACTTCTGCTAAGCAAGATGATGAATCGGAAGTCACCGAGAAGAATCCTATGAAATGGAATCTGTCGGTTGCCTACGGGAACTTGGTTGACCGTCGCGATGGGAAATCATACAGGACGGTGATGATAGGCAGCCAGACTTGGATGGCGGAAAATTTAAGGCTGGAAGCGGGTGATTCTTTTTGCTTTGATGACAAGTTTGAATATTGCGATACGTATGGAAAACTGTATCCGTGGTATGTTGCCGTAGGTAGGCCTGACTGTGCCGAAAAAGATTCCTGCGACTTGGCTCCAGTAATGCGTGGCGTGTGCCCTGAAGGGTGGCATTTGCCATCGCTTGCGGAATGGGATACTCTTTTTGCCTTTGTTGGAACGGATATTGTGCATAAATTAAAATCGCAGAGTGAAGAATGGTGCGATTTTGATGACGCTTGCCCTAAAGGGGGACTTGATACTTATGGCTTTGGAGCTCGTGCCGGGGGATATAAAAGCTGGGATGCCAACTATGTGGATGATCGGGATGCTGGATATTTCTGGGCGTCTTCGCAGGCGGATCGGTGCGGGACGAAAGTCATTATTGGAGATGATTTTGACGTCGGGGATTATGAATGCGGTGACGACCAAGGTGCAGCTTCTGTTCGCTGCGTTATGGATTCCGAAGGGTTTATGCCCGATTCCATGGAACCGTCTTTTGATTATAAGGATAATGCGCGCCGCAAATCCGTTGAATTTGAAATGGGGACAATGACAGATTCCCGCGATGGACATGTCTATAAGACGGTGACGATAGTTGGCTTTACCTGGATGGCTGAAAACTTGAATTACCGTTATACGCAGAAAACGGCTGAACTGGATTCGTCGAGTTTTTGTCCTTTTAACGAGACTGACAGTTGTGACGTGTATGGGCGCCTGTATCTGTGGAGTGCCGCGATGGATAGCGTAGCCATGTTTAGTGAAATGGGTAAAGGCTGCGGTTATGACGTTTATTGTTCCGAAAAGATATATCTGAGTTCTGTGGTGCGTGGGGTATGCCCCGAAGGGTGGCATTTGCCCGATAGGTATGAATGGGAATATCTCGCCCGAGAGATAGGAGGGGTGTCCGTGGCGGGGACGCTCCTTAAATCGAACAAGGGGTGGGACGGACGCGGAAACGGTACGGATGAGTACGGATTCTCGATATTGCCGGTTTCTACCTACCAGTATAGTTTTCAAGCCAATAAATATTATACCGGTTTTTGGTCGTTTAGAGAGGATATGTATGCCGGACTCGCGTTTGAAAATGAAATGGCGGAAATCGCCTACTTTGATGCGTATTCGACGCGTTTGTCAATGTCTTCCGGACTGAAAAATTCGGCGAATCCAGTCCGTTGTGTCAAAAATCTAGAATGAGTCGCGTCTAGGTTTTCGTCTATTTTGTAAATTATGGTTATGAAGTTAAATGCTAAGATTTTTGCATTGGTTTTTGGGCTATTCGCTTTAGCGACGTCTTTTGCTGCGGATACGCTACAGATTTTTGCCATTCGCGTAGAATTTGCCGAAGAAAAAACAGATAATAGCCTGACAACCGGAACGGGGCTTTTTGATTCTGACAAGGCGAAAAAAGACGCCTATAGCCTGGACCCGCAGGGGGTGCGAAACAGCACGCCTTACTGGAGAAAACATTTTGAGTTTGCCAACGCCTATTTTAACAAGGCGAGTAATGGCAACGTAGTAATTGATGCGCATGTTTACCCGAAGGAATCGAGTGCCTACAAGCTGAAAAAGCAGATTATCGACTATAACCGCACGAGCAAGATGAAAGGCGAAAAGACGGCGGAATTCGACGATGCCCGCAGTCGCGACTACTTGCAGTTTATTTATGATGCCGTGATGGCGGCGCACGAATCGGGTGATTCTCCGTTTAACGAACCGCTTTCGGAAAACCCGAATACCAAACGTGCCTACATGATCATTCATGCGGGCGCAAGCCGGCTGGTTGACGGCGGTAGCATGGGAACGCGCGGCGCCGATACGCCGGGCGACTTTATGGATGTATACATTGACAAGTCCGCCTGGCAGTACTTGCCGGATTCAATCAAGAATGCGGCCTTCCGCAAGGAGGGCAAGAAGGCGAACGGCAAGGATTCGCTGGTGGCCGAGGGCTTGATTTTGAAGGGCTCCGCCATCGATACGCTGAAATCGATTATGGTCACGAGCGAAACCGCGTCGCAGGACGGCCTGAACTGGGGCGTGAACGGAATCATTGTGAACCAGATCGCGCGCGAACTCGGGCTCCCGAATACATACGATGTGGTGAAGGGCATTAGCCGCCTGGGTTATTACGACGTGATGGACTTTGCGGGCTACAATGCGGGCAACGGGTTCTTGCCTTCGCTGCCTGCTGCATGGGAACGCGCCTACATGGGCTGGACTCCGGTAAAAGAAGTCCGCCCGGTGGCCGGCAAGCCCGTGACGGTTGAAATTTCGGCGGCGGGTACCGGCAAGGGAACCGAGATTGTGAAAGTCCCGCTTTCTGCAAGTGAATACCTGCTGATTGAAAACCGCCAGCGCAGCTGGAATAAAGAGGGCGAAGTCAGCGTGTCGCTAAGCGGTGCTGGCGAAAGTTCCGATACCACAATCAAGACTGTGCCTGTAGACAGCTTGCACCTGGTTTTTGAGGATAGCGTAGATTGCGCGAAAAAGTGCAAGGTCAACAAGAAAAAAGCGAAGGGAGTTATTGTCGACATCAGCAGCTACGATGCAGGTATCCCGGCGAGCGGCATTGTGGTCTGGCGCGTGAATGACTGGTACTTGCGACAGACGCTGGAATACGGCATTGCAAACTTCTGGGGTGGCGATACTTTGCGCGATCACCAGTTCGGTATTGCGATGGTCGAAGCCGACGGAATCTTGAGCATCGGTAAGACGTTCAAGAATGCGCTGGGCGAAGATACTTACGACTACGGTTCGGGTACAGACTTGTTGCCGCACCTGCGCAAGCCCGCTAAGGATTCCAAGCAAAAGTTCGATACGGTCAAGACGATTGGTTCTACCGGTTATGCAAACACCATGACGACCCAAGGTGGCTATACCGGAATCAAGATTGCGGTGAATGTCCCGAAGGGCGCCCGTACCGAAAAGACCGCGAATTCGTTCATGGGCGATAGCGTGGTGAATTTTGGTGCGCAGAAGATCAGTGTGACCATCAGTATTGACGACGGAAGCATCGATGGTGCTGCATTCCCGCGCAACATTGGCCTTGCCTCTGCCGTGCGTGGAGCTGTGTTTGTGGACAATCCTGAAAAGGATGGCGAAAAACTCTTGGTCGTAGGCGCCATGGATGGAACGCTCCAAGTGTTCAATGCGATGGGTGACACCTTGTTCCCGGCTGATACCGCGATTGTGCAGAAGACTTTGAATCGTAATGGTGCCGAACGCGAGGTGCCTCTGTACCGCGTGGGCGCAAGCTACGGTCCGCTGGTGGGCATGGCAAGCGACGGCAAGGACGTTTATAGCCTGCATGCAAACAAGCTGGTAAGGACCCGCTTTGTGGGCGGTTTGCCTACGCAGGAACCGGTTAGCGTTGATTCTGCGGTGGCGGGGCCGATGATTGTTGATGGCGACGTTTACTTTACGACCAAAAAAGGCCTCTTTGCCTACAATGTGAATGAAGGCAAGATTGCCCCGCGTAATGAAGGTTCTAACGGCGACTATTCTGATATGACAGATATGGCTTATTGCGGAATGGCTGATGGAAAGCCTGCAATCGCTTATTATGTGGCTTCGGTGAATTCTGTTTTCTTGAATGGCGCCGAGTTGAAATTGAATGGCCGTGCTGATGAAAAGTATCGCATTGCATGTACAGATTTAGACCGTGACGGTAAAGAGGATGTGGTCGCTGTCGGTAGTCGCGGTACGGCAATTGCGAAGGGCAAGTGGAATAAATTTTACAAGCGCGGTGCTGCAGGCACAAGTGGCCTGAAGGATGAAACCTCCGGCATCGCCATCGGCGATATCAACAATGACGGCTACCCTGAAGTCGTGTTCCTGGGCGATAACATGGTTTATGCGCTTGACCGTTCGGGACTCCCCATTGCCGGATTCCCGGTGAAGATTAGCCGCGGAGCACCTGTTTACGGATTCTTTAGCGACCCGATTCTCGTAGACGTCAATGGCGATGACGTGCCTGAAATTCTGGTGCCGAGTAACAATGGCCTGGTTTACGCGGTGACCGGCAAGGGAAAGATGCTTACTAGCAAGGACGGCTTCCCCATTGCGGCGGGCAGCTACGAAGATATGGATTCTACGAGCGTGATTCAGCCCATGAGTATCTTTGTGGCGAATGCGGTTTCTGACAAGAAGTCTGCGGGCCCGGAACTTTATGCATTGCACCGCAATAACGTGACTGCATTCCGCCTGCGCAAGGCTTCTAGCGCCGCGGCAGAATCGGAGGCGGCATGGACGCTCCCGGCCGGCGGTAACGAACGTGCGGGTTACTTTGATGCCTCCAAGCTTGCCGACGTAAAGAAGGTGACCGCAAAAGATGAAATTACGGAATTCTTCATGTTCCCGAACCCGGTCCGTGGAGGCGTAGCGAAGGCTCGTTTTGAAGTCGGCGCTGCGGCGCAGAATGCGACCCTTGAACTTTACGACATTACAGGCCTTTGTGTATTCAAGAAAAAGGTAACTGGCGTAAAACAGGGCCGAAACCAGTTTGAAAACCTTGACTTGAAGGATTTGGGTTCTGACGTTTACACTGCTCGCCTCAAGGTGAAGTTTGAAAGCGGCAAGACCAAGCAGAAACTCTACCGCGTGGGCGTGGTGAAGTAAACGCTTGAAAATGTGAGATGGGGAATGATGAATAAGTCTGCACTTTCTTCTGCGTTGTTTATGGCTTTGCTTGCGGCCATGTTCACATTCGGAGCTTGCACGGCGAACGGGGATTCTGCCGATACATCACCGACATCTCATCGAGGGGGCAATGCAAGTACGGATAAGGGTTCCGGCGACAAGGAAACTTCCAGTTCTTCGACGGATTCGGGACCTTCGGAATACTCGATTCATGATCTTGTCGAAATGGTAAGTGTTCCCGCTGTTGCTTTTTCTCGCGGGACGGTTGAGTACAGTGTGGACGCATTTGCAATCGGAAAAACCGAGGTCAGTCAAGGCTTGTTCCGAACTGTAATGGGAAGCGTGCCTGAAGATGATGCCTTGGGTGACGATTATCCGATTTTTAATGTGAGTTGGTATGATGCGGCCCTCTTTTGCAATGCGCTTTCTAAAAAGGCGGGGCTAGATACGGCCTACGTTTATGATTCGGTCAACGATGGTGGCGAATTGATTAATTTGTCTGTGAATTACGCTGTGGCGGCAGTACGCCTCCCGACTGAAATGGAATGGGAAATTGCGGCCCGCGCAGGTACCTTGACCACTTACTACTGGGATACCGATGTTGCCTCGAAATATGCGTATTACGCACAAGATAAGGGCCCTGTGGCGGTTGCCGGCTTTATCCCGAATGCGCTCGGTCTTTATGATATGGCGGGCAATGTCGCCGAATGGGTGAACGACTGGTATGGTTCGTATCCGACGGTTTCGCAAGAAAATTACACTGGCCCGGAAGAGGGTAAGTACAAAGGAATTCGCGGCGGAGGCTGGTCAGACAAGGCTCCGGCACTTGCCTCTGCTGAACGCGAAAAGAAAGTCCCCTCACACCGTAGCCAGACTATTGGCTTCAGGGTTGTTTATTCCGCCGGATTTTAGGCCCTATAAAAGCTTGTTTGAAACTTTTATTGCTAAATTATGAACCATGACGATATTGAAAAACATGGTTCTCCCTGTCGCAAGAATGGCTATGCCGTTGCTTGCTGTCTTTGCCCTGATGGCTTGCGAAGAAGAAAAGTCCGCGCCCCTGCCGGATTTGCCTCCGATTGAAATCCCGAAGGATGTACCGGGACTTTATTCTGGCCGCTTGCCGTGTGACGATTGCACCAGCCGTATGGTGCGTATGACTCTTGGTGAGGATAGCTCTGTCGAAGCAATCCAGCTGGTTTTGAAGGATACGATGGAAACGGACTCCCTGAAGGGAACTTATTCAATTACCGACAGTACAATCAAGGTGACGCTCGCTGGCGATAAAGGCCATTGGAACTTTAAGCGTGCCAAGTTCGGCAATTTGCAATATATGACGGCCGCAGGCACGGTTTATGAAGATGAAGACGGAATGAAGGCCGAACTGATTCGCATTTTCAAGGTAGCGCCGAAGACGCTTACGAAGAAAACAGATTCTGCCGCTGCTGATTCAGTCAAGAAGGAAGAACAGCCTAAGGAGTAATATGCAGTGTACTGCACTAGTCATTGACGACGAACCGCTTGCCCGCAAGCGCATGATTTCGCTTTTGGAACCTTATGCCTCCGAGATTGAAATCTTGGGGGAGGCGGGCTCCGGTGCGCAGGCCGTCAAGATGATTCACGAGATGATGCCTGACGTGGTGTTTTTGGATATCCAGATGCCTGACATGGATGCGTTTGAAGTGTTGCATTCTTTGCAAGGGGATGATGTCCCGCTTGTGATATTCACGACGGCGTTTGACAATTTCGCGCTCAAGGCGTTCGAAGAAAATACGGTGGATTACCTTTTGAAGCCGGTGGCTCCGGAACGTTTGGCCTCTGCGATTGAAAAACTCCGCAAGGTGATTCCGCAAGTGGATGACACGACAATCCCGTCCGACTTGAACTGGGAAAAGCTGCGTAACCTGGTGGACATGAGCGGACTCTACCTGCAGCGCTTGCAGGTGAAAGTGGGCGACCGCATTGTATTTGTGAATATTGACGAGGTAATCCGTTTCCATAGCGAAGAAAAGTACACGACAGTTTACACCGTGAACGGTCAGTACGTGATTGATACCCCGCTGGTGGAACTGGAAAAGAAACTGGACCCGAAACATTTTACCCGAGTCCACCGTTCCCATATCGTGGCGATCGACTACATTGCCGAATGCCGCAAGGGGGATGCGGGCCGCATGGTGATGGTGCTCCGCGACAAGGCGGCAACCCAGTTGGTGGTGAGCCGCTCCTTGGTCAAGAAGATTAGAACACTGTAGAGTCATTCGCGTTTTTCTAAATTGCACTTGTCATTCTTTAACGTTGAATTTTATGGAAAAAGATAAACAGCCGTTTTCGTGGAAAAAGTTTGTGAAAGGCCTGCTTCGGGAAATCATTGTCCCGGTGGCGCTTGCCTTGGTTGTAATCCAGTATGTGATTCAGGCTTTCCAGATCCCGAGCGGGTCTATGGAAGATACCTTGCATACGGGTGACTTTTTGCTGGGCCTCAAGTTCACTTACGGTTCGCCGATTCCGTTCAGCAACCAGAAATTCCCGGGGTATGCTTATCCGGCCAAGGGCGACGTGGTGATTTTCCGCTATCCAGGCGAGCCGGAATATCCTGATGGCAATCCAGAACGTTATACGCACTTGTTTAACGCGCTCATGTTCGGAAACTTCTACTGGGATCACGAACCGAAGGCTGGCCAGCCGCACTTAATCCACTACGCCGACGGTCCGAAGGACTACATCAAGCGTTGCGTGGCGGTGAGCGGTGATACGGTCGCTGTCCACAAGGGTCGCCTTTTCGTGAACGGCAAAATGCAGGAATCTCTGCCCGGTCGCGGCAAGTACACGGCTTCTGCCCGTACGTTCTCTCCGCGCGATGAACGCGATGAATTCATAGTGCCGTCGGTGGGCGATACGTTTACGGTTGAATCAATGCCGCTTGAAAAATTGTGGTGGCTGCGTTCCCTGGTGGCGCAAGAAAACCCCGATGAAACGGTGGAACTCGATATTTCGCTGTGGAAGGATTCTGTTGAAATCAATAATTACGATTTCGAGGAATTCAAGATTCCGGTGGAAAACGATCGTGGCCTTGCGCTGAACGAACTGTTCCGCAGAAACCGTACAGTGCTGCAGCAACGCCTTACGCAGGGCGATACGATTTCGGGCGTGATGTCCTTTGCCTACTTCAAGGAACTTTCGCGCATGGCGTATTTGCCCATGATCGATCCGAACATTCAAGGCGGATTCATGCGCCCGGTAAGCTACATGGCGTTTGAAGGCTCGCTCTTGCGTGACCTTGAAGGTAACGTGGCTTTGCTGAACCAGGCCGAAGAAGATAACGCAGGAACCGTGGAACTTGTAGAAGTCGATGCCCCGCAAGATGGCGGCTCGACCGTAGAGGGTGTGGCAGGCGATACTCTTGATGCTCCGGCAAAGTCGAAGTTTGAAATCCGCCGCAGGCTGCTCGTGGGCGGCAAGCCAATTGATACTTATGTGGTCAAGACTCCGCAGTTCTTTATGATGGGCGACAACCGCGACAATTCTGCCGATAGCCGCTACTGGGGCTTTGTGTCGCTCAGGAATATTCGCGCCAAGGCGTTCGTGATTTACTTCTCGTTCGAAAATGACGACGAAGCTTTCGCCTTGAAGAATCCGTTTACCTGGTGGCGCCTGCCGTTTAGAATCCGTTGGGGCCGTCTTGGCAAGATTATCCAGATGATTGACTGATGCGTTCGTTGTTGAAAAAATATGGCGCTGCTTTTGCGGCTTTGTGTACGACGGTATTCTTGTCGTGTGCAACGCAGGTGGCGCCTAGTGGCGGCCCCGAAGATAAACTGCCTCCGCGCATTGCGGGCGTTTATCCGGCCCCGAATACGACGAATCACCCTAACGAGCTCATGATCAAGCTCGAATTTGACGAATGGATTAACGCTTCGGTTCCGCGTAGCGCAGTCTCCATTTCACCTCCGATTGACAAGAAGTTGCGCTTTGAGGTGAGTGGCAAGACGCTTGTGCTCACATCGCGTGCGGTACTCGATACCGGAACGACTTACACCGTGACTTTTGCGGGCGGCATCAAGGACTTGCATGGCAACGCCTTGTCAAAGCCGTTCCATGTGGTGTTCTCGACGGGTTCGATAATCGATTCGCTCACGCTTTCGGGCCGTGTGCTTGTGGACCAGGCGATGGCACGCAAAAAGGAATACCCGAGTATCGGTTTGTTCTTGATGGGCGAGGAGCGAGAATCCAAGCATTACCTGGACAAGTACCGCGATACGACAACGAAGGAACTGAGCAAGGAACCGATGCTGTTGAAGGAACCGCCGCTGTACCTGACGCGCGCGGACAGCGCCGGCCACTTTACGCTTACCGGGCTTAAGGCGGGCCATTACCGCGTTGTCGCCTTTATGGATGGCAACGGCAACCAAAAAATCGAACTTTCGACAGAACAGGTGGGCCTTTGGACGGGTGACTTGGAGTTGACCGCCGAGACAAAGGATACGTTATGGCTTGCCATTGCCGACATGGACACGACCAAGCTCGAACTTTCTTCGGTGACGCAGCCTTACGCCAACGTGCTCGAGGCGACCTTTACGCGCAACGTGTACTTTGATTCCGCCTTTGCTGATACGTCGAATTGTTACCTGGAATCTCCGGAAAGTAAGAAACTCTATCCGAAACTGGTTTATTTGGGCGCAAGCTCCAATCGCCCGCAGTTCTATTTTGATCCGGCGCCGAAAAAGGAAGTGCTTTACAAGTTCATTTGCTCGGCGGCGAAGGATTCCCTGTTCCGTACACTCGATACGCTCCGCAACGAAGTGGAGTGGGAATGGAAAAAGATGGAAGGCGATACGCTTCCGCCAAAGGTGGCCGGCGTGAGGACGAATTCCAAGGCGAAGACCCTGTTCCCGGATGATTCGCTGGTGGTGTTCTTCGACAAGCCCAAGCTCGATTCGCTGGAGCAGACATTCTACATCGCAATCAACAAGGACACGACTCAAGTTCAGGTGAAGCAGATGGACCCGGTGCGCTTTGCGGTTGAAAAGCCCGCGCCGTGGGGCACTGACGTCTCGGTGAATTTTTTGATGGGCTATATGGATACGACACTTGCCGCGGCCGACAGCAACGGAAAGCGCGATACGGTTATAGAACTCAAGTACCAGCGCCTGCAAAAGTTCGAGACGGTGAGCAAACTTAAACTTGCCAAGTTGAACGGTAAGATTCCGGGTGGCTCTACGAAGACGGTTGTGCGCTTGCTTTCGGCAGAAACCAAGAACTACTATTTCGAAAACTGCAAGGCCGACGGAAGCTTCAGTTTTGGCGATCTGGTTGAAGGCGCTTACCTGATGGATTATTATTTGCCCGAAGAAGGCAAGATGTTGCCGGATGGCGGCTCGGTGAACCCGCTGCGTTATGGTTCTCCGTGGCGAGCCATTAACGATACGCTCAAAGTCAAGAACGGCGAAAACCTGTTGGACAGCTTGACGGAAGTGGTACCCGCGCTTTAGCGATGACGGCAAAAAGTTTTTAAGAGGATTCAAATGGAAATGAAATCATTCGTTGCAATTGACCTGGAAACGACGGGCCTCGATTTTGAAAAAGACGAAATCATCGAGGTGGCGCTGGTGCGCTTTGAAAACGGAGTAGAAGGCGAATCGGTCGATTATTTGGTCAAGCCGACGAGTGTGACGCTCCGCCCTTTTATCGAAAGCCTGACGGGCATTAGCAACTCCGATCTTGAAAATGCGGAACCCTTTGCGGCTGTCGCCCAGAAGATTTATTCGTTCATCGGGGACTTGCCGATTGTCGCACACAATGCGATGTTCGATTCCAAGTTCCTGAAACAGACTTTTGCCAAGGTGGGCATTTCGTTCGACAATCACCCGGTTTGGGATTCGCTCACGGTTTCGCGCATTGCCTACCAGAATGTGCCGAATCACCGCCTAGATACCTTGGTGCAGGAACTGGGTATCGAGCGGAGCCGCGCGCACCGCGCCTTGCCGGATGCCATTGCGTGTGGCGAGCTCTTTGTGATGGCGCTTGAAAAGATTGCAAGTGCGGACCCGTGGCTTGTGAATGCCCTTTCGAAGGTGGCCAGGGGTTCGGACTGGTCGCTGGTCTGGAACGAATCGGACGGGGCTTGCGAATTTCCGCAGTACAGGCTACCGGATGTCCCACTCGAAGATGCGCCGGCCAAGGAACGTGCCCCGCGCGTCAGTGAATTCTTTAAAGAAGACGGTCTTCTTTCGACGAAGGTGGAAAATTTCCAGGTCCGCCACAATCAGCAGGATTTCGCCTCGGTGGTGGAACGCAACATGCACAAGGGCGGCCTCTGCGTACTTGAAGCTCCGACCGGTTCGGGCAAGTCGCTTGCCTATCTGGTATCTGCCGCCTGCAAGGCAGTGTCGGGCGAGCGCGTGGTGATAAGCACCGCGACCCGGGCGCTGCAGGAACAGCTTTGGAATAAAGATGTTCCGCTGGTCGCAAGCCTGTTTGACGGCAAGCTGAAAACGGCTGTACTCAAGGGCCGTGAAAATTACCTGTGCCTTCGCAAGTTCGAAGAAATCTTGAAGGCTCCGCAGAGCCTGTTGCTGCATGACGAGCGCGATTCCTTTATGGCGATTGTGCCGTGGGTGTTTACCACCGAAACGGGCGACGTGAACGAATGCAATTCCTTTAGCCAGGGCCGCAATCGCGTGCTGTGGTCCAAACTTGCAAGCTCTGCAAAGTCTTGCCTCGGCGAAAAGTGTCCGCATTACAATAAGTGCCCGGCCCTCGCCGCCAAGCGCCGCGCCATGAATTCCAACTTGGTGCTGGTGAACCATTCGCTGTTCCTTGCCGACATGGGCCTCGATTTCGCCCTGCTCCCGCTTTATGAACACATCGTGTTCGACGAAGCGCATAGACTCCCGCAAGTGAGCCGCCAGGCATTCGGCCGGACCATTTCATTCTTTGCGCTCAGAAACATCATCAAGACACTTGTTCCGTCGAAGGGGCGTGAAAACGAAAATCGGGATGGTTTGTTGGCCGAAATCGAAAACCGTATTCCTGTCGAAGAAACAGAAATCCGTGCGCTCTGTGTCAACCTTGCGGAATCGCTTTCTGAAACCGAAAAGGCCCTGCACCGTTTCTTCATGAAGATTGGCAAGAAACTCGCAAAGCAGAAAAATTCCCGCAACGGCTTCACCTACACTTCGGGCATTCTGGCCGAATACGAAGCCGACCCGAGCGCCTTCATTGAACAGGGCCTCAATGCAATCAAGCTTGCCGATACCTTGGCCGCCTCGGTGCGTGCACAGCAGGCTATTTCGGGCTTGTTAAGCGACGTGAGCGGCCGCATGACCGAACTTTCTCGCTTCTTGCAGGACTTTGAATTCATTACCAAGGCGGGCCGCGAAGATTGGGCCTTCTACATGGAAGAACCTTTCAACCCGCACACCATCAAGCTGCATGCAAGCCCGCTCGATGCGAGCGCCACCTGGAAAGAAAAATTCTATCCGTGGATCAAGTCCGCTACGTTTACCTCGGCAACGCTTTCTGTTCAGGGAGACTTGACTTATTTTGTGCAGAGAATGGGCATGGACGCTCCGGGCGGAAAGAAGTCCCCGTTCTTGCGCGTGTATAACGAATCTGCAAAGAACGCCGAAAACCGCTCGGTGATTGTCGCAAAATTCTTGCCCAAGCCCTCGGTTCCGGAATACAACGACGCCGTGAACGATACGCTTGCGCATATTCTGCCCGAAGTCGAAGAAAATACGATGGTCCTCTTTACCAGCGTATCTGCCATGATGAAGGCGCAAGCGGCCTTGGCTCCGCTCTTTGCCGAAAAGGGCAAACTGCTCTTGTGCCAGCATGTAGACGGCGCCCTGGATGGCCTTGTGGCGATGTTCCGCAAGTCTCGCGGCGCATGCCTGCTCGGCTGCCAGAGCCTGTGGGAAGGCGTAGATTTCCCGGGCGATGCCCTTAAGCTGCTTGTCATTCCGAAACTCCCGTTCCCGAATCCGATGGATCCGCTGGTCGCCGGCATCACCAACAAGATGAAGTCCGAAGGCAAGAATGCTTTCAAGGAATTCTTTGTCCCCGAAGCGTTCATGGAACTCCGCCAGGGCCTTGGCCGCCTAATCCGCTCCGAAGAAGATTCCGGCAAAGTGCTTATTCTCGATAACCGCGTGGTGGTCGAACACTATGGCAAGACTTTCATGCGCATTTGGAACAACAAGCAAAAAGTCGTCGGCTCCGTCGACGACATCAAAGCGGCACTGAAGTAGTTCAACCGAAAATTATCCTTCGTTATCGCGGCGGCTGTATTGCAGCTGCGTGTAATAACTGGTCTTTTCTTCTTGCATGGATCTGGAGATTTCGTCGATGAAATCGTCCATGCTCTTGGAAGGATCGTAGCATTGGCTGCAAATGCAAGTGGTGAGCTTGTAGGACTTGCTGAAGGTGTTGAGTTCGTTGAGGCTTGAGCGGATGCGCGTAATACACATGCTCACGGCCATTTCGTTCGTGGTATTGATGAATGCGATAAATTCATCGCTGGAATAGCGGATGATGAGCCCGAGCTCGCCGACAGCACGGTTCAGAATCTTGGTCATCTGCACAAGCACCTTGTTGCCTGTGACCCTGCCGTAGTCGTTGTTGATTTTTTTGAAACCGTTGATGTCTACGAGAATGCCTGTGACATGCAGTTCTTTCTTTTTCTTGTATGCGCGGCCGAGAATGGCGAGGTAGGCGTAATTGTAAACGTTGGTGAGCTTGTCCCTATAGACGCGTTCGCCGTGAATGGACGAGAACACTCCCGCAATCGCAATGGCCGTGCACGAAGAAATCGCGGAGATTCCGTAAAAGAGGGATTGGGCGACAGTGCCTGCAATAATCGGGGCGAAGAAAATCCAGATGGGGAAGGACTTGAGAGGACCACCCTTGTGCTTGCAAATGAAGTAGATGATAAGGCTGTCCAGCATGAGCCCGTAATCTATAATGGTGTAGATCCAGAAGTATCTGCGGGTATAGACATTGTTTGCAGAGATGTCAAAAATAATCGGGACGAAATTGTTGATGATGACAAGGACTACCCCGAGCACGATGATGAAACCGAGAATGTTTCGGTGGGCGTTCGAAAAGCGGTAGTTCAGGTGTTCTGAAAGAAACAGAAGCCAGAAGAAACTGCTGAACATATTGGTGAGGTAGAGGAGGTCGTTGCCGCCGTATACGAGTATGCGGGCGATTGTTCCGGGACGACCGTCGGCAGTGTAGGCGATAGGGTCAAGGACACAGGTGCAGAACGTGAAGAAGAGTAATAGCTGAAGGTAGGCGTTCTCGGATCCTTTTTCACGAAAGCGCCAGGCGTTGCCTGCCATCAGAACGGCAAGTAACACAATCCCGAAAATATTTGTTGCGTAAACCGCTGTAAGTTGAAAAGTCGGTTCCATACGATTCCCCACCCTTAATATAATATCTTTTTCGCAAAAAAGGTAATAAATATGTAAGAACCCGCGTTCTTGTGATGCGGTGTAATACAAAGAGAGCTTTTTAGTGCTTTCTGCGGTCTAGAACCCTATGAGATGCGTAAAAAGCCTTCTTGTTCTCGTACATACGGAAATCGATAGTGTTGATAAAGCTATCGACGCTTTCTTTCTTGAGGTTAAGCTTGTGTGAACCGATAGATGCGCTTAGCTTGTATGGCTTTTCATTAGCTTGGTTATATTGGTCAAACAGGTTCTGTATTCTGTCGATGTGGGTCTGGATCTCGTCATCGTCTTGCGTGTTGATGAGGAGAATGAATTCGTCGCCCGCATAGCGTGTGACGAGCCCGTGGCTGCCTATGGCCCTTTGCAGAATTTTTGTAGTGGCGATCAGGGCTTCGTCGCCGACGGAGTGTCCCAGGTCGTCGTTGATCTTCTTGAAATCGTTCAAGTCAAGCATAAGGCCCGTGATGCTTTGCTTGTTAGGATGCTTTGCGAATTTGTTGAGCTTGTAGTCCAGATAGGCTCGGTTGAAAACGCCTGTAAGAACATCTCGGTATATCATTTCGTTTTGCAGGCTAGCGAGAATTCCTGCAATAGAAATGGCGATGCTTGTCGGGATGACGGAGATTCCATAAAAAAGAGCCTGAACGACTCCGCCTATAAAAATGGGAACGATATAAACCCAGATAGGGAAGAATTTTAGAATGCCGCCGTTTCTCTTGCTTTTGTAGTAAGTAACGAGACTGTTGATGACAAGAAGGTAGTCGGCAATCAAGAAGAACGAATAAAACTTTTCGCGGGAATAAAGGTTGTCGTCGTCGATCGAGAATACGATGGGATAAAAGAAGTTGATGACGAGGAGAAGCAGACCGAAGGATACAATCGCGTTCAACATACGCCGGGATTTTTTGGACAAGCTCCCGTTCAGGTAGTAGGCGAGGAATCGGTTCCAACAGAAAACGGCGAGCATGTTGGCTGCAAAGAGCCAAGTGCTAGATGCATAGACGGCGATTTTCGGGAGAACCCCTGGCAGGCCTTTCATGGTGTAAGAGATGGGGTCGGCAATGCAACTGACCAAGGTAAGGAACATCATCGCCAATAGGTTCATGTTTGCGTGAGTCCTACTTTGCAGGCGCCAAAGGTTGCAGACAATCATGACGGCAAGCAAAATAATGCCGATGATATTTGTGACGTAGATGCTCTCTAGATTGAATAAAGGATTCATAGCATTCCCCCCGACACCGCTTTAATTATAGATAATATTTTTGTATCTTTTGGCAAAAATTGGAGTAAATCATGTCTAAACTGATGCGTTCTATTTCGGGTATCCGCGGAATCGTGGGCGATACCCTTACCCCCCAGGTTTTGAAGAGCCATGTAAGTGCCTTTTTGCAGATTACCAAGGCCAAGCGTGTGGTGATTGGCCGTGACAGCCGTCCTACCGGCGATGCGATTAGCCAGTACGTTGCAGGCATTTGCCGCCTGTCGGGCGTGGATGTGGTGGAAGTCGGCCTTTCGACGACGCCTTCGGTTGAAATCCTCACGACCGAACTCAAGGCAGATGCCGGTATCATCATTACCGCAAGCCACAATCCGCTCGAATGGAACGCCCTCAAGTTCCTGAATAACAAGGGTTTGTTCCTGGGGCCCGATGACGTGAAGAAGTTGTTCGAATTGGCCGATGCCGATAACTTCCAGTATCCGGATTACCGCGGCATGGGCAAGTATGAATTCATGAAGGATGCCGATGGCGTTCACGTCGATGGCACCTTGAAGATCCCGTTCGTGGATGTCGAAGCCATTAAGGCCAAGCACTTTAAGGTGGCTGTGGATGCCGTGAATGGTGCGGGGTCGTACATTGTGCCGCGCTTGTTGGAACAGCTCGGTTGCGAAGTGGTGCGCGTGCACTGCGAACCCGATGGCACCTTCCCGCGTGGCGCCGAACCGATTCCCGAAAACCTGGGCGATTTGCGCAAGGCAGTGAAGGATAACGGCTGTGCTGTAGGCTTTGCCGTGGACCCGGATGCGGACCGCTGCGCCCTTGTCGATGGCCTTGGCCAGAGCATTGGCGAAGAATACACGCTCGCTATTGCAACCGATGAAGTGCTTAGCCAGAAGAAGGGCAGTGTTTGCGTTAATTTGTCTACAAGTCGCATGAACCAGGATGTCGCCGAAAAGTACGGCTGCGAATTCAGCCGTGCCAAGGTCGGCGAAATCAACGTGAGCCTGCAGATGATCGAAAAGGGCTGTGTCATCGGTGGCGAAGGTAACGGAGGCGTGATTCTGCCGGCACTCCACTATGGTCGCGACAGTCTCGTGGCGGCAGCACTCGTGCTTAGCTGGATGGCTCACCATGACGGCGGCCCGGAAAAGTTCGTTGCCGAAAATCCGTCTTATGCCATGCCCAAGAAAAAGTTTGAACTTGGCGACAAGAAGGTCGCAGACATCTTGCCCAAGGTGAAGGCCGAATTTGCCGGCTGGACCATGGATGAACGCGACGGCCTGTGGCTCGGTTCCGAAAAGTCCTGGGTGCATGTGCGCGCAAGCAATACGGAACCGGTTATTCGCGTGATTGCAGAAGCACCGACTGCGGCTGAGGCCGAAGCCCTCTGCTCTAAAGTCGAAAAACTTATATAGTCTTCGCTATGCGGCGTTACTCGCCCCCTCACGTACGACTTAGTACGCTACGGGGGCTCGCGCCTGGCCTAGCTTGACTCTCTAAGTTTTTCTTTGATTCATGTATGTGATAATTTAGAGCCCGCTTTATGCGGGCTTTTTTGCGTTAGGGCAGAGCGGTCTTCTGTGAGCAAAAAGCCCCAGGCGTTAAGCTGGGGCTGTTGCGAGAGCGAGGCGATATCACATTCTGGTTTATGCGATAGAGCTGAGCGGTCTTAGAATTGTTCAAAGAATTTGTGGACTTCTTCGGGCACCCAGGTGCTTTCCCAGTTCCAGCCCACGCCCATGTTACCGGTGTCGTGAGCAGTCCACTGGTGGTCACCCGGCCAGCTGCACCACTTGACGGGGAAGCGTTCGTCGACCGTCGTAAAGTCGTAGCAGACGTGTCCCGTATTGCCGCTGACTTCCTTGGGTTTTTCGCTACTTGCGTCGGTGAAGTCGCCGTTGGCGTCGGCCTTGCCGTTACGCTTCAAAATACGCGGGAGGGCGCTGTTTTTGGCACGGTTGTAATCGCAGCGGCCGTCATTTACACCATGGACGTTCATCCAGGCGATAGGCAGGTTCTTCATGTTGTTGCCTTCGGGGAGCCAGATGTTGTAATCGGCTACGGCGTAGGTGGCCGCGGCACGCACGCGGGTCTGCATGTCCTGCATCAGCGAGTAGCTGAACATGGCGCCGTAGCTGAAGCCCGTGATGAATACGCGGCTCGTATCGATACAGTAGTTCTCGTTCAGGGTGGTGAGCGTCTGGGCGAAGAAGTCATGGTCGGCCTGGCCCTTGCTCCACAGGCCTCCAATCGCATCGAGAGAGACAAAGATGTAGTCGCCGTTCTTGTCAAGCACCTGCTGGCCGTAGTACGGAGTAGGGTGATCGTAGTCGGCCTTGTGGTGTACAAAGTCCTCGCCATTGCTGCCGTAGCAGTGCAGCGCGAAAAGCACCTTGTGCGGCTTCTTGTTGTCGTAGTTTTTGGGCAGGGTGATAAAGTATTTGCGGGAGTCGCTGCCGACCTTAATTTCGAACTGGTCGCCATTTTCGACGCTCTTGACTTTTTGCAATTTTGAATTGGCGCCGCAGCCCTTACTCGGGGTCGGCGAGTTGCCGAGAGCGTAACCGAACTTGAAAGTTTCTTCGGTAGACACTTCGTTCATCTTGATTGCGACAGTCGTATCGAGATTCGGAAGGTAGACCTTTACGGTTTCGTAGCCTTCGAACGCGACACTCAAGGTGTCTTTATCGACGCCGTCGACCTTCATGAGGGCATTCCGATTCTGCCTGAAAGATCCCGAATAGTTGCCTGTGGCGTTAAAGCGGATGGATTCTTGCGCCGAGCCGAGTCTGACGCGGGCGAGGTAGGTGCCCTGCGACTCGATGACGGAATTCAAGTCCATGGAGCCGGAACCCTGCAAGGTCTGTGCGAATACCTGGTTTCCGACCATGTCGAAAATCTTGACCTGCACCGGGGAGTACCCGTTTTGGGAGAAATTCAAGACACCGTTGCTAAGGCTAAAGCTACCGGCGCTACGGACCACGTTCAAATGGGCCGATTCTTCCTTGAAGGTGAATTTGCCTTGTTCGTCGGTGGTGGTGGCCTTGTTCTTCTTGACGAGCTTTACGTCGGCCCCTTGAATGGCCTTGCCGTCTTTAGTGGTAACAGTGCCGTTTAAAGTGTATGCAGATGCGTAGCCGCAGAAGGCCAAAAGGCATGCTGCCGTAAAAAGATTAGGTGCTTTCATCATGACTCCTTTTTCACCAGACCTTCTTATAAATTAATCTGAAATGTGATAAATATTACATGGAGAATCGCCTTGCTTATGGACGATTTATCTACAAAATGTTTTTTACCGAAGGGTGCCCGTGGGCTGCTATAACAAGTTGTACCAAAAGGGTTCGCCGTTGATGGCGAACCCTTGAGGTTGGAGTGTGTGTGTAGGAAATTCTAGAACTGTTCGAAGAACTTGTGGACTTCTTCAGGAACCCAGGTGTTCTGCCAGCCCTGTCCGGTACTCGTGTTGGAGCCGTCGTGTGCCGTCCACTGGTGTTCTCCGTTCCAGCTGCACCACTTGACCGGGAAGCGTTCGTCAACAGTCTTGAAGTCATAGCAGAGGTGGCCCGCTGTGCCGTTGAATTCTTGCGGCTTTTCGCTGCTGGCATCGGTGAAGTTGCCATTGGCGTCGGCCTTGCCGTTACGCTTGAGGATTCTCGGGAGGGCGCTGGTCTTTGCGCGGTCGTAGTTGCACACACCGTCTCTCTTGCCGTGCACGCCCATCCAGGCGATCGGCAAGTTCTTGGCGTCGTAACGACCCGATCCTGCAGACGGGAGCCAGATGTTATAGTCGGCGGTTGCATAGACTGCTACAGCGCGGAGTCTTTCTTGCAAGTCCTGAGCGAGAGAGTTCGTGAACATGGCGCCGAAGCTAAATCCTGTGGCGAACACGCGGGTGGTGTCAACGCAGTAGTTGTCGAACATCGCGGTAATCATTTCGTCAACGAACTGGTGGTCTTCCTTGCCGTTCCAAGTACCGTTGTCGTTACCCTGAGGTGCTACGAATATGTAATCGCCGTTCTTGTCCAGGTTCTGCTGGCCATAGTACGGAGTCGGATGGTCATAGTCCGGAGAATGGTGCACGAAGTCTTCGGCCTTGGAACCCATGCAGTGGTTTGCAATGAGAACCTTGTGCGGCTTGGAGTTGTCGTAGTTCTTCGGCAAGGTGAGGAAGAAGATACGGTTCTTGCCGCCGACGTTGATCTGGAACTTCTGACCGTTTTCGACGGAACCGATCGAGTTGATGGAAGAATTCTTGCCGCAACCCTTACTCGGACGCGGAGTGTTCTTCAAGGCGTAACCGAAGGCGAATGTTTCTTCGTCACCCGAGCCCGGATTCACGGAGGAACCAGCTTCTGTGAGTTTGATGCTCACAGTTGTGTCGAGGTTCGGAAGGTACGTCTTGTAGGTATCGAAGCCTTCGAAAGCGACACTCAAGGTGTCCTTGTCGTTAGACAGTCTTGCGAGAGCCTTGTGGCCCTGCACGGCGGAACCCGAGAAGTTGCCCGAAGCGTTAAAGCGGATTGTTTCTTGTGCGGAACCGAGCTTGACGCGGGCGAGGTAGGTGCCCTGGGCTTCGATAACGGAATTCAGGTCCACGGCGCCGGAACCCTGGAAGGTTTGGGCAAATACCTGGTTACCGACCATGTCGAAAATCTTGACTTGAACCGGATTGCTGCCGTTCTGGGTGAAATTCAAGACACCGTTGGTGACGCTGAAGCCGCCGGCGCTACGAGCCTGCGTAAGGCCGATCGTTTCTTCCTTGAAGGTGAATTTTCCCTGGGCGTCCGTGGTGGTGGACTTGTTTTTCTTGATGAGCTTGACGTCTGCACCCTGGATAGCCTTGCCATCCTTATCGGTAACGGTTCCGCTCAATGTATATGCTGATGCTGTGCCGCACAATGCAGCGACAAGTGCTGCTGACAACAGCGTAGAGAACTGCTTTCCCATACTTACTCCTTTTTTGGCCCAAATACACTCTTTAAGCCTCATTGCCCTTAAAATATATTCCGCGGGATGTATTGTTCCGAAAAAAGCAAAGGGCTCATTGACAAACTGTCCATAACAAAAAGTTTACACAAAAAAGACCCCTTTCGGGGTCTTTTGGGGGAAGGAGTATGATGAAAAAGAGAAATTTTTACACGAATTGCGCCCATTTTGAGGGCGTTTTTCGCGTTTTTGGCCCCGTTTTAGGCCTTAATCGACCGTCAATTTACGGGCGGCCGCCTGCTGCTTTTTGGCAAGCTGGAATGACAACACGCCGTTTTCAAGGGAGACCTTGATATTTTCGGTGTCGATGTCGTCGGTCAGGCGGAAGCTGCGCTCGTAAGTGCACTTGCTTTCCTTGCGGGCACGGGTTGCCTTGACGGTGATAATGTTCTTTTCGACCTGGATGTCCAAGTCTTCCTTTTTAACGCCCGGGAGTTCCACTTCAAGCATGAAGCCGTTGTCGACTTCATAGTAGTCGGCCTTAGGCGTGTAGCAGCATTCGTTCTGGGCGTTGCAGGCGTTCAAGTTGTCAAGGAAGTTCTGGATACCGTAGAAAGTGCTCGGAATAAACTGTGTCATAATTTTAACCTCTTTGGATGTGGGGCCAATCTTTGGCGGTTTGCCTCGGCTTGGCACCCTGTTTTTGTTTACACCCACCTAATAGCAAAGACCGTGCCAATTCTGCAGGAGTTTTGGCCGTGAAAGAAGAAACGGGCTTTTCTGGGGCGAAAAGGAGGTGTCGTCCCCGCTCCGGCATGACTTTGGGTACAAAAAGAAACGCCCTCTGTTTCAGGGGCGCAACATCGGGTGTTTATTTTTGGAAATTTCCCGTTTTTTGTTAAATTAGGGATGAATGCTTATCAAGAAGACATTCTCCGGGCAGCGGTTTCGCGCAATGCTCATGACGGCCTCGATTTCGGTGTGTGCCGAAATCGCGAACGTTTTTATTGATAAAATTGTAGCCGCCCAGCTTCTTGGCGAAAAGGCGCTGGCCTCCATTTCGTTTTTCTCGCCCCTGTTCTCGTTCATCTTTTTCCTGAACGCGCTTGTCGCCGTGGGTAGCCTCGCCTGCTATTCTATAGAGCTTGGCCGCATGGATCGTGACCGCGCAAACAGGTTCTTTGGACAGAGCATTCTGCTGTCGTTTGTGGTCGGGATCTTGATGGTGGTCCTCTTTACCTTCGGAAAGGGATTCATGTTCCACTTTATGCACGTGGATCCGGAACTGTTGCAGTATGTCGACGAATTCTATGTCTGGTTCCTGGGAATCGCGTTTTTCATGCCGCTCTGCAATGTCTTGCAAGAGATGATTTTTGCCGATGGCGACACCAGGATATGCAACGCGTCGTATGCCATGCTTCTTGTCGGAAACATTGTGCTTTCCTGCTTGCTCTGCACGCGCATGGGCATGTCGGGAATTGCGCTTGGCACCCTGCTTTCGATTGTGTTGAGTATCGCGGTACTCTGCCTGCACTTCTTCAGGAAGAACAACAGCCTTCGCTTTGTATGGCATTTCAAGATTGCCGACGTGGGGCGTACGTTCCGTTTTAGCATGGCGGAGGCCTGCGAATACCTTTATTTCTCTTTGCTGACGGCCTTGTTGAACTTCTACTTTGTCGAACACTTCGCCGTTGAAAAGTTGACGGTGCTTTCCATTGTGTACGAAATCGTGGAGGTGAGCGTCATATTCAACGGGATCTGGCTTGCGGCTGAACCGCTCATCAATATTTACCGCGGCGAAAGGAACGGCAAGGGTATCTTGCAGACCATGCGGTTTGTCAACTGGGCGCTTGTCAAGGAGGGCGTGTTCTTTACCGCGTTCCTGGTGATTTTTGCGCCCGTCATGACGCATCTGTTCGGCATTCATTCCGAATCGCTTGCCGACGAAACTGCGTTTGCCATTCGTGCTTGCGCGGTGGGGCTTTTCCCGCTCGCCCTGGTCAAGACTTACGCCAGTTACCATGTGCACGAACTGCCGCTGCTTTCGTTCGTCTTTATTTCTTTGGTGATGTTCATTTGCCCCTTCGCGGGTGTTCTCGGCATATATGCCTTCGTGGGCGAACAGGCCATGTGGAGCGCCTTCGGTGTCGCGCCCTATGTGGCGCTTGGCGCGAGTGTCGCCGTCCATTTGCTGCTTCATGGCAAGAGGCATTTCCCGCTTGAACTCGAGGAATTCTCGATCGAAAATTACTGGTTCATGCATGACATGGAACTTACGCCCAAGAACCTGATTCTTTACCGAAACAGTATCAGCAAGCTCTTGACTCACCGCGGCGTGAGCGGGGACGTTCGAATCAAGGCCATGCTGATTCTAGAAGAATTGGGAATGGTGGTTTACGAACGGAACAAGGGCAAGAAGGTCTTTGTCGAAATCGACGTGAACCTGAAACCCGATAGCCTGACGATGGTCATTAAAGACGACGGAGTCCTGATGGACTTGACCGACTTTGAACAGCGCGTGACCGATTTGCGCATGTACCTTGTCAATATGTTTATGACGGTGCAGGAAGACAAATGCTACCTGCTGACTTCCAACTACAACCGTCATGTCTTCCGTTTTGACCGGAACGCATGACTAGTCCGGAACGCGAGACTAGTCCAGCTTGCCCTGATAAAGTTCCAGAAGCTTGCGTGAAAGCAGGCTCGTGTACTTGGCGTTGGTGAGCGTGATCTGGGCTTTTTCCAGATTGTTCTTCTGGGTCAAGAAATCCGTGTAGGTGAGCGCGCCTGCATTGCGCTGTTCTTCGGCAACGACGAGGGCTTCGGATTCGGCTTGCACTTGGAGGATGGCTGCCTTCCATTGCATGTCGGCGCTCATGGCGTTCAGGTAGAGCTTTTCGAGGTTGTTCTCGAGGGTTTTCAAGTCTTCCTTGAGGCTGACCTGCGATTCGGTTTCGCTGACTTGGGCCTGCAGGACCTTGCTTGCGGTGGCGCCGCCATCGATAATCGGGATGTTGATGCCGAGCGTAATGGAATTTTGCCAGCCGTACTTGAGCTGGTCCTTGTAAGCCTTGGACTGCCAGGCCTGCAAACCCGTGCTGGAATTGGCGCCCAGGGTCACGGTAATGGAACTGCCCTTGCCGGCGACTTGCGTGTTCTTTTGGGCGGCGCGAATGGATACGCTGTCGGACTTGAGTCCGGGGTGTGCGTTCTGGGCGTCAGCCTTCAGCTGTTCGTATGTCGGGAGCGCTTCGAGAGAGTCGGGATTTTCGATATTGGTTTCGGGAGCGGAAATCTGGAATTCGACATTGTCGTCCAGTTCCAGAAGCTGGCGGAGCGTTGTCTTGGCAGTGCTGACGGAGAGCTGGGCCGTGAGCTGCGAGGTCTGCTTTTGCAGCACGTTGGACTGCGACTGGGTCAGGTCCTTCTTGGTGATGGATCCCGCTTCGTAAAGCTTGGTGTAGTGCTCGAATTCGGCTTGCGCCAGTTCGACCGAGGCGTCTGCGGTGCGTAGGTTCTCGCTTGCGGCCAAAAGGCTCATGTAGGCGTTCAGCACGCTTTCCTGTACGCTGCGTTCGGTCTGCTGGGTGGCAAGGGCCGTCGCTTCCTTGGTGAGCGTCTTGGATTCTACGTTCAGGCTCGTGGCGCCGCCGTCCCACAGGGTGTAGGAACCGGAAATGCCGAGGTTCAAACGGTAATGGTCTTCGTTATAGACGTAAGGGTGGTCGTAAAGCGTGTTCTGGATGTTGGCGCTTACGGTGGGGTAGTTGCCCGTCTTGGCCTGTTTAACGGAAATGTCGGCGGACTGCTCGCGGAGCTTTGCGGATTCAAGCTTTAGGCTAGACTTTTTGGCCTGCTTGAGGCAGTCTTCTAAGGTCCAGGTGCCTTCGGCAAAAACCGTCGTAAAGGCGGCCATGGCGAAGAATGCATTGATGAGGACTTTGGTGTTAATCATGCCTTTTAGATGCCTACAGACTTAAAAAAGTTGCGTTGTGGAGACAAGATAACAAAATTACTCGCCCGGAGTGCCCAGGAAACAAAAAAGACTTCCGGGGTAGGAAGCCTTTCTAAAACGTGGACGGTACTGGATTTGAACCAGTGACCTCTGCCGTGTGAAAGCAGCGCTCTAAACCAACTGAGCTAACCGTCCGAGGTAGGCGCAAATATATAAAATCTAAATCAGTTTGTCAAGGGATTCCTAGAACTTAGTTGGAAGAACTTAGAGCTTAGTTGTTTTTCTAAGAGCGAAGCGGTCTAAGTTCTAAGCTCTAAGAGGGGCGGAGCCCCGCTCTAGATTACAGGTATTTGTCCTCGGCGGCGCGGAGAATGGTCAGGAATTCGGCCGGGTCCTTGGAGGCGATCAGGTCCTTGCGGACGCCACCGTCGGCCAAAAGACGGCTGACAGAGGAAAGTGCCTTGAGGTGCGGGCCAACGGTATTGCCCGGGCTCACGATCAAGATAATCAGGTAAACCGGTTCGCCATCGAACGAGGCGAAATCGATGCCGCCTTCGATAGTGGCTGCTGCCATGCACATGCGGTCCACGCAGTCAATCTTGGCGTGCGGAACGGCAAGACCGCAACCGATACCGGTTGAACGGCTCTGTTCGCGGGTCCAGACGGCATTGAAAATTTCGTCGCGGTGTTCCAATTTGTAGGCACTGCAAAGCGTATCCACGAGTTCGTTCAGGATCTCTTCCTTGGACGTGCTCTTGGAGTTGATCAAGATGCAATTGTCGACAAATCTTTCGGAAAGACGCATATTGTTTTCCTTTTATGATATTCAATATGGATATTTAGCAAAAAAAAGCGCCGTTTGGACAAAAATATGCCCTTTGAAACGAAAAAATATCAAAAATGACTAAAATTGGTTCAAAAATGCCAAAATTTCCATCTGGGAGTGCAAATTTTCGGCTTGTTCGAGGGCGCGGCGCATAATGGAGACTTCGATTTGCCCGGGAGCCTCGGAATGCCCGATAGAGCCGTAGGTGAGGTTGGCGCCTTCGCTTAAGGACCAGAGACGGCTGACCCTGCCTGTTTCGCCCATGCCGAAGGCGGCGAACAGCTGGAATTTCTTGCCGTATTTTTTTGCGAACTTGTATAGGCGGTCGCAGTCGCTGTCGGAATTGCTCATGGCGGCAATCTTTAGCCCCTGGGCGCCCACGCGCTTGATGTCGGCGGCAAAGGTATCGAGTTCCATGTCGGTCGGAATGCGCACGAAATTGTGCTCCGAAATGAGCAAGCTTACGCCGATGGGGTTGGCCATAAGGTTTAATGCCTTAAAATCGTTCAGGCAGTCGCGTTCGAGGTCGAGCCATTCGGGAACCTGCTTGCCCGAAAGAATGCGCTGCCAGAGTTCCAGGCGTTCTACGGCGCGGGCGTCGGGGAATTTGCCGCCGTCGCGTTGCAGGCGGATGGTGCCGATCTGGATCTTGTTGCCGACGATGCGGCGGACTCTTTCCGAGAGCGCGGGCCATTCCGATTCGTCGAAGAAATCGTAACGGATTTCGATCGCGTCGCAATTGTCGAGGTCGAGACGCACGGGGTGGAACAAGTCCTTTTCGGCGGCTTCGAGAACGTCTGGGCCTACAAGGCCAACAAGGTATTTGCGGGAATCGGATGGCATGGCGCAAATATAAAAATTATGCGAGTTTCCAGTCGAGTTCCTGGCCGGCGGCGAGCGGGACCACGCCGTTTACGATTGATGGCACGGTCCATTTTTCGCGGACGACCTCGATTTGCTTAGTCGTGCGCGGAAGGCCGTAGAAGTCGGCGCCGTAGCCGGCAATGAAATTCGGGAGCTTGTCGAGGTGGCCAGCCCGTTCGAATTCTTGCACCAGAAGCGGAATGGCGACCGGGGCGCTGTAGACGCCGGCTGCGCCGCAGGGGCATTCCTTTTTGCCGAGCTGGTGCGGCGCAGAGTCCGTGCCGAGAAAGAACTTGGGGTTGCCGCTGAAGGCGGCTTCGCGGATGGCGGCACGGTCTTCCGGCCGCTTCGGTAAGGGCTTGCAAAAATGGTGCGGCCGTAAGGCGTCCCCGACGATATCGTCAAGAGTCATCATCAGGTGGTGCACGGTAAAGGTGGCTGCCACGTTTGCAGGCAGGCGTTTGACTGCCTCGACCGACTTCGCCGAACTCAGGTGCTCAAAGACGATTCTCAACTTCGGGAATTTTTCGGCCAAGGTCTCTACGCGCTTGATGAAGGCGCTCTCGCGGTCCAGGCAGAATTCGCCCGGTTCTTCGCCGTGCACGCACAGCACAAGGCCAAGATGCTCCATCATGGCGACCACGGGGAAGATTCCCTCGAAATCGCTGATGCCGTCGGCGCTGTTGGTGGTGACTCCGGCGGGGTAATACTTGCCCGCCACAACGCCGACCGCCATCATGTCCTTCAGATCTTGCTCGGTGTAATTCGGATTCAGCTTGAACGTCATGAGCGGGACAAAGTCGGGGCGTACGGCCTTTGCCGCATCCAAGATCTGCGTCTTGTAATCGGCAATCGCCTTCGCAGATGTCATTGCAGGCACCGTGTTCGGCATGATGATGGCTCGGCCAAATTGCTGAACCAAGTCGCGTACATAACCGGGCATTAAATCGCCCTGGCGCAAATGCGCATGAAAGTCGTCGGGTAGAGGGAGAAACATTTTGAAATCCTTTTGTAAAATGTGTAGTGTGGGATGTGGAATGTGTAGTGTGTAATGGTTAATTATTCATTTGTCATTTCACATTTCACATCGCGGCTTCGCCGCTCTACCCGCTATTGCGGAGGTCGCGGAACAGTTCCCTGGAAATTTCGCTGTCGGAGTTGAGCCAGTAATCGAAGGGCTTGGGCTCCGTCAAAGTCTTGCGGTGCAAAAAGCAAATGTTGCAGCCGAGTTCCTTGGAAATCATCAAGTCGTGAGTCACGATAAGGATCGTGGTTTTAAACAGCGTACGCATGTTGTCGATCAGCGGCAGCAAGTTACGGCGGTTATAGTTGTCAAGACCAGCTGTCGGTTCGTCCATCAACAAAAGCTTCGGGTCCATGGCCCAGCTGCGGGCGATTGCCACACGCTTTTGCATGCCCATACTGAGCATGTGCGGGAACAAGTCGGCTTCGTCGCGCACGCGCATCAAGTCCATGGCCATGTTGATTTTTTCTTCGATTTCGGCGGCTGTTCCCATCTTGTGGTAACGAAGCGGGAGCGCGATATTGTCGCGCACGCGCAGATTCGAAATCAAGGCTCCGTTTTGGAACACCATGCCCACCTGACGCTTGGCGACTTCCAAGGCTGTTAACTTTTCGGGCGGGATATATTCGCCGAAATAGTAGATGTTTCCGCGGGTGGGGCGGGTAAGCCCGGCAATGACTCGGAGCAGAGCGCTCTTTCCTTGACCGGAAGGTCCGCCAATGCAAATGGTTTCGCCGCGTTTTACCGAAAGGTTGACGTTCGAGAACAACTCCTTTTGCGGGTCCATTTCGATGCCTCTGAAATACCCCAAAATTCTCGGCTTAGAGAACATCGCTCCTACGAGGTCCCTATAGGCGAGGTGGATATCTTCCATTCTTAAGGCTTCGTCAAACATTAGATCAGCTGGTTGAGGTTGTTCATGTAGTCCACTAAGTAGAATATCGAAATAATCACATCGGCAATGACAACGTACAGGAACGATTTAATCACGGAGCGCGAAACGGCCTTGGGCACCTGGCGCACGTCACGCGGAATGTTCAGGGCCTGGTAGCAGGCGTTGGTGGTAATGATGGCACCAAAGACAAGGGGCTTTACGACGATAAAGAGGAAGTCATCGAGAGTAAGCGCTTTCAGGATTTCATCGGTCAGATAAGTCCAAGTCAGCTGAATGCTGGACATTTCGCTTTGCATGACGCCGCTCATACCGCTCATGAAAATCGCGCACTTGGTAAGAATGTATCCGCCGCAAATGGCGCTTGCGCTAAAGAAGATGTTCATGATGAACATGGCGATACAGCCGCCGATCAGGCTCGGCATGACCAAGAAACGGATCGGGTTTACGCCCATGGTGGCAAGCGCGTCGACTTCGTAGTTGATCACCATGCTGCCGATATAGGTCGTGAGCGAAGAACCGCTTCGGCCTGCAATCAAGAACGCTGTAAGGACAGGGCCTAGTTCACGGATGACGACTACCACGATCATGCTGCCCACGAAGTCTGCAAAGCCCATCTTGCCCATCATCGAAATCACTTCGATAATGGTGATGGTTCCGAACAAGGTAGCGACGACAATAAGAATCGGGAAAATTTCGACGGCCGTAAAATACGTCTGCATGATGATATTACGGGAGTCGGTCTTTAAACTACGGTTTTTGGCGAATATACTGGAGATGGCCCTGAAGAACAAGGCGATTTGTTGGCCGAAGGGACGGCGCAACAAGAACAGGCCCAGCAAATGGAATGCCTTTGCGGGGGCTGTGAATCGCTGCCAGTTTCTAGGGCTCCTTACTCTCATTCTTCTGTTCGATCGCTTCCAAAATTTGGTGCCACAAGTCGCCGAGTCCGAATTTCTTGAAAGAGCTCACGCTCAAAGGATTCTGGTCGAGCCCGAATTTTTCCTTGATGCTGCGGAGTCCCTTGGCGAGTTCCGACTGGTTTGCCTTGTCGCGTTTGCTTGCAACGATCAGTATGGGGCAACCGCTGGCCCGAATGGCTTCGACCGTCTCGATGTCGATAGCGTGGCCGCCGTGGCGCACGTCTACCAAATATACGAGTCCTTTCAGGTCTTTACACTTTTCCACGTATTCGCGGATAAAGTCTGCCATTTGGTCGCGTTTGGCGTTGCTGACTTTTGCAAAGCCTACACCTGGTAAATCTACTAGAAAAAACTGCCCGTTGACTTTGAAAAAATTCAATTCGCGGGTTTTTCCGGGGGTTCTGCCTACTTTTACCAGGTCTTTTCGGCCCATCAGGGCGTTCATGAGCGAAGATTTGCCCACATTGGAGCGTCCAAGGAAGGCTATTTGCGGTAAGCGTTCTTCGGGAAGGTGCTTGATGCTTGTCGAACCTTTGACAAATTCAGCGGAGACGATTTTATAGTCGCCTACCGTGACAGGGCCGTGATGAACGGTCTTGGGCGGTAAATTCGCCTTTGTCCCTTTCGGTGATTTTTCCATCATAAGCTGACTCTCCCTTCGAATGCGCGGAGCATGGTGACTTCGTCGACAAATTCCAGGTCCGAACCCATGGGGATTCCGCGGGCAAGGCGCGTGCGCTTGACGTTTACGCCTTGAAGCATGTGGTCGAGCATGAGCGCGGTGCTGTCGGCTTCGGGGCTAGAACCTAATGCAAATATAAGTTCTTCGATGCCTTCGTCCTTAATGCGCTTTACCAGTTCGGGCAGGTGCAGGTGCTCGGGGCCGATGCCGTCGAGGGGCGAAATCACGCCGCCCAGAACAAAATAGGTGCCCTTGTAAATGCCCGAGCGTTCAAAGGGGACAATGTCGGAGCTTTTTTCGACTACGCAAATGCACTTGGAGTCGGGCCTTGCCTTGCATACAGGGCACAGGTCTTCGTCGGTGAATGCGTAGCAGCGCGGGCAGGGGTGTACGTTCTTCTTGGCGTTCAGCAAGTTCTCCGAGAACCGTTCTACATCGCCTTCGTTTTTGGAAAGAATATGATACGCAAGCCTTCGGGCGGTCTTCTGCCCGATTCCGGGGAGCGATGAAAATTCCCCGATTAACGCTTCAAGACTTTGCGGCTCAATGTTCATTGGCAAAACTATAGGATTCGTTGAGGCAGAGTTTCAGTTGTGCAAAATGGATGCCTTCTTCCTTGAGACATGCCTGAATGGCTTCGCGGTCGTCGAGTTCCACAGCGTCTGCGAGGCGGAGCAGCGTGCCGAGGCGGCCCGTGCGGTTGAGGAGGGCGTCCTGCATTTCGTCGTCGGCAGGGGCGTCCGGCAAGATCGTTTCGAGCGGGGCGCGCACGAGAGCGTCCATGCGACTGATGAGCCCGACCATGAATGCCTTGGCACAGAAGTCGTCGTTGTTTTCGTCGATGGTGCGGGCGAGGCTTTCCATGAACTTCGCGCGGTGGCTTGCGTTCTGGAACAAGGGCGAGGCCTGCGGCGTCATACCGAGTTCCGGGCGGGCGTACAGCATAAGCATGAGCCATTCCTGGATGCGGCGCATGCCGACCCACACGATGGCGTCCTTGACGTTGTCGATGCGGCTATGGCGGGTCTCGGAGTCGGAGTTCACGAACCGGAGCAGGTTCTGGGCGATGTCTTCGTGCTTGGTAAGGCTTTCGACCATGTCTTCGAGGCTGGGTCTCGACTTGATGCGGAGCAGCAGTTGCAGAAGCGTTGCCGAGGTCGCGTCGATTTTACGGCCGGTCACCAGTTCGGGCTTTGCAAAGAAGAATCCCTGGAAGTAATCGTAGCCCGCTTCTTCGCAGCGTTTGAATGTGGCTTCGTCTTCCACCTTTTCGGCCAGGAGCTTGATTCCCATGGTCTTGAAGAAGACTGCGGCTGCGTTCATGGATTCTTGCGAATTATCCACCACGTCCATCTTGACGTAGCTTACGTACGGGAACAGCGGCTTGAATCGCGTGATGAATTCGTCGTTGAAAATAAAGTCGTCGAGCGCTAGTTCAAAGCCTAGGGCCCTGTAGCGCTGGACGGCCTTGACGATTGCCTCGTCGACTTCCACGTCTTCGAGAACCTCGAGTACAAAGTACTTGGGGTTCAAAAGTCCGAACAGGTTGTCGAGCAGCATGTTGCGGCTGCAGTTCACGAAGGCCTTGTTGTTTCCGATCAGGCGCTCGATGCCGATATTGTTCAGAACGTTTTCAAGCACCTGCGCGGTGGCGAGCACGTCGCTTGCAATGATGGCGATGTCGCTTTCGGGCGAATCGCGAAACAGAAGCTCATACGCGTAAATCTTACCCTCGCGGTCGAGGATAGGCTGGCGTGCTAAGTAGGCGAGTGTTTGCATGTCTTAAATACGAGCGCTCTTGATCCCGAACAGGAGAATGCTGCGTGCGCCTGCGTCCCAAAGCTTGTCCATGATGGCATTTGCTTCGTCTTGCGGGACCATGGCCTTCACGGAGTACCATTCGCGGCCGTGGAGCTTGGTCACCGTCGGGGCGTCGAGGCCCGGCGTGAGTTCGCATGCTTTCTGGAGCAGTTCGGAGGGGCAGTCGTATTCGATCATCATGTACGACTGGGCAACGAGCTTGCCCTCGATGCGGCGGATTAGCGTGTGGACTTCTTCGAGTTCGGTCTTCTGCGGGTTGCAGAAGAGGGCGGCGTTGCTACGGAAGAGCGGTTCGCCCACAATGCGAAGTCCAGCCTGCTTAAGCGTCGTGCCGGTTTCGACCACATCGACAATGGCGTCTGCCACGCCGAGGCTCACCGAGATTTCGACGGCGCCTTCGAGCACCACGAAGTCCATCGGCTTCTTGTAGAAACCTTCCACGATGTTCGGGAAGCTGGTGGCAATTGTCGAATTCTTGAGTTCGTCAAGGGACTGCACCGGGCTCTCGTTCGGCACGGCGGCGCACATCTTGGAGGCGCCATAAGGCAGGTCGAGAACCTTGACCGCCGGGCTCTTGGCTTCGGCGTTAAAGTCGATACCTGTGATACCGGCATCGATAATGCCGCGGCCCACGTACATGGGGATGTCGCTGGGGCGCAGGAAGAAGAATTCGATTCCGTTCTTGGTATCGAGTTGGGTCAAAGTCTTGTAGGGCTTGGAGGCCTTGTAACCGCAAGCCTTCAAAAGTTCCTGGGTGGGCTCAAAGAGCATGCCCTTGTTGGGGAGAGCTACCTTAATCATAGTTTAGCGTACACTTCTTCGAGGGTGAGACCTTTTTCGGCCATCATCACGGCCACATAGTAAAGAACCTGCGAAAGTTCGAGGCACTGGGCGTCGCGGCTTTCAAAGCGTGCGGCCATCCAGCTTTCGGCAGCTTCTTCGACAAGCTTCTTGCCGATGCCGTGCGGACCTTTCTTGAACAGTTCCGTAGTGCCTTTACCTTCGGGCATATCTTTCTTGCGCTGGCAGGCCAGTGCGTACATTTCTTCGAATGTCATAATGGACCTCTTTAATTTTTTTTCAGAGGTAAAGATAGAAAAACTTAGTTTTCGACCATGTTGCGAATCTGGTTCTTGCCTTGTTTTTTGGCGGAAACCACGAGTTCGTCTACTCGGAAAAGGAGTTGGTTGACATCGACGACGGACTTGGTGCTGCAGGGGAGCAGCCCGCCGCTGATGGTAAGTTGCAGTTCCGGGTGTTCTTCGAAAGAAATCAGGCGCACGGCCTTGCGAATGGATTCGACCTTCGCGTAAGCTTCTACTTCGGAACCTGCGTTGATAAGGTAGATAAACTTTTCGCAGCCGTAACGGGTGACGATTTCGCCCGACGTTTCGTCTTCGCTTTTTTGAATGAGCTTGCCGACGGTGCAAATGACGGTGTCGCCAAAGCTGTGTCCGTACTTGCTGTTAATTTGTTTGAAATCGTCCATGTCGAACATGGCGATAAAGTAGTCATTGCGGTGTTTCCAGACGGTTTCGTCTAGGAACTTGAGCAAGTACCTGCGATTGTAAAGGCCGGTAAGGGAATCCCTGACCGACAGGTAGTCGAGTCGAGCCACCAGCTTTTCGCTTTTTTCGCGTTCCTGCACGTAAGACATGAGCGAGAACGAACCGACTGCAAAAAGCGTAATGCCGGTCAGAATATGGGTGACCAGAATGTCGAGGAAGGCTCCGTCGCGGTCAAGCGTGGTGTAGAGCATGTCCGGTTTTTTCCAGGACAAGTAGATGATGGTAGCCTGGATCAACAGCGAAACGATAAAAGAAATGTTCTTGGCGCGTCCGCGGACTGCAAAGGCAATCAGCGCAAGCGAGGTGATGCAGTAAAGGGGCATGCCGCTGGTGATGCCGCCGCAAAATAGGAACAGCATGGGCATTAGAAAGCAACTAAGCGCACAACACATGACCAGGTAGCACTGGTTGTAGAGTGTTGTTTTTACGGCGACAAAGGCGATTACGAAGCAAAGTACGGCGCAACCGAGACTTGCAAGCGATGCTGAAAAGTTCAGCCCCTCGTAAATGGTAAAAAGAGCAGAACAGGTCGCTACCAAAGTGACGACCACTAGTATTGACCAGAACATTTTACGTTCCAGCGTGTCCTGATTCCCCCAGAATTGTTTAAAGGACTTTATCATATGGATGTAAAACAAATATAACTTGATATAATTTGAATCGGAATGGGCTAGTGGGCTTTTTATATCTTATTTTTTGATATCAACGGTGTCATCCTGTGCAAGTTGTTATATTTCTGTCAACGCCAGGAACGGCAAATTTCAATTTTTTGCAGGTTTAGTATGGAACTTACACCTTTGGATATCCGAAACCAGAACTTCCACAAGAAGAATTTCGGGGGAATCGATCCCGAAGAGGTCAAGGCTTTCTTGGAAACAGCTGCCAACGCATTCGAACAGATGTCCAGAGACAAGACCGACCTTACGGAACGCCTGAAGGTTGCCGAAGAACGCGTGAATTACTATCGCCAGATCGAAAAGACGATTCAAGACGCCGTAGTCACCATGCAGAAGACTGTTGACGAAGTCAAGGCTACCGCCGAAAAGGAAGCTGAAATTATTGTTGCCGAAGCAAAGGCGAGAGCGGTCCGCGAGGTGGAGTCCACCAAGAAAGAGGCTGAAGAACTCCGCATGGAAATTGAACAGCTTAAACAATTACGTACAAACTATTTTATCCGTTGCCGTGCCTTGATTAGGGGCCAGGAAGAGCTCTTGACGGCCATGGAAAATGACCAGCGCATGCAGGAAGAGCTGAAAGCTCGCCCGGCAGCACCGGGGAACGTGCTCGCCTAGTACTTTATGCGAATAAATATCAAGGTACATGCCCGGAGCAAGCGCGAAAGCGTGAGTGAACTCCCGGACGGGAGCTACAAGGTCGAAGTCAAGGCTCCTCCGGTAGATGGGGCGGCGAACGAAGCCATCTGTGAACTCCTGGCAGACTATTTTGGAGTGCACAAAAGGGATGTTTCGGTAGTTTCGGGCGCTACAAACAACAAAAAAATAGTGGAAATTATAAAGTAGGACTCTTGGGAGTCCTTTTTTTATTTATTTTAGAAGTATTAAGAAGGATGTATTGGGTCAAATGAAAACGGCTCTCAAAAAGTTTTTTGATTTTGAAAACGGCTCCAGCTTAAAAAGCGTGGTATTGCTCATTATTGCCGGCCTGTTATTGAACATCATTCCGGCGAAGATGGCTCTCGCCCTCCATTTGCCGCTTTACTTGGACTGCCTGGGTACCATCATTACCGCCATGCTTGGCGGAAACCTGCCGGCAGTCATCGTCGGTTTTACCTCGAATGCGATTAACGGTATTTCGGAACCCGTGACCATGTTCTACGGGGTGATCAGTATTTTTATTGCAGCCCTTGCAACATTCTTTTACCACCAGCGCTTTTTCAAGAACATTCCGCGCCTGTTTGTCGTGATCCTTTCGTTTGCCTTGATCGGCGGCGGAATCGGATCTGTATTTACCTATTTCCTGTACGGATTCAATTTTGGCGAAGGCATTTCGGCTCCGTTCTCGATTGCATTCCACGAAGTCCTTGGCTGGAGCAAATTTACTTCGCAGCTTTGGGCCGACATTGTCCTCGACTTTTTTGACAAGGGCGTTGTCGTTATTTTTGCGGTGTTCCTTTTCCGCTTTATTCCCCGCTTCATCAAGAACCACTTGAATAGGGTGTTCCTGCGCGTCAACAGCAACGATGTCATGAAGAAGATGGTACGTCATTCCTTGCTCCGCAAGGTGGTGTACATGGTGATTGCGGCTGAAGTTCTTTTGGGCGGCCTCGCCTGTACGATTGGCTTTTTCTTGTACCGCGAAAACTCTGTCAATAGCTTTATCGGTATTGCAAATGGTGTGACCAAGGCGGCGTCTACGGCAATTGATCCTGAAAAGGTCGAAGATTATATAGCCCGCGGCTACGAGGTCGATGACTATGCGTTTGTGAGGAAGGTCCTGTACTCTATTAGAGAAAGCTTCCCCCAGACCAAGTACCTGTACGTGTACCAGATTCGGGAAGACGGTTGCCATGTGGTATTCGACTTGGATACCGAAGATGAACCGGGAAGTTCTCCGGGCGACGTTGTGGAATTCGATCCGAGTTTTGAACCGTATTTGTCGACTCTTTTGGCCGGCGGCGAGATTGAACCGATTATCTCGGATGACAAGTACGGATGGTTGTTGACAGTATATCGACCGATCCGCAATTCGTCGAACAAGACGGTTGCCTATGTTGCGGCTGATATCTCGATGGAAAATATCATTCACGACGAAGCAATCTTCTTTATCAAGATGCTTTCGCTGTTCTTTGGTCTTTCGATTATCATCATGAGTATCGTGCTTGAACTGGTGAAGCGCGGCGTTGTGATTCCCATGAACCAGATGTCGTTGGCCGCAATGAAGATTGCCGCCAATACGACTCGCGCCAGCATGCTTGAATCCGAAAAGGTGGACCTTGAAAGCATTAGGGATAGCGTGGAACGCCTCGGGAAAATCGGGGTCAAAACTAGCGACGAAATTGAGCACTTGTACGAGTCCATCTATACGATGGCGAGCGATACCTATAACTTTATCCAGCGTGTGCAGGAACAGAACGAACGTATCCGGCGCATGCAGGAAATCATTATTATGGAATTCGCTGAAGTGGTTGAAGCCCGCGACAAGAGTACGGGTAACCACATTAAGAAAACGGCCGAATACGTGGAGGCGATTGCCTTGCAGCTCAAGGCCGAAGGCAAGTTCAAGGATGTGCTCACGGATGCCTACATTGAAAAACTGAAACGTGCCGCTCCGTTGCACGATATCGGCAAGATTGCCGTGTCGGACTTGATTTTGAACAAGCCGGGTAAGCTCACCGATGAAGAATTTTCCATCATGAAGAGCCATACCACCGAAGGTTGGAAAATTTTGACCAAGATGGTGGAAGATGCCGGCGATACGATCGATGCGGACTACATGGTCGAATCGATTGACATGGCGCATTATCACCACGAAAAGTGGGACGGCTCCGGCTATCCGACCCACATCAAGGGCGAAGAAATTCCGCTGTCTGCAAGAATCATGGCGGTGGCCGACGTGTTCGACGCCTTGGTGGCAGAACGCGTGTACAAGAAACCGTTTACCTACGAAAAGGCGATGGCGATTATTACCGAAGGTGCGGGTAAGCATTTTGACCCGGATATCGTGGAAGCCTTTACGCATATTTCGGAAAGACTATACGGTGCAAGAACCAAGCTGCCCCCGCAGCCAGAAGGAGTGATGGCGAATGCTGATGCTGGTGCCGCTCCGGAACAGTCTAAAAGTTAAATAGGAGAAACCTATGTTTAACAAGATGAAGTGGACCGCTGCTATGTCTGTATTGGCGGTTTCGATGGTGTTTACCGCCTGCAACGAGCAGGATGCAAAGAAAGATTCTCTTGAAGCGGCTAAAGCTGCGAAATCCGCCGAAGTCGCGGCGAGTGCGCCCTCGAAGTCCGTGGTGGTGTATTTTTCGCAGACTGGCGCGACTAAAAAACTTGCCGAAATTTTCACGAAGGCGAAAAATGCCGATGCGGTGGAACTCAAGCTTATGAAACCGTACCCCTCGACTTACGACAGCACTGTTGCCGCAGTTGGTGCCGAACGTGAAAGCAAGCAGTGGCCTGCTCTTGAAAACGCGAAGGTGGATATTGCCAAGTACGATACGGTTTACTTGGGTTACCCGATTATGTTCGGGAGTTTCGCTCCGCCGATTTACACCTTCCTCGATTCGAACGAGCTGAGCGGCAAGGTGGTGGTGCCGTTCTGCACGTATGGTAGCGGTGGCCGTAAGGCTTCTGCCGAAGAACTCAAGACACTCGAACCGAATGCGAACGTGACGCTTGCCTTCGGTATCTCGAACAAGCGCATGACGGCCGAAACCGGCGATTCCGTTGCCCGCGCCGAAGTGGAAACTTTCTTTGCAAATTTGGAAACGGGCAAGACAGATGAAATGCTCATGGGAGGATTTTCGGAACAGCGCCCGCTTACTGCAGAAGATTCTGCCGTATTTGCCGAGGCGACCAAGGACTACGCTTACCTGAGCCTTAAACCGTTGAGTGTTGCGACGCAGATTGTGGCCGGCACGAATTACTTGTTCGTTTGCGAAATGAAAGCCTTCGGTGGCCCGGCGGTTCAGACAAACGTGAAAATATTTAAGCCGCTCCCGGGGCGCGGTGCGGCTGAATTGATTATTGTAGAAAAGTAATTATAAACTTTATTCTTCGACTTCAAATTCTTTTTCTTCTTCAACGGGTTCGGTAGGAATCGTCTCTGCTTCTTGGATGGGGGCAGCGGCGAGTTTCTTTTCGTACTCTTTTTTGATATCTAAGTAGAATTTGGCTCTAGCCGTGCTGTAGTATGGTACTACCCATAAGGAGGCTATGCCGAGCGTGATAATACAAAGTAAGAACCAGCCGATGAAAGAAAGACCGAGAATGAAAAGTTGCATGCGGTGGCCGTACATCATCTTTCGGCTTTCGGTGATTGCTTGCAGGGGGCCGTATTCCGGGTGGTCCATGAGAATGAATTCGGTCATGGCGTAAGAATAGTACTTGATGATGCCGGGGATGATGAGGAGAAGGTACCAGCAGATAAGGAATATTGTCTGTAATATCTCCGTAATGACAAACTTGAAAAAGAATTCGACGTTACGGAATGCCGTGAAAAGTCGTTTATAGGATAGGTGTGTTTTTCGGGCGACGTCGAGGAAACACGCCATGAGACCAAACCACATGCACCAACTAAAGGTTGTTGAAATAATGCCCCAAATGTCGCCGAAAGAACTTCCTTCGTCTGCGATATATTCTGGTAGGGAGAAAAGTGTGTCGAGTAGCATCAACAAGAGCCAGACGATGATGCCGTAACCCCATTTGCCGCGCAAGGCTTCGCGGGCGTAGGCCCTGATATCTGCAGCGGATGCCGCCATTGCTTCTTCGCGGCCTTCGAAAACTTCGGTCTCTTGCTGCTCGACCTGAATATCTTCTTTGTTTTCCATATTAATCCCTTTAAGTTGTATGAACTTAAAGGGAATATATAAAAATTACGCCTTCACGTGGAAGTAGTCAATTTCGGGGTGGCTGATGTAGAGACCGCTCACGGATGCTTGCGGGTACATGGCGCCGTTCTCGGTGAGCGATATTCCGACACTGCCGAAATCGATGAGTTTTGCGACGTTGAAGATTTCCTTGATGTTCGGGAGTACGGGGTAGCCGACGGCCGGGCGGATGCCCTTCCAGCTGTTGGTGCGGGCGAGTTCCTGGCTTAGGTATTCGGCGCCCGCTTCGGCCAGGCGGTCGGCGACAGTCTGCATCAGGAGAACGTCGTAGTCGCTGCCGCCCTGTTCGGCCTTCATTTTTTCGAGGCGCTTGACGAAGGCGTCGCTCACGGTGACGGCGAAGGCGCCCACGATGTCGCGGAATACGTCCTTACCAGCGGGGGCGGCGAAGACGCTTGCGGTATTCGCATTGGCAGGGGCTACGTAGTCGCAGAGGGCAAGGCAAGTGCCTTCCGGGTTCTGCTGGCGTGCCGTGGCGACTTCGACAAGGTCGGAGTCGGTGCCGGTACGGCCCGTGTTGAACTTGATTGTACTTTCCGTACCGGCTGCAGGGTAGAACGCCTGCACGGCACGCAATGCATATTCGGGCTTTGTAAGCGACTTGATAAGTTCTTCGGCGTCGGCCTTGAGTTTCTTTGCTTCTTCCTGGTCCGGCTTGATTTTCCAGGTGAAGAAGAAGTATTCCCAGCTGATAAGCGGGATGACTTTTTCGAGCGGAATCGGCGGGAGCTTGCTTTCTCCCATGAACGGCGGCTCCACGGGCTGGTACTTGCTCCAGTCGCAAAGGTAGCGGCGTTCGAGCGGAGTCTTCTCTGCTGCGGCCATGGCGCTTGCGGCTTCGGTCTGGATGCCGTTCTGCTTGTCGCGAATGCGCTGCTGTTCGACCCGGTTTTCCTGAATGGTCTGCTCGCTGGTCGCGGGGTCCAGGAGCTTTTGCACGAGGCCCGGATTGCTGGCGGCGTCGCGCACGTGGAATACGGGGCCTTCGTAGCACGGGGCAATCTTTACGGCAGTGTGCGTGGGCGAGGTGGTGGCACCGCCGACGATAATCGGGATGCGCTGGCCTGCATCCTGCATGGCTTTAGCCACAGTGCACATTTCTTCAAGGGAGGGCGTAATCAGCCCGGAAAGGCTCAAGATATCGGCCTTGTTCTCGATGACCGCCTTCACGATGACATCTTCGGGAACCATCACGCCGAGGTCCACCATTTCGTAGCCGTTACAGGCCATAATCACGGAGACGATGTTCTTGCCGATATCATGCACGTCGCCCTTCACGGTCGCAATCACGATTTTGCCGCGGCTCGATGCGTTGGCATCTTTGCCCGCCTCGATGTAGGGCTGCAAAATTTCCACGGCCTTCTTCATGGTGCGTGCAGTCTTCACTACTTGCGGCAAGAACATCTTGCCTTCACCGAAGCGGCGACCGACTTCGTTCATGCCGTCCATGAGCGGGCCAGAAATAATTCCCACCGGGCTATCGCCGCGGTTGATGAGTTCCATCAAGTCGGGCTGAAGTGTTGTCGAAGTTCCCTTGAGCAGTGCTTCTTGCAAGCGTTCTTCGGGCGTGGTGGGCTTTGCTTCGGCGGCAGCGTTAGCGTTGTCGTCAGAAGAGTTGCTTGCGCCTGTGCTCATGGCGAAAATCGCCTTCGGGTCGTACTTGGTGCCTGCTTCCTTGGCGGCTGCGGCTGCCGCGGTCATGCGGCTTGCAATTTCGATGAGCGCTTCGCTCGCGTCCGGTTCCGTGTTGTAAATGACTTCGGTAATGGCCATGCGGAGTTCGAGCGGAATCGTCTTGTATTCGATAATCGCGCTCGGGTTCATGATGGCCATGCCCATGCCGTTCGGAATCGCGTAATGCAAGAAGGTGGTGTGCATCGCTTCGCGCAGGTAGTTGTTGCCGCGGAAGGCGAAGGAAAGGTTCGAAAGACCGCCCGAAATGCGCACGCCGGGCAGGTTGTCCATAATCCAGCGGACCGCGCGGATAAAGTCAATGGCGTAGGCATTGTGTTCTGCCATGCCCGTAGCGACCGTCAAGACGTTCGGGTCGTAAATAATATCGGAGGGGTCGAAGCCGAGCTTCTTCACCATGATGTCGTAAGCGCGGGCGGCAATTTGCACGCGGCGCTCGTAGTTGGTGGCCTGGCCTTCTTCGTCGAAGAGCATCACGATGACGGCACCGCCGAGGCGCTTGATAGTGAGCGCATGTTCAATGAAAGCCTTTTCGCCCATCTTCAAAGAGATGGAGTTCACGATGCACTTGCCCTGGGCGCACTTGAGGCCCGCTTCGATGACTTCGAAACGGGAGGAGTCCACCATAATCGGCACGCGGCTGATGGCGGGGTCCGATGCGAGCAGGTTCAGGAAGGTCTGCATTTCGGCGGTAGCGTCGAGCAGGCCGTCATCCATGTTCACGTCAATCACATCGGCGCCGTCTTCGACTTGCTTACGTGCGATGTCGAGTGCTTCTTCGTAATTCTTTTCGTTGATGAGGCGGAGGAACTTCTTGGAGCCTGCCACGTTGCAGCGTTCGCCGACCTTCACGAAGTCTTCGGCGTTGCAACTGTTGGCGCCATTGCTCGGGCGCACCTGTTCCTTGAACAGCGGTTCCAAACCGGCGAGGCGGAGCAGCGGGCTTGTGGCATACTTGGGTGCGGGCTTGCGGCGTTCGTAATCGGCGGGTAGCGCATCTAGCATCTTGCGCATGGCGGCGATGTGTTCCGGTGTGGTACCGCAGCAACCGCCAATCATATTCACGAGCTTGTCGTCCAGATAAACGCCCATGAGTCGCACCATGTCTTCGGGCGTGTCGTCGTAACCGCCGAACTGGTTCGGGAGCCCCGCATTCGGGTGACAGCTAATGTAGCAGGGCGCAACCTTGCCCATGCGGCGCAAGTACGGCACCATGCCGTCGGCACCGAGCCCGCAGTTGAGGCCGATAGAAAGCGGGTGCATGTGCATCACGCTCACGGCGAAAGCTTCTACCGTCTGGCCCGAAAGCGTACGGCCCGAGGCGTCGCTCACCGTCATCGAGAACATGACTTCCACAGGCTTGAGGTCGTCGGCTTTTCCGGCGGCGGTTGCGTCGGCAGTGCGTTTTTCCATCACCTTGGTGAATGCGCTTGCGGCAGCCTTCGCGTTCAGCGTATCAAAAATCGTTTCAATCAGGATGGCATCGACGTCTTCTTCCACCAGCACCTGGATCTGTTCCAGGTAGGCATCTTCCAGCTCGTCAAAAGTAATGCTACGGCTTGCGGGGTCGTTCACGTCTTCGCTCATCGAAAGCATCTTGCTGGTGGGGCCCACGTCACCCAGGATGTACACCTGGCGGCCGTACTTTTCCATAGCCTCTGCCGCGGCCTGCTTCGCAATCTTCACCGCGGCGCGGTTCATTTCGGCAATGCGGTGTTCCTGATGGTATTCGTGCTGGCTCACGCGTTGGCTCGAGAACGTATTCGTCGTCAGACAGTCCACGCCCGCATCCACGTAGCGGCGCTGGATATCGAGAATGATTTCCGGTTTCTCAATGGAAAGCATGTCGTTGTTCGCACCCTTGATTCCGTAAGTCTGAATGACAGAACCCATGCCGCCATCGAGCAGCATCATCTTGCTTTCAAAAGCTTCGCGTAAAGTCATTTTCTTTTCCATGGCACGAACCGCCGTACTTGTATTTGTTATGCATTTATTTAATTTTATGCATAAATATAGAAAAGTTTTTATTTAGTCTGCATTTCAGCATTGCGGATGATGGGGAAACCACCGCCCCCTTCATCGCTTTCAAAATCGAAGTCGCCTGTAATCGTAATCACGTCCCCTTCGGCGGGGTATTCCTTGGGAAATTCGCGCGGTTTTGCAAGTTCGAAGGCGAGCCCTTGCGAACAACAGGCGAGAGCGTCTTGAATGACGCAACCGTAAAAACGCCGTTCCATTTCCTCGTCGTAATAGCTCGAAAAGATTCCCTTCATCTTGATATGCTTTCCGAGATACTTGCTCGGGTACATAACCATTTGGTAAACTTGTCCGTAGACCATGGTCCCGCTCATACGGGAAATGTCAATGTCGTATTTCTCTTTACCGCCGGGTTCCTTTGCAAACAAGGCCGCAAAGGCAAGCAGAACGGCAAGAACTACTTTGAACAATTTAAACACCTCTGCCCTGAATCAGGCTGATGGAATAGAAGAGGCCGAATGCCACAATATCTGCCGCCACAATGGTAGAACCCACGGGAGTGCCTGCGAGGATTGCGACGACGATTCCGATGAGCGAGCACACGACCGAGATGATGGCCGATGCAACCGTCACCGCAAAGAAACTCTTGAATACTCGCATGGCCGAAAGCGACGGGAAAACCACTAAGGCCGACACCAGGAGGGCGCCTACCAAGTTCATGGCGAGAACGATGATGACGGCCACGATGACAGCGATCAGCAAATTGAAAATCGTCGTGTTGACGCCGGTCGCCTGCGCAAAATTCTCGTCGAAGGTGATGGCGAAAATCTTGTGGTAGAAAAGAATGAATACGGCGAGGACTGTAATCGAGAGCGCGACGCAAAGGTAGACTTCTTCTACCCGGAGCGTCAAAATAGAAGTAGAGCCGAAAAGCGTCGTGCAGACGTCACCCGAAATATTCGCCGAAGTCGAGAACACGTTCATCAGCAAGTAACCGATGGCAAGGGCTCCGACCGAGACCATGGCAATAGCTGCATCACCCTTGATGCGGGCATTTTTCCCTGTACACAACAAGAGTACTGCCACCGCGACCGTCACCGGCAAGATAAGCAGCATGTTGTTCGTAATCTTGAGTACCGCTGCAATAGAGAGCGCTCCGAAGGCGACATGCGAAAGGCCGTCACCGATGTAGGAGTAACGCTTGAGCACCAAGGTCACGCCTAGGAGCGACGAACAGAGCGATACGAGAACGCCCACGATAATCGCATAGCGAACGAAAGGGAAATCTAGATAGAACGAAAGTTTTTCGATAAGGTCAGGCATAGTTTAGTAGACGGTAGGAAGTAGACAGTAGGAAGTAGATGGTAGAGGGTTTATTTTTCCTTGGTTGAAATGGTATTGAAATCCAGCACGCGGGTGGCATCGTCGAGGGCTGTATCTACATCGTGAGTGACCATGACGACGGTCATTCCCTTCTGATGCAGCTCTTCGATGATGCGGTACATGGTTTCCGTAGATTCCGGATCGAGGCCTGTCACCGGTTCGTCGAGAAGCAGCAGGCGTTCGGCGGCGCACAGGGCCCTCGCTAAAAGCACGCGCTGCTTTTGGCCCCCCGAAAGCTCGCGGAAGCAAGATTTTGCGAGGCTTTCGGTACGGGTTAGCGCCATGCATTCCATGGCGCGATCCCGGTGCGCCTTCCTGTAGAAGGGCAGCAAGCGATGCTTTCCTTGGAATGCCGACAGCACGATTTCTTCGACGGAGGCCGGAAAATCTTTCTGCACAATCGTCATTTGCGGCAGATAGCCGATTTGATTTCGGCTTAAACCATCGCAGAGCTCGATGACTCCCGATTTCGGCTTGAGTAGCCCCGCGATACCCCTCAAGAAAGTCGTCTTTCCGGAACCGTTGCGCCCCACGATGCACAGGTAGTCACCTGCGTTTATATCGTAGTCCAAATCGCGTACCAGGTCCTTGCTCCCGTATCCGAGAGTCAACTGGCGACACTTGATAAGGGTCTTCGCATTACTCATCACACATTCCACATTATTTAATTGCTTTCTTCAAAACTTCCAAATTTGATTGCATCATGCTCAGGTAGTCCACGCCAGATTGCATCTGCGCATCCGTCACCGACTGCATCGAATTCAGCGTCAGCACAGGCGTTTCCTTTGACTTTTTGCTGGCGTCAAGAATCGCGCGGGCAATCTTCCCGTTGCTTTCGTCAATCGTGAAAATCGCGGGGAGCGCGAGCGAATCCATCTTGCCGGCCAAGAAGGCTACCGTCTCGAAACTCGCTTCGCTTTCGGCGGAACAGCCAACAAACGCGGCAAAATACTTAATGCCGTAATCATCCACCAGATAGCGAAACGGAAAACGGTCGCCAAACAAAATGGTCTTGAAATGGGCACTGTCTGTTGCTGCACGGTATTGGGCGTCCAGTGCGCTAATCTTTGCGATGTAAAGGCCCGCATTCATGTGGTATTCCGTAGCGTGCGCCGTGTCTACTTTCGAGAGGGCATCGGCAAGGTTCATCACCAGCAGTTCTGCGTTCTTCAGCGAGAGCCAGACGTGTTCATCGTTTTCGACTTCTTCGTGGTGATGATGCCCGTCTTCGTGTTTTTCGGCATGTTCGTGCTCTTTGGCTTCTTCGCCGTGTTCATGGTTCTCTTCTGCGATTTCTTTCGTCTCTCGTCCCTTCGGCAAGCTCAGGGCAGGCTTTTCGTCTTTCGTCTCTTCCTGCATGCCTTCCACGACTTCTTCGGCCTTGACTCGGTCGCCCAAAGCTTCCATCAGGTTCACTTGTACGCGGCCATCCTTCGGCGTTGCTTTCAGCGCTTTCTCGATCCATTCGTCCGATTCGCCACCTACGAACACCACCATGTCGGCGCTTGCAATCGCTGCGATATCCTGTGCCGAGGGCTTGTAGCTGTGCAAGTCGGTACCGTTCTGGATAAGCAGTTTCAGGTTCACGGCGTCCAGACGGTCTCCGAGGATGTTCTTCAGCCAGTCGTACTGCGGATAGATGGTTGCGACAATAGAAACTTTCTTTTGTGCGGGGGCTTTTTCGTTCGATTCCGCGCTGCAAGCGACAAACATCAGCGCCGTCGCCAAAACAAACATTGCAAATGCTGCAAATTTCTTCATAATAAGTCCTTTGCCCAATCGGGCCAAAATTTGAATTGATGCTTTATTGTTCGTGGCACTTGTCGTGCCGAGGGTAGCCATCAATTCAGCAGCAGGACTTTCTGTGAAACAAGAGTTGTCGACGGCGAAACCGCCGCCTTAAAGCAAACTAATTTGAAATAGAAAAACCGTAACGCAAGTTCGAACGGCGCTACCACCAGTTCCATGCAAACCGAAATCAGTTCTAGGCAGCGGTGGATGTGGTGGCACACGTGGCAGTGCTCGCCGTGGCAATGGTGCTCCAAGTGCCTCGCGACGTAGAGCGATGCAAACGCTATGAGCAGCTTGTTTAACAGGGCGTTAACCATGGCGCCTCCGCGAACAGCCGGAACAGCGCCCGAGCAGCACGGACTGTTGTTGGTCCAGCTCGAATCCGCTGCGCTGTACCGAAAGCTGCAGAACCTTGAGGGCGGGGCCTTCCAGGTGGAAAAACTTGCCGCATTCCTTGCATACGAGGTGCATCTTTTCTTCGCATTGGCCTGGGCCCGTGTAGCGGTATTGCAACTCGTTGTTTTCGGCAGCTCCGACAATCTGGATCATTCCTGCTTTTTCGAGCCTGGAAAGGTTCCTGTAAATGGTACTCAGCGAAACCTCGGACAGACTCTGGGCCAACTCGGAGGCCTTGAAAATCCGGTCGGGATTTTCAGCCATGTAATCCATGATCATCTGTCGGGTCTGAGTTTTGTATTCCATTTTCAACGCCGAAATTGCGAACGATTCGCAAATATAGTAAAATTGCGAATGATTTGCAATTTGTGAGTTGGCAAAAGCCTAAATTCCTTTTTTTGGGGAATTTGCCCCATTTTGGCCTTTTTGTGACCAGTGTCACAATGCACTTGGATAAAACGTCCATGCGAATTTCACCCTCGGTATATGTTTCTTTACCTGCAAAGTCTATTTTATTATTGTAAATATACGGGTAAATAATTATGGTTACGTTTTCTGACATATCGGATTATCGCGACTTCTTGAAGGAGTACTACGACCGTAGGAAAGCCGAAATGCCTTTCTACTCGTACCGTATGATGGGGGACAAGCTGGGGTTGGATTCCAGCTACCTTTATCGCGTGTTGCAGAAAAAGCAGCACTTGCCGGCTCATGCACTCCCTGCCGCGAAAGAAATCCTTGATCTGTCCGGTCGTGAGGCCGAATACTTTGACTTGCTGTTCTCCGCAGCAGTAACCAAGGACAAGGCCAAGCGCGAAGAGCTGATGGCAAAAGCCCTCGATCTTCGGGATGTGGACCGCCACAGCCTGCAGGCAGCCGAACTCAAGCTGCTTCAGAACTGGTGGATTCCGGCCGTGCGTGCCTACCTCGAACTGAACGGTGGCGTGGTTAACGTCAAGCAGATTTCTAGGGACCTGTGCCCCCCGATTACCGAGGCCCAGGCCCAGGAAGCGATCGATACCTTGCTGGAAGTCGGCTTGGTCAAGAAGATGGCTTCGGGCAAGTTGGCTGTTACGGACGCCCATTTGACCGTGGGTGGCCCCGAAAAGAAGCAGGCTGTTCGTCATTTCCAGAAAGAAGTGCTCTCTTTGGCTAGTGATGCACTGGACAATATTCCTGTTGACGAAAGAAATATTTCTACTCTTACATTGTCCGTAGACCAGTCCTGCTTCGATGACTTGGGTGATATGCTTAGGGAATTTAGGCGTCTGGTCCAGAAGAGGGTGGACAGTGCCAAAAACTCCGACCGGGTAATGCAGCTTTCTATGGCGTTTTATCCGATTGCGCGTAAGGGCGGTGTCCGTACCGTTGATTCTGTGGAGGGCGACAAAAGGGAGTCCAAATGAAGAAATGGGTGTGGCATATAGGTTTTGCAGCTGCAGTGGGAGCGCTCATTGCGGCGTGTTCCAGTAGCAACGGCATTGATCCGAGTGCGGGAACGTCGCTTGAGACAGAGAACTCGGTTGCCGTGGTGCTCGCTGTGAAGCAGAGCGATGGTTCGCCTGCTGCCCGTACCAAGGTCTTGGTGCGCCCGGTCGACTTCTTGGCGGGTGCGAATAATATGGATGTTGTCAAGGACCACAAAAAGGGGGAATCCCCGGTGGTCGTATCCGATTCTACTTTGGGCATCTTGAATCTTGAAACCGACGAGCAGGGCCGGTTGAACCTCAAGAGACTCAAACCTGGTACTTATAATGTGGAAGCACGTCAGGATACTACCAAGGCGTTTGTGCGCGTGGTGGTGACCGATGTGTCCCGTGATTCTGTGTCGATCAAGCTTGAACCGACTGGCGCTGTTTCGGGCCAGGTGTACTTGCCTGAAAACGAATCGTCCGTGACGGTGGGCGTCAAGGGACTTGATTACTTTGTTGAAACGGACGAAGAGGGCAAGTTTGAATTTAAGAGCCTGCCGAAGGGATTGCTTACCCTGGTCGGATTCACGTTCCGTACTTACAAGACTCTCGATATGGACGGCAAGCCGTCGGCGATCAGCAACCTGATGACGGTCGGCTCCAGCAATACGAAGGTGGAGTCCGGCAAGACCTCGAAGAACGTGACGATTGGTCAGAAGCAGGTGCCCGCTTCCGATACGATGGTCAAGGAAGATGTCTACCCGGTTGTGCTTTTTGCCGACTTTGAAGACAGCACTTATGGCTGGTATATTTCTAGGTCCAAGTATGCCGAGGCACAACTGGATGCCGAAAAGAACGTGGCTGGCCGTAAAGGCATGGTTGCCCACTTCGTGTACCAGAACGATTCCAACGCCAACTGGGCCTTGATGGGACGCGCCTTGAACGAAATGACTGATATGAGTGAGCTTGATTCAGTGGTGTTCTGGGCTCGTTCTGGACTCAGCGATTCTTCCCAGTGGATCAGCGTCTCGTTCGATGTGCTTCTCGATTCGATTGCTCTCGATTCTACCGGTTACGAAAACGGTAAGGCTTGGGTGCACTTGGAACTTGATACCACCTGGCAGCGTTTCGTGGTGACTCCGAAAGACTTGATTGAACCTGACGAACACAATATCGGTGGCAACATCGGTTGGGATGCCGTCAAGGAACACGTGACGAACCTGAACTTCTTCGGTGGTGGCGTTACGGAAGGGACTCCTTACGAAATGTGGCTCGACGACATCACGATTTACGGTGTCAAGAATCTTGAATAGCCTTTAATCCAATGGATAAAATGTCAATGGAAAGTGTCCTCCGGGACACTTTTTTTTGTGTTTCTGAGGGTAATTTTGGAATAGAAGGTTTGGTTGTGTTTATGCCTTCGAAGGAGTCTTCATGGATTACAGAAAAGTATGGGAATTGACGAGCCTGAAAAAGGCTGCGTGCTTAGTTGCCGGGCTTGCCGCTTTTGGCTTGGCCGACAACCCGATTTCGAGTTATCACTACTTGGCAGACCCGGGTGCCGCTGCCGATGACACCTACTTCTACGTCATTACCGACTCTGACGACCCGGCGGCAGCCAATGCCAACGGCTACAACATCAAGGCCCTCTACGGTTTCCGCACCAAGGACATGAAGAACTGGACCGACTTCGGCATTATCTACGATGCCCGCAAGGTTGACGGTATCGGCGATATCTGGGCATCCGGCATTGCAGTGAACCCCAACGATCACAGGCTTTACATCGTGTTCCCCGATGGCGGTGGTGGCGGCATTGGCCTCATCGGCGCCGACAGCATTGCTGGCCCCTGGACGAACCCTGTTTCGGGCAACAAGAAGCTCATCAACAACTGGGGCGGCGGTATTTCGGACTGCGACGGCATCGGCTGGTGTTTTGACCCGGCAATCTTCTTCGATGACGACGGTACGGGCTACTTCACGTTTGGTGGCGGCAGCAGCGATAGCCGCCCGGCAAATAACAACAACAACGACATTTTCAACATCTACAAGCTCAACAAGGACATGAAGGGCTTCGATGTGAGCACCAAGACTCACCTGAAGATTGGTGGCCCGAAGGCGATGGAAGCTTCTTACATCCACAAGTACAAAGGCAATTACTACCTGTCTTACAGTACGGCTGACTTGCGCATTGCCTACGGTATGTCCAAGAACCCGATGGGCCCTTATGAATACAAGGGTATCTTCATGGGCAACCCGAACATCAACGGCCAGAACATCAATGCGAACAACAACAACCACCATGGCATTGCCGAATTCAAGGGCCATTGGTATGTGGCATACCATGACCGCCGCATTGCAAACGGTTACGACGGCCTCGAAAAGATTCCTGCCGATGACGGCAAGGCGAATCCGGTACCGGCATTCCACCGCAGCGTGAGTGTCGATGAATTCTATTACAATGGCGATGGCACCATGAAGGAACTGACCTTCACGAAGGAAGGCCCGAAGCAGATTGAGAACTTCGATCCGTACGACTGGTACCCGGCTCTCACGAGTTCCAAGCAGAAGGGCATCCGTAGCCGTTCCAACTGGAGCCCGGGCAAGGTCGCTGAGCACCTGCTGCTCCCGCTTTCCACGAAGGAATCCTGGATTCGCGTGTCGGGTGTTGACTTCGGTACGGCAGCCACTGGCTTTACCGTGCAGGCAGCAAGCACTGCCGACGGCAACAAGATTGAAATCCATACCGGTTCTGCAAGCGGTTCCTTGGCGGGCACATGCACGCTCAAGAATACCGGCAACAAGTCTACCTTTGCTGAAACCAAGTGCGAAGTGGAAGGCCTGAAGGGTATCGTGGAATCCTTGTTCCTCGTGTTCAAGGGCTCGCAGGATTCGACCATGGCAATCAAGGCTTGGGGCTTCGAAGGAAGCGGCTCTACTCCGCCGACTCCGCAGACTCCTTATGGCGACAAGGCCGTGACGATTCCGGCCAAGATTGAAGCCGAAAACTATGACGTTCCGGGCACGGGCCGCGGTGAAGAAGCGCAATCCTATAGCGACAACGAGTCCGAAAACCAGGGCGATGCCGAATTCCGTACCGACTTGGGAGTCGATATCGTGCTCGGTGGTACCGGCAAGGCTATTGGTTACACCGCTGCTGGTGAATGGCTGGAATACTCGATCGTGGTTCCAGAAGATGGCGAATACGCTTTGAAGGCATCGGCTTCTACCGGTATGGAAAACGGCGCAGGCTTCTGCCTGCTTGTCGATGGTAAGGCTGTGGGCGATACCGTGAAGGTTTCGCAGACTGGCGAAGACTGGAGCGTCTACGAAGAATTCGATGCCGGCAAGGCGACCCTGACCAAGGGCGAACACATTGTCCGACTGGTGATTACCGGCGACAACGTGAATGTGGACTGGTTCTCGATTGGCGAAGTGACCACGGGTATCCATCAGGATGTCAAGCTGAACGCCTCCAAGGTTGCCCAGTACGACGTGTTCGACCTGAGCGGCAAGAAGCTCGCAAGCTTTACGGCCCGCAACATGGTTGAAGCCACTAAGATGTGGCGTGACGGTTCCGTGAAGGGTTCTGAAAAGGCCCGCGGCGTGAACCTGATCCGCAACCGTACCACCGGAATGGTCTCCAAAATCCGCACTGCGAAGTAAAAATTTATAAACAAAACCGTTGACAAAAAGTCAAAGAAAAGTGTCCTCCGGGGCACTTTTTTTTGTGCTTATGAAGATAGTTTTAAAGATGGAAGGTGTGGTGTTTTACCTTCAGAGGAGTCCTTTATGGATGTTTGGAATGTGAAAGGCCTGAAGAAGGCCGCGTGTTTGGTCATGGGCTTGGCGTCTTTCGGCCTTGCCGACAACCCGATTTCTACTTACCATTACCTGGCAGACCCGGGTGCTGCCGCTGACGATGAGTACTTCTATATCATCACGGACTCCGATGACCCGGCTCCGTACAATTCTAACGGTTACAAGATTTACGCCCTCTATGCATTCCGCAGTAAGGATATGCAGAACTGGACTGACTACGGCATTATTTACGATGCCCGCAAGGTGAACGGCATTAACGACATTTGGGCATCCGGTATTGCGGTGCATAACGGCACGTTCTACATCGTGTTCCCCGATGGCGGTGGCGGCGGCATTGGCTACATCAAGGCGCCTGCAATCGACGGCCCGTGGACAAACGCCGTGGGTAACGGCAAGGACAAACTGGTCGGCGGCCGCGGCATTATTGGCTGCGATGGCGTTTCGTGGTGCTTTGACCCGGGTATCTTTATCGATGACGACGGTACGACCTACGTGACGTGGGGTGGTGGCGAAAGCAACAGCCGCCCGAATACCGATAACTTCGATATCGTCAAGTTGAACGACGCGAAGAATGCTCCGGTGGGTAACGGCAGCCACGTGAAGGTGAACAACCTGCCGACCCGCAAGATGCTCGAAGCGTCTTACATCCACAAACACAAGGGTACTTACTACTTCTCTTACAGTACTGGCTGGCAGCAGGGTGCGCCTACCATTGACTACGGCATGTCCAACAATGTGATGGGCCCGTACACCTGGAAGGGCACCATTCTTGGCGACCCGAGCATGAATGGTCGTAGCATTAACGGCAACAACAATCACCATGGTATTGCCGAATTCAAGGGCCACTCCTACGTGGTTTACCATGACCGCCGTATCGCGAAGGGCCACAACGGCCTGGAAATTATTCCGGCAGATGATGGTCAGCCGAAACCGAACGAAGGCTACCACCGCAGCGTTTCCGTAGACGAAATGTTCTACAACGCCGACGGTACGATTAAGCAGGTGGTTTGCACCAACGAAGGCCCGAAGCAGATTGAAAACTTCGATCCGTACGACTGGTATCCGGCTCTCACGAGCTCCAAGCAGAAGGGCATTCGCAGCCGCTCCAACTTTGTCGTGGGCAAGAGGGCTGAACATGTGCTGATTCCGCTTTCGAGCAAGGAATCCTGGATTCGCGTTTCTGGCGTGGATTTCGGTACTGCGGCAACGGGCTTTACGGTCGAGGCTTCGAGTGCTGCCGACGGCAACAAGATTGAAATCCGCACGGGTTCTGCATCGGGAACGCTCGCAGGCACTTGTACCTTGAAGAATACCGGCAGCAAGAACACTTATGCCGAAAACAAGTGCGAAGTTTCTGGCCTCAAGGGCATTGTGAACCAGCTGTTCCTCGTGTTCAAGGGCAATCAGGATTCGACCATGTACGTGAAGGCTTGGGGCTTCGAAGGCAGCGGCACGACGCCGCCGGAACCGCAGAAACCCTTTGGCGGCAAGGCTTGGGAAATTCCGGGCAAGATTGAAATGGAAAACTTTGACGAACCGGGTACAGGCCGCGGCGCTGGAGTCGATTCCTATAGCGACAACGATTCCGACGACCATGGCGCCGAAAGCAATGGCGGCAAGAGCTATCGCGAAGGCACCGGTGTCGATATCTACAAGAAGGCGACTGGCTATGTCGTGGGCTACAACCAGGCCGGCGAATGGCTCGAATACACCGTGAACGTGAAGGAAGCTGGTGACTACACCATGTATGCCGCCGTGGCGTCTGCCAATGCGACCTCCGGATTCCAGCTTTCGATTGACGACAAGAACATCACCGAAGAAATTGCTGTGCCTAAGAATGACGGCGAAGAAAACTTTGATGACTACAACAAGGTCAAGGCGAACGTAACGCTCCCGGCGGGCGAACATATCCTCCGCTTTACCGTCACCGGCGACTGGATGGATATCGATTACATCAACTTTGTTGCAGGCAAGGATGCCGCTGATTCCGACCCGCTCGAAGGTACGACGGCAATCAAGGGCGTGAAACTTGCAAGCGCTTCTACCGCAAGCTTTGACGTGTTCGATTTGACGGGCAAGAAGGTGGCAAGCTTTACGGCCCGCAACATGACTGAAGCGTCTAAGATGTGGCAGAACGGTTCCATTAAGGGTAGCGAAAAGGCTCAGGGAATATGCCTGATTCGTAATCGCGCAAACGGCATGATTGCAAAGGTGCGTACTACCAAATAGTTTCCCATAAACACATCCAACCAGGAGGACGCCCCCGAATGGGGGTGCCCTTCCTTCCGGGAAAAAACGCTTGATTTTGAAATTACGAGAATGTATTTTAATATCGGGAGTTGTGTTAAAAAGGAGTATAAGATGACAATCCAAAAAATTGCAAAGAGTGTGGGCCTAGCCTTTGGAGTGGTTGGCCTTTGGAGTTCGGCAATGGCCTCGACGGTCAATGTCGACGTAACGGAAGAACACCAGGTCATTCGCGGTTTTGGCGGCATGGTGCATAACCAGTGGCAGGGCGGTGGTGGCCTTTCTGAAGCCGATGCGAAAATTGCCTTTGGTACGGGCGATGGAACACTTGGCCTGAATACGCTGCGTATTCCGGTGTATGCAAATTCCAGTGACTTCAACAAGGAAGTTCAAGCCGCAAAGTATGCCAAAAAGTACGCCGGCGACGACTTTATTCTGTATGCGACGCCGTGGACTTCTCCGTATGCGGGTGCGAACCAGCACATGTCTTCTTCGAACTACCAGAAGTACGTGGACCACCTGAACAACTTCAACGATTACATGAAGAACCAGGGCGTTCCCCTGTACGCCATCTCCATCAGTAACGAACCGGACTGGTGCGGTGAATGGGCTTGCTGGAGCGCTGACGAAATCTACAACTTCACCAAGGGCTACGCCGATAAAATGCGCAAGAATGGTGTGAAGGTGATTTCGACGGAATCGTTCCGCTACGACAAGAATCTTTACAACAAGGTCTTGAACGATGCCAATGCCCTCAAGAACTGGGACATTCTCGGTGCGCACTTCTACGCCAGCGACAGAAGGACCGGGGACAACTTCTTCCAGTATTCTTTGGCTGACCAGAAGGGCGTGGAACGCTGGATGACGGAACACTACACCGAAAGCCAGGGCAGCGGTAACTACTGGCGCACGATTATGAATACGGGCGACCAGGCAAACGCCAACAAGCGCGATACCGTGAACGCCATGGATGTGGCTTACGAAATCCACCGCGCCATGGTCGTGGGCAATTTCAATCAGTACACCTGGTGGTACATCCGTCGTTGCTATGGCCTGATCATGGAAAAGGACTTTGGCAACAAGCTCCAGATTCCGAGCAACGAAATCGGCAAGATTTCTAAGCGCGGTTACGTGATGAGCCAGTTCGCCCGATTCATCCGCCCGGGTGCCGTGCGCGTGGGTGCTACGGCAAATCCCGAGAAGGAAGTTTTTGCCAGTGCTTACAAGAGTTCCGAAGGCGACTCCGTGATTGTGGTGCTCGTGAACCGCGATTACAAGAATTCCAAGACCGTAACGGTTAACGTGAAGGGTGCCGATGTGGAAACATTCCACGTGTACACCACGAGCCAGGCGAAGAATGCCAAGTATGAAGGTGAAGTCGAAGTGAAGAACGGCTCTGTGACGGTCACCCTGGATGCGGGCAACTCGGAATTCAAGGACTGCATCGTGACGCTCGTGGGCGTGGGTACTCCTGCAGAACCGGTACCGCGCGAACCGTTCGGCGGCAAGGCTGTGGAACTCCCGGGCAAGATCGAAGCCGAAAACTTTGACGTTCCGGGTACCGGCAAGGAAAACAAGACCTATTACGACTCCGATTCCGAAAACCATGCCTGCACCGACGAAGGCAAGACTGCCGAATGCTCCAAGGTTCGTGAAGATACGGGCGTCGATATTTACAAGAAGTCCTCTGGCGCTGTCGTGGTGGGCCACAACCAGGCTGGTGAATGGCTCGAATATACCGTGAACGTGAAGGAAGCCGGCGAATATACCATGACCGCTTCTGTCGCGACGGCCAATTCGGATCCGGGCTTTACGCTTTCGATTGATGGAAAGGCCATTGCCGAGGTTCCGGTTTCTGGTTCCAGCTGGGATGACTTCAAGGACGTCACGGCCAAGGTGACGCTCCCGGCAGGCGAACACATTCTCCGCCTCGAAGTGACGACCTCTTGGTTCGATATTGATTACCTCAAGTTCGAAAAGCCGTGCGACGATTGCAATACGGGTATTGCTGATGCTCGCCTGAACATGCCGACCGAAACCGAAAGCTACCGCATTTTCGATATGAACGGAAGCTATCTCGGTGTGGTTTCTGCAACGGGCAAGGCGGAACTCCGCAAGAATGCCGCAAGCCTGGTCAAGCGTGGAGGATCCTACATGGCGAAGTCCATGAGTGGCCGCACGATGATGATTCAGGTGGCAAAATAGTCTTTTTGGACGGTTTTAAGATTTGAATGCTGAAACCCGCCTTTTTAGGCGGGTTTCTTGTTTATTTTTCATTACCTTTTGTTGACTATTTATCCATAAATTTTGGCGTTTTTAGCGTGATTTGGTCGTTTTTTGAGGGTAATTTTAGGGTATTGCATAAGGAGTGTGTTATGGACCTTAAAAAAGTCTCTGAATTTTTGACCCCGGCCCTGTGGCTTGTCGGCGGGCTCATGATGCTTGCGTCGCTTGCCAGTGCGGCGCCGAACCCCAATTTCCATATTTATATCGCTTACGGCCAGTCGAACATGGCCGGTAACGGCGAAATCGTGCCTTCCGTGGACCAGGCCACGAATCCCAAGAATTTCCTTATGCTCGCTTCGCACAACGCCAATGCAAGCCAGCGTAGCGGCAAGACGAATCAGTCTATCAAGACGGGCGAATGGTACCCGGCAATCCCGCCGATGTTCCACCCCTTCGAAAATCTTTCCCCGGCGGACTACTTCGGCCGCGCCATGGTTGATTCCCTGCCGGGTGTTACCGTGGGCATTATCCCGGTCGCTATCGGTGCGGTGAGCATCAAGGCTTTTGACAAGGACCAGTACCGGGCCTACTTCAGTTCTGCGGCAAGTTATATCCAGAACTGGGCGAAAGACTATGATTCCAACCCTTACCAGAGAATTGTGGACCTGGGCAAGAAGGCTAAGGAAGTGGGCGTCATCAAGGGCTTTATTTTCCACCAGGGCGAAACCGATGGATCTGGTACCGAATGGCAGAACAATGTATACAAGACCTACAAGGACATTGTAAACGCTCTTGAACTGGACGAAAACGAAGTCCCGTTTGTTGCCGGCGAAATGATGAACGACCCCACGGGTAACTCCGGCCAGGGCAGCTGCTGCAGCAGCAAGAACGGCGGTATTGCCCAGCTGAAGAGCAAGTTCAAGAAGTTCGGTCTGGCATCTTCCCAGGGGCTGAAGGGTAACGGCAAGGACCCCTACCACTTTGGCCGTGAAGGCGTGATTGAACTCGGCAAGCGTTACTGTTCCGAAATGCTCAAGTTGATCGACAAGACGATTGACCCGGATGCTCCGGAAGTGAACTTGGTTGACCCGAGTCAGTCAACCGTTCCGGACGAGCCGCCTGAGGAATATGGCCCGTATGGCGAAGCGCCGGCAAAGATTCCGGGTACCATTGAAGTCGAAGAATACAACAAGGGTGGTGCCGACAAGGGCTACTACGATTTGAGCAAGGGCAACGAAGGCGGCAAGTTCCGCAAGAACGACGTGGACATTTACCAGCCGAACATGGGCCTAGTCGTTGGCCACTGCCAGAAGGGCGAATGGCTCAAGTACACCGTGAAGGTGGAAGCCGATGGCGAATACGAAATTTCTGCGCTTGTGGCTAGCGACAATACGACGGGCGGCTTCGAGCTGTATATGGACGATACCCGCATCGGAGAAAAGATCGTGAGCGAAGGCAAGGGCTTTACCAGCTTTACGACGGTGAGCGGCGGCAAGGCTAGCCTGAAGGCGGGCGAGCACGAGCTGAAACTCGAAATCGTAGGCGACTGGATCGATATCGACAATATTGAATTCAAGGCAGTCCAGAGTGACGAGCCTCCGAGCGGGATTGATGCGATTCGCCTGAGCATGACCGAAGCCGAAAGCAATTTTAACCTGTTCGATATGCAGGGCAAGCATGTGGCAAGCTTCAAGGCCTCTGGCATGGATGCTGCAGTCCGCATGATCAAGGAAGGTGTCAAGGGTATCCGTCGGGGAGTGTATTTGGTTCGCTCTGCCGGCAAGATGGGCATTAAGCAAAAGGTGGTGACCTATGAAAAGTAATGAAATTACAATTGTCAAGCAGATTGCGTTCTTCTCGGTAGTCGCGGTCGTGCTCGGATTCCTTTACGGTTAGGACTTAAACTCTCTCTCTTTTGAATTACCCCTGATTGCAAAATCAGGGGTTTTTGTTTTTTTAGGGTGGGGGGATTGACAATTTGTCAAAGGATTATGGGGTGTGAATAGGCTTTTTTTGGTTTTTTTAGGGTAATTTTATGATGAAGAAATTTGCATGGGCGGTGGTGCGCCCACAAAAGGAGTACTAACATGGGATGGTTTAAAAGTTTGGGCATTGCCCTCGCTAGTTCTTGTGCAGTTTACGCTGTAACAGTCAACAATCCGATTATGTACGTCGATAGCCCGGACCCCTCGATTGTCCGTGTTGACGACGCCTATTACATGGTGACGACGACCATGCACTTTGCCCCGGGCGTGCCCGTTTTCAAGAGCACGGATTTGGCCCAGTGGCGCACGGTGGGGTATGCTTACCAGACGCTCACCAACAATGACCAGCAAAACCTGAATGGCGGCAAGGACGCCTACGGTAAGGGTTCCTGGGCATCGAGCATTCGTTATCACAAGGGGTTTTTCTACGTGCTGACCCCGTCCTACACGACAGGCAAGACGCATTTGTACAAGACCGCCGACGTGGAAAGCGGCCAGTGGAGCGAAGTGCAGCTCCCGTTCTATCATGACCCCTCCCTCTTCTTCGATGACGACGGCACCGTTTGGGTGTTCTACGGTAGCGGCGACCAGATTAGCTACGTGCAGTTGAACGATGACGCTAGCGGCGTGAAGGCTGGCGGCAAGAGCGGTAAGGTTGGCGGCGTGAGCGTGAACCAGGTGACCGGCACCAGCAATTACTATGTGCAGCAAGAAGGCTCGCACATGGAAAAGGTGAACGGCGAATACTACCTGTTTACGATTTCTTGGCCGGCTGGCAAGAGCCGCAGTGAAATTGTTTACCGTTCCAAGAACTTGCTCTCTGGTTACAGCGGAAGGTACTTCCTTTCTGACAACGGTGTGGCGCAGGGTGGCATCTTTGATACTCCCGATGGCAAGTGGTATGCACTTTTGTTCCGCGATTCCGGCCCGGTTGGCCGTATGTCGCACTTGGTTCCGATGGAATGGAAAGACGGCTGGCCCGTGCCCACGAGCGGCTCCAAGGCCCCCTCTACAATTGACTTGCCGGAATCTCCGCTGCCGGGCTACGGCATGGTGACTTCTGATGACTTTGAATCTAGCGAACTTGCTCTCGAATGGCAGTTCAACCATAACCCCGATAACAAGAACTGGAGCTTGTCTGCAAATCCGGGCTTCTACCGCATTACTACGAGCCGCACTGATAGTCGAGTGGTGAATGCGAAGAACACCTTGACCCAGCGCTCTTTTGGCCCCAAGTGCTCTGGCCGTACGCTTGTGGATGGCACCGGCATGAAGGATGGCGATATGGCTGGCCTCGTTGCCCTGCAGGACGACAAGGGCTTTGTGGCGCTCGCTAAAGATGGCGGTAGCTACAAGGTGGTGATGTACACCGGAAACAAGAATGGTGAAAGCCTGAAGGATAGCAAGGCGATTTCGGGTTCCAAGGTTTACTTGCGTATCGATTTTGACTTGCCGATTGACCGCGGTACCGCATACTTCTATTACAGTACCGATGGCAATACCTGGACAAAGATTGGTAGCGACGTAAAGCTCAATTACGACTTGCACATGTTCGTGGGCGTGCGTTGGGGCCTCTTCAACTTTGCGACCAAGCAGGCCGGTGGTTACGCAGACTTTGACTGGTTCAAGGTCGGTACCGACGTGAACGATGAAATTTATCTCGATGGCGCTGGCTCTGAACCTGTTCCGCAGACTCCGTTCTGCGCTGCTGGTGAAAATTGCCCTGCCGTTGCGCTCCCGGGCAAGATCGAAGCAGAAAACTTCGACGTTCCGGGCAAGGGTAAAGATGGCACCTCTTACTATGACGCCGATTCCGAAAACCACGGCGATAGCGATTACCGCAAGGGCACGGGCGTTGACCTTTACAAGAAGGCGACCGGCGTCATTGTGGGCTACAACAGCGAAGGCGACTGGCTCGAATACACCGTGAACGTAAAGGATGCAGGTGATTACACCATGTTCGCGGCTGTTGCTGCGGCTGGCTCTACCTCGAGCTTCAAGCTCTCCTTGGATGGCAAGGACATTACCGAAGAAATCGCGGTGCCGGCAGCAAGCTCCGGCGAAGAGAATTACGACGATTACAACAAGGTGAAGGCCAATGTAACGCTCCCTGCTGGCGAACATGTGCTCCGCTTTACGGTTACTGGCGCTTGGCTCGATATTGACTACTTCACATTCGTGAAGGGCGCAAACGCTACGGACCCGGAACCGATTGATCCGACGGGTATCGCAAATGCAGTGCGCTACGATGTGCAGGCCGAACAGGTTTACCGCGTGTATGGCCTGAACGGAAACTTTGTGGGCTCCGTGTTTGCGACAAGTGCAAGCGAGGCTCAGTCTAAAGTTCGCGCCATGGTTTCGGAAAAGGGCGTGTACCTGATTAGAGCGAAGAATGGGATGGTTCGTCGCTTTACGGTAACGAAGTAAGGACCCATAAAAAAGGAGCGAAGGATGTTTGGTATGAAAAATTTGGGCAAGGTGGTGCTTGCCTTCGCAAGTGTTGCGCTGCTTACGGGTCATGCTGTTGCTGACAACATAACTGTTGACGGAAAATCCCGCAGCATGCTCGTGTATGCTCCGTCGGGAATCGAAAAGAATCGCCCGCTCATCATTCAGATGCACGGCATGAACCAAGATGCCCCCTACCAGAAGAATGCGGCGAAGTGGGAATCCATTGCCGATACCGCGCGCTTTGTGGTGGTGTTCCCCAACGGCGAAAATAAGGCCTGGGACATCGGTGGCAATAAAGACATCAATTTTATCAAGGCCATCATCAACGAGATGTATAGCAAGTACGGTATCGACAAGAACCGCGTGTACGTTTCAGGCTTTTCGATGGGCGGCATGATGAGCTACCATGTGGCAAACAAGATGGGCGACCAGATTGCGGCCATTGCTCCTGTTTCGGGCGGGGGTGGAGTGAATTCGCCCAAGCGCGCCATGCCGATTATGCATACGCACGGCACCACCGACGACGTGGTGAACTACAATAGCACCGTGAATACCCTCAAGGGCTGGGTCAATGCACAGAAGTGCTCCAGCAATTCGCAGAAGATTAAGCCGTATCCGTCGACCAAGCCGGGCTCTGCCGCATCGCTTGAAATTTGGAGCGGTTGCACCGATGGCGTCGAAGTTCGCCTGCTGACTATTGATGGCAAGGGCCACTGGTATTCCATGGACGAAGCCGTGAGCGTGAACACAAGCGTGGAAATCTGGAATTTTGTGAAGAACTACTCGCTGGACGGTTCGAACATTACTCCGCCGACCCCTGCGATTGTCGTTCCCACGAACCGCGAAGAAGTCTTTAACGGAGGCTTTGATTCGAGCGCCGTGGCTTGGGACTTGCAATTGCATGGTGACGCTCAGGCCAGCGGCGATGCAAAAGACGGCAAGTACAAGCTCGATATTTCGGCAATCGGCACGCAGAATTACCAGGTGCAGCTGATTCAGCACGACTTGCGCCTTGTAAAGGACCAGTGGTACGAAATCAGTTTTGACGCCAGCGCAAGCGCTGCCCGCACGCTCGAAGTGAATGTGGAACAGCATAATGACCCGTGGGAAAGCTACCTCAAGGAAAAGCAGAATTTTGAAATTGGAACAGATGTAAAGAACTTCAAGTTCAATTTCCAGATGACAGCCGCAACGGATACCAACAGCCGCTTGAGCTTTAACGCAGGCGCTGCAACGGGCTCGCTCACCTTGGATAATGTGGTGCTTAAAAAGATCGATGCCCCGACGGATCCGGAATTGACTGGCATTGCACCGAAAATGGGCTCGGTTGTCGCTGCTACCGCCGAATATGCGGTATATAGCCTCTCCGGCAAACGCCTCGGAACGGTAAAAATTCGCCATGCGACGGAAACGGAGACTTTGTTGAAGGCCAAATTCGGGAAGGGCGTCTACATGCTCCGTAGCGAGAACGGCAAAAAGACCTTGTTCCATGTTAAATAAAAACGGTCGCTTTTATCGGTAAAAATTGCTGAAATTCGCTTAAATTCAGAAATAATATGACAAACGGCATTGACAAATAGTCAACGCCGTTTTGCTTTTCTGGGTGAGTTTTCCCTTTTTTTAAGAATATTTTTTTAGGTGTAAATATCATCATGGAGTGATGAAGATGTTTGGCTTAAAAAAATACTCGTTCGGCGGGGCTATCGCCCTTGCTTTTTGTGGTTTGGCCTCTCAGGCCTTTGCGCATCCCGATAGTTTGGTGCTTACACCCCCGCTGGGGTGGAACAGCTGGAACGTATTCCACGAAAACATCAACGAAAAACAGATTCAGGAAATCGCCGATGCCATGGTGTCTTCTGGCTTGAAGGACGCGGGCTACATTTACCTGAACCTCGACGACAACTGGATGGATACCAAGCGCGATGCCCAGGGTAACCTCCAGAATAATCCGAAAACCTTCCCGAGTGGCATGAAGGCCATTGCCGATTACGTGCATGCGAAGGGCCTTAAGTTCGGCCTTTACGGCGACCGCGGCAAACGTACTTGCCACCATTACAACAGCAAATGGGATAGCCAGAGCGGTTCCAACGGTCACGAAGAACAGGATGCTAAGAAACTCGCCGAATGGGGCGTTGACTACTGGAAGTACGACAACTGCGATTCTGACCCGAATACCCAGGAAAAAGATTACACCGCCATGTCCAAGGCCCTCCGCAATTCCGGACGCGACATCGTGTTCAGCATTTGCATGTGGGAATACAAGGAGTGGATGCCGAAAATCGCCAACCTCTGGCGTACCACTTTCGACATTGGCCCCGAATGGATTTCTACCTCCTGGTACCGCGGCGTCTACGAAATTATCGATGCCAACAACAAGTACTGGCAGATTGCAAAACCCGGCCACTGGAATGACCCGGACATGCTCGAAGTGGGCAACAGGGGCCTCTCTTACGAAGAACAACGCTCCCAGATGACGATGTGGTCTATTATGGCCGCTCCCATCATGATCAGTTCTGACGTGCGCAGCATGAGTAACGAGACTAAGGAACTCTACCTGAACAAGGACATGATTGCCATCAACCAGGATTCCCTGGGCGTTCAGGGCCACCGCATCTCTGACAAGCAGGGTAAGCAGGTTTGGACCAAGCCCTTGAAGAATGGCGACCTTGCCGTGGCACTCCTCAATAACAACAACTCTACTCAGACTGTGGAATGCAACTTTGCAGACATTGGCGTAGAAGGCGAAGTGGAAGTTCGCGATGCCTGGAAAAAGAAGGATCTGGGCCCGCTTTCGCACGTTTCTATCGAACTTCCTGCTCACGGCTCGGCACTCCTCCGCTTGGTTTTAAAGCCGGTTCCGCGCGCTCCGTTCAAGGGCGAAGCTCTCGCCATTCCGGGCAAGATCGAAGTGGAAGACTTTGACATTAACGGCGTAGGCCAGGGCAACACCACCTACAACGAAAGCGATACCGAAAATCACGGTGATTCTGACTACCGCCCGGGTACAGGCGTGGATCTTTACAAGAAGGCGTCTGGCATCATTGTCGGTTATAACCAGGCGGGCGAATGGCTTGAATACACCGTGAAGGTGGCAAAGACCGGAACTTACGCCATGAACGCCTCCGTTGCCTCTGCCAACAGTACGTCAAGCTTTAAGCTCTCTATGGACGGCAAGGATATTACCGAAGAAATCGCTGTGCCTGCAGCCACTGCCGGCGAAGACAACTACGACGAATACAATACGGTCGAAGCCAAGGTCAGCCTGACCGAAGGCGAACACATTCTCCGCTTTACGGTTACCGGCGACTGGATGGATATCGACTGGATCGAGTTCTGTGAAGGCGAAACCTGCAATACCACGGGCTTGCACAAGTCAATTCCCGCGGCAGTGCGCAACACCAATTCTCCGCGACTCCTCAAGAAGGGCAATGTGATGTTCATCGAGAAGAACGGCAAGCGCTTTGACTTGACGGGACACCGCATCAAGTAATTTGCTACTCCAAAATACTCCTAAGAAAAAGAGGCTCCGCTAGCGATAGCGGGGCTTTTTTTATGCGTCTCACTCGCGTTGTTGTCGCGTTTTGTTGGCATCGTTTTTGCGACTTGATTACATCTTTGACTATTGAAATTTCTGCAAAGGTATTTGGCTTTGAAGGGATGAAAATCGTTGGTGCAAGATATAATTTTATAAAGGATAAATTGGTTTAAAAAAGGATGGTATAAGATGTTTGGAATCAATACAAAAAAAATCGCTTGCGTTACCCTTGCTGTGGTAGGAGGTCTCGTCACTCAAGGGTATTCGCAAGACGTTCTTTATCCTGATATGTTCGCGTTGAACGAAGTTCAACTGCTTGACGGTCCGTTAAAAGAACGCCAAGACTTGAACGTAGAAACCCTGCTGAGTTACGACGTGGACCGCCTTCTGGCGCCGTTCTACGAAGAAGCGGGCATGCGGCCGAAAGCATCCAAGTTCCCGAACTGGGCTGGTTTGGACGGGCATGTGCTCGGGCATTACCTGAGTGCACTTGCGATGCATTACGCCGACAATGACGACATTCAGGTTAAAGAACGGTTGGAATATGTCTTGAAAGAACTCAAAACCATTCAGGACCAGAATTCCAAGGACAATAACTTCAAGGGCTACATTAGCGGCGTGCCCAACGGCAAAAAGATGTGGCTCAGCATGAAGAGCGGAAATGCCGGCGCCCAGAATGGTTATTGGGTGCCGTGGTACAACATTCACAAGCTTTACGCGGGCCTGCGCGATGCCTACATTTATGCAGGCTATGAACAGGCTAAGACCATGTTCTTGGCTCTTTGCGACTGGGGCATTACGATTACGAACGGCCTCGACGATTCCAAGATGCAGCAGATGCTCGGCACTGAACACGGCGGCATGCCCGAAGTTTACGCCGACGCCTACAAGCTCACGAACGATACGAAGTATTTGAATGCGGCTAAGAAGTGGTCGCACCAGTGGCTTTTGAATCCGATGTCGCAAGGCAATGACAACTTGACGAACGTGCATGCGAATACACAGGTGCCGAAAGTCGTCGGTTTTGCGCGAATTGCGGAACTCTCTGGCGATGAAAAGTACAAGAAAGGCTCCGAGTTCTTTTGGCAGACGGTTGTGAACAAGCGCAGTATCGCTATTGGCGGTAACAGCATTTCGGAACATTTCCCGGCGCTCAACAACCATAAAAAGTTTGTCGAAGAACGCGAAGGACCGGAATCTTGCAATACTTATAACATGCTCAAGTTGACGGAACGCCTGTTCAATATGGACCATAGCGCCAAGCAGGCGGATTTCTATGAACGCGCGCTCTTTAACCATATCTTATCCACAATACATCCAAAACATGGCGGGTACGTGTACTTCACTCCTGCACGTCCCCGCCATTACCGCGTGTATTCCAAGGTGAATGCAGCCATGTGGTGCTGCGTGGGTTCGGGCATGGAAAACCCGGCCAAGTACAACCAGTTTATTTACACCAAAGACGGCGACAAACTTTACGTGAACCTCTTTGCTGCATCCATTTTGAATTGGAAGGCGAAGAACGTGCAAATCAAGCAAGAGACCGCATTCCCGAAGGGTGAAAGTTCCAAGTTCACCGTTACAGGCTCCGGCTCTTTTGACATGCAGATTCGTCACCCATACTGGGTCAAAGAAGGCGAATTCAAGGTGATCGTCAACGGTGACACTGTGGTGAAAAAGTCTGACCCTTCGAGCTACGTGTCGGCCGGAAAATCTTGGAAGAGCGGCGATGTGATCGAAGTACTTTACCCGATGTACACGCATGTCGAAGAATTGCCCAACGTGTCTGACTACGTGGCGCTTTTGCATGGCCCGATCGTGCTTTCGGCAAAAACGGGAACCGCTAACCTGAACGGCCTCGTGGCCGATGACGGTCGCTGGAGCCATATTGCCTCGGGCGCGCTCGAATCCCTTGATCAGGCCCCCATGCTTGCGAGCAAGAAAGAAGACATTCCTTCGAAGCTAGAACCTGTCAAGGGCGAACCGCTGCACTTCAAGGCACCATACCTGTTTGCGAACAAGAAAGACGGCAGCTTGCTTTTGGAACCCTTCTACGAGGTGCATGACGCGCGCTACATGATGTATTGGATGGTGCTTACGGACCCCTCGATTCTGGAACGCCTGAAAAAGGAACAGGAAGAAGCCCTGGCGCTCGACGAGAAAACGGTTGACAAGGTGGCCCCTGGCGAGCAGCAGCCCGAAGTGGACCACCAGATGAAAACCGAAAATACGACCTCCGGCACGGCAAACGGTGAATTCTACCGCGACGCAGGCAAGTGCAATGCGGGCGACGGTGGCTCCATTAGCTACGTGCTCGAAACCAATAGCGAAGATTCCTTGAGCCTAATGGTTCGCTACTGGGGCAACGAATCCTGCTCGCGTACCTTTGACATCATGATCGATGGCGAAAAACTTGCGACCGAAAGCATCGAAGGTAAGTGGAACAAGAAGGAATTCGTGAACGAAGTCTACGCGATTCCCGACGCCATGATCAAGGGCAAAAAAGAAGTCCGCGTGACGTTCAAGGCGGGTGCGGGCAACATGGTGGGTGGCCTCTACGGCGTGCGCCTGCTGCGCAACAAGCCCAAGCCGGAACCCCCGCAGAATGTGGTGGCCAAGGTCAAGTCTTCGCTCAAATTGAAGGCCCGCGTTTATGGCGGAGAATTGCAGATTGATGCCGGTACGGCGCTTTCGCAGGGCTATACCGCCAGAATTTTCAGCATGAACGGTCGCTTGGTAAAGTCGCAGGCGCTTGCGGCGGGGCAATCCAGCTTCAGCATCGGCCTTGGCGACATGCAAAACGGCATGTACATTTTGAAGATCCAACGCGACGGCTTTAGCTACGGCACGACGATTTTCAGAAAAAACCGATAAAATTGAGAACATTTCGCGGAATTTGAGAACATGAATTCTGCGAAATGCTTGGTTTTGTGCTTAATTCTGTTAAATTTTAGTTAATATAGGATATTTTACTAATATAGAGCTATATTTACCATATAAAATTTGAGAACATTTTAAAAGTTCTCCGGGATGGATATATGGTAAATTGGGTGAATAAGTTCAAAATGGCGGCCTTGGCCGCCGCTTTGGGCACAGGCGTTGCCTCGGCAGAAAAGACAGTGGTGTTCTTTACGCCGTGGTCGAATACCAATGCAGTCTTGTTCATGAACGGTGATTCCGTGGCGACAATGACTGCGCTTGACAATTATTGTGGCTGGTTCAAGGCGACCGTCGACGCTCCCGAAAAGAATTTCAACGTCTACTTTAAGCAGACCGTTGGCCTGAATTACGTGGGTGCCGAAGGCATGGTGACCGAAGAACCCATGACCGCGGGCGAAATTTCGCTCGATTCCGTGGCGGCACTTTCGGACACCATTTGGGTGCAGGGTTACAAGACCGACGTTCCGGCGCAGTTTTCGAGCTACCCTGGCGTACTCGGCGATTGCCCGCTCAAGAAAATCCCCGTGACCGTTTACGACTGGCTGCACGGTACCAAGGGCGACGGCGACGGTAGCGGCAAAAATGGCGACCCCGCAAACGGAGTCAGTGCCGACTTTGGTTCGGGCGGATGTTCCGGCAAGGACAAGGCCGTCACAGGCATGGTCGAATACAACCTCGGCGAAAACGGAGTCCCCGTGCGCGCAGACCCGTTCCCCGAAAAATGCAAGATTACGGAACATCTCGACAGTTGGTTCTTGCCCGAAGTCATTGCCAAAGACGACGAAGGCAACGAGTATACCAACATGACTTGCCGCGACCTTTACGTGTCCATGGACGACGAAGGTTTCTGGCTTGCTGAAGTTTCCAAAGACCAGATTTCTAAAGGCAACGAGGCCAATTCGGATGGCATGTTCCTGCTGGACGATTTTGAATTTCTCGACGAAGCGAAGACGGTTCCGAACCCTTATTACGACCAACTGAAGGGAACAAAAATCGGAAAGCATAACTTCGGCTATGCCGCAAAAATCCAGGCGACGTTTGAATACGTTCCGGGGCAGTATTTTGATTTTTACGGCGACGACGATGTGTGGGTGTTTATCGACCACCGCCTGGCGGTAGACATTGGCGGGCAGCACGGTCAGGTAGCGGGTGCTGTGGATCTCGATACCATCGGGCAGAACACGGGTGACAAGCTTGTTCCCGGCAAAATCTACGACTTCCATATTTTCTATGTGGAACGCCATACGGGCTCTTCGAATTTCCGCATGCGTACCTCGATCGATTTGCAGGTCGATGCGTCAATCTTCTTGTCGTCGGACAATCGTGACGGCGGCACCACTTACGAAGTCTGGCAGATAAACAAGAAGAACAAACTATCTTGCAACTTTGATGCAAATTCTACCGAGCTCGATACGACCGGTGGCGTGTCTACCTTCAAGCTTACGGGCGGTAACCTCGCAGGGCCAGAAATTTTGGGCATTGGCACCCATTACGAAGGTATCAAGATTACGAGCGATTCTACGTTCTCTATTGACTCTGCGGCGATTGTTTCTAGCTTTGCGCTTGCCCCCGGCCATTACTTTTTAGAGATCACGCTCAAGGCGGACCCGAGCCAAATGGTAAAAGTCGAAATTACGGTACCCTCTTATTCTGTGCCGAGTGTCGCGTTTGCAAAAGAGGACTGGACGATTCTCGGTAAAGAGGTTTCGGGCGACACCGCCCAAATTGGCCCCTGGGCGTATGCGACTTACCAGGTGAACATTACCTTCTTTGAAGAATGGGCGAAGGTCAACAATTACAACCGCAAGATTAACCTTTCTTTCTCGAACCCGGATATCGATATTTTAGATACGGTGGGCGGCAAGAAAATCAATGCCGTGACTCTCGACGAAAACGGTCGCGCCACGTTCTACGTACATGCGAATTCCCCTGTGTCGGGCGTGAACCTTACGGCCAAGGGCGCTGCAGCGGGTGTTTCGGTTTGGAGTAACTTGAAATTTGCCGAACCGCCTGCACCTCGCGTAGAGCATGCGATTATGATTGACCGAAACGGTGACGGCCGTGCAGATAGTTTGTATGTGCATTTCGAGCGCTCTATCATGGGCAATAGCCGACTTGATTCGATCCAGTTTACCTTTGGCGAATCGTTCCAACCGACATCGAAGTTCAAGTTGATAAACGAAACCGATATCGTGATCACGGCCGAAGACATGGCCGGCGAAGGTTGCAGCAAGAGCGTTTGCGGCTTTGGCAGCAGGCAATTTACGGGCGATGCGTCCGGTGTTTACACAGGGACTTTGAATAACTGGTTCACCTACAAAAACGAAGGCGAAGTTAGCAGTTTCTATATCGAAAATGAACCGGTAAGCGATGGCATTGGCCCCATTATTCTTGCAGCTTCGAAAACCGAAAGCAAAGACGGAAGCAGAATCTTGAACATTACCTTTAGCGAAGCGATTACAGATGAATCTAGGGCCGCCTTTGCCGAGATGTATGAATTCACCTGCGTACGTTCAGGCTCGAATCAGGAGCCCGAAAAGCCTGTATTGCAGAGCGGTTTGGGTACGCAAATGATGCTGGTTTATGCCGTAAGCGAAATGGATGCGGTGCTCCCGAATGCCGGGGACATGATCCGCTTTGCGCCTCGCGGCTCTGCTCGTGATTTGGTCGGCAATGCGCCACATGCCGAAAACCCGTGGGTCGTAATTACCGGAAACCAAGACCTCGGCGTAGAAAATCCGGGCGTTGTCGCTCTCGGCGAAGACCCGTACGACATTATCAAGAATAATTCTGTAACGCAGCCGAAACTCATAACGGGCACGACGCAGACTGCCCAGCAGATTGCGGATTCGCTGGGCGTGCAAGGGACTCTTCTTGATTTCGATATCGCAAAAATCATGGTGGAACAGACGAAAAATGCGGTCGATGCTCTTGACGCCTTTATCAAATCGCGCATAGGGAGCGAAACCGATTACGACACGACTATTACGAGCATTAGCGAACAAGAAGCGCTTGCGCAGTTGTTCAACGATATCCGCGTGAATCTGTTGGATACGTCGTACGGCTTTAGCGAACAGACCATCAATGGTATTTTGGACGGTTCCATTACCGAAGAAAACTACAAGGCCTTTGTGGGCGAACAGGAACTTGGCGTGATTGCGACCATGACCGAAGCCAATATCGAAGCGAGCCGCGACACGACCATTACCATAGGCGGGGTTACGACAGTAACGCAGGGCGACATGTTCGAATTGATCCGTAGCGGAAAACTGGATGCCGAACTTGCCGAGGCGGGGGTGAGCGAAAAACTGGTCGAGGCAATCAAGCGGGGCGATGTGACCGAATACAACCTCGAAGAATACCGCAGCGGCGAAAAGACGGTTGTGGCCGACAATGCAGTGGAACTTTACTACCGCACGCATTATTTTAGCCAATTTGGCCAGTATGTGGGCGGAACGTCGGGTTCCATCAAGTGTTCCGACAAAGAAGTGTACGGCGACGAAGGCTGCCTCAAAAACAAGGGGAAAGTGTTCCTTGCCTGGAACATGCGCTCCAAAAACGGGCGTTTGGTGGGTACAGGCGTCTATATTGCGCGTCTCGAAGTCAAAATTGTGGTAGACGGCAAGAATACGGTGCACCGCACGCACGATTACCTATGGGGCGTACGCCGCGGAAAATCGGGTTTTTAATTCCCCATTGACATTATGTCAATAGAATCTCCTTTTAGGGGGTTCTTTTTTTTGTGCCCAAAAGGTAATTTATAATCAGGTTGTTTGAAAGGTGGAAAAGGAAGGTGTTCTTATGAAGTTTGGTTTTAAGGTCAGGCGTGCCGCCTGCATCGTTTTGGCGGCTACAGCTATTTCGGCAGTGAATTCTTTCGCTGTCACAAGTCAGTTCCGTGGTGTGAACTGGGCAGATAAACGCGATAATTTCGTGTCAGACGTGCTGGTGCTTTCGGGCATGAGCCTTTCGGATAATTACCAGTCGGCATCTGTGGTGGCAGACCGCGTTATCGGGCAGTTCCAGGAGCTTTTCGGCACCAACAGCGTGCGAATTCCGGTGAACGAACCCACGATTCTCAAGTTCTGGGATACCTACACGGGCGTTATCGACATGGGCCTTTCCAAGGGCCGTATCGTGATGGGCTATTGGGGCCCCGCACAGCCTTCAGGCCCGAAAAATATGAATGATTGGTGGAGCATGTGGGCAAAAATCGTCGAAAAATACGGCGACCACCCGAATGCCTACTTTGAAATTTTCAACGAGCCGCACATGTACAGCAAAACGGAGCTGCGCGACCTTTACGCCCAGTGGCTGAGCAAGTTCCCGAATGTGCCGCGCGACCATATTCTGCTTGACGGCTCGGGCCTTGCGTGGAATGTGCCCGACATTGCCGACGACCCGCGTTTCGAAGGTTGCCTTTTCGCGGTGCACGAATACACGTTCTGGAACATGAGCATTACCACCGAGCAGGGCTGGAAAAACAGCTTCAAGGGTAAGGTGGGCAAGTACATTGACCGCACCGTGTGTACAGAATGGGGTGGTGCCATGAGCCCTGGTGACAAGGCGGGCGTGCATTACGACTACATGGACTATAATTCTACTCCGACCAACTACTTTATGGCCTACATTCGCGGCATGTCCGATCAATTGCGCGAATGGGAAATGGGTAGCTTCTACTGGCCGGGATTGCGTGATGGTGACTGGTATAGTATGACCAAGCGCAGCGGCGAAGGCGCAAACATCAAGCTCGAAATCGTGAACCAGTCGGGCGTAGACCGCATGAAAATGGCTTGGGCAGACACCGTCGAGACGACTCCGCTCGTCCGCGAGGCGTATAACGGCGAACCCGCGGCGATTCCGGGCGTAATCGAGGCCGAGAATTACGACAAGGGCGGGAACCGATTCAGTTTCTATGACAAAGATGCTTCAAACAAGGGCGAAATCTACCGCGAAGACGCTGTGGATGTCGTTACCCTGGATGGTGCGACTTGCAATGGTGACGCTTGCAAGGGTTACGCGATTGGTTACACCGAAGCGGGCGAGTGGCTTGAATACAGCGTGAAAGTCGCTGCCGATGGCAAGTACGGCGTTCGCGCGAATGTAGCGACTGCTTCCGAGACTTCAAAAATCCAGCTGCTTGTCGATGGCAAGGTGCTTCTTGATACTATCACGATTGACAAGGTTGACACGACCTGGAATGTATACAAAGAAATGGATATCGGAACCGCTAACCTTACGGCAGGCGAACACATTCTAAGGCTTGTCATTGCAGGCAGCTATGTGAATGTAGACTGGCTCCAGTTCTGCGAAAAAGAAACTTGCGAAGACAAAATGGGAATCCGCGCAATCGCTCCGACGGCTGTTTCTAAGGCGGCTCCGCGCCTGCGCAAGCAAGGCGGCAAGCTCTTTGTCGAAAAGAACGGCGTGCGCTTTGACTTGACCGGACACCGTATCAAATAAGTGTTTCGGCATTGACAACTTGTCAACGAGAACTCCCGAAAAGGGAGTTCTTTTTTTGATGGCAAAAGGTATTTTTTTTACTGGTGTGGATTTTTCGTGAGGTTTCTTATGAATGCAAAGATTCTTTCTTTGGTGTTTGGCAGCACGCTCGCTTTTGCCGGTGCCGCCGCTGCCGCCACTCAAGCGACATTCTATGTTTCGCCCTCTGGCAATGATGCTGCCGCGGGTACAAAAGATGCTCCGTTCAAGACGATCACGCAGGCACAAAAAGCTGTGCGCGCTATTAACGGTTCTATGACAGGCGACATCGAAGTCATTCTCCGCGAAGGCACCTATGTACTTCCGTCTACAGTCAACTTCACTGAAGCCGACGGCGGTAAAGACGGCCACTACGTGCGCTATAAGGCGGCCGATGGCGAAAAGCCGCTCATTACCGGCGGCATGCAGATTACCGGCTGGACCATCCACGACGAGGCGAATAACATTTGGAAAGCCGAAGGCGTCGATGGCCGTTTCCGCCAGCTTTACGTGAACAACCGCAAGGCTGTCCGCGCATGTTTCCCCAACGTGATTGATGCAAAGGAAAAAGGCAACGGCGGTTTCGACCACGACTTTGTGCGCCTCACGAAGGTGGACTCTTCGGGCCGCGCCTTCGATGTCTCTGCCGACTACATCAAGAATATCAAGAACATCGAAGACGTCGAAATCCACTTGATGATTGCCTGGTCCGAAAACATTTTGCGCCTGGAAAAGGCCCAGGTGAACGGCGGCACCGCAAAGCTCATCCCCAAGGATCCTGAACGCACCAAGCTGTTCCACCGCGCTTTCCCCATGCTCGGCACCGCCTTCATGAGCAATCCGCCCAAGCAGCAGGTCTTTTATCTGGAAAATTCCTACGACTTGATTGACGCTCCGGGTGAATGGTACCTGGACGAAAAGAATCAAACGCTTTATTACAAGCCCCGTGAAGGCGAAAGCATGGCGACTGCCCACGTGGTTGCGCCCCACCTCAATACTTTGTTCAGCGTTTTGGGTAAAGACACCAAGAACAAGGTGGGCTACATGAGCTTCGAAGGCCTGATCTTTGCCCATTCCAACTATACCCGCCCGAGCGAAGAGGGCTTCTTGGATTTGCAGGCCGCAAACTTCAACGTAGACGTGCTTCCGGATCCTAGTCGCGGGAACTGGGAAAAGTTGAATAGCAACAAGTACCTGCTGTGGCGCCCCGATGCGGCTTTCCGCGTCGAAAATGCGCATCATTTTTTGGTGCAGGGCAACGTGTTCTCGCAGATTGCGGCTACGGGCCTCGACTTTGTCTCGGGCACTAACGATGACATGATCCAGGGTAACGCCTTCTTCGAAATCGGTGCCGCGGGCATTATGCTGGGCAAGTTCTATCAGGATTCCACGACTGAAATCCATATCGCCTACAATCCGAGCGACAAGGACGAAATCAGCACCCGCGATACGGTCAAGAACAACCTGGTCACCAACGTGACGAACGAACATCAAGGTGCCGTAGGTATTGGCGCCGGTTACCCCCGCTACGTGGTGATTGAGCATAACGAAGTCTCTTACACTTACTACTCCGGCATTTCTATTGGTTTTGGCTGGACAAAGCAGCAGACTGCCATGACCAATAACCATGTGAACTGGAACGAAATTCACCATATTGCCCGCTTGCTTTGCGACTCCGGCCCGATTTACACGCTCTCTAACCAGGGTACCGGCAGCGAAATCCAACACAACTATATCCACGATAACGGAACGTCCAAGTGGGCGGATTACTGGAATGTGCCCATCTACCTGGACGAAGGCTCTAGCGGCTTTACCGTGAAGGAAAACGTGTTCAAGAATTCCCCTGCAGGCGTGGGCCAGAATCAGGCGGGTCAGAATACCTTGCAACAGTCCAATAACTATTACAGCGATGACGTCGTGAACAATGCCGGTATCGAAAAGGCCTTCCGCTATATCCGCGACATCAAGGAAATCCCGCTCGCCGACTTTAACGGTGCTGTGACCCAGGAACCTTACAAGGCCATCTTTAGCGTACCGGGCTTTGTGCAGCTCGAAGACTACGATATGGGCGGCCAGAGCGTATCGTTCTACGACAAGGACTTTGTGAACGAAGGTGGCGCCTACCGCGAAGACGGTGTCGACATTGTGCAGATCGATTCTGCTGACGCCAGCAAGGGTTACGCGATTGGTTACACCCAGGCAGGCGAATGGCTCGAATACAGCGTGAACGTAGTGACTACAAGCAAGTTCGTGTTCCGCGCAAGCGTTGCAGACGGCCTTGAAGGCGGTAGTATTCGCCTGTTTATCGACGGTAAGGCCGTGACCGATACCGTTGCGGTGCCGCAAACCGAAGACTGGAACACCTATACGCTCATGGACGGCGAAACTAGCGAAATCGAAAAGGGCGACCATGTGCTGCGCGTGCAGTTTACCGGTAGCTACGTGAATCTGGACTGGATCCAGTTCGCACTTACCAAGGAAGAACTTAACACCACCGGAATTCGCAAGGTGCCGACCTACAGCATGGACTTTATGCCCAATATGCAGCGTTCGCTCAAAGTTTATGGCGCAAACGGTCGCTTTATGGGTAGCGTAGAACCGCGTGCAGGCCTCGCCCTCACCGAAACGCTCAAGGCAGCTGGCTTTGCCCAGGGTATCTACATGGTACGCGGCTCTGGCGCCAAGGCGCTCCGCGTGCAGCTCAAGTAGAGTTTACTCCTTGCCTAATTGCCACCTGGGATTCCTTCCGGGTGGCTTTTTTTTGTAAAAAAAAACGGCCGTTAAGAATTTTTTTTGCTTAAACCTATTGACTTTTGAGAATTAATTTTATAAAATTTAATTGTATACAATCAAATACAGCGAAAACCAATAAACCAATAAAACGCCGACACCTAAAAAACGGAGGCTCATTATGGCAAACATCTACGATTTCACCCTCATCGACGGCAAGGGCAACCAGGTCCCGCTTGCAAACTTCAAGGGCAAGGTGATGCTCATCGTGAACACCGCGACCGGCTGCGGTTTTACCCCGCACTACAAGCCCATCGAACAGATGTATTCCGATTTCCACGACAAGGGCTTCGAAGTCATCGACATTCCCTGCAACCAGTTCAAGGGCCAGACCCCCGGCACCGACGACGAAATCCACGAATTCTGCACGCTCAACTACGGCACTGAATTCCCGCAAATGAAAAAGTCCGACGTGAACGGCCCCGACGAACTCCCGCTCTACACCTACCTGAAATCGCAGAAAGGTTTCGAAGGTTTCGGCTTTGGCGTGAAGGCCGCCGCCATGGCAGTACTCCTCAAGAGCATCGACAAGGACTACAAGAAAAATCCCGACATCAAGTGGAACTTCACCAAGTTTGTCGTGGACCGCGAAGGCAACGTGGTCGCGCGCTTCGAACCCACCGCCGACATGGACGCCGTGCGCGCCTGCGTAGAAAAGTTGCTCTAGGAGCGGCCATGAACTGCCCCCAGTTAAAACTCGAAAATCAGCTGTGCTTCCCGCTGTATGCCGCGTCCAAGGAGATCACGCGCCGCTACGCCCCGTACCTGGAACCGCTCGACCTCACGTACACGCAGTACATTGTGATGCTCGTGCTCTGGGAAGAAAAGAAGTGCAACGTCTCTGAACTCGGCAAAAAGCTGTTCCTCGATTCGGGCACGCTCACCCCGCTCCTGAAAAAACTCGAAGCCAAGGGCTACATCCAGCGCACCCGCGAACAGAGCGACGAACGCTGCCTTTCCGTAAGCCTCACCGCCGAAGGCGAATCGCTCAAGCGCAAGGCCGCAAGCGTCCCCAAGTCCATGGCCAGCTGCGTGAACCTCTCCGACACCGAAGCAAAGACGCTTTACACCCTGCTGTATAAAGTGCTGGAAGGGTTTGGGGCTCCTTAAAGAACTTTTACTCAACCAATTTTACTTTATCTGCGATATGGCGTAAAGCGGACATATTTGAACGTGGCGAATTGCATTTTCCGCTTCGGAATCATGATAGTCGAATTGCCCTAAGTTTTCAAGAGAAATACGATAAGCGTTCGAAAGTTTTTTCTCGCGCATCATATTCCATAGGCTCTTCATGCCCCCCTGGGTATCTGCCTTGACCTCGATAGGCATGACATGTCCACCAAGGGAATCCACATAATCCACTTCGGACTGGCTATTCTTTTGCATCCGCGTCCAATAGAACAATTCGTGCCGCATATTTGGCGTCTTGTTCCGTAAAAGTTCAAGCCCGGCAACCATTTCTGCCAACGAGCCTTTGTTCACAAGATCCGCGGCACTTGCCGTGAGAATCGCAGAGATTGTCTCGGAAATGTCGCCAAGGGACATATTCATTAGCCGTAATTGCAAACCGGAATCGAGAAGCAGGTATTTTTGGTAAGACGGATCCGCTTCGCTCCCCAAAGGGAGTCCGTTTGCTGCAGAACGTGTTACGGGAGTGACAATTCCCGCAAGGGTAAGCAACTGCATGGCTTCACGGATTTTTTCTGTTTTGTAACCGTTCCCTACCTTTGCATACGTGAATTTCTTTGTGATTTGCAATGCCGCACTTCGGAATGCAGACCTGAGTAAAGTAGGGTCGACATTCTTCTTGTATTTGGCAAAATCATCTTCGTACGAAATCAGAATGTCGTCTTGGATAGATTGACACTGTAGATAGTCCTTGCTTTCAACCCATTTGGCGACTACTTCTGGCATTCCGCCCACCATGAGGTAGGTTCTGAAAAGTTCCACGAATTTATTGTGAATCGTTTCCGGCAACGGCTTATCGCTCGATGCCTGGTCGCGGATTTTTAGAAGCTCGTCAAAACCGTTTGCCTGCGCAAACTCGTCAAAGGTCATGGGGTACATGAACATGGAATGGATGCGGCCCACGCCAAAAGTCGGGAGTTCCTGTAGGGCGAATTCAAGCAGTGATCCGGCGGCAATCACGTGCAAGCAGGGCAAATCCTCCTTGAAAAAACGGAGCGACATGATCGCTTCGGGGCAGAGCTGAACCTCATCTAGAAAAAGGAGCGTCCGTCCAGGAATAATAGGCCTGGCACTTATAGCGGAAATTTCAGCAACGATTCTATTCACATCCAGATTTTTGTTAAAAACCTCTTTGTATTCCGGATTTTTTTCAAAATTGATGCTGACGCAATTTTCGAAGTGCTCACCCAGGTGTTCAACAGAACTAGATTTCCCTACTTGGCGTGCCCCACGTAGCAGTAGCGGCTTGTGGCTTTTTTGCTTGGACCATTCCAACAAGAATTTGTCAATTTTTCGCTCAAAATACATTCTAGAACCGCCTCCGGACATTTTCCAAAGAAAAATATAATCAATTTTGGATATTTTCCAAACAAATAATTCGTCATTTTTGGATATTTTCCAAAGAAATAATTCAAAAAAGGCGATTTTAGCGGTTTTTCGCCATTTTTCATCAAAAAACTCTGACCATCACTGAAAAAGGTTGACACTTTTTAGGTGATTTTACTGACCGGGTTGACAGTTTCACTGTTTTGGTTTACACCATTTTCCCGGTACGACTGA
>CACVQR010000015.1 GCA_902756345.1 Fibrobacter succinogenes | reverse complement strand
CTGATCGCCCCGGTGGCAATGGAAAAGCAGCTCCGCTTCGCAATCCGCGAAGGTGGCCGTACCGTTGGCGCTGGCTCCGTAACCGAAATCATCAAGTAAGGAATTATCATGGCTGGTGAACGCATTCGTATTCGCTTGAAGAGCTTCGATCATCGTATGATCGACCGCTCCGCTCAAGACATCGTGAATACAGCTAAGAACACTGGGGCACGCATTGCCGGCCCCATCCCTCTTCCGACGAAGATCCAGAAGTATACGGTGATTCGCTCTCCGCATATCGACAAGACTTCCCGTGAACAGTTCGAATCCCGTACGCACAAGCGTCTTATCGACATCCTTGATGCTACGCCGCAGACTGTAGATTCCCTCATGAAACTTGACTTGCCGGCAGGCGTTGAAGTCGAAATTAAGGTTTAATAACAATGAACGGTATTCTCGCAAAGAAATTGGGAATGACCCAAGTGTTCACGGAACAGGGCGAACGCGTTCCTGTAACGGTTCTCGAAGCCGGTCCGTGCGTGGTCGTTTGCCATAAGACAGAAGAGAAGGACGGCTACACTGCTGTCCAGATCGGCTTTGGTCTCAAGAAAGAACAGCGTGCCAACAAGGCAGAAATCGGCCACTTCAAGAAGGCTGACGTTGCTGTTCGTGAACACCTCGCTGAATTCGATGTCGCTGATCTCGAAGCCTGGCCGGTTGGCAAGGAATTCGGTGCAGCTGACTTCGCCGATGTGAAGATGGTGAATGTCTCTGGCCTCTCCAAGGGTCACGGCTTCTCCGGTACCATCAAGCGCCATAACTTCCACAGCGGTCCTCGTTCTCACGGTACGCACAACATGCGCGAACCGGGTGGTACGTCCGCTCACTCTTATCCGGGCCGCGTTTTCCCGGGCAAGCGTATGGCCGGTCAGTTCGGTAACAAGAAAGTGACCGTGAAGCACCTCCAGGTCGTCAAGGTTGACGGCGACCGCAACCTGATCTTTGTCCGCGGCGCAGTTCCCGGTGCAAAGAACAGCATCATCGTGGTGAGGAAAGACTAATGGCTACAGCAAAGCTTTTCGCCGCTACTGGCGATTTCAAGAATGATATTCAGCTCCCGGCCATGTTCGATCAGGAAGTCAACAAGGTCTGCATGTACTTGCATATCAAGGCTATCCTGAACAACAACCGTCAGGGCACTGCCCAGACCAAGAACAAGTCCGCCGTTAGCGGTGGTGGTCAGAAGCCCTGGAAGCAGAAGGGCACGGGCCGCGCTCGTTCCGGTCAGAACACCTCTGCTGTGTGGGTTCGTGGTGCCAAGGCTCATGGTCCGAAGTCCCATGACTACTTTGAAAAGGTGAACAAGAAGGTCAAGAAGATCGCTTTCCGCTCTGCTCTCGCTGCTAAGGCTGCCGAAGGCAAGGTGCAGGTGTTCGAAGCTCTCGCTTTCAACGCCCCGAAGACTAAGGATCTCCTCGCCGTCCTCAACAAGGCCGGTCTCGAACAGCGCAACGCTCTCTTCCTCGTGAGCGAAGCTGACAAGAACCTTTACCTCTCTTCTAACAACATTCCTTGGTGCCGTTGCGCACGCGTTGCCGATGTCAACACATACGACATCGTTCGCGCCAACAACGTCGTCATCTCCCAGGCAGCTCTCGCCGAACTGGAAGGAGGCCGCTAATGAGTGAACTTCACGAAATTCTCGTTGCACCGCACATTACCGAAGCTACTGCCCGTTTGATGGCTGCTGTGCGTAATGACGTGCACAAGTATGTATTCAAGGTTGCCAAGACCGCAACGAAGACCGAGATCAAGGACGCTATCGAAAAGCGTTTCGGTGTCAAGGTCGATTCCGTCAATACCCTTATCAACCGCGGCAAGATGAAGCGCGTTCGTATGGGCATGGTCGCCGGCAAGAAGTCCAACTGGAAGAAGGCCTACATCACGCTTAAGGCCGGGCAAAAGATTGCCGAGTTCGAAGGAGTATAATCATGGGTCTGAAGTCTTATCGCCCGCTTACCCCGACGCTGCGCTACAAGCAGATTGGTGACCGCAAGGAAATCACTGCGGAAAAGCCGTACAAGCCGCTCACCGAAGGCATCAAGCGTAGCTCCGGCCGTAACAACGCCGGTGAAATCACCTCCCGCCGTCGCGGTGGTGGTCACAAGAAACTGTATCGTATCATCGATTTCAAGCGTCAGTTCGCTGGCATCCCCTGCACTGTCGAAACGATCGAATACGATCCGAACCGTTCCGCTCGTATCGCTCTGGTCAAGTACCTGAACGGCAAGCGCTGCTACATCATCGCTCCGGCTGACGTCAAGGTTGGTGATGTGCTGAATTCTGGCGAAGGTGCCGAATTCCGCGTCGGTAACGCTATTCCGCTCCGCGATATTCCGCTGAACACCATTATCCACAACATCGAAATGAAACCGGGCAAGGGCGCTCAGATCGCTCGTTCCGCTGGTGCAGGTGCAGAACTCGTCGCTAAAGACGGCAAACTCTGCCAGGTCAAGCTCCCGAGTGGCGAAGTTCGCTACATTCCGGAAGATTGCCTCGCCGTCGTGGGTCAGGTTTCCAATATCGATCACATGAATGAATCCTCGGGTTCTGCAGGCCGCTCTCGCTGGCTCGGCATTCGCCCGTCCGTCCGTGGTGTCGTTATGAACCCGGTCGATCACCCCCTTGGTGGTGGTGAAGGTCGTACCTCTGGTGGTCGTCATCCGTGCTCTCCTTGGGGTAAGAACTCTAAGGGTGCCAAAACTCGTAACAATAAGCGTACCGATAGGTTTATCGTACGTCGTCGTCAGAAGAGGGCCTAATTCATGTCCAGATCCCTTAAGAAAGGTGCTTTCGTGGATTCCCACGTTTTGAGCAAAGCCCAGGCGATGGCCGGTTCCGACAAGAAACAGGCTATCAAGACCTGGTCCCGTCGTTCCACCATCATTCCTGATATGGTCGGACTTACGTTCTCCGTCTATAACGGCAAGCAGTTCATCCCCGTGTACGTGACCGAAAACATGGTCGGCCACAAGCTGGGTGAATTCTCCATGACCCGTACTTTCCGCGGTCACCGTAAGACTGAAACCGCTGCTGGAGGAAAGAAATAATGCAAGCTGTTGCTAAAGTGAAAAACGTCCGTTACGGCGTTCGCAAGCTCCGTCGCGTTGTCGACCTGGTTCGCGGCAAGTCCGTTGCAGAAGCATTCGCAATGCTTTCTATTCTCCACACGCAGACCAAGGGTGCTCCGCTGGTCGAAAATGCTCTGAAGTCCGCTGTCGCTAACTTCAAGCAGAAGGCCGCTGGTGCCGTTGCCGCCGAAGAACTGGTCGTCAAGACCATCACTGCCGACGGTGGTACCATCATGAAGCGTATTCACCCGCGTTCCCAGGGCCGTGCTTTCCGTATCGAAAAGCCGCTCTCTCACATCACAGTCGTTGTGGCCAACAAGGAGTAATTAAAATGGGTCAGAAAACTCATCCGAATGGTCTTCGTCTTGGCGTTATCCGCGGCTGGGAATCCAAGTGGTATGCCGAAGACAAGTTTGCCGATCTTCTTTATGAAGACATCGTGCTCCGTCGCTACTTGATGAAGCGTTTTGAACATGCCTCCCTTTCCAAGGTCGGCATCGAACGCACCGTCAAGAAGGTGAACGTGAACCTCTTTACCGCCCGTCCGGGTATCGTGATTGGCCGTAAGGGCGAAGAATTGGAAAAGCTCAAGGGCGAACTCCAGTTCCTCACCGGTAAAGAAATCTATATTAACGTCCAGGAAATCAAGCGCCCGGAAACGGATGCCAAGCTGGTTGCCGAAAACATCGCTCGTCAGCTCGAAAAGCGTATTTCCTTCCGTCGTGCCATGAAGCGCGCTATCCAGTCCGCTATGCGCATGGGCGTTGAAGGTATCAAGGTGCAGTGCGGTGGCCGCCTCGGTGGTGCCGAAATTGCCCGCGTCGAAAAGTATGCCGAAGGCCGCGTGCCTCTGCACACTCTCCGCGCCGACATCGATTACGCGACTGCCATTGCCAAGACCGTCTATGGTGCCATCGGTATCAAGGTGTGGATCATGCACGGCGAAAAGATTGGCAAGGACGTCATGAACGATAACAAGAGAGAGAAGTAATTATGCTGAGTCCTAAAAGAACATTACATCGTAAGCAGATGAAAGGCCGCATGAAGGGCATTGCCTCCCGCGGCAACTCCATCGCCTTCGGCGAATTCGGCATTCAGGCTCTTGAAAAGTGCTGGCTGACTGCTCGTCAGATTGAAGCCGCTCGTATCGCCATGACCCGTAAGATCAAGCGCGGTGGCCGCGTTTGGATCCGCGTCTTCCCCGACAAGCCGGTTACCCGTCACCCTGCTGAAGCCCGTATGGGTAAGGGTAAGGGCGCCGTCGAATTCTGGGCAGCCGTTATCCTCCCGGGTCGCATCATTTTCGAAATGGGTGGTGTCGAACGTGAACTGGCCATGGAAGCTCTCCATGTCGCAGCACAGAAGCTCCCCCTCAAGTGCAAAATCATCGAAGAATCGGAGATCTAATGAAGGCACGTGAATTAAAGGAACTGGGCGTTGACCAGCTCAAGGAAAAACTGGCTCAGTTGAATCTCGATTTGTTCAATTACCGTATGGCTGCCAAGCTCGGTAACTTGGAAAAACCCTCTTCGATCCGCAATACCCGCAAGGATATCGCTAGGGTCAAGACCATCCTCACCGAAAAGGCCAAGGCATAAGCCGGGCAGGAGCAGGAAATGGATAGAAACCTTCGTAAGGTAAGACAGGGTGTCGTCAGCTCTGACAAGATGGACAAAACCATCACCGTCGTAGTTGAAAACCGTAAGCGTCACCCGGTGTACAACAAGATCATGACCACCACCAAGAAGCTCAAGGCTCACGATGAAAACAACGAAGCCGGTGAAGGCGACCTGGTGGAAATCATGGAAACTCGTCCGCTCTCTGCAACGAAGCGCTGGCGCCTCGTTCGCATTGTAGCTAAGAAGAAATAATCGTTTTGGAGTAAGGCGAATATGATTCAAGAAGAAACCAGACTCGTCGTGGCCGATAACAGTGGAGCCAAGGAAGTCGCCTGCATCCGCGTTTTGGGTGGCACCAACCGTCGCTATGCCAGCATCGGTGATGTCATCAAGGTTGCCGTCAAAGACGCAATCCCCCAGAGCAAGGTGAAGAAGGGTTCCGTAGCTGACGCCGTCGTCGTGCGCACTCGCAAAGAAATTGCCCGTCCGGATGGCACGTTCATCCGTTTCTCGGACAACGCCGTGGTTCTCATCAACAAGGATGGCGAACCTCGTGGAACCCGTATTTTTGGACCGGTGGCTCGTGAGCTCCGCGACAAGAAATACATGAAGATCATCTCCCTCGCACCTGAGGTTCTCTAATGGCAAACATCAAGAAGAATGATAACGTCAAGGTGATTTCCGGTGCCAACAAGGGCAAGACCGGCACCGTGATTAGTGTCAAGGGCGGTAAGGTGACCGTTTCGGGCGTGAACGTCCGCAAGCGTCATGAAAAGCCGTCTCAGACCAATCAGACTGGTGGCATCATCGAAAAGGAACTGCCGATCGACATTTCCAACGTGATGCTCCTCGAAGGCAACACTCCTGTCCGTACCCGTATCGTGCGCGAAGCCGGCAAGAAGGCTTCCCGCGTGAGCGTCAAGTCCGGCAAGGCTATCTAGAGGTAACACATGAACCAGATGAAGCAATTTTATCTCGAAAAAGTAGTTCCGGCCTTGCAGCAGAAGTTTGCTTACAAGAACGTGATGGAAATTCCCCGCCTCCAGAAGATCGTGCTCAACATGGGTGTCGGCGCTGCCGCCTCTAACCGCAAGATCCTGGATGAAGCCGTTGATACCCTGACCGCTATTACCGGTCAGAAGGCTGTCGTCACCAACGCCAAGAAGGCTATCGCCCAGTTCCACCTGCGCGAAGGCATTGGCATTGGTGCCAAGGTCACCCTGCACGGCGACAACATGTGGGACTTCCTCTTCCGTTTCATCAACATCGACCTCCCGCGTGTCCGTGACTTCCGTGGTCTCGCACGCCGTGGCTTTGATGGCATGGGTAACTTCACCCTCGGCATCAAGGAACAGACGATCTTTGTTGAAATCGACATCGACAAGATTTCTCGTACCTTCGGTATGGACATCTCCTTCGTGACCTCTGCAAAGACGGACGAAGAAGGCCGCGCCCTGCTTGAAGAACTTGGACTCCCCTTCAGGAAGTAAGGTAATACCATGGCAAGCAAAAGAATGATTGAAAAATGCAAGCGTACTCCGAAGTATACCGTTCGTGGGTACAACCGTTGCAAGCGTTGCGGTAGGCCGCACGCCTTTATGCGCCGCTTTGGCCTTTGCCGTATTTGCTTCCGCGAAATGGCACTCGCCGGCGAAATCCCCGGTATCACAAAGTCGTCTTGGTAAGGAGAGTATACTCATGGCAATGACAGATCCTATCGCCGATATGCTCACCCGTATCCGCAATGCCGCTTCGGCAAAGCTCCCCGTGGTGGACATTCCTGCCAGCAACTTGAAGCGTGAAATCGCTCGCGTGTTGCAGGAAAAAGGTTTCATTAAAAAGTTCGTCGTCGTCGATGACGGTAAGCAGGGCATCCTCAAGGTCCTCCTCCGTTACACGAAGGGCGAATCCGCTATCCAGGGCATCCAGCGCATTTCTTCGCCTGGTCTGCGTCACTATGTCGACGCTGCTAAGCTTCCGCGCGTCCGCAACGGCCTTGGCTATGCTATCATCTCCACATCTAAAGGCGTGATGACCGACCACGAAGCCCGCAAGGAAAACGTGGGTGGTGAAGTCATCGCAAAGGTATGGTAAAGATGTCCCGTATCGGTAAAGCTATTATCAATATCCCGGCCGGCGTGAAAGTCGCCGTCAATGGTCAGAACATCAAGGTTGAAGGTCCTCTCGGCAAGCTCGAGACCGACGTTCATGAACTGATTGCAATCAAGCTCGAAGGCAACCAGCTTTCCTTCTCCCGTCCTGACGATCAGAAGTTCACCCGTGCCATCCATGGCACTACTCGCGCTCTCGTTGCCAACATGGTCGAAGGCGTGACCAAGGGTTTCCAGAAGACGCTCGAAATCGTCGGCGTTGGTTACCGTGTGGAACAGAAGGGCAAGGACCTCAACTTGGTTCTCGGCTTCTCTCATCCGGTTATCTTCAAGGCCCCGGAAGGCGTTGAACTCAAGGCTGTTGACCCGCTGAAGATTTCTATCAAGGGCATCGATAAGCAGAAGGTCGGCCAAGCTGCGGCAGAAATCCGCAAGTACAGGAAGCCTGAACCGTATAAGGGCAAGGGCGTCAAGTACGAAGGCGAAATTGTCCGTCGTAAGCAAGGTAAGAAGACAGGTAAATAAGGGTAAACTATGACTGCAATTGCTAAGAAAAGAATCCAGTCCAGAATCGCACGCCATGAACGTGTGCGCAAGTCTGTTGTCGGAACTGCAGAATGCCCTCGTTTGGCTGTTCGCCGTTCCTTGTCTCACATGGTCGCCCAGATTATCGATGACGAAAACAACAAGTCTCTCGTCCAGCTCACCACGACTGCCAAGGAATTCCAGGCTAAGTTTGGTGAAATGACGAAGTCGGAACAGAGCAAGCAGCTCGGTATCCAGATTGCTGAAGTCGCGAAGTCCAAGGGCATTGAATCCGTGGTCTTTGACCGCGGCGGTTACATCTATCACGGTCGCGTTCAGGCTCTCGCTGAGGGAGCTCGTGAAGGCGGACTCAAATTCTAGTGAGGTACACTTTGGAACGCGAAGCTCAAGTTTCTGAATTTGAAGACAAGGTTGTACACATCAACCGTTGCGCTAAGACCGTCAAGGGCGGTCGCCGTATGTCCTTCTCCGCTCTCGTTGTCGTTGGCAACAAGAACGGCAAGGTCGGTGTTGGTCTCGGTAAGGCTAAGGAAGTTTCCGAAGCTATCCGTAAGGGTACCGAAGCCGCCCAGCGTAACATCGTTGAAGTGCAGCTCCTCGACGGCACCATTCCCCATGACATCGAAGTCAAGAGCGGCGCAACCCGCATCCTCTTGATGCCGGCTGCCCCGGGTACTGGTGTTATCGCCGGTGCCGCTGCCCGTGCCGTTCTCGAACTGGCCGGTGTGCGCAACATCCTCACCAAGATTCACGGTTCTTCCAACCCGAGCACTGTCGTGAGCGCCTGCCTCGAAGGTCTCTTGGCTCAGAAGAACAAACAGGACTGCGCCGCTCTCCGCGGTGCCAATGCCTAAGGAGTAATACACGATGAAGAAAGTTCGTATTACTTTGATTAAGGGTACTGTCCGCCGTCTCCCGATGCACCGCGCTAACGTGGCTGCTCTCGGCCTCCGTAAGATCGGACAGTCTGTTGAACACGTTTTGACCCCCAGCATCCAGGGCATGATCAATGCCGTGGCTGACATGGTGAAGGTCGAGGAGATCTAAGATGGAACTCAATACTCTCAATCCTGGCAAGGCTGCCAAGGGCAAGAGCCGCAAGCGCATTGGTCGCGGTCCGGGTTCCGGTTGGGGCACCACCGCTGGCCGTGGCCAGAAGGGTGCCGGTGCTCGTAAGAGTGCTCAGGCCGGTCGCGTCGCCTTCGAAGGCGGCCAGATGCCGATCCACCGTCGCATCCCGAAGCGTGGCTTCAAGTCTCACTTCGCCAAGGACACGCAGATCGTTAACCTCAAGAAGCTTGCTTCTTGCAGTGTGACGGACTTCGACGCCCAGGCAATGTTTGACCAGGGTTTCATCAAGAACATCGAACTGCCTATCAAGGTCCTCGCTTTTGGTACCATCGACAAGGCAATCAATGTAAAGGTTAACGCCATCAGCGAAAAGGCCAAGGCCATGATCGAAGCTGCTGGCGGCAAAGTCGAGATCGTCTAATGGAAGCTCTCAAGAAAGCCCTTGATGCGTTCGCTAATGCGTTCAAGATCGAAGACCTGCGTAAAAAGCTCCTTTTTACGCTCGGTGTCTTGATCATCTATCGCCTTGGCGCACACATCACTATCCCCGGAGTGAATTCTGCCGTCCTGGCGGAGTTCTTCCGTAACTCGAATAATTTGTTCGGTCTGTATGACTCCTTTACGGGTGGTGCATTCGCTAAAGCGACTATCTTCGCCCTAGGTATCATGCCGTACATCAGCGCGAGCATTATCATCCAGTTGATGGGCTCCGTGATTCCCGCTATCCAGATGCTTCAGAAGGAAGGTCAGGAAGGGCGCGCCAGGCTGAACCAATATACCCGTTACTTTACGGTAGCTCTCGCTGCCTTGCAGGGATGGGGCATTTCTGTGTGGCTTTCGTCCCTTAAGGTGACAACCGCTACCGGTGCCGGAGTGTCTGTCTTGGCTGATGACTTCGCTACGGGCGCCGGAAACATCGGTTTCCGTTTACTAGCTACCCTGACCTTCACCGCCGGTACGATCTTCGTGATGTACCTGGGCGAGCAGATAACCTCGCACGGTGTGGGTAACGGTATTTCTCTTATCATCTTCGCCGGTATCGTCGGCGGCCTTCCGCGGGCTGCCCTTGCCGAAATTGAAATGTTTAAGGAAGATATCCAGCCTCTCGCCATCGAGATCTTTATTCTCGCTGTCGTCGTGCTGATTATCGGCTTTATCGTATTCGTCGAGCAAGCGAACCGTCGCATTCCACTCCAAAGTCCTCGCAGGACCGTAGGTTCCAAGGTCGTGGGCGGCCAGTCCAGCTATCTGCCTTTCAAGGTGAATACCGCTGGCGTGATTCCCGTGATCTTCGCAAGCTGCATCATGTTCATTCCGGCCATGATCGCTTCCTGGTTCCCGAACGTTTCTGCGATGCAGTCCTTTGCGGCTGCGTTCATCCCGGGTCACATTACCTATAGTGTGATCTTCGCTCTCCTGATTATATTCTTCACCTACTTCTACACGGCAATCCAGTACAACCCTAACGACATTGCCGAAAACCTCAAGAGAAGTGGTGGATTTATTCCGGGAATCCGTCCGGGTAACGAAACTGCAAAGTACATAGACCACGTTCTCACGAGAATTTCTTTGCCTGGATCGCTTTTCCTCGCTTTAATCAGTGTTGGTCCGCTCCATCTCAAAGACGCACTCAATATGAGTTTCTATATTGGGGGCACCTCGGTACTTATCGTGGTCGGTGTGGCGCTGGATACGCTCCGTCAACTCGAAGCCCAGTTGCATACCAAGAATTATGAAGGTTTCCTCAAGCATGGCCGCATTCGCGGCAGGATGGCGTCTTAGTGGCTAAAGAAGAAGGAATACAAGTAGAAGGTGTTGTGTTGGAAGCTCTTCCCAACGCCTTCTTCCGTGTCCAACTCGGAAATGGCCACGAGATTCTCGCTCATGTTTCAGGAAAAATGCGTCGGCATTTCATTCGAATTTTGCCGGACGACAAAGTGTTGGTAGAGATTTCTCCTTACGATCTCAATCGTGGGCGAATCACATACCGTTACAAGTAATAGGTATTTTCAAAGAAAGGTCAAACCTATGAAAATCAAAGCCTCCATTAAACCCAGATGTGAAAACTGCAAGATCATCCGCCGTAAGGGTGTATTGCGCATCATCTGTTCGAAGAACCCCCGTCACAAGCAGAAGCAGGGATAAGGAGATCGTATGGCACGTATCGCTGGTGTCGATTTACCGAAAAACAAGACTGTTGAATACGGTCTGACGGCAATCTATGGTGTCGGTCTGTTCACCGCTAATAAGGTCTGTGCTCAGCTGGGCATCGACAAGAACAAGAAGTGTGACGACCTGACTGAAGAAGAACAAGGTAAGATTCGTCATCTCCTCGAAGACGAATACTCCGTGGAAGGTCAGCTCCGCGCAGAAATCACCTTGAACATTAAGCGTCTGCAGGATATTGGCTGCTATCGCGGCATCCGCCACCGCAAGGGTCTCCCCGTTCGCGGTCAGCGCTCCCGTACCAATGCCCGCACTCGTAAGGGCCCCAAGAAGACTGTGGCTAACAAGAAGAAGTAAGGAGATTCATCGTGGCTGAAGAAGAAATTAAGGAAACTGCTGCCGCTGCCGAAGCTCCGGTCGCTGCTGCTACAGAAGAAAAGGTCAAGAAGGGCAAGAAGCGTATTGACATCCAGGGCATCGCCTGCGTGTTCGCTTCCTTCAACAATACAATCGTTTCTATCACCGATGCTCGCGGCAACGTGGTCGCTTGGGGCTCTCCGGGTAACTCCGGTTTCAAGGGCTCTCGCAAGAGCACTCCGTTTGCTGCCCAGCTCGCCGCTGAAGTCGCTGCCCACAAGGCTTTCGACCTCGGTATGCGCAAGGTAGATGTCCGCGTCAAGGGCGCAGGTGGCGGTCGTGAATCCGCTGTCCGTGCTATCAAGAATGCGGGCCTCGAAGTTCTCTCTATTCGAGACGTGACGGGCGTTCCGCACAATGGTTGCCGTCCTAAAAAGAAGAGAAGAGTCTAATAAAAAGAGGTATCGCCAATGATGTGGAAATCACTTCAGATGCCGCGCAGCTTCCAGAAAGTGGAAACCGGCGAAGATGGTCGCTACGCCAAGTTTGTCGTAGAGGCTTTGGAACGTGGCTGGGGTATTACCCTCGGTAACGCCCTCCGTCGTTCGCTCCTTTCCTCTCTGCAGGGTGCGGCTATTGTCTCCGTGAAAATTGAAGGCGTCGATAAGGAATTTTCGACGATTCCGGGTGTGAAGGAAGATGTCACTGATATCATCCTGAATCTCAAGAGCATCCGCGTGAAGCTCCTGTCCGACCACGACGAAACGCTCCGCTTGGACATGTCCGGCGAAGGCGAAGTCACGGCCAAGGACTTCATGGACAATCCGAATGTCGCCATCTTGACTCCGGACGTCCATATCGCTACCTTGAACGGTAACGCATCGCTCTCCCTGGAAGTGAAGATTTCCAGCGGTCGCGGCTACGTCACTGCCGACGAATTGAAGGACAAGGACGCTCCGATTGGCGTGATCGCCATGGACGCCAACTTCAACCCGGTGCAGAAAGTCGCGATGCACATCAGCGATACCCGCGTTGGCCAGAAGACGGACTACAACCGTCTGGAACTGGAAATCACGACTGACGGTTCCATCGATCCGGAAGACGCTCTTGCATACGCTGCAAAGCTCCTCATGGACCACTTGGAAATTTTCATCAACTTCGAAGGCGATCTCGAAAGCCCCGAAGAACTTGAAATGGATGAAGAACGTCAGCGTATCGCCCAGCTCCTGCGCACCCGCGTGGACGACTTGGAACTCTCCGTTCGCTCCAGCAACTGCCTCCGTATGGCTAACATCCATACCGTCGGCGAACTTGTGCGCAACAAGGAAAACGATATGCTTAAATACAAGAACTTCGGTCGGAAGTCCTTGGTGGAACTTAACGAGGTGTTGACCTCCATGGGCCTCTCTTTTGGCATGGACGTCGATGACTACTTGAAGGATTAAACATGAGACACGGTGTAAAAAACAAGAAATTGGGCGTGAATGCCCAGCACAAGCGTGCCATCCTCCGCGCTCTTACCACTTCTATTCTTGAGAAGGGCATGGAAGCCGAGCAGAGCAACCGCTACGTGCGCACTACTCTCCACAAGGCTAAGCTCGTCCGCAGCTGCGTGGATCGCATGATCACTTATGCAAAGAAGGGTGACCTTTCTGCACGTCGTGAAGCTTCTCGCTTCGTGATGAGCCCGAAGGCTGTGCAGGACCTGTTCGCAACGATCGGTCCTCGCTATGCTGGCCGTAACGGCGGCTACACCCGCATCATCAAGCTCGGCCCGAACCGCGCTGGTGACGCTTCCGAAATGGCTCTCGTCGGTCTCGTCGAAGACGAAATCGTCGTGAAGGCCAAGAAGGCTAGCGAACAGCCCAAGTCCGAAGCTGTGAGCATGGTCGAAGGCGAAAGCAAGGCATAATTGATCTTTGTGCAAAAGATTGGAGATGGGGGCCGATGCATGTCGGCTCCCTCTTTTTTTGATATTTGACCTTGGATAAAAAATCCTAGCAACTATTAACTATCGACTAGTATCTTTACTCTTTAATTTTGTATTTTATAGAGACATGCGTAACTTTATACTATTCATAGCTTTACTTTGCGTTAGCCTTTTTGCTGATGACGACCTTTTTGGCTCGGGACTTATTTCTTCGAAGAAGGGTGGGATCTCGTCGCGCAGTTCGGCCGTGATGCAGCCGGCTTCTGCTGAAGCCCCTGTTGATTCGAGCTACGTGCTTGGCCCCGGCGATTTTTTGGACTTGATGCTCGAAGACAATTATTTGACTGTACAGGTGTATCCGGATGGATCTGTCGCCATTGAAGAATGCGGTGGCGTTATCGTGGGTGGCAAGACGCTTGCCGAGGCGCGAGAATTGATTCTGGACCTTGCAGCCAAGCGTTACAAGCGTGACCAGTGCTTTGTGCAGCTTTCCGTGCTCAAGAAATTCAAGGTGAATGCCATGGGTGCCATTTCGGAAGTGGGCCAGCAGCTGGTGGAACCGCAGACGAGACTGAGTATGTTCTTGCGCAAGGTGGGCGGAACCCTTTTGAGCGCCGACATCGAAGATGTGCAGGTGATTCGCGGTAAGGATACGATTCACGTGGATTACAGCGCCATGGCGACGAAGGGTGAATTCGATAACGACATCATGCTGGAACAGGGCGACAAGGTTTATGTGCCGTTTGTGAAGATGGGCGAAAACGTTTCGTTGATTTTCCCGGGCTACAGGACCAGTGCCGCCTACCAGGAAGGTCGTACCTTGCAGGAATACTTCGACCTAGTCGGAGGCTACCGCTTGCATAACTACGGCTACAAGGCCGCTTGCGTTCGTGAACCGGGCAAGGCTCCGCGCTGGATCGATATTTCCGAAATGAGCAAGACGACTGTTGCTCCGAATACCGAAGTGGAATTTTCCGTGCAGGAAATGCTTGTATATGTGGGCGGTGCCGTGAACTACCTGGGTCGCTATCCTTACGACCCGTCGTGGCATGCCATTGATTACGTGGCGGCGTCTGGCATCAACACGATTACGGGATCGTGGAGCCAGGTCAAGGTATGGCGTGGCAAGAGCCCTGAACCTTTGAAACTGAGCGTGACCGAAGACCAGATTATGCCGGGCGACTATATCGAAATCCCGAAGAGCCATTATGAATCTTTCAAGGATTTCACGTTGTTCTTGGCGTCGCTCCTTACGGTGATTTCTTCGGCATTCATCATTTACGTCAACTATAAGTAGTTTTGTATGGAAAAGCAGGAATCTGTCGGTTTTATCGAAGTCTGCCTTCGCTTGCTGAATAACGACTTGAAGCATTTCAAGTTGTGCCTAGCGATTGTCCTTATTCCCACGATTGTCGCCTTTGTGCTTGTCATGTGGGTCATTAAGCCCGTGTATGCGGCGACGGCCGTGGTGACTCCACCGTCTTCGTCTCAGACGTCGTTGAGCGGTTTGAGTTCAATGCTCGGTGGCGCTTCCGGCATGGGCGCGCTTCTTGGGCTTTCCAATAGCGACGAAGATGAGAACGCTGTCTGGACGATTTTCAATTCGTGGGAATTGCATGACCAGGTGATTAGGGAATTCAACCTGGCGGAGCATTATGAATTCGATGGCGATTTCCATGCGGACTTGTTGAAGGAATTCCGCAAGAATTTTGCGGTAGAAGTCAACAAGGAGGACATGTTCGCCGTCTCCATGGAAGACGAAGACTTTAGGCTTGCCGCAAAGATTGTAGCCTTCATGCTTGAAAAGGCGGACTCCGCATTTAACGCCTTCAAGACGGCGCAGGCTAGGCAGTCAAGAATTTATTTCCAGAGCAGGCTCGATTCCTGTGAAATGGCTCTGGATTCCTTGATCAAGGAATTTGTGAAGTTCCAGGTGGACAACAATTTCTATGACCCTGATGTTCAGCTTGAATCGACAATCAAGTACTTGGGTGCCTTGCAGGCTAAGCGCGAAGAGGTGGCGATTGAAATGGCTTTCGAAAAGGCTGACCGCGGTGAAAAGAGCAAGCGCTATGACGAACTCACCAAGCGTTACCAGGGCGTGAATTCGGCCTTGCACGGTGCCTTGAAGGGTCGCCACGAGAACATGGGCATGGTCGCCCTCAAGAAGTCTCCGGAACTTGCCGCCGAATACATGCGCCGCGAAACAGAGATTCGCGTGCAAGAGGCCATGTACAAGTTGCTTCGCCAGCAGAGCGAACAGATGCGCATGGAAGAAGCGAAGATGCTTACGAACTTGCATGTGCTTGAACCGCCTTGGGAAAACGACAAGAAGATTTACCCTCTGAGAGGTGTCACCCTGGTGTTCGTGTTTTCTGTGGCCTGCATTATTGCGACTATTGTCAGCAACTTGCTTGGCTTCCTGGAGAGCGAATCGAAGCGCGGGTCCTCGGTAGCTATGGAATGGAACACCTTCAAGGGATTCTTTAAAAAGAACAAGGGCTAGCCCGTGTTTTCGTGGATAGTAGAATATCCGGTCAGCGCCGCCCTTCTTCTGGTAGTCATTTTTTGCCTATTCCAGTCTTGGTGGTTCAAGAAGGATTTCTTTAGTCCGCTCAATGTCTATTGCTTTGCGCAGTGCATTACCCTCGCTATCTCATATCTGCAGATAAACAGGGCGATGAGCGACTTTAAGCTTTATACCTGGGGCGTGTGGCTTCTCGGATTCTTGTCGTTTGCAGGCGGCTGTATTATTGCGAGGCTTCACGCGAAGTCGAAGGGATTGCCGGTCAACGTTGCAGAGCCTGTGGCTCCCAGGCGTTATAACTGGACTATTCACCTGGTGCTTTCGTTCGGCGTGTTCTGCCTGTTCCTTGTGGGCGTTTATGGCGTATACTCGGTGGTGGGCAACCTGATCATATTCACGGATAGCCCGGCCAAGTGGATGACGAAAGATATCAACTACGGCTACTACACACTCCTGTTCAATAGCGGTCCGTTGTGCGTACTGCTTTTCGGCGTAGCGTCTTTTAAGAAGTTCAACGATGTGCAGTGGGTACGCCATGTGGCCTTTGTCATGGTGTTTGTGACGATCGCCGTAAACCTGATGACATACCCGAACAGAACGACTCTGTTTTTCAATGCGGGTTTCTTCTTGATTTTTGTGAACTACCTGTACAAGCGGATTTCGCCGATTGTCATTACGACGCTTTTGGTGGTTGCCATTGCGGTGTTCGTATCGATAAGCAGTCTTCGTGACCAGTATGGTGGCAGTTCCGCCGAAGGCAAGGCGATGGATGTGGTGCTGGAACTGCCCTACAAGTACCTGGCGAACAACTACTGGAACCTGGATTATGCGCTGAACCCGCCGACCGACCGCGAAATACACCCGCACACCTACGGTATCGACTTCTTTAACGGCATATTCGAATACGCAAGACTCACGGGTTCGTTCAGGACCAGTTTCCGCTGGGATGACGCCTTTAATGACAGAATCCAGAAGGTGGAAGGGTTCAACACGGTGAACTATCTATGGGAAGTTTATAAGGATTTCCACTTGCTCGGCGTGCTCCTGTTTCCGCTCTTGTGCGGAATCGGCCTCACGGTGCTTCATTTGCGTTTGTGCAAGCCCTTTACCCCGCGGCAGATTCTGATGTATACCTACTTCATCTACTTTGTGGGGTGGTGGTTCTTTACGGCGGGTTACAAGCAAGGCATTTTCTGCATCTGGGGTGCGGTGATTTATTTTGTTTCTACCGTGTGCATGTGGCAAAAGCGCGGCACGGAAAAAGAATTACCAGCGGAACCTGCGGTTCTTGACAAAGTAAGCGAGCAGGAACAGGCTCAGGCATAAATCGCCCGAAAGGGTGAGCATCGGAATGTAGGGCGCCTTGAGCAGGCTTGCGCCGCCGATACAGACTGCAATATTTATCACGCCGCCAATGGTAATCATGGTGCCGTAGAGCCATGTGCGTTTTTCCTTGAGCAAGGTCGAAATCATTCCCATGCGTGTCGCTTGCAGAATCAGGGAGCAGGCGAGAATGCGCAGGCAGTAGCAACTGGTTTCAAGGACGTCGGGTGTCCAGGGGGCGGCAAAGAAAACGATGCGGAGCGTGTATTGCGGGAACAGCCAGAAGGGTGTCGTGACCGCTACGATGAAAAGCGTGAATACGGCCTGGTCGCGCAGGTGGAGAACGCGTGTATCGGTCTGGTGCAAGGTAATGAGGCTTGACGAAATGAAGTGCACCATGAGGCTTGAGGCGAGAATGACGAGCTTGTGCGAGAAATTGTAGGCACCCAGGAACTCGGGCGTTGTAAAGTGCGCTACCGTGTAAAGGCCAACCGGTAAGTAGGCGAAGCTTGCGATGCTCGAAAGCGCATAGGGACATGCCGATTTGAACATGAGCTTGAAGAACTTGACCGTGTGCAAACCGATGCGGAAAATCTTGAAGGTGAACGCCTGACCGACACCGAACCCGAACGCGGGCAGGGCTGCAATCACCATGGCAAGCGCAATCAGGGGAATGGAATCGAGTTTGAGTACCCAGAGGGCGATTCCCATGACGGTACAGTAAGACAGTGTGTGGAGAACTTTTGAAATCAGGAGCTTTTTCCAGAAGTTTCCGCAAATGAAGTACCAGTCAAAAAACGCATGCTGAAGAAGCAGGCCAAGTGCAAGAACCAGTTCGCCCTCAAAGATATCGCTCCCTCTTCGGACGGTGAATGCGAAGACGACCATGGCAATGGCTGTCAGCGCCGTCATAAAGAGTCTCAGTTGCAAAACGTTGGTGAACAGGGTGCCGTTTGTCGCGCGCTTGCCGAAAAAGGCTAGAATCAGCGTTGCCATGCCAAAATCGGCGAGGGCGCAGAAAATGGTGTAATCGCTTTGCAGGATTCCGAAGGATCCGAACTTGACAATTCCCAAATTGTTCGCGATAAGGTTCTGGACAAGGACAGAAACTCCCTGGATGAGGATATTGACCAGAGATATGAAAACGCCTATCTTGATGTTTCTGAGTGCTTGCATGATTTGATGCGTTTCCGGATAAAGACGGTGAGGGGGAGGATGATTCCGCAAGCGAATGTATAGAGCGCAATCTTTAATTCAGTGGAGGCGTCGGGCAGGACTCTTTTGACGACAATCGAAACGCACACGATGACGAGCCAGTGCAAAACGTAATAGGTCATGGAATCCTTGCCGATGGCTTGCAACCTTATTTTTTCGAGTAGGCGGATTTTGGCGATATGGTCGAGGATGACGATGCCTGCAAGCGATGCGGGGAACCATAAGAAATATAAACCGCTAGAGACATGGTGGAGTCGCATGTCTACTTGCGGGTTGTTGGAGGCAAAGATGGCAATGAACGTTACGATGGCGGCTATAAGGACGGGACGCTTGAATTGCTTGTCTTTTAAGAAATGTCCGGCAGCAAGGAAGAATAGACCTGCAGGGATGTTTCCGAAATAATGGGGCAGGTCCAGGGGCGCGTGCATAAAGGCGCAGGCGGCAAGGAATCCGATAATGGCGATGATGTGGTCGGGCAGTTTTTTGAAGAGAATGTTGAAAATGATTCTTGCGAAGAAAAGGCTGAACAGGAACCAAAGCGGCGGGTTACTTTCGAGGGCGCCGCCCATAAGGAGGGCGTGCAGGTTGTCTCGAATGAAGCCTACGGTCGTAAAGCCTTCGTGGCTCATTTTGGCGGCGTATTCGAGGCAGGCGCCGAGGAATGAAAATAAGGCAAAGGGAACCAGGAGCCTTTTGGCCGAAGCCTTGATTTCGACGAGGGTCGGTTTTTCGCGAAAGAACATTCCGGCCTTGAAGAAAAACCAGGGCATCATGAAAAATATCAGGCTGCACCAAAAAGTGTACAGGGATTGTTGCCCTTGCCACAGTCCCGCATGTTGCGTGATGTGGCCGAATACCATATGGATAATCAGAAAACCGCAGGCGATATCGGGGTAGAGTTGTCTTTTGGTCGGTGTGATTTCCATGACTAAAAATTAGCATCTTTCTTTTGCAAAATCGCCCTTCCTAACGATAAATAAGGTAAATGGAGGTATCGGTAAATGAAAAATTTTGTATCTTTGGGTGCAAAATCGCGAGAGTGGCGGAATTGGCAGACGCACCAGACTTAGGATCTGGCACTTCGGTGTGAGGGTTCGACTCCCTCCTCTCGCATGTTTTTCAATACTTTTTTTAACCGACTCTCGGAGTTCATATGAGCGTAGAAATCAAAGAAACAAGCGCAACCGTGCGCACCCTCGAAATCACCATCCCGCAGGCAGACCTCACGGCTCCCTTCGAAAAGAAACTGGGCCAGTACAAGAAGCAGGTCTCTATGAAGGGTTTCCGTCAGGGCATGGTGCCGAAGGCTATGATCCTGAAGCAGTTTGGCGGCGCTATCCGTCAGGAAGCCGTGGACGAAGTCGTGAACAAGCTCGTTCAGGAAGCGCTCAAGAATGCAAATATCATCCCCGTCGGCCAGATGAAGGTCGTTGACTTCAAGGACGACAAGGAAAACGACATCGCACTGAAGGTCGAAGTCGAAATGGACCCGGAAATCGACATCAAGGGCTATGCTGACACGGGTGTCACCGTTCCGGAAACCGCCGTTCACGAAGAAGAAGTCCAGGCCGAATACGATCGCTTGATCCAGATGTGGAGCAAGGATGAACACGTGGACCGTGCAGCCAAGAAGGGCGACGTGGTGGTCGGTAACTATATTGAAGTCGTGATCGACGGCGAAAAACAGGAACTCCCGGAAAACAAGGAATTCCGTAGCCTCCTCGGTGAATCTGCCTCTCCGGGATTTGACGAAGGCCTCACCGGTGCAACCGCTGGCGAAACCAAGGAAATTAATTTCAAGTACCCGGATGACCACAAGGACGAACGTTACCGCGGCAAGACGGCCCAGTTCAAGGTGGAAATTACTGACGTGCGTGAAATCGTTCCGCCGACCATGGACGAAGAATTCTGCAAGCAGATTGGCGTGAAGGACGTCGAGGAACTCAAGCAGAACCTCGCCGAAGGTCTCGCTAACCAGAAGCAGGATGCCGCAAAGAACAAGGCTATCAACGAAGCTATCGACAAGATCATCGAACAGAACCCGTTCGAAGTGCCGAAGGCTCGCGTTTACGACCTCATCAAGTGGACCTTGAACCGCAATGCCCAGAGCGAAAAGGACGTTGTGGAACCGACCGAAGAACAGCTGAACGGTCTCACTCCGGAAGCTATCCGCGAAATCAAGAAGCACCGCATTCTCGACTTCGTTGCTACCAAGGAAAAGATCAAGCCGGCTCAGGCTGACGTCGATGCTCGCCTGAAGCAGATGGCCGACGCTTACCACGTGGACTTCGAAACCCTCAAGGGTCACTTCCGTCAGTCCGGCCGTATCAACCAGCTCCGCGACGAACTCCGCGTTCAGATGGCTGCCGACTTCATCGTTGGTATCCGCCCGGCTGCTGAAGAAAACAAGTAAGAGGTATACTGAATGATCATCCCTACCGTCATTGAGACCACCGGACGCGGTGAACGCGCTTACGATATCTATTCCCGTCTCCTTAAGGAACGCATTATCTTCTTGGGTACTCCAATTAACGACGAAGTGGCGAACAACGTCATGGCCCAGTTGATTTTCCTTGAATACGAGAATCCGGAAAAGGATATCACGCTGTACATCAACAGCCCGGGTGGTTACGTGTCGGCAGGGCTTGCCATTTACGACACCATGCAGCATGTTCGCCCGAACATCGCGACCATCTGCATTGGTAACTGCGCTTCGATGGCTGCAGTGTTGCTTGCGGCAGGTACCAAGGGCAAGCGTTATGCGCTCCCGCACTCCCGCATTATGCTTCACCAGCCGTCTGGCGCTGCTACCGGTCAGTCGACCGATATCCAGATTACCGCAAAAGAAATCGTGCGCACCAAGGAAACCCTGGCCGAAATCGTTGCCAAGCACACCGGCAAGTCGATTGACGAAGTCCGCGAAAAGACCGACCGCGATTTCTACATGGGCCCCGAAGAAGCAAAGGCCTTCGGTGTCATCGATGAAATCTTTGTTCCGCGTAAAGAGGGCATTTAATGTATCGTAGCGGGAAAAATCACCCGACGGTTACGTGTAGTTTCTGCGGCAAGCCTGCAGAACGTGTCGAGAAGATGATTACAGGCGCAGGCGTGCAGATTTGTAGCGACTGCGTTGCGATGTGTCACCGCATTATCGAAGAAGACCGCGTGCGTGCAAGGCAGGAATCTGCCGCTGCCGAGGCCTCTGCAAAGCCGCTCCCGCTCCCGACCGAAATCAAGGCGCACCTGGACGAATATGTGATTGGTCAGGACCAGGCAAAGACCGCCCTTTCTGTGGCGGTGTACAACCACTATAAGCGTCTGCGTTACAAACAAGCTCACCCGGAAGCCCAGGAAGTCGAAAAGTCCAACCTGTTGCTGGTGGGTCCGACCGGTTCGGGCAAGACGCTCTTGGCCCAGACCATGGCGCGTTTCTTGGATGTGCCCTTTACCATTGCCGATGCGACCGTGCTGACCGAAGCCGGTTACGTGGGTGAAGATGTGGACAGCATTATTGTGCGCCTGTTGCAGGCTGCCGACTATGACGTGGCCCGTGCCGAACGTGGCATCATTTTTATCGATGAAATCGATAAGATTGCCCGTAAGACGGCGAACCCCTCCATTACCCGCGATGTGAGCGGCGAAGGCGTGCAGCAGGGGCTCCTCAAGCTTTTGGAAGGTACCGTGGCTGCTGTGCCGCCGAAGGGTGGCCGTAAGCACCCGGAACAGCCGCTGGTGCAGGTGAATACCAAGAATATTCTGTTCATTTGCGGTGGCGCCTTCGAGACGCTCGACAAGATTATTTCCCGCCGCGTGAATACGGGTGGCATGGGCTTCGGGGCCGACATCCGCAGCGCCGAGGAAAACTCGCTCAGCGAACTTTTCAAGATGCTCGAGCCCGATGACCTGATCCAGTTCGGCCTGATTCCTGAAATCGTGGGCCGCTTGCCTGTAGCCGTAGCTCTTGAAGAACTCGACGAGGCTGCGCTCCTGAATATTCTGACCCAGCCGAAGAACGCCCTTGTCAAACAGTACAAGAGCCTGTTTGAAATGGACGGTATCGAGCTCAAGTTCGAAGACGACGCCCTCAAGGAAATCGTCCATGAAACGATGGCCCGCAAGACAGGTGCCCGCGGGCTCCGCTCCGTGATGGAAAAGACCTTGCAGCGCGCCATGTTCGAGATGCCGGGCTCCGGCAACAAGGAATTCGTGGTGACCGCCGAAATCGTGAAAAACGGTCTCAAGGCTCCTGAAAAGAAGTCTGCTGATAAGACCGTGGTTCTCAATGCTGGTGTCGAAACGGTAAAGAAAACCCGCAAAAAGGCTTCGTAGCTAATTGTAAAATATATTTTTGAGAACATTTTAGAAATGGCGATTTTTGTTTAAAATCGCCATTTTCTTGTTTTATGTGCTAGAATAGCGAAAAAAGTGCATTTTATTTTTGAGGCACCTATTGACTTTTGGTTATTTTGATTATAAATTTTGAGAAGAAATTTGAGAACATTTTCGAGCGTGGTGGCTTGAAATGACAAAATAAGGGATGGATGATATGGTTAAAACACAGAAAAACTGGTCTAGAACTCTTGCCGTAGGCGCAGCATTGGGCGCAGCCCTCGCAACTTCCGCGATTGCGGCCACGTCACCTGATTTTCCGCTGACGGGCTGGGCGACCCAAAACGGCAGCACCACTGGCGGAGCCAATTACGGCACAGTCACCGTTGACAACGTCAGCGATCTTAAAAGCTACGCCAAAGCGGGCAACAAAACAATCTACATCAAGCCTGGTACTTATGCAGGTACCGTGGAAGTCGGTAGCAACGTTACCCTTTACGGCTATCCTGGAGTCACAATCACTCAGCCGTCCAAAGGAAGCGGTATCAAGATTTCCGGCTCCAAGAACGTGATTCTTCGAAACATTTCTGTGCAAGGCGTTGGCGCGGTCGATGAAGATGATGAAGACTGCTTACAAATAAATCATGAATCAAAAAACATTTGGATTGACCATGTTCATGTCTACGACGGGCACGACGGTAACATGGACATTGTAAACCAGTCTGATTATATTACAGTCTCGTGGAGCAAGTTCACCTATACGTCCAAATCTAAGAACCATCAATTTTCCAATCTTTTCGGCAATAGTGATTCAAAAACTGCAGATGCTAACGCCTTGAAGATTACCGTACACCACAACTGGTGGGGTGATGGTGTAAAGGAACGTATGCCCCGCGTGAGATTTGGCCAGGTTCATGTGGTCAACAACCTCTACACAAGCTCTGCCGCAAGCTATTGTGTTCGTGCCGGCATGAAGGCAAACATCCGTGTTGAAAGCAATGTGTTCATCGGCGTAAAAAATCCTTTGGATTACAACAATCAGTCCAAAGAAGATGCCAAAGTTTCGATGATTAACAACTATTACGAAAAGACCTCCGCCAACACAACAGGCCAAGGAACTGCGTTCACGCCGCCATACCAAATGAGCGTTACCGACGTGAGCACGCAGGCCAAGGCTTACGCGCTCCGCGATTCCATCCAGGCTTACGCTGGCCCAACGCTCCCGGCTCCGGGTAGCTCGCAGGTGACACCGGTTTCTTCTTCAAGTATTGTGGTGGCATCGAGTTCTTCGCAGGCGAAGTCCAGCAGCAGCGTTGTGCCTGCATCGAGTTCTTCTGCCAAGTCCAGCTCGTCGCAGACGCCTGTCGCGGGCGAGGCTAGCCTCACCAAGCACGGCTCGGGCAGCGCAAATCAGGAAGTGGCCCAAGGCGCCTCCATCGTGGAATTCTACTACACGATTGACGGTGCTACCGGTGCAACGGTAACGGGCCTTCCGCAGGGTGTGACGGGTACGCTCAAGGGCCTTGACTACTACATTTCGGGCACGGTGGCATCTACTGCTGCGGCGGGTGCATACAAATTCACCGTCACCACGACGGGTGCTACGACAAATGTGTCCAAGAGTGGAACGATTACCGTAACGGGCGACGGCAATATCGAACCGAAGTCCAGCTCTAGCGAAACGGCCGCCGTCTCTTCGAGCAGTGAAAAGTTGTCGAGCTCCAGCGAAGTGGCGGAATCGTCTAGCTCTTCTGAAACGGCGCAGGGCATTCAAGCTGTCGTGCTGACTCGCGTAAATCTCTCGGTCTCTGGTAACGAACTTTCGATCATGGGCGCCATGGCGAAGCCGATTACTGTCTTCGATATGCAGGGCCGCTTGATTTACAGGAATTTCTCCACCAGCAATCAACATGCGGTAACGCTCCCTGGCGCGGGCGGCTACCTGGTGCGCGTGGGCTCCGAGAGCCACACTGTTCGAATTCGATAGTGACCTCCTAACCAAACCATAAGCCAGTTTGCAACTAAATGCAGACTGGCTTTTTTTTAAAGATACTATCTTTGTAATGTATGGCTTTAGACACTTCAAAAACGTATCCGTTGCTCCCTCTGAGGGACGCTGTTGTATTTCCGCACACGACCCGCCGCATTTTGGTCGGCAGGGATATTTCTTTGCGCGCTCTTGAATATGCTGAATCGCACGATGGACAAATCATTCTTTCGGCTCAGAAGAATATCGAGCAAGAAGAACTTGAAAACCCGATGCTCGACCTTTACTCGGTGGGCATTCTCGCACACGTAAGCAATGTAATGCCCTTCCCGAATGGTTGCGTGAAGGTGGTGCTCGAGGGGGACTGCGTGGTGGATTTGCGTTCCATCACGACTAAGGACAACTTCTTGATGGTGACTGTTTCGGCTCACAAGCCCGCGATTACAAATTCTGACAAGAGTCCTCGCTTTGAAACGGTTCTGACGCAGTTCAAGGAATATTCGCTGCACAGGAATATTTCGGAAGGCATGGTAGATGCCCTGTTTACCATGGACAGCCAGATTAACGCTTTTTATGGCATGATTCCGTTCTTGCAGATTTCGATGGACGAACGCCAGCGCTTGCTCGAAATCGGTGAAATCGATGAACTTGCGGAACGTCTGGTCGAAATCATGCAGGTGGCTGCCGATACCGACACCATGATGGTCAAGGTACAGCAGAACGTACGCCAGAAAATGGCCCAGCAGCAAAAGGAATGGTTCATTAGCGAACAGATTCGCCAGCTGCAAGATGAACTCGATGGCGAAAACGGAAATTCCTCTGAACCGGATCAGCTGCTCAAGAAAATCAAGGCGAAAAAGTTCTCGGCCGCGATTCAAGAAAAGCTTGAAGATGAAATTGGCCGCATGAAGCTGATGCAGCCGACGTCTCCGGAATATGCCGTGAGTCGCAACTATTTGGACTGGTTCCTGACGCTCCCGTATGGCGAATACACCGATACCGTTCTCAACATGAAGAAGGTGAAGAGCGAACTCGATTCCAAGCACTTTGGCCTCGACAAGGTCAAGGAACGCATTATGGAATACGTGGCCGTGCTCAAGCTGACTGGCACCGAACGCCGCGCTCCGATTCTTTGCTTGGTTGGTCCTCCGGGTGTGGGCAAGACGACGCTTGTGGAGTCGATTGCGAATGCTATGCAGCGAAACTTTGTGCGTATTACTCTTGGTGGCGTGCGTGACGAAGCCGAAATCCGTGGCCACCGCCGTACCTACATCGGTGCCATGCCGGGTCGCTTTATCCAGGCGCTTCGCCGTGCCAAGTGCATGAACCCGATTATTCTGCTCGACGAAATCGACAAGATGGCGAGCGACTTCCGCGGTGACCCCGCCAGCGCCATGCTCGAAGTTTTGGACCCCGAACAGAATCACGACTTTACCGACCACTTTATGGAAGTGGGGCTTGACTTAAGCCGCGTGCTCTTTATTGCGACGGCGAACAGCGAAGCCGAAATCCCCGAAGCCTTGCGCGACCGTTTGGAAATGGTACGCCTACCCGGTTACTATCCGCACGAAAAGTTGCAGATTGCAAGCAAGTACCTGGTACCGCGCATTTGCGAACGCACGGGCATCGAAAACGGCAAGGATGTCGCTTTTGACGACGGCATCATTTCGAAGGTGATTCGCGAATGGACGCGTGAAGCGGGCGTGCGTGAACTGGAACGCACCCTCGAAAATGTAGTGCGTCACCGTGCAAAAGACAAGGTGATGGGCAAGAAGTACTCGACCGAGGTGACGGAAAAGACCTTGCAGGATTACCTGGGCGCTCCGCGTTACCTCGACAACCAGCTGCCTGCTGCAGGCCGCCCGGGTGTAATCGTTGGCCTTGCGTGGACAAGCGTCGGTGGCGAAATTCTGCCCATCGAATGCATGCTCTTGCCTGGCAAGGGAACGCTCTTGATGACGGGTAAGCTTGGCGACGTGATGAAGGAATCGGCTCAGATTGCTTTGAGCCTTGTGCGCGAACGCCTGAGCCGCTTTGGCATTGACCCGAATATCGTGAAAAAGACGGACATCCATATTCACGTGCCCGAAGGCGCTGTGCCCAAAGATGGTCCCTCTGCGGGTATTGCCCTCACGCTCTGCTTACTTAGTGCGTTTACCAAGCAGCCGGTTTCGCCCGAAATCGCCTTCACTGGCGAAGTGAGCCTGACGGGAGCATGCCTTGCGATTGGTGGCCTGAACGAGAAGGCGCTTGCCGCACTTCAGGCCGGCGTAAAGACCTTGCGACTCCCGGCACAGAACCAGAAGGACGTGAACGAACTCCCAGCACCTGCGAAGAAGGGCCTCAAGATCTACACGCACAAGCACATCGACGAAATCATCAAGGTGCTGTTCAAGGAAACGAAGGCCAAATCGTAATAACTTGATTGCTGTCTACTTCCAACATCCAACTTCCTACTGTCTACTTCTAACTTCCTACTGTTACTATGGAATTCACACTCGAAGAAATGCGCGAGCACCTTGCAGCTCTCGAAGCAAGGATTTCTGAGGCTTGCAAGGTTGCGGGCCGTAGCCGCGACTCGGTTAAACTCGTTTGGGTGAGCAAGTTCCACCCGGCAGAAGCGGTGGTAAATGCCATTAGCCTTGGCGCAACCGATTTTGGCGAAAACCGCGTGCAAGAAGCCGAACTCAAGTTCTCCGAACCGCGTATTGCAAAAGACGGAAACCGCGTGCGTTGCCACGTGATTGGCCCCGTGCAGAGCAACAAGCTCAAGAAGGCGGCCATCGTTGCCGATTGCATCCATTCCATCGCGAGCATCGAGGCGGTGGAAAAACTGGAACGCGTCTGCGCGGCACTCCCCAGCAACGGCGGAAGCGGCGAGCAGGGCAAGATTCTCGATATCCTTTTCCAGGTGAACGCCGGCGAAGAAGAGACGAAGAGCGGGCTCGACGTGCATGAGGCCGAAGCGTTCCTTGCTGATCTAGAAAATCGTGCGGGCGCAGCCACTGCCGACGGCAAGAGCGCGAATTTCCCGCACCTTCGTTTCCGCGGGCTCATGACCATCGGCAAGAATACCGGCGTCGCCGAAGACAGCCGCGAATGCTTTGCATTCCTTCGTAACCTGCAGCAAAAGTTCTTGGCCAAGGGTGGCGTTTTCGCGAACTTTGACCAGCTTTCGATGGGCATGACGGGTGACCTTGAAGTCGCTATTGAAGAAGGCTCTACCATGATTCGCGTGGGAACGGCCCTCTTTGGCGAACGCGACTACAGTAAACCGGTCAATGATCCTGTCTAGAGTCAAAAGACGCTCTTTTGGGGCGTAAAAATGTCATCCCGGGTTTGACCCGGGATCTTTTTTTTATATAGATTTCTTACTAAGAAACAGAAAGGAGTAAAATATGACTATTGGAATTGTTGCCGGCATTGTCGTGGTGGTGCTAATCGCCTGGTTCATTTCGATGTATAATGGACTTGTAAAACTCCGCAATAACCGTGAAAATGCATTCGCAAATATCGATGTGCAACTCAAGCAGCGTTTTGATTTGGTGCCGCAGCTAGTGAGCACTGTCAAGGGCTACGCCACTCACGAAAAAGAAACTCTTGACAAGGTGACTTCTGCTCGTGCCGCGGCCATGAACGCAACAACCGTCGACGAAAAGGTTCAGGCTGACAAGGCGCTTTCCGGGGCGCTCGCCGGGCTCCGTATTTCGCTCGAGGCTTACCCCGAACTCAAGGCGAACCAGAACTTCCTGCAGTTGCAGAACGAACTTGCCGACATTGAGAACAAGCTCTCTGCCGCCCGCCGTTTCTTCAATTCCACGACCCGCGAACTGAACAACGCCTGCGAAGTATTCCCGAGCAACATCGTCGCCGGAATGTTCGGCTTCAAGCGTGCCGCCATGTACGAGGCCACCGAAAGCCGCGAAGACCTGAACAAAGCACCCGAGGTGAAGTTTTAGCCTTCCCTCATGAAATACGTCGGACTCCAAACCCAGATTTGGCGGAACAACCGCAACAGCATCTTGCTGCTGTGCCTGTTTCCCGTTATTATCTTGGTGATGGTGTTTGCGGTCATTTTGTGTCTGGACTTTTTTGGCGTACTCTGCCCGATTGTCGAAGGCGGGTGCCCCGAAGGCCACGCCACATATATGAAATACGGCATTCTGCACTGGCCCGAAGTGCGGCACAGCTTCTGGGAGGTGCTTCCTTACACTTTGCAGATTGTCGGCGTGTGGTTCATTATCGCCTATTGCGCGAATACCGCCATTATACGCCATGCGACGCATGCGAAACCTCTTGAACGCAAAGATAACCTGCGCGTCTACAATATTGTCGAGAACCTCTGCATTGCAGGCGGAATCGAGATGCCGCAGATCAACATCGTCGAGGATAACGGCCTGAACGCGTTTGCGAGCGGAATCGACATTCCCTCGTTCACGATTACGCTCACGACCGGACTTATAGACAAATTAAACGATGCGGAACTCGCCGCCGTCGTGGGCCATGAACTCACGCATATCAAGAACCGCGACACGCGACTCATGGTGGTGTGCATCGTGTTCGTGGGAATTTTTTCGACCATTCAGATGGTGTCGATGAAGCTGCTGTCGGCAATGTTCCGCGGCCCCCGCAATCATTCCCGCAGCAGGCGCGGCGGGGGAAGCGGCGGAGTTATCATCATCTTTGCGCTGATTCTTGTTTTGATTTGGAGCACCATCGGCTACTTGTTCAGCTGGCTCACGCGTCTAGCCATTTCGCGTTCGCGCGAGTACGTGGCCGATGCGGGCGGCGCCGAACTCTGTGGCGACCCCTGGGCGCTCGCCTCTGCCCTGCAAAAAATTTCGGACTATCCGGGCCTCGACACCGTGCGCCGTAGCGACGTGGCGCAACTTTATATTATTCACCCCGACGAAGAATTCGACAACGACATGAAACTCAAGGGCATCATCGCGAAGGCGAACATCATGTTCTGCACCCACCCCGACACGCCCGAGAGAATTCGGTTGTTGAAGCAGTTTTAGGGTTGTTGATCGCGCACCAACCGGACAGAGAACTTGTAATCCGGGGCGCGGTAATTCTTTTCCCATCCGTGCTTGCTCAAAGACAAACTGTTGACGGCGTGGAGGCCTTCGCTATCGCAATCCGTTGAACTGTCGGCCCAGAAACACGTCACCTCGGAATCTCCCGATTCTGCAACATAGACGGATTCTCCAAGGATGTCGACATAGCCCGCGGCATAAATTCCGAAACCGAAATTGTCAATGGGGTACACTCCGTCGGTACCTTTCCAGCCGTCCTTATGCATAAGCGACCTGGTGGAATTGCATGTGATTTCATCGGCAAAATTAATCAGGGAATCCCAATCTTCGATCGTGGGGAGCCGCCACCCCTCGGGAATGTATTTCTTGGCGTCATGGTAAGTGTACAGTAGACCGAAACAGTCTAGATAAACGTTGTTGTCATCGAGAACGACGCTATTTCTGCAATGGAACCGCAAGTTCTCGGCAAACCACTCCCTGCCATCGATAGTGACCGTCTCGTAGAGCTCGCCATCGCGCGGGTCCTCGAATAAGCCTTGTTCAATGTGCAACGCAGACATTGCGGGTTTTCTCTGAATAATCTCGTCGTCAAGAATATCGGTAATAATGTCGTCTCCGTACAAGTCAAAATAAGGCAACAGAAATTTGTTGATGTCGCTACGGATGTCGTCAAGAGATTTCTTTACTTGGTTCTTGCAAAATGGGCAATACTTTATCGCTTCGTTTTCGCTGTTCATAAGAATCCTTTGGTAGGGAGGATAAATATACCTCGGCTATGGCCGGATTCAAATACACAAAAAATCCAAGTTCCAGAAAGTGGAACTTGGGAAGAGAGGGGCGTTTTTCCCATGTGTAATTATTCCAAGTTGGAATATATGCTGTCTTAAATAATGAAAAATTTCGGAAATATTTGGGGTATATTAGGTTATATTGGAATTGCATATAGTTGTGATGAAAAAGTAAGGAGAAAAAATGGTCACTTTGAAAACGAAAGAACAATACATCCGTATTGTCGATGAAATTATTAAAATCGCAGCAAGCGTAGAATGCTCCACTGAAAATGCAGAGTCTTTAAAGCAAACAATAAAAGATCGCGAGCTCTTGGTTCCCGTAGTTGGAGAATTCAGCGCCGGTAAAAGCTCTTTCCTAAATTCGTTTATTGGACGTTCATTGTTATCTGTTTCTCCAAATCCTGAAACAGCAAGGGCGACAGAACTGCGCTATTCTATGGAGGAGTATGCCGAAATTGTCGTAGAGAAGGGAGAATCATTTGACTACAAACGCATTTCTATTGAAGGCATAGGCAAAGTTGAAAAGGATTGGCGTTGCATAAGGCTCTATCTCAATTCCGAAAATCTCAAAAAAATTGAGCCAATGGTTATGGTTGATATGCCGGGTTTCGATTCCCCACGCGATGACCACAACAAGGCTATCGCGAGCTACTTAAATCGAGGGGTTCATTATGTGATTCTAACAGATGCGAAGAGTGGGACAGTTACTGCTTCAATGAAGCGGCAAATTCAAGATATCCAAAGTATGGGACGCACCTGTTCGTTCTTTGTCAGCAAGGCAAACCTACTAAGTGAGCAGAGTGTAAAAGATATATGCCAAGAGGTTCAAGATCAAGTGGAAGACATTCTTGGTGAATCCGTAGAAGTAAAGCCTCTCTATAGGGATGCTGGGGCAGAATTAAAAAAACTCATCGACTCTATTGATCCTGAACAACTTTTCAGCAAAGTATTCAAGGACGCTATACTTCAAGTAGTTGATGAATTGAATTCCATAGTGGCTACGAAAATTGCTGCTCTCAAGATAGATCGAGAGAAGAACAAGAGTGCTATTCGTGATATGCAAGAGGCTCTTGATAAACTCCAAAGAAAGCGTGATAGAATGATAGCAGAAGCAAAGAATAGCCATTTTGAGGACGATATTGATGCCATTACTTCTGCTGCGGGAAATGCTATTCATGCAGACTTAGATCAATTGATTGATATGGCAATGCATGGTGCCGGTGGTGATGCTATTTCCCAGGAAATGAATGCCATTGTTAAATCTGCCGTAATACCTGCGGTTAATGATGTGACAAAGGGAATTACGGAGAAAATATCAACCAATTTTCAAATGGAACTACGAGCATACCAAAATACTTTCAGTTTGTTAGACAATCCCGAATTTGTAGCTAAGATTGGTGTTGCTGCATCGCAGTTGGGAGATATGGCAAAGGTTGCTTTTAACAATATGGCGAATGTCGCGCAGAAAGCTGCATCAAAAGCAGGCTTGCAAACAGCATATAAGACTGTTGTTGGCGCTGTTGCCATTGCAACTGATATAATATGTCCTCTTGCAGAAATAGTAATTCTTCTCCTGCCTGAAATTATCAGTGCTATTACTAGCTATATATCCAAAAGAAATCAGGAACAAGAACAACGTGAAAATATTCGCTCGCAAATTTTGAATGCAATACCTCGATTGAAACGTGATTTGCGTAGCAAACTTGAACCAGAATTAAAAGCGCAAAATGAAGCCGCTATCAATGCTATTTCTGAACAGTTCAATGAACGTATCAATAGTCTTGTAGCTAGTATTCAAAAAGCGAATGAAACTCTTGAAAATAACGCTGATGTTGTTGAAAAAATGCAAAAGTTGGAATCTGCAAAAGTTGAACTTAATCAGATAAAAAATAAAATTTAATAAGGAGCACATAATGTCTATTGAACGTCTTGACAAAATTATTGCAAAGCGCAATGCTTTAGAAACTTTAGCAAATAAGCATAAAGATGTTTTGAATGATGCTTTCTTAAATAAGAGCGGTGAATTAAAACAGGAATCATTTCTTCGTGAAGAATATGAAAGACAGATCAATGCCAATCGTGATTTGCAGATAGGAATTGTAGGTCGCGTGAAAGCGGGAAAATCTTCATTGTTAAACGCATTGCTTTTTGGCGGATCTACAATATTGCCCAAAGCGGCGACGCCCATGACCGCAGCATTGACCATATTGTCCTATTCCGATAAACTGAAAGTGACTGTACGATTCTTTGAGCAAGGAGACATTATAAAGCTCAAGGAAAAAAGCGATGCATATGAAAATAAATTTCGCAAACTCGAAGCCGAACTTTTTGAAAAGGCTCGAAAAAAGGCCGAAGCCAAAGCGGGTGGACTTGCCAACGTTATCTTTGACGAAGCCAAGGCCCGTGAAAGGGCCACCCGCGAAGCCAAAAGTGTTCTGCGTGAAGATATAGGGCTTTCTGGCGCATTTGATCAATACCAAAAAATAAAAGCGTCCCCCATCTCGCAAAACGAAGTTGCAGGCCGAGAGAAGGATCTCTATCCAGGTTCCATTGAAGAGATATCTACAATGCTTGCCGACTATGTCGGTTCCGAAGGCAAGTACATGCCTTTTACGCAGAGTGTCGAAATTGCTTATCCCAATGAAAAACTGAAGGGCCTCCGCATTGTTGATACTCCGGGATTCAATGATCCGGTTCCCTCGCGAGAAGAACGCGCCTACCAGCTCTTAAAAGTGAGCGATGTTGTCCTGATTCTTAGCCAAGCTGGACGTTTTTTAGACGCTAGCGACAAAGATGTTCTTGAAAAGGTTACTGTTAAAGACGGACTTCGAGAACTATTTGTCGTTGCAAGCCAAGTGGACTACCAGCTTTTGGGTGATGAATACTCTGATATGTCCCTAGAAGATGTATGTAGCGATATCGCAAGCAGGCTTTCACGGCAAGCTCGTTCTGTCCTCATGACTTGCAACGAAAGTGGGGCTTTTGACCAACTGATCCATGACGATGGAGGCCGTGTCATCTTGACTTCTGGCGATTGTGAGTCCATGTTCTTGACATTTGCCAACAAAAGCTCTTGGGACGAAGACAAGAAAACCATTTGGAAAAATCTTTGCGAGAACTTTAGAGATTACTTTTCCGATAAAGATGAGGCAACGTCCAAAGCGTCACTGAAACGTCTTGGCAATATCGACGTCATTGAATCAAAAATTGAAATCGTCAAGCAAAAGAAATATGAAATACTGGCCGATAGCGCGAATAAGATTTGCACCTCTTGGGAAAACGCCGCAGAAGATTTAAAACAGGGAATGGAAAATGCGGTAAAACAGCAGATTGGCCGAATTAAAATCGGCAACATTGATAGCTTGCAAAATGAAAAGAATTCCATCGAAACCTTCTGCATGAAGGTTGAAGCGGGAATCTCAAATGCGGTTACCAACGCTGTTGACGATTGGCGTTCTGAAACAACAAAAGAAATGATGTCGTTTGTGAGCAATTTGCAGGCTGATGCAAAGAGCGAAACCAAAAATGCAAGAACTGAATTTACTAGACATCACTCATACACGACAGGATGGATTTTTAAAGATTACCATGAATACACTACCCAACATACTCGCGTAAATCCGGTTCAGCTCAGAGCCGCTGTTGAAGATTATACAGGAAAGGTAAACAATAACCTCAAAAATGAAATTTTGTATGAGCTTGCGCAGTTGAAACGCAAAATTTCATCCAAGGTTGCGATTGTATGGGCAACAAAAGCGGCGGAACAGAACATGGATGAAGATGCCGTTGCCGTCAAAATCAACGCCATCATTGAAAGTCTGAATATTCCCGATTTCAAATTGCCTGAGGACGCGCTCCCGAAAGAGCTTCGTGAATCTGGAGCCAAGGAAGACGCTGCCGGCGACCATTTGCTCGCCGTTTGCCGTTCCTATCTTAATGGGCTTGCAAATAATATGAGTAGCCTGCTGATTGATGAAATCGCACGTTACACAAACGCCATCAAGAAAGCGGATTTGGCATCAAAGTTCTTGGAAAAGTATCGTAAAGACTTGGACAAGCTTATCCACGATATTCAAAACAAAGAACAGTCCGTTAGTCTGTATGAAAAGATTATTAAGGAGTTGGAGGCCATTGCCTAATGCAGTTAAACGACTTGGAAGGAAAATTTGATCTTGTTTCCCGACTTTTGGCTGCAAGGCCAACAGCTGACGATGCTTTAAGTAAATTTCAGCAGTTGATGGATAAGGACTACATCGAATATGCCAAAGTGGATGACGCCCTCCCCGAAGAGGCTGAAGCATTGCTTGAACTGCAAGATATTCGTAGAAGTCTTGAAACATTCATCCACAATAAGGATGTCTATAGCAAGAACACCATTGTGCTTGCGGGTGGATTCAGCAGTGGCAAATCAACTTTCTGCAACCATATCTTTAGTACAAAAGAAATTCAGCTTCCTGTGAGCATTGAAGCCGAAACGGCAATCCCCGCTTACGTCATCAGTGGCGATAAAGCTCCAAACGCTTTTGGTTTGACATCTGCAGGAGGAGTGGTTGAACTCGGTGCAGATGCCTACAAACAGATGAACCACAACTTACTTAAGTCTTTCGGTTTCAACCTGAAAGATTTGATGCCTTCCGTCGTGATTCACGCCAAGATGCCGCAAGAATATGAACATATTTGCTTTATTGATACTCCGGGTTACAATTCCAGTGCCACAAAAGACTCGTTTACAAATCATGACTATGAAACATCGCTAATGTTCATCAAGCAAGCTAAAGTCTTATTTTGGTTTGTGGGTGTGGATAGTGATGGAACGTTGAATAATTCTGATGTGGAATTCCTACAAGACGTCTTGAAAACTGCGCCTGACAAAAAAATCATTGTGATATGTAATAAAGCAGATGACAGATCCGAAGAAGCACGTGAAGACATTTTGGATCAGGTTACTGATACTTTAGAAGATAATGATATTCCATACGAAGGAGTAATTGCCTATAGTGCAAAGAAACACAAAGAATATGGTTATCGAAAAAAGAACCTGGATGCGATAATAAGTGAATTAAACTGCCAAAATACCGACAAGAAAAAGGAACTGCAGAAACGCCTCAAGAAGCTTTTTAATAAGCATATAAATGCCGATGCAAACCGCATTCAGGCGACTACCGAAAAAATAAAGACCTTAAATCAGATTTTACTGCATTTTAAGTCTCTTATGGATAATGTTGAATCCAAGTTTAGCCGGGAAGCTGCAGAGGCTCGACGCGAAGCAATTCGTCGGGGAGGTAAAGCCGAGAAGAAAGATGAAATTGGAACAGAGTCCATTGCTTTAATCACAAAGAACATTTCCAGATTAAAAGCCGACTTGGAAAAGGATGTTGAAAAATACAAGACGAATAAGGATACTATTTCAACAATTGCCTCAAAAATGGAAGAAGTCGTAAAGGAAATTTTCAAGGATTTTGAAGATTCCGCAGACGACGCTTATGTCAATATACCCGCAGGAACATTTACCATGGGATCCGATAATGGTCCAAGAGATTCAAAACCTGCGCATTCTGTATCAGTTGATTCTTTCTATATGAAGATTACGCTTGTCACTCAAGCAGAGTGGAAGTCGGTAATGGGTGAGGGAAATCCGTCCAAATTCAAAGGCGACCTTCTACCGGTTCACAATGTATCTTTTGCAGATGCAATGGAATATTGCAATAAGTTGAGTAAAATGGAAGGATTGAAGGCTTGTTATGGCAAAAACGGCTCCTGCGATTTCTCTGCCAATGGATACCGCTTGCCAACAGAAGCAGAATGGGAATATGCAGCAAGCTCCTTTGCTGAAAAGCCTTTGCAAAACTGTGCGTGGTACAAGGGAAATTCCTCTGAAACCATCCAACCAGTCGCTCGCAAAGAAGAGAATGATTTCGGTCTTTATGACATGCTCGGAAACGTCTATGAATGGACTAACGATTTCTGGGACGACTATTCTAAGGATGTCCAGAAAAATCCGCACGGTCCCTCCAGCGGCGATGAACGCGTGATTCGCGGTGGTTCGTTTAAGAGCTCCGAAAACAGCTGCACGGTATTTGCAAGAAACATGGCCGAAGAAGATGATACTTCGCAGCCCATTGGATTTAGAGTTGTGAAAAAAGGGTAAGTATGGCTACTAAAAAGAAAATAAAAAAACAAGACCCGTTGTTTCAAATTGTATCAGAGTATGGTGGAATTGAAATTTTTAGTGAAGAAAACTATTCAAGGCTAAACAAGGCTTTGATGGCGCTAGAACCTTCACTTGAAAGATCTTGGTTGCTTATTGCAAATATGGAAAATATACCACAATCATTGTATGCTGTAAAGGATTCCTCGCAAAGTACTAAACAAAAGGTGGTTGAGCATTGTCGAGATGTGTTGTCTTTACTTACCTTAAACGAAGAAGTGTGCGAGAAAACAGTATATCGCTATATGTCGGTATTGGATATAAATGCTAATGTAAAGAAGAATGTTGAAGTGGAGCCAGTAATAGGATCATTTAATTATGCGGACCATGAATATAAGACTTGTCAGATAGGTGATAAGATATGGTTTGCTGAAAACTTTAGTTGCGGTAATACTTATTGGTGTAATAGGAAAAGGACGAAAGGAGCCGATGATTTTACAAATATGTTATCCTTGTTTAGTAATGCTCTTTCGGCAAGTGCCTATGGAAAAAACATAGGAAAGGATACGGATAATCAGAAGTATGGCCGTCTTTATACATGGAAAGAAGCTTGTGATTGTGTCCCAGATGGTTGGCGACTCCCGACTATAGAAGATTTTCAAGATATGGTTGCCTATATTGAGTCACTTCGATACGATGCAGGATCAGCTCTTAAATCGAAGAAGCAATGGCATGGTGAAGCGGATCCAGGACTTGATCTGTTCGGCTTTTGTGCATACCCTACAGCGAGAGATTCTGAAACAGGTGAATCTCAGGCTTGGTTTTGGACAGCTTCAGAAACAGGTGATAAAGAATATCCGCACTATTGTGTTTGCTTAAGTGCAAATCGCAATGAAGTTATCTTGCGTGGCAAAGCCACAGACGACTATCATGCTAGTATTCGCTACGTGAAGGATGTATAATAGGTAACATGAAATAGAAATTTCTATGTCGATGGAATCAAATTCTTTTGATAAAATTTTAAAAGACCTTGTTGATGATTTTGGCGGTGCTGAAATCTTCTGTGAAGAAAATCATTCTCGGCTAAATAAAGCCTTGATGGCTTTAGATGAATCTTTTGAACCAGAGAAAGATTGGCTTCTGATTGCTAATATGAAGCGAATCCCGCAAAAATTGTATGCGGTAATGGATTCTACGCAAAGTGAAAAGCAGGTAATGGTAGAGACGTGTCGGGATGCTTTGATATCGTTGACTTTAGATGAAGATGTATGTGAAAACATAGTTCAGAGTTATATGTCTATTTTGGGTATTAATGCAGTCGTAAGAAAAAAAACTGTAATTGAAAAACAGTTAAAAGAAGAAAGTGTGGTAATAAGGTATAAGAAATCAGACTATAGTTGGGAAAAAGAATGGATTCAAAAAGAGTATCAGTATAAAACTTGTATTATAGGACATTTAGAGTGGTTTGCAGAAAATTTTCATCAAGATTATGGACGAAATCAAAACCATGACGATTATACCAATTCTATTGGAAATAAAAGTACTAAGGTGGAATTTGGACGACTCTATGATTGGCATGAGGCGGTAAAGAATGCTCCCCAGGGTTGGCGGCTCCCAACAATAGAAGATTATCAGGAATTGATTGCATATATACAGTCTTTTGAATTAGATACGGGAATGGCTTTGAAATCTACAGAACATTGGTTGGGGTCGGCCGGATCGGGGGCTGATCTGTTTGGTTTTTGTGCTTATCCTACTATAAATGATTCTAAAACGGGAGAAGGTCAGGCTTGGTTTTGGACTTCTTCAGAAACAGGTGATGGAACATATCCTCACTTTTGTATAAGCATAAATGAAAATAGTAACAATGTTGATTTACAAGGCCGAGCTGGAAATGGCTATTATGCCTGTGTCCGTTACGTAAGGGATATTAAATAGCAGAAGGAGCTTTTATGACAATAGAGAACGAATCAAATACTTTTGAAATCTTTTTGAACGCTCTCGTTCAGGATTTTGGTGGATTAGAAATCTTTGATGAGGAAAATGAATCCCGTCTTAATAAGGCTGTGAAATCATTGGCAGATTCTTTCTCGCAAGAAAAAAAATGGATGCAGGTTGCGTGCATAGAGAGTATCCCTCAAAAATTATATTCTGTCATAGAATTTCCGCCAGAAGCACAACAACGAATGATTGATAATTGTCTCAAGGAATTATCTTCCTTGGGATTGACGTCACAAGTTGTGGAAGATGTTGTCACGGGCTTTATAAGTGTATTGAAACTTAAAGGCTCTACTAAAAAAGAACCCGAAATAGAGAAAGTTTTAGGCGAAGCTGACATAGTGGGAGATACCTATAAAACCTGTAAAATTGGTAATCAAATTTGGATGGCGGAAAATTTTAGATTGGCAAGACTTCCTCCAGGGTATTTTGGTGCGTACGAAAGCATAGGTCTTGCCGTTCCCGGAAATAAATATGGTCGTCTTTATACTTATCGCGATGCTCAGATGTCTTTGAATGATAGTTGGCGTTTACCTACAATGGAGGATTGGTTAAAGATGGTTTCTTACATTGAATCACTAGGGTTTGATGTGGGAACTGCACTCAAATCGAAGGGCGATTGGAGTGGTGATGCTGACCCCGGACTTGATCTTTTTGGCTTTGCTGCGCATCCAATTAAATATTGGGACGACAATCTTCCGCAAAAGCAGGAACTAAAATCACTAGACGATATAACAATATGGAATGGTTTTAATGTGTGGGAAAATTTAAAAGATTCTATCGATTATGCTTATAAAGAATGGCAAAAGGAAGATAATAGAATAAAATCAGAGAAACAGAAAAAACTTGATGAAGAAAATGGCATTATTAATCAACATAACACTTTTGTAGAAATGAGTACGCCTGTGTTTCCGTGTGTCCAATTTTGGACTAGCACAAAATATGTTGATAATCCACGGGTAGATTATGCAGATGACATGGCTTATGTAGCAACATTAGATCCCTCAAAAAACACGCTTGATTTGGATAAAGGAAAACTTTCATCAACAGGAGGAACATATAGTACACCTCCTTTTGGTTTTGCTTGTGTCCGGTATGTAAAAGATGCAGATTGATTTCAAGGAGATAGTTATGAACTGCCCTAAATGTAATAAGGAACTGAATTTCCCTGAAGATATTTTGAAAACCTTCTCCAGTTGCCCGTTTTGCGGAGGCTTCCTACAAGAGGAACAAACAGAGAATGAGGAGAATCCTTTAACTCCGATAGAAACAATACTTAAGAATATTGCAGAAGAGTTTGGAGGATTAGAAATATTTTCTGAAGAAAATGGCTCCCGACTGCATAGAGCATTGATAACCATAGATAACGATCTGGCTGACGAAAGGGATCGCTTGATTTTAGCAAATGTCCGAAATATTCCGCAAAAGCTGTATAACACAATAAATGCACCGAAAATAGAACAACAGAAAACTGCAGATGAATGCCGACAGAACTTGCTTTCATTTGGTTTGCAAGAAAACATTGCCGATGAAGTTGTAAGCTGGTTAGCAAATACCTTGAAAATATCTCTAGAAAAAAAGTGTAAAATAATTGAGAAGAAAATGGGGATGTTCGATTATGAAGTAAAAGGTTTTGACCGAACCCATCATTATGAGACAAACGAATATCATTATCAATACAAAACTTGCATCATAAGTAATAAAGAATGGTTTGCAGAGAATCTCGACAGTAATCCTGGGAAAGATCCATATCGCCTTGGTAGACTTAATAATATAGGCGAATGTTGTTCCAATAAAAATTATGGAAGATTATATACTCTATCTGAAGCAATTGCAAATACTCCTGAAGGTTGGCGATTGCCGACTCTTGAAGATTTTGAAGACTTGGTTGCTCATATAAAAAATTCGGAATATGATGCCGGAACAGCTTTAAAATCAACCAATCAATGGCATGGCAATGCGGATTCAGGATTAGACCTATTTGGGTTTTGTGCCTATCCGACAATAAGAGATTCTAAAACCGGTGAAGCTCAAGCTTGGTTTTGGACTTCAACAGAGGCGGGTAACAAAGAATTTGATAATCCTAACTATTGTGTCTTATTATCTGCAAATAGCAATAATTTAAATCTATCGTTTAAAGCAGATCCTGGATACCGTGCTTGTGTCCGCTATGTAAAAGATGTTGATTGATATCAAGGAGAAAAATTATGAAAAAAAAGCCTAATACAAGCGCTTTTGATAGTTTTTTGAAAAAACTGGTTCAGGATTTTGGCGGAATTGAAATCTTCGATGAAGAAAATGAATCTCGTCTCAACAAAGCCGTAAAATCATTAGCGGATTCTTTCTCGCAAGAAAAAAAGTGGATGCAGGTTGCATGTATAGAAAGTATTCCACAAAAACTATATTCTGTCATAGATTTTCCGACCAAAGCGCAGCAAAAAATGATAGACAATAGTCTCAAGGAATTATCTTCTTTGGGATTAACTTCGCAAATTGTAGAAGATGTTGCCACGGGCTTTATAAATGTACTAAAACTTAAAGGTTCTACAACAAAAGAACCTGAAATAGAGAAGGTCTTGGGCGAAGCAGAAATAGCGGGTGACTCGTATAAAACCTGTAAAATTGGTAATCAAATTTGGATGGCCGAAAATCTCCGGGCTTCGCATTTCCGGTGGAATAGCGATACTATAGGAATCGCTGTTCCTGGCAATAAGTATGGGCGACTTTATACACATGGAGAAGCTCAAAATTTTTATTATGACGACTGCTTTAAAGGAAACGTTTCAAGAAGAAAAATGGCAGTTCGTATCAAAAGAGATGAGGATTACGAAGGTTGGCGTCTGCCAATTATAGAAGACTGGCTAAACTTAGTTTCATACGTTAAATCTTTAGGATTTGATGCTGGGACTGCGCTCAAGTCAAACGGGGACTGGAGCGGCGACGCCGATCCTGGACTAGATCTTTTTGGCTTTGCGGCACACCCATTGAAAAAATGGGATGATAATCTCCCCAAAAAAGAAAAAATGTATCCGCGGAATTCGATTTGGAAGAAAGAGAATGCTCAAATAAAAATCGGAAATGAAAATATAGATTTATCTATAGTATCACACTTTCCTTGTGTACAATTTTGGACCAATACGGATTATGTTGATGATCCATATATCGAGGGTGATATGGCTTACGTAGTAACCATTGATTCTGCGAAAAATACGATTGATTTGGACAATGGAAAAATTTCAGGTCCAAGTGGGTTAGACCCAGATTTACCTTTTGGCTTTGCCTGCGTCCGTTTTGTGAAGGATGCTGAATAAAATTTCAAGGAGATCATTATGAACTGCCCTCAATGCAATCAAGAACTGAACTTTCCTGAAGAAGTTCTTGAAAAATTCATAAAATGTCCGTTTTGCGGAAAGCCGCTTTCTCAAGCAGGAGAATCTCATGATTCTGATGTTTCTATAGATACCGAATTGAAACGTATTGTCAATGAATTCGGTGGATTAGAGATTCTTAGCGAAGAAAATTATTCACGGTTTAGTAGAGCTTTAACAGCGATTGATTCCAAATTTGCGGAAGAACGAAATAAGCTTTTTGTTGCTAATATCAAAAAGGTTCCGCAAAAAATGTATTCCGTGATAGAGTTGCCGCAAAAAGAAAAGCAGCAGGTCGTTGGTTCCTGCGTAGAAGAATTACTTGCTTTTGGTTTGCAAAAGAAGCTTATTGACGAAATTATTTCTTGGCTTGCTCAACTAATGAATTTTTCAGTTACGTTGGAACAAAAACCTATTGTGGAAAAGAGGATGGGGGAACCCGTAATCATAAAAGCGCCAAATCTCTTTGGTAGAGAAAAATTGTTTGAATGCGCCCCAATAAACACATGCTTTATTAACGATCTAATATGGGCTTCAAAAAACATATTCCTGGATTGCAATACGTTTGATCCGTATCACTATGAACAACATGATGCTATAAATCCATTGTCAGGGTCAATATTCAAAGGACCGTGGTTCTTTAGTGAACTTCACTTTCCTAATGAAGGATGGAGGCTTCCAACAATTGAGGATTTTAAGAATTTGGAAGAATACATTATATCTTTGGGGTTGACTGTTGGAGAAGCCCTGAAAAGTCCAAAGCTATGGCATGGCCGTGGCGGCAAAGGGATAGATTTGTTTGGTTTTGAGGCATACCCTGCTGCTCGGGGTGACGATGGCGTCACAAAAGTTTCATTTTGGGCGGATAGGGGTATTGATGTAAGAATAAAAGGTGCGGGATATTCTGAATCGCACAATTATTCTTTAGTAACTCTTGATGCGGATAGTGATAATTTCCAATATGAAGATATAGTGAATTATCGGAATAAATTTGGCTGCGTTCGTTTTGTGAAGGATGCTGAATAATTAAAAGGAGATTTCCAATGAAATGCCAAAAATGCAATAAAGAACTCCTCTTCGACGAAAGCATACTCAAGGAATTTGTCGCATGTCCATATTGTGGAACATTTTTTCCAAAGATTTTGCCGCCTATTGAAGCAGGAACAATTGAAGCCGAGCTGAAAAAATTCGCTGATGATTTTGGTGGGCTTGAAATCTTCAGCGAAGAGAATAGTTCGCGTTTTACAAAATCTCTGGTTAAGCTGGAGGCGCCCTTTGATGTGGCTCGCGACAAATTGCTCGTAGCCAACATCAAGAACGTTCCGCAAAAGCTTTATTCAGTACTAGATCAACCGCAAAATGAGCAGCAGCAAATGGCGGATTTCTGTCTTAACGAAATGACTTCTTTCGGTTTGCCACAGGAATTTGCGAAAGAAACTATTTCTTGGCTTACGCATGTGATGGGCATTTTTGCTGAATTCGAAGACAACTCTTTCAAAAAAAAGGAGCTTGATACTGTAAAAATAAAGGTTGACATTAGTCGATCTTCTTGGAGCGGCAAGGATGAACCACAGACAGAATTTGATTTTCCAACTTGCAGAATTGGCAATCAAATTTGGCTGGCCAAAAATCTTGATTTTCCAATTTATGGAGTTGATGCAGAGGAATGTATCAACCCCAAATACGGTAAATTGTACCGACACAGTTATGATTCTAATCCCACTCAATCATCGTACATTACCATTCCACAAGGTTGGCGGCTTCCAACAGAAGAAGATATCCATGACATGATGGATTTTATTAAGTCCCAAAATCTTGATGTTGCTGTATCGTTAAAGTCAGAATCACAATGGCATGGCTCCGGAAAAAAAGGAACGGACGACTTTGGATTTAGTGCATTCCCAACGCAACGTCAATCTGATGGTTCTTTAATGACAAGATTTTGGCTTTCAGAAAGCGGGAAAACGGCATACAGAGCTTTTTCCATTCTTAGCACCGATAATTACATATTTGAAGATATGAAATACGACTCTTACGCCTGCATTCGCTACGTAAAAGATGCTGAAGAGGAATAATCAAATGTTGAAAAAACTAAGCCATTGATGTAGAGGAAATATTAGAATTGATACAGCAACTCAAAAAGGTTTTACAAAATCTTATAGCGGATTTCGACGAAGAAATCTTTTCAAATGAAAATACATTGCGATTACGTAAAGCTTTAGGGCAAAGAAAGTCTATTGCAAATGATATTCTTGCGTTTGCAAATATCAAGGGAATTCCGCAAAAAATATACAATGCAAAAAGGGCCGCATCAGATTTCGCTTCTAGTGAAAATCAACAAGAACAAATCTTAAAGAATTGCTACCAAGATTTAATTAATGCTCAAATGCTGCCGGATTCCGCCTATGATGTCATATCGGCATTTGCTGAGATATTTGCATTTCCTCAAATTAACCAATTTGAAAGTCAGAAAGAATTAGGCGAATTCATCTATAAGGATAAAACATACAAGACCTGTCGAATCGGAAACACTATTTGGATGGCTGAGAATTTTTTTGTTATGGGTAATGAGTGGGTTGGTCCAGGGGCACTCCAGTGGGAAATAAAATTTGGTATTTTCGGTATTCCAAAATCCAAATCCGCATGTGGAGGCAAACTCGTTGAACTCGCTTCATATGAAAAAGCGGTGCGCTGCGCTCCTCAAGGTTGGCGTTTACCGACTATAGCGGATTTTCAAGACCTTATCTGTGAAATAAAGGGGGTCACTAATAAAACTGGAGCCGCTTTAAAATCGACCAGTAAGTGGAAAAATGGATTAGATTTATTTGGTTTTAATGCCATTCCCCTTAAAATGGATGATGGAAGTCAAGCTATTAATTTTTGGTTGAAAGGTGATTCTGGAGAATCCAAATTACCCCGCTTATGTTTTTCTTTAGATGACGAATCTGATGAAATTCAATTTATGCGAACAGAAGCAGATTCTGTAAATTGCATTCGTTATGTAAAAGATGTTTGATTATTTATAGGAAATCAAAAAATGAACTTTCTTCTTAAACGATTTATTCATTCACTTCCCGCACCTCGAGTTTTAAAGAATAAAATACTTTATGAGTATATTCACGAATGCTCAGGAACTCCTAGCTATGGAGATGTAATTTTTTGCAGGCGTTATATTTCCGCATATAAGCATTTTGGAATTTATATTGGATCGGGAAAAGTCATTCACTTCGCTCCACGTGATATTGGCTCTGAAGCAGATATCCATGAAACAACAATAGAGGACTTTGCGGATGGCAATACGGTCTATATTATGGATTTCCCCAAAAAATATGAGTGCGGCAGTTTTCTTCGTTATATAGTGCATAAAGACGAATATCAACTCCAATCGCCTCAACAAACTGTTGAAAGGGCGAGAATGCTGATAGGAAAAAAAGGAATTGACGGAGACGAATATAATTTTTTAGTAAACAATTGCGAAAACTTTGCGATATGGTGCAAAACGAATGTCGCTGAAAGTCGGCAAGTCAATTCATGGATAGACTCAATTATGCCGTAGTCTATCCTAATGCATCCTCTTTCATGCAGATTCAAGAATTGTGCCTTCCATAAAAAAAGAACCGCCGGCTTTTATGCCGGCGGCCTTTATTTTTTAGAACGGTCCTTCGTTTGATGTAGCTCGCTTAAGGTAGGCAAAGTTCGACCTAGTGGTCAATACTTCGTTGCAGACCAACCTTACGCTAAACAAGTCGCGCATTGGCGCCGGGTACCTAAAGCTGATGCCTTTGGAGTCAATGACGCAGTATTGCTTGTCCTTGTTTTTGCCTTCGGTCGATGTCCAGAAATAGGCTCCCTGACCTTCTTCCCAGAAATCCATCTGCGCTTCGGATCCGAATCCGCCAAATTGCAAGGAGAGATTCCGGTCGAGGTGCTTGCCCGCGAACATTTCGACCCAGTTCATCTCATGAGCCGATTTTTCAAAACTCTGGAAAAGCTTGGTAAATTCAGCTGCCGAGGGAATATGCCATCCGGGAGGGCAAAGTTCATCAAGAGCGTCCTTGCTGTAAAGGTAGCCGCTCTTCTTGAAGGAGGAGTATTTCTGATTGTAGAGAAAGCAGCGATCTTCCACGTGGTAACGGAGGTTTTCTGCAAACCAGAGTTGATTTCCGATACGGACGAGGTTGTATACTTCGTTGTCTCTGTCGTCAATGAATTTTAATGCCATTTTTTGGATCCTTTTGGTTAAATGTTGTTGCTGGTGGCAAGCTGTTTTTTGATCGCTTCCACGAAATTGCGGATTGAGCTTGCCAGGTTAGGGGTGTTTTCCTGTTCTGCAGTCTTCTTAATCAATGCTCGACAGTCTGGGCAGTGTGTCGGGATTGCAAGCCCTTTGGAGAGGAAGAATTGCTTATGCGTTGGGGACAAGTAGAAAGGTTTGCCGCATGTTGCGCAATAGCGTTCTTCGGTTGATTCCTTGAAAAAGACTTGGTTCCTATTGAGTCGCTTTGCCCAGCGTGTATTGATGAAACCATTTGGTTCTTGATGCCACACAAGTATGCGACGATACGAATGAACCGATTCGCTATAGTTGAGTCGGTTTACATCTTCGAGCAAGCCTTTATCAGCAGAGAGCAGGACGATATTTTCACTTAGGCGTCTCGTCGTGAAGGTTGACAAAAAGTCATGATCTGCAAACGATGCGTCGTCCCCTTCGATTTTAATCAATTTCTGATTGACGAGGCTGTTGATGTCGTGAATCGCTTTCTGGGCCCTGCATGCGACGGCCAGCTTATCTGTTGCGCTTGCCAGCTTGCGCAATTCGGCCATTACTGAACCAAGTACGATAAGCTTGCGGTTGCACAGAGCAAGGCGTGGAAAAATTATTTCTTTGCATTTTTCCCAAGAATTCAATAGGAAGATGTTCGTGTCTGCGTAAAGTTTATGGGTCAAAAACGTTTTAAGCATGTAGTCGTTGGGGCTTATACGAATGTTCATTCGCATACTCCTTTGCCGCCATCAAGGCGGCAGGTTAAAAGTTTAACAACCTGCGAAGCGGTGCTTCGCAACAGGTTGAATGATGTAATCTGAAATAAAAAGGTGAGATACTTTGCAAGCGATTAGGCGCCGTACCGCTTTGCTGTATCTCGATTCAAGTCCTTATGACAGCCAATAAATAACTAAGGTCAAAAAGTGCCCGGGGCTTAAAAAAGACAAAAAAATGCTGTCTTGAGTCGGCGGACTTGCTGGTGTTGTGGTGATTCGGGGGTTAACGTTTAGTTGTGTCTGCCATAGCCATCTCCTGTAGCTTTGTCCCAACGATCCCAGTCAAAGCTGCTGTCCCTGCAGCGTTCAATCATGTAATCGTGGAAAGTTTCATCGCCGCCTTCGACAGCGCGATCATAATTAGAGCCTTCATTTTTATAGTCCCACATAGGGAACTCCTTGTTTGTTTCCAAGTACCTCTTGGAGTTACCATCAAACATCTCAGTTGTGGTAACTGTTCTAAATATAACAACTAAACAAGTGAAAATCGTATGATTTACGCTATTTAGTTTGTATGAAAAATGCTAAGGATTTTCAGGTTTCCAAAGGTGATTCAATATATAATTTCGGTCTTTTTCCTTTGGACGGTCGCCTCGTTGAATGGCTATATCTTCTTTAATTTTATCTTTTTGGCTACGTAATTCGTCAATCTTCTCCTTTATTTGTTGAGCCGCATCGGAATCTTTTTTTACTTTTCTTAAAGCCGACCGATTTTTATCAATCATTTCCTTTATGCGTTCTTCTTTTTCTTTTATATCTTCGTATTCATCAGCATTACAACAAAAAAATGACAAATCTCGGTATATTTTGATTTTTTTAATTTGATTTTCCTCAAAAATTCTTTCTTTCATAAGTTCAAGGAGATCTTTGTCATAATGTCCTTCTTTCAATCGAGTAAAAAAATTATTGAGCCTTTTATTATACGAACTAATTTTTTTCTTTTCATATTCTTTTTTATCTTTATATTTTTCCCAAAATTCAACATTATACATAATCATTGAACTTCGATCAGTTGTTATTTTTTTTATACGGTTAAAATCAGATTCATCTTTAAAGGAATCAAGTAATTCAAAAAACATAGGAAGCGGAACAAAAGCACCAACAAGCAAAAGCAACATACGATTGACTTTTTTCAATTCCTCATCATCCGCCATCACTTCGTTTACTTTTCTTATAACTTTTTGTAGTGTATCATCGGCATTGCGATACCGATGATATCTTTCTAATTCAGAATCAGAAACATGATATTTAGTGCATAACTCATCGTACGTTTTTTCTTTAAGAAGGTTTTCTGGAATTCCATACCATTTTTCGTTTTTTAACGCCAATTCACCCGCTGCATTACATGGGTTTAGATTATTCAAATCGTCTTGAAGATTTTCCATAAGACTTTTTATTTGGAATAATCTATCCTTTTTAGTTGAAGGATTTTCTCTCGTAACGCGATCTTTCGTAAAATACAGAATATTGTTCTCCATCAAGAATTCGTTAAGTTTTTTATTTATAGATGGAATTTTGTTTTTGAAAATAGTTTTCGTCAATAACCCTCCGCAAAAAACAATCGCACTAGGTTTATTTTCCATAATAAACTTAAAGAGCCTTTCATTGTACCACGATAGGGGCCGTTCTGTTAAATTTTGATAATTCTTTTCTTTTAAAACATATAATAAATCAAAATTATCTATGTAGCTGTGAAAATAAAAGTTATTCTCGCTTAGTTTATTTTTTTCTTTATATTCAGCTTTAATTTTGTCTAAAGTTTTCTGTTTTTCATCAGTGAAAATTATAAGATAATTTCCCTTTTTCGTTTTCGTATTGGCAGATGTTTTAATCTCTTCATCTTCAGAAACGAGTTCATTTATTATTAGCAAAGCGCTTTTTATGCAGTCTTTTATATTGTAATAATTTATACAGCCTTGTAACTGACGACTTATTTCATTGTTGGGGAAGGGAATCCCGAGTTCTTCACAAACTTTTATATTAAGTTCTTCCCATTTATGATCGTACTGGTGGTCAGAAAGAAATTCTTTTTCTGATGCATAATTTGTTTGACTAAGATTATAAAACTTATTTAGGTCCTTTGGGGAAATTACTGATTTTTTGCAATTCTTACTTTGTTTGCTATAAATAAAAAAAGATTCTTCTTCCCTTTTTTTCTCCTTATTGGTTTTTGCAAAAGTTTTTATGCATGGATTTAATGTTTCCAAAAAAACATTAATTTTGTTTAAACTAGACTTTAATTCAAGAAATCGATCTTTTATAAGAGAAGAGTCTTGCTTGCCATCTTTTCTGCATTCAAAAAGCTTAATTCCTTTGATTTCTAAAAATTTTTCAAATGTTATCTTTCCAGAATCAAAATATTTTTTCCTTTTTGTAACATTCCTTGTTATTTGCTCGCGCTGAATGATAATATTACATGGTTTGAGTTGATTGATGCGATTTCTAAGTTCATTATTGTATTCTGTTAATTCTTTTCCTTTTAGTTCCTCTAGCTTGATTTCTGATTTGCAGTTGTATCTATAATTATAGCAGGCTACGTCATTTTTCTTTAAATCATATTGCGCTAAAATTTTTTTCACGGCGTCATTTTTCGCTATGAGATAGTGGCAATAGTTATCATATTTTGTTTTTTTGAAATCAGCAAAGTCATTTATCTCATCAATAATAATGAGAATTCGGTATTTGCTTTTTTCAAAATTCTTCCCGATATAAGGCGTATATTCTTTTTCCATACTTGATAATATAAAAATGCTTAGCATTTTTTCATTCAGAAAAAGTTAGAAAGGGAGGGTGTTTTTTGCGCTTTACTAAGCTACCTTTGAATAAAGGCGCTTACTTTCTCACGCCCCGAAGTGAGAGGCCTAATAAACAGTGGGCGGATTAACTGAGCGATCATGTCGCTCGCTCCCAAAGGAGTCCAATAAATGTTTTTGACCTGCTTGAGTTTCATTGCTTGCATTTTCAAGATCTGCAGCAAATTTGATAGTTAATTAACGGCAACGAGATGACTTCTGCGTTGCAATACGATTTGGCCGCTTGTTTCCTCACCACCCCAAAGCGAGCGCACCAACAACAACGGGGTGGATTAACAGGGCGGTTTGCCGCTCAAAGGAATGAACGATGAACGATCGTGAAGAAGCTGAACTCCGTGAATATGCCGATGGTTTTTTTGACGGCTGCGACAGAGACGATATGGAAGACTGGTTCGAAAAGGACGATGACTAGTCGGCTTACTGGCAACTAAACTTCAAAGGAGGTACAAAACCAAAAAAAGATGCTTTTGATTTACTTTTTTGACTTATATCCATTTTTAACTAGAATCTCTAAATATTTTTAGTACGTACTACCGTGTTGTGGCTCAGGGAAAGTGGCTCCGTGACGACGGGGCCACTAGTTTTTTTGTTCCCTCATCTCTTATACACCCCCGCGGCTTTTTCGAACTCTTCCTTGAACCAGAGTCTTAAATCTCTCGGTTCCAGGATGTCGGCATCGCTTAGGAATTGCGGGAAGTACACCTTTGCGAGTTTCTCGGAGCATTCAAAGATGTAAACGCCGGCGTCGTTCACCTCGGCGCATTCTGAGCCGCCAAAGGCAATCACTTTCGGGCGGTTGGTGGTGAGCTTGTTGTAGCGCTTGGCGCCTTCTTCGCTGAGTTTTACTTTGACTTGTTGACCGTAGCATAGGAACGGGTCAAAGTGCTCGCGGAATGTTTCTGCCTGGCGCGAAAGTTCGAATTTTTGGCAATGGAACGCTTCGCTCCCGGTTTCGAGCGCGACACCCTTGATGTGGCAAAGGCGCAGGGAATGGAATCGGGTCGCGGCGGGCGCATCAATACAGTCATCGCACACCACGACGTAGGCGCGCACCTGCGAGGGCGAAAATGCCAGAAAGCAGGGCGACACGTGCTTGGGCTTGTCGCGGTAGGTCAGGTTTACATTGGCGTGGGCTTCTGCCGCGCTAGTTAATTTGTCTAAACTGTCGCGGAAGATAAAGCATTCGCGCTTGCCGCGCGGCATGTTCACGTAGCTTTCGAAGTAGTAGCGGCAAAGGGCCGCAATTTTGGTGCCTGCATTCTTGGCAAAAGAATTCGCGAAGTTCGCAAAGCTTTCGCCGTGTTGGTTCAGCGAGAACTGGAGCGAGGGCACATTCTTGTACAGCGTATCGTCCGGGCCCATTTTGGTCGGATCGGGCGGCGTGAATTCCGCATAGCGGGCGAGTATCCTGTTGCACAAATCGCTCAGGCTTTTCAGTCCGTAGTCTTCGACGTCCAATTCCATTTGCGAACGCAGCAGGTTCGACACGGCCACTTTGATTTTCTGAGATACGCTAACCATACTCTAAAGATAGTTTACGCGCCCCCAAAAGGGAATATATTGGCTCTAAAAACGGAGGTTCCGAAAAGTGTGCCCTGTTCCTTCAAATTTCCACAAAAACGGCGATTTTGAAAAAATGAAAGTTCCGGTGTTTTGAACGCGAAAATAATGCCTATTTGAGCAAAGGGCGCCTGTGGCTAGATTTATTCATGAACATGAATAAAGGAGTCCGTTATGGCTAAAAAAGAAAATACCAAACCGATCGAAGCGGTAGAAGTCGAAGAAGAAGGTGATGGCGAAGGCCTGCTGTTCGGCATTGTCGACGGCATTTATGACCTGGCCCACGACCTGTTTCCTGACGCGGTCGAAAACTTTCATGCGAAGGTGGGTAATGCGCTGGAGCGCGCCGCTAACTACATGGAAGAAATTGGCCCCTCGTGGGAGGCGGGTTGCGACCGTATCTACAACAAGGTGATGAACTTCCTGGACGGTGCCGAAGAAAAGACCATGAAGACGATTGACAAGGTGCAGCACAGTCCTATCGGTGCCGCAATCGACCAGATTTACGAACGCAACCACCGCGACGATTAGGGATTGCAACGCCCTCTCTTGTCATGCTGAAGAAGATCAGCATCGGCATTTTACTTCTGATTCTTTTCTCGCTTGATTTGCTTTAATTGCGCAAGCCTTTCGCCGAGTTGCTTTTCCTTGCCGTAGGGTTTGGGCTGGTAAATCTCGGTGCCTTCGAGTTGCTTGGGCAGGTGTTCTTGAGCAGAATATGCGCCGGGGCTGTCGTGATCGTACTGGTAGTCGATTCCGTAGCCTAACTTTTCGCCGACCTTCGTGACCGAATTGCGGAAGGCGCGAGGTACAGGGAGCGTGCCTGTCTGCTTCACGATTTGGTCGGCTTTCATTCCGGCGAGTTCCACGCTGTTGCTCTTGGGCGCAAGCGAAAGGTAAATGGCGAGCTCGTCGAGGGCGATGAGTCCTTCGGGGATTCCCATAAAATCGTAGGCCTCTCGTGCCGAAGTGGCGAGCAGTAATGCGTTCGGGTCGGCAAGGCCGATGTCTTCCATGCTCATGCGCATGAGTCTGCGCAGAATGAATCGAGGGTCTTCGCCGCCTTGCAGCATGCGGTGCAGCCAGTAGAGGGCCGCGTCGGGGTCGGATCCGCGCACCGACTTGTGCAGTGCCGAAATCAGGTTGTAATGCTCTTCGCCGCCCTTGTCGTAGCGCAGGGGCTTCTTGTATTGGAATTCTTCAAGCAGCTTTTCGTCGATGACTTTCTTGTCGCCTAGATTCTTGCCAATCCATTCGATTTGATTCAGCAGGAATCGTGCATCGCCATCGGATTGCGCGATTAACTTGTCTACAACGGCTTCTTCGACTTCCACGTCCTTCAGCTGCAGGCCACGAGGGTGGTCGCGGAGAGCGCTAAAAATCAGCGTGCGCAAATCTTCTTTGCTTAAGGGCGCAAAAAGAATCAGCTGGCAGCGGCTAAGCAAGGCGCTGTTGACCTCGAACCCTGGGTTCTCGGTGGTGGCGCCAATGAGCGTCACCGTGCCGTCCTCGACGGCACCCAACAGCGCATCCTGCTGCCCCTTGTTAAAGCGGTGGATTTCGTCGATAAAGAGGATTGTGTCCTTGAACATCGCCTTCATCTTGCGGGCATCCGCCAGGACTTCCTTGACTTCCTTCACGCCGCTTGCTACCGCCGAAAGTGCCACGAATGCCTTCTTGGTGTGCTGGCGAATCACATGGGCGAGGCTCGTCTTTCCGCAGCCCGGCGGGCCCCAGAAAATCATGCTCGGCACGCTGTCGTTCTCGAGACTCTTGCGCAACAGACTTTGCTCGCCCAGAATCTTGTTCTGGCCTAAAAACTCATCGAGGTTCCTCGGGCGTAATCTTTCGGCGAGCGGCTGGTCCATAAGTTACTCGGTTACGAATTCGAACTTGCTAAAGCCGCTGGGCAGTTCGCGGGTGGGCCTGCCGTTTTTGGTCATGCAGTGTAGCGTAGAACCCAAAGTGCACAGGTTGCCGTTTACAAATACTTTGTATTCAAAGCGGACCTTGAGGCCTTCACGAATCATCGAGGTTTCGACATCTACGAAATCGCCGTAGCGGGTGGGCTGCTTGAACTTGACATTGAGCTCAAGGACGGGGGCCCCGAAACCTTCGGCTTCCATGTCGGCGTAGCTTGCGCCCGCGGTGCGGAAATATTCGGTACGGGCCTGTTCGAACCACACGGCATAAACGGAGTGGTGGACAATTCCCATCTGGTCGGTTTCCGCGTAGCGGACTTCGATATGGGCGGTGTGCTTGTAGGTGCAAATTTCCATGCCCAAAATATATAAAACTCGTCAAATTAACTTGTTGCCAATGCCGAAAAAAAGACTATATTGTAGAGCATAATATTGAGGAGGATTAATGAAAGCGACTTCTATGGTCAACTTTTTCAAGATGGGTGTAATGTTCGCCCTTTTTATGTTTGGGGCTTGTTCTACGGAAGAATCGGATGGCTGGCTTGAACGCCCTGACAATTTTGGCGAAAGCTTGTACGAACGTCATTTAAAGAAGGGAACCAGTGCGGCCTTTGAATGCACGGTCTATTCCCGTGATAACCATGTTACGCTAGAAATGAACCTGGACTTGGTGGTGTATCAGTCCGAACTGAGCGCCGTGTACGATGTGGAAGTGGGGGAACCCACCTATTACTATGTCGATTTGGCGCTCACGGGCATGTTCCAGGACGAAGCGCCGGATTTTTGCGAAGGTATAAAGAAATCGGTAGATGGCATGAAGACGTCTTGCTCGAAATCCTCTGTAAAGGGCAAGGCCAAATTGGCTGATGTGAGCGCGGCTGCGTCGTCTTTAATGCTTGGTAATATGGTGACGGCGTTAAAGAGCCAGTGTGATGATTTCTACGATGCTTATAAGGAGCAGATGGCCGAGTTTCCCGGAAGGTGGAGTTACGGCGATGGTTCTGAGGTTACTGAACCGGCCCTGCTCTGTGATGTCAACGTTTCTGCCGACACTCTTTATATGAATGTCGACTATTCGACGAGGTCTATGTCTATGGTAGTTACCCATTATAACTATAATGGCGCGCCTACAGGATCGTTTATGGTTTTGGAATCCTATGCTGGTGTTTCCCCGGATACGCTTGCAAATGTTTGCAACGCCTATCGTCAAGAATCCGATATTTCTGGCGTATATTGCGAAGGTTCGACCATATCTTACTTGGCTCCCGAAGCGCAGGAAGATCAGATTTTGACCCTCGAAGACATGGCCGTAGTCTATAAAAAGGAAGTTTGCCCGGGCCTTTTAGACGGTTCACTCAGCATGGAAGACTTGTGGTTTAATGACTAATCTATAACTAGTTGTTATTGAATACTTTAGACCTCTTTTCCTCGGAAAGGGGGTTCTTTTTTGGCCTTTCAAAACTATTCACAATCTATTCACACTCTTTTATCTAGTATGTAGACAGATTTATTGAAAAAAATGAAAAATTTTTGCTTTTTTTGACGATTTTCGTTGACAAAACCCAATAAAACTTATTAAATTTGGCTCACTCCTATGTTCAGTAATGAAACTAGGGTGTGCCAAAGTAGCTCAGCTGGTAGAGCAGCTGATTTGTAATCAGCCGGTCGTAGGTTCGATTCCTATCTTTGGCTTAGACATAATGGGTCGTTGCCCGAGTGGTTAAAGGGGACGGACTGTAAATCCGTTGGCTTACGCCTACCGTGGTTCGAAACCACGACGGCCCACGATAAAACGCCTGCTGAAGCAGAGAGCGCTTCAGCAGGCTATTAAGCCCAGGTAGCTCAGTGGTAGAGCACTTCCTTGGTAAGGAAGAGGTCTCGGGTCCGACTCCCGATCTGGGCTCTCACTAATTGGAGATAGAATCATGGCAAAAGAACATTTTGACAGAAGCAAGCCGCACTGCAACATCGGCACCATCGGCCACGTTGACCACGGCAAAACCACTCTGACCGCCGCAATCTGC
>CACVQR010000014.1 GCA_902756345.1 Fibrobacter succinogenes | reverse complement strand
GCCAAGCAGATAAAGGCTTGCGGACGATTTCAGGTACCCAAATGTCATATAATCAAAAAGTACCTGTTTTCAGGTACCTTTTTGTCATATAGACCGAAATGTTTTATGTCGTAAAAATTGCTAATTTTTGATAAAAATAGAAAAATGTTTGAAATTTTGCTGAAAACATAAAATTTATGTCATAAAACTATTGATTTTTTAAAAATCTTTGTTTATATTTAGAATGAACTTAGCTTGAACCGATATTTCGGGGGCTAAGAGGAGAACAAATGAAAGATATACTTGAATATACGAGCTACCGTCAGTATATTGCGGATTACTACGCCGAACGAAAGGCGAAATCCGCGTTTAGCTGGCAGGAGTTCGCAACCTTGGCGGGGTTTTCCTCGTCGATTTTCCTTAAATATGTAAGTGAGGGACGCTATAATCTGGGCGAAGCAACGGCCGTGCGTGTGGCTACGGCTATGAAGCTTGCTGATTACGAGTGCGACTTCTTCGTGGAGCTGGTCAAGTTCGACCATGCAAAAACGGATGCCGAAAAGAAGGCCGCTTACGGCAAGATGATTTCGATTGCCGAGGCGCACAAGGCGAAGGTCCTGGAAGGGGATTCGTTCCGTTTTTTCAGTGACTGGAAAAATCCGGTCATCCGCGAACTCGCTCCTGCCATGCCGGGGGCAAAACCCTTGGCCCTTGCCCATGCCTGCCGTGAAAAGATAACGGCGGCCGAGGTGAGCGAAACCTTGAATTTCTTGGTCAAGGCGGGCCTGCTCCAAAAAGACGATGCCGGCAACTATACGCAAACCGAAAAGTCGGTGACGACTGGCCCTATGGAAGTAACGCCTGTCGCCGTTCGCGGGATGCACCGCCAAATGGGCGAGTTCGCCCTTGACGCAATCGAGGGAGTTCCGCAAGCGGAACGGCATTTTTCGGGTGTTACGCTGGGCGTTACGCACGAAGCCTACAACGAAATTGTGCAAGAAATTGCTGAATGCCGCAAGCGCGTCATCGCGATTGCGACTAGGGATTCTGCGGTCGATGAAGTGTACCGATTGAATATGCAGTTTTTCCCGATGACAAACATCAAGGGTTTAAAAAAATAAAACGAGGAGGACTCATGAACAACTTAAAAAGACAAATGGTCTGCAAAGCGGCGGTGCTATTCGCCTTGACTCTTGCGGCATGTTCCACGGATGACAGTAAACCCGACACCGTGATGGGCGGCTCTGCCGAAGAGACCGGCTTGACTCCGGTGCTTGCCGATATTTCGGTGGGTGGCAAAATGGCGAATATGCCTTCGCTTGTCACTCCGAACGGTAATGAATACGATGAGAACACATCAATTCAGCTTAATGTATCGCTGATGAAGGTGTTCGAATTGGATTCGTCGACTTTGGATACGACGGGAGTTGTTTATGAAGGCGCCTTTATAAATGGATCCGGAAAATTCGAAATCGACAGCGTTACTTTTAACAGTCCGTATGCGCAATTCGAAATTCACCCCAATCGAAATAGTGATGATTGGTACGACGGCATCTGGTACAAGGATTATGTCCCGTATCTGGCCATAGTGGATTTGCGCGAGACTAGGAATGTGAATGTCAATGTAATGACCTACTTGGAAGCTTACCGTTTGCGCTATCTGGTGAATTCGGGTAAAACCTTTGCCGAAGCAAAAGCGCAGGCTGACAGGGAAGTTCTCGCGGCGTTTGGAATCGAGGGTGTTCCATTCAATTTCGAAAAGAATGAACATGCTGCAGATTCTGATGTTGTCGATGTCCTGAACTTTGTGGGTTTGTACTTGGGCCCATCTTTGAGCAAATCCAGCGTTGAATCGTTGGCGCAAAAGTTTGGCGAAGACGGAACGTTTGACAATATTGACGAAGAGACGAAAAAACTTTTTACCGCATGGTCGTTTAGCAAACTGAATACTATTGTGAAAGAAGACGCCCAAGGCGTTTTGAAAATGTCCGAGCTGTCCAAAGAAATCAATACGAACTTTGCGATTCTTATGCAGGGCCTGGAAGAATGTACTGCGGAAAAAGAAGGTGCCGTTATTGAAAATTCGGGTGTCTTGTTCAACTTTGTCTGTACGTCGAAAAAGTGGACAACTTCGGTCAGGCAGGCTCCCTATGTTGCGGGCTCTATGACTGACGAACGCGACGGAAAGACATACAAGACGGTGACGTACACCTTGGAAAACGGAACGCAGACATGGTTTGGTGAAAACCTGATGTTCAACAGCCCCAATGGTTATTACTCGTTGTCCGAAGTGCTTGCGCTGGATACCTCGATTGTGATGGTGTCGCTTGATGAATGTCTGGCAGAAAGCGAGGTGCCGTCACTTTGCGATACGTTGCATGCCATGGGCAATAACATCAACTACGATAGAATGATGGCCGCAATCGATTCTGTTGAAAAGGCCACTGGAACTTATCAGGGTGTTTGCCCTGATGGCTGGCGTCTTCCGAATGGCAACGATTGGGAGAAAATGTTTGGCTTTGTCAAGGAATCGCTGGATCTTGAAGCTTATGCACTTGCGGACTACTTGTTTGCCGCTGGATTTGGAAACGTGACCTCGAAAGATGGCGGCAAGGAAGTTTGGACCTATTATGCGGTAAAGCCCGATAGCGCGTATTCGAACCCTCGGGCATCGATGATCATGTTCGAAAGCTATGGAAAATGGCTCGTACAGCAACGTGCGCTGTGGTCTGACCGAATTATCCAGTTGAATGTGCGCTGCATCAAGGACGAATAGCGAATTTGGGGTAGAGAACAACGAGAGAACGAGAAGGTGGGCTTCGGCCCGCCTTCTTTACTTTTTTTGTGGCAAGGAGGAAACAAATAATGTATCTTTATGGCATCTTGCGGAGTAGACGCAAGAAAAGGAATTGTATGAAACCTGGGAAGACTGAACTCCGTCTGAATGCTGAAATCGAAAAACGCGGTGCGCTTTTTGCCGTGCTGCTAGATCCCGATACTTCTGACGAAGCTGCCTTTGTGAAGGCGGGCGCGATGGCCGCCGAAAACGGTGCCGACCTCTTGCTTGTAGGCGGTTCTTACCTGGGTAATTTTACGCTCCCGAAGCAGGTGGCGGCCCTCAAGGCGAACGTGGATCTGCCCGTGGTGCTGTTCCCGGGTGGAGCCTCTCAGGTGGTGCCCGGTTTTGACGCAATGCTCTTTATGACGCTTGTGAGCGGACGCAATCCGAATTACCTGATTGACGAACAGGTGCGCGGTGGCGCGCTCGTGCGTGCGCTCAACATGGAAGCAATCCCGACGGCATACCAGCTGATCAACAGCGGCAAGCGCACGACGGTGGAATACATCAGCGGTACCATGCCCGTACCTGCCAACAAGCCCAAGCTCAGCATGGTGAATTCCATTGCGGCAGAACTCATGGGCATGCGTTACGTGTATTTGGAAGCCGGTAGCGGCGCCGAAGAGCCCGTGCCGGTGGAACACATCGCCTACACTCGCAAGGCGACCGAGATGACCATTATTACTGGCGGTGGAATCAAGGACCCGCAGACTGCAGCAGTTCGCGTGGCTGCCGGCGCGAACATCATCGTGACCGGCACGCTTTGGGAAAAGGTCGAAGACCCGAAGTTGCTGGCAGAATTCGCCGCCGCAATCCACGTGAAAGGCTAAAAAAGCTTCGTCAGTGAGTAACAAGCGCCTCGTCTTAACGAGGCGTGGTTGCGAGAGTGAGGCGAAACCATCTTTTTTATTCGCAATAGCGCCGAACGGTCTGTAAGTGCGTTGTAAAACTCCTCGCGTACCTTTGTACGCCACGTCGTTTTACGCCTTCTTCTGCTCGTTTTTGCAAAACTTGGTTTTTGACCTTTTGCCTTGCGCTGAATGAATGAACGCTTCTCTTTTGAATTCTTGTAGTTGAAAGTCATTCCGAACTCGTTTCGGAATGAGCCTTTTTATAGGCTTTTTTGGGGCGCGGCTTTTCCTTTACTCAAATATTTGTGTATTTTTCTTTATAAAGAAAGAGGCACCGAAAGGTGCTGTTTTGAGGTATCTATGAAAAAACTCGTGATTGTGACTTATGTGCTCCGTGCGCTGGGTTTTGTGTTAGTGCTTTTGATGCTTTTCGGACACAGCATTGTCCTGAATATCTTCCCCGGTCTCGAGGGCCAATCGATCAATCCGCTGTTCTATACCGGCGTGGCATGCTACGCCGTGGGTGCGATTATCCATTTCTTTATCAAGAAGCAAGAAAGGGAAGAACGCCGCAAAAGGGAAATTGAGGAAGCCTCGGAACGTGCCTTTGGTAAAAAGTCCGACGATTCGGACAAGTGATTGGGTTGTTTATGATTAAGATTGAACATTTGCATAAGACGTACCGCAGCGGTTTCTTGATGAAACCGAAGCTTGCGCTTAAGGATGTGAGTTTTAGCGTAGAACCGGGACAGGTGTATGGCTTTATCGGGCCGAACGGCGCGGGCAAGTCTACGACCATCAAGGTGCTGACGGGCCTTTTGAATTTTGATTCGGGCAAGGTGCTGGTGAACGGGATTTCTCCGCGTAACGTGAAGAGCCGCCAGTTTATCGGTTATTCGCCGGAACAGCCGTACTTCTACGATTATTTGACAGGCCGCGAACTGTTGCAGTTCTACGGCAAGCTTGTGGGGCTTTCTGGTGCCGAACTGGACAAGCGCATCGACTGGTCGCTCGACTTGCTGCATGCGAACAAGGACTGGATTGACCGCCGCCTGCGTTCGTACTCCAAGGGCATGATGCAGCGCGTGGGCATTGCCCAGGCGATTCTTGGCAAGCCGAAACTTTTGATTTTGGACGAACCCATGAGCGGCCTTGACCCGATGGGCCGCCGCGACGTGCGCGAAGCCATTATGGAACTCAACCGCACGGGCGTCACGATTTTCTATTCGAGCCACTTGCTGAGTGACGTGGAATCAATCAGCCACAAGGTCGCGATGATTGTCGATGGCAAGATCGTGCGCGAAGGAACCGTCGACGAGATTACGGAATCTTGCGGCGTGGAATACCACGTGCGTACCCGCGAAGCGATTCCGCAGGCTGAACTGCCCGAAGGTGTTAGCCCTGCCGGCCACCCGCAAGAATGCGTATGCGCCGACGATGCCGCCCGCGACCGCCTGTTGCGCTATTGCTTGGAAAAAGGAATTGCTGTCGAGCGCATGGACCACAAGCGCCCGAGTCTCGAAGATATTTTGACGGAGGAGATTGCCCGTGCAGACGCTTAAGCATATCGGCATCATTGCCCTCAATACGTTCCGCGAATCCATTCGCGACAAGATTCTCTATAACATCGGCTTTTTGGCGATTGCGCTCACCTTGTTCAGCATTGTGCTTGGCGAATGGTCGGTGTTTGATCGCGCCTACGTGATCAAGTCGACGACGCTTTCGGTGATGAGCCTTTCGGGCCTGTTGATTTCCATTTTCGTGGGCATCAGCTTGGTGCAGAAGGAAATCCAGCGCCGTACGGTGCTTACGCTGCTCTCGAAGCCCATTAGCCGCGCCTCGTTCATTGTGGGCAAGTACTTTGGCTTGCTTGCGGTAGTGGCGGTTCACCTGATGCTTTTGACGGCCATTTACTACGTAATGCTGTTCCTCACGGGTTCTGCTCCCACACTTAGCCTGCTTACGGCTATCTACCTGATTTTCTGCGAAATGGCGGTGGTGATTGCAGTGGCGCTTTTGTTCAGCAGCTTCAGCAGCACGGTGCTCAGTGCGCTGTTTACGTTGGGTGTTTACTTTGCGGGCCACTTGAGTGACCAGCTTTTGGAACAGGTGCGCTTTGCGACCCGTATGGGCGAACTGAACGGAACATCGAGCATGCTGTTCCAGAAGGCCGCCGAAGTCATTCACGCAATCTTCCCGGGGCTTTACCGCTACAACGTGACGACTTACGTGGTGCACGGCGTGGCTCTCCCCGATATGTACGTATTCTGGAATAGCATTTATGCGCTAGGCTACATCGGCGTATTCCTTGCGATTGCAAGCTGGTGGTTTAGCCGGAGGGACTTCCTATGAGAAACCAGTACATGGCAAAAGTCCTTGTGCATAACAAGGTCGTTACTGAAGCTCAGGTTAAAGCCCACTGGGGTGAAATTACCGACAAGAAAGACATTGGCCAGGTGCTCGTGGATGCAGGAATCCTCCCGCCTCCGATGTACATCAAGGTGCTCGCCTTTGTCAAGAATTTAGAGGCCAAGGCCGCCGCCGGAGGCGGTACTGCTCCGGCTGCAGCACCTGCAAGTGCGGCGCCCGCTAATGCCGCGCCTGCTGCTCCGCAAAAACAGTCGACCGCGCGCTTTGAAGCGCCTCCGGCATCGTCACCGTCTGTTGCGCCTGCTGCACCGCAGTCAGCGCAGTCCGAAGGCCTGCAGATCGAAGGCAACAGTAGCCTGTATGGCGAAGTCTCGACCTCCAACGTGGAAGTCGAAGCGGTCGCGGGCTTGGAATCGACTAGCATCAGCACGGTGCAAGTGCAGACCGAGGCCGAAGAAGAAACTTCGGGCGAAGATTCCGAAAAATTGCCGAGCCGCTTTGCCATCTTGACAGGCGAAGGGACTCCGGTCGAGGCTCCTGAAAAGATTCGCCCGATGACGAACCTGTCGCAGATTATCGCGTTTGCCCGCAAGTTCGGTGCGACGGATATCTACCTGTATGCAGACCGCCCGGTGGTCATGCGCCAGTCGGGCGCACTCTTTGTGGCCTCGGACGACGCCTTGGATTTGTCGCGCATTAACGAACGCCTGGACGAGGCGTCCAAGGGCTTTTCGGACGGCTATAAGATTGTAGTCGGCAAGAACTTTAGCAAGACAATCGGTCTTGCCGGTGTTGGCCGTGCCCGTATGACGGTCACGTGGAATGGCACGAATCCGAGCGTTTCGATTCGCGTGATTCCGCAGGAATCGACCACGCTCGAAAACCTGTATTTGCCTGCGTTCTGCAATCAGTTTGTGGAACTCAATAGCGGCCTTGTGCTTGTGGCAGGGCCTGCCGCAAGCGGTCGCTCCACGACGATTTCGACCTTTGCCGAAACCATTGCCGCTAACCGCGATGTTTACATTCAGACGATCGAAAAACCGATAGAACGTGTGCTCCAGAATCCGCGCGGCGCGATCGCCCAGCGCGAAGTCGGTTTGCATGTGCGCTCGGGTATCGAAGGCGTGGAATTTGCCATGCAGAGTGGCGCCGACGTGATTCTGTTCGACTACCTCGAAACTCTGGATGAACTTTCGATGCTGTTGCGTGCTTCGAACGCGGGCGCCCTGGTGTTCGCGGTGACGACGGGCAACAACATTCACGCTCTGCTTTCTCGCTTGCTTTCGTCGGTGTCTGCCGAAAAACGCACGGCCTTTGCGAATTCCTTGGCCGAACAGCTCAAGGGAATCATTGTGCAGCACTTGATTCCGATTGTGCAGAATCAGGGCCAGGTGCTTGCTGTCGAAGCCGCCAAGATGAATTCAACGATGGCGAACATGCTTCGCCGCGGAGAAATCTCGCAGCTGTCCGCTTCGATCAGCAGCCAGAAAGATCAGGGCATTTCGCTTGACGATTCCTTGCAGAAGTGCGTGGAATCGGGCTACATTGAAGGTGCCGAGGCGTGGAAACGCGCCTGCGATAGTCGCCGTTTCGCCACTTACAGGGCTCAGAACTAAGAGGATATTATGGCTACAGAAATTGAATCTTTGCTGGAATATACGCTGAATGTGGGCGCCTCCGAACTGGTGATTACCGAGGGTGCAGCCTCTGCAGTGCGCTTGGCGGGGAAGGTTTGTGCCATTCCCGATGCCCCTGCTGTCGAAACGGGCTCGCTTCGTAACTTCTTGAATTCCATGGAAGGCGAATCGGGTACGGTCATGGGTGGCCCTTGGTGTGGTTCCAAGTGGCGGGTGCGCTACAACCGTACTGCTTTGGGTAGCTCCGCAATTTTCCGCCCGGTGCTCGATGAATGCCCGGACTTTACGGCGCTTGGCGTGCCGGAATCTATGATGAACTTGCTCGGCATGCGTTCGGGCTTGGTCGTGTTCAGTGGCCCTGCTTGCAGCGGAAAAACGACGACGGGTACGGCTTACGTGTCTGCACTTTGCCAGTCGGGTATTTTGCGCGTGAGCCTGTTGGACCAAGAAGCCGAAATGCCTGTGAAACAAGGCGACAGCCTGGTTCTTGAAAATTCGACGGGTACGATTCCTGAAAAGCTGGAACAGGCGCTTCGCAGCGGAATCGACCTGATTTGGCTTGGCAATTTCGAAGGCCTGTCCTTGATTCCGGTTTTGCGCGCTGCCGAAGCGGGCGCCCTCGTGGTGCTTACCGTGACGGCGGGTAACGCCGTGGGCGCGCTGGATGCGCTGCTTTCGTCGGAATCGCTCGAGAACCGTGATATGGCCTGCAACATGCTTGCCTCTGTTTTGAAGGCGGTGGTGGTGCAGCGCTTGCTGCCGGGTGCCCAGGGCGTTGTGCCTGCTTGGGAAATCCTTTACGGCACGCAGAACGTGGCATCCAAGATTCGTAGCGGCGAATACTATGCGCTGCCCTCGATTATTGCGGCCTCGGCATCCGAAGGCATGATTCTTATGGACGATTGCCTTGCAGAACTTGTGAAGGCTGGCTATGTTTCTCCGGACGACGCCGTTCGCGTTGTTTCAAATCCGGCTCGCTTAGGGTAATTTGTGCGGAATGGGTTAGGCAAATTTATAGCGATAATTGCGCTATGCGTGACAGGGGCTTTCTCTGCCGAGAAAGGCTCTGCTGGGAATGTACCGTCGCTTGATTTGCTGAAAGCCTCGGTAGATTCGATTGCGGCGGCAGATACGGTTGCAAGAGCGGTTGCGGCAAAGCCGGATTCTTCGCTCAAAACGGTCCTGTATCTGGGCGGTGGCGAACGGTCGCCATGGTTCCAGCTGGGCGTTTTCTATGCGATTGAAGAATACGGCATTCCGGTAGATTCCGTGGTCGCGACTTCTTGGGGCGCTTGGATGGCGGCTCTATGGACTCGCGGCGTTCCGCTCGATGATATCCAGAAGATTATGCTGGACTCGGCAATTGCGCCTTTCGTGGGCCATGACCTTGCGGCCCCCGCAAACAAGGCGGGGTATCGCGAGGTGGATTCTTACGAGCTTCCGATTTCGGTTTCGGGAATTCCTTCGATGCGCAAGCGTTTTGCGCTGACCATGGATTCGGCGTTCTCGGTGCATAGCGATTCTAAATCGCTCACGCCGGATTCAATGCAGGTGGTGCGCTCTCTTGCAAAGCTCCGTTTTCAAGAAAGTCTTTACCGCCAGCGTTCCAAGATTCAGATTCCGTTTGCAGTACAGTCTTGCGAATCGGGCAAGGCTGTCGTTGTCGGAAATTCGACGCAAGAGGTAATTGCCTCGCTTCCGCTGTGGAAAAGTCCGAAAGATTCCTCGGAGAATGTATCGGGTGAACTTTGCCCGTATTACGCGATGCCGATTGAAGACAATGCGCAGGAACTTTCGATTATTGTTGTCGCAGACCCGCTGCGCGCCCCGATTGTGGGCGATGAACGAACCCGCTTGATCAAGCGGCACGCCTCTGAGATTTTGGCAAGCCAACCGGGAATCATTGTGCGCGCGCATACGATTCTCGATACCGCTCGCGCGGCGTGGATCCAGTCCGGATTCACTTCGTTCGAGAAACAGCTTGGCAGCTTCAAGGTGCTTAATGGACGTCGTCACGCCTATTCTGCGGACCAAAAAGGAGCGATGCCTTGGTTCAAATTTGAACCCTCGTATGACAGCCTTTCGTCTGAAGTGCAGAATGCGGTAAAGTCGTACTGGCTCGAGTCGGATACGGGAATGGTGGCGCCCGAAAATTTTGCGCTGAACCTGTTGCAGAATCCGGCGTACGATTCCTTGGATTTGAACATGCGCCCGAGCGGGCATGTTACGGTGGAATCTTCGGTGAAGCCGGTTGTCGATTTTGCCGTGGGCGGATTCGGTTCGAATGCGTTTGGTCCGAATCTGTACGGAGAGGCGTCTGTTCATTATGTGGATCATGTCGAAATTGAATTGGTGATGGCCGGGTTCTGGGGTGAACATTCTTACGGGTTCCGCCCGCGTTTGAATATTTCGAAATTGTGGAACCGCCATTGGAATTTGCAGTTCGGTTACGATTACTTGAAACTTGTGCCGCTGAAGGGTTTTAACGGCAACACTCATCGCTGGCTACGCATTTTGTCGGAAGAACGTAGCGACTTGATGATGGACCTTTTGTATACGGTCGATAGCCGCCAGCGTGTTTCTGCAGAATTCAGGTTCGGTTCCAGGTATTATGATTTGGATTCGGCCTACTATGGCAACCGCGAAATGAAGGCGTATCCGGTTTCACCGATGTTGCATTACCGCTACTTGAATGGCGAAGACGACAACTGGTTTGCAAATAACGGCTATGCCTTGAATGTCTGGGGCGGCTTTGAATCGATTGGCTATGACGACGGCATTATCGATGTGGTGCCCATTTACTGGAAGCTTTTGGCCGATGCGCGCTACACGATTTCGCCAGTGCGCTTTGTGACTTTGACGGCTGCGGCAGCGGGTGCAATCGAACGTTACCATGACGAAGGTCATGGCTATGTCTCGCCGAAATCCTTTGACAAACCCCCGCTGGATGTAGCTTACCGCCAGCATGCGGCGGCGACACCTTGGTCCACCGAATGGTACAATCCGGAGTTTTCTTCGCATGAATATGCCATGGTGCGCTTGAATGGCGGACTACATGGGGACTATCTTGGTGCATGGATTTTTGGAGCTTACTACCACGACTTTGAAGATAGCCCGTATGCGGATCTGGACGCAGACAAGTTCGTGCTTGAACCGGCGCTACGGTTTGCCTACAAGTCGGTTACCCTGTATGCGGGCCTAAGCCGCGTTGTTGATTACGGCACCTTCGGTGACTTGACTCACCTGAGCGGATACAATTACTTTGTCCGTGTTGGTGACTACAGTTTCTAATCTCGGAGTTTAAAATCCAAACTCCGAATTCTAAACTCTGAATTCCGAACTCCGAACTCCGAATTAAATAGCGAGTGGCATCCAGGGCTTGACTTCGTTGACCGAGGTCAACTTGCCTTGCAGTTTGCGGCGGATAGCGGCTGCCGCAATCATGGCGCCGTTATCGGTACTCAGACTGCGTTCCGGAATGCAGAATAGGATTCCGTGCTTGTCGCAGTAATCTTGCAAGCGTGTGCGGAGCCAGGCGTTTGCGCTTACGCCGCCACCGACCACGAGTGTTTTCATCTTGGTCTTTTTGAGGGCGGTGATCGTCTTTGTGACGAGGCTATCGACAATGGCGTCTTCCAAGGAGGCACAGATGTCGCCGATGTTCTTCTGGATGAATTCCGGATCGTGTGTTTCGGTGTAGCGGAGCACGGCTGTCTTTAAACCGCTAAAAGAGAATTCGCAGTTGTCGTGCACATGGAGCGCGCGCGGAAAATCTACAAACTTGCGGTTGCCATCTTTGCCGAGGCGGCTGATGGTTGCGCCTGCGGGGTACTTGAGGCCGAGCAGTTTTCCGCACTTGTCGAAGGCTTCGCCGGCGGCATCGTCGCGGGTGCGGCCGATGCTTGTGTACTTAAAGCCAGGCTCTTCGAGCACAAGTTCCGTGTGGCCGCCCGAAACGGTAAGCGTCAAGAACGGCGGCTCGATTTCGGGGTGCGTGAGCCAGGCGGCGGCCAGGTGGCCTTCCAGGTGGTTCATGCCATAAGCCGGAATCTGCAAGTCGCGGGCGAGACCCTTGGCAAAGCTTGCGCCTACCAGGAGCGGTCCCATAAGGCCCGGGCCCGTGGTGTAGGCGATAGCGTCAATATCCTTGAGTTCGATGCCGGCTTCCTTGACGGCGGCTTCTGCTATCGGGGAAATCTTTTGTAGGTGTGCGCGTGCGGCAATTTCGGGAACGACACCGCCATAGAGGGCGTGTTCGTCAATTTGACTGTAGAGCGGATTCGAAAGGACTTTTACAGGATCGTCTTGCAGTATGGCACAGGCGGTTTCGTCACAGCTGGACTCAATTCCAAGCCAGATCATGGAGCAACCTCTTCAAGCGAGTCTGCGGGAGCGGCAGGCTTTGTTTCTTTTTTGCGGAGCGTTACCTTTTCGGGTTTCAACTGGATTGCCTTGATAGACATTTCGCGGTTGATTTGGGCCGGGAGCGAAAGCTTGACGGTCGGCGAAAGGCTGTCGGCGTCTTCGATGGCGAATCGGTTGAATTCCATCGCCAGTTCAATGTTGTGCGAGGTAATCGAATCAAGAACGGTTTCGCCGCCAGTAATTTCGACCGAAAGGGTCTTGGGTTCCAGAGAGTAAATGCTCCTGTCGAAAAATCCGATCAGGCTTACGGGTATGCTGTCGTATGTACGGGTGGCCATCTTCTGGATGTTCACCGTAATCTTGACCGAGGAATCGCTGGGCGAAACGAATGCCGGGAGCATGCTGAAATCCAGTGGAATCGTGAATTCCTGGCTTGCGCGCAGCGTATCGTGGAAAGACGAATCGGTCGGAATATCGATAATGCGGGTGAGCGCGTTGCGGGCACCAGATACCAGCAGTTCTTCGGGTGTGATCGTGGGCTCGTCTGCAATCAGGTAGCCCTGCGCCGCCGTGAATGTCGCGATAGACTTGATAGGGACGTTTCTAGTGATGCGGGTATCGATATCAAGGTCGACAAACAGAAGCTGGTTTTCGGGTTCTACAAAGCGGATGTCGGGAAAGCCGGCGGCTACAAAGTTCTTGCTGTCCAGGTGAATGCGCTTTGCGCCCAGTTCGGCTTGCTGCAGGTCTACGACCATGGCGATGGAATTCTGCTTGGGGTCGCTTACCAGGTTGTTCAAACGGATCAAATCCCACGACTTGCCTTCGACCGTAATATGCAAACTATGCGGCGGTTTCGAGGCAATTGCCATGGTTTCGGGGAGTTTCACAAAGTTCAAAGGCACGTTCACCGAAAGCTGGAAATCCTTTTGCGAGATCACCAGGAACCAGAGGGCTATGCCAAATATCAGTGCGGTTATTTTTAGAACGATGTTTCCCATAGAACTCTCGAATGACTGCCTAAAATTTAGTTATAATTCACTCCGTGCTCGGACAACTTGGCTATTTAATATCGGAATCTTTTCGCGGAATGCGGCAGCACCGCACGGTGATTTTACCGTCGTTTGCCACCATATTCCTGTGTTCGCTGCTTTTGGCTGCTTCGTTTACCGCTTTCGGGGCGGTCATGCGCGTTCTTTCGATGGAAAAGAACCTGTATGCCATTGAAGCCTTTTTGCCGGAATCGGTCAGCGAAGATTCCCTGAAGGTGATTCAGAACCGCCTGGAACACACCAAGTTCGTGGATTCCGTGACCTTTGTGAGCGCCGATTCTGCCTTGGCCGATTTTCGCAGGCATTTTTCGGGCGAAATGCTCGACCTGGTCGAAGGGAACCCCATCCCGCCGTTTTTCAGGGTGACTCTTGACGAAGAGAACAAGAACCCCTCCACCCTTGTCGAGGTCAAGAACGCCCTTGCCCGCGAAGAAATCTTCGAAGAAATCCAGGCTCCGGTCGAATGGGTCGAAAAGATTGCTGCCTGGAAGTTCCGTATGATCTTCTGGCCTATTTGCATTAGCGTCTTGCTTCTGTTTACGTTGTCGCTTATTATATGCAACTCCGTCAGGCTTTCGCTTTTGTCTCGCAGGCTTCTTGTCGAAAACATGAAGTACGCTGGCGGCAGCCACTTCTTTATCGAGTTCCCGTTTGTGTTGCAGGGAGCCTTCCAGGGGTTGGTCGGCAGTGGCATTGCCGTGATTCTTTTGGCTATCGTGTTGAACTCGGTGGCAGATGCTTTCCCGATTGTAGCTGCAAATTTGGCTGGACTTGGAACGGGGTTGTTCCTGGTGGTTGTCTTAGTCACAGCCCTTTCGGGATATTTTAGTTTTCGCACGGTGCGCGAATTCCTTTCGATTAAGCGCAATGAACAGGAATGATGATGCGTCTTGTCGTCTTGCTGTTTTGCTTGCTGCTTGGGCTTGGTGCTGAAAACGCCTATGCAAAGCCTGCCGCAAAAAACGCGAAGAGCGCGCCTGCTAAAACGGCGAACAAAAAAACGACGAAGGCTTCTGTAAAGGCTTCGTCGAAGAACGCCTCCAAGTCGGCGACCAAGAAGACGGATGCCCAGATTAGCGAACAGAAAAGCGCCCTCAAGAAGCTGGAGTCGGACCTTGCAAAAAAACGCCAGGAACTGGCCCTCCTCGAAACCGAAGAAAAAGGCGTGCTCAATACGATTTCGATTCTCGACCAGAACTTGAACCAGACCCGCACTTACCTCTCGGAACTTACCAAGAGCGAGGTCATGCTGGAACGGGCGCTTGTGCAACTGACGGCGGATATCGATTCCTTGGACCGTAAAATCGAGACTAGGCGCGAGGCCATGAAAAAGCGTATCCGCACGCTTTACGTTAGCGGCCGCAACAGCGAAGCCCGTGTACTTTACAGCCTGCTTACTCAACAAGGCAACCCTGACCGCCAGGTGTATTGGGTGCACCACATTCTGAACCAGGACCAGCAAGAAGTCGAAACCTTGCAACAGCTGGTGCAAGAACGTGACGAGAAAAAGCAAATGGAAAGCGACCACCTTTCTGACCTTAAGCAGATGCGTTCCAAGAAGGCTGCCGAAGAAAAGGGACTTGTCTCGCAGATGAGCGGACAAGAAAAAATGCTGCAAACCTTGAAGCATGACCAGAACATGCAGCGCCGTGCCCTCAAGGAATTCGAACAGAACCAGAAGACCATGCTTGCGCTTATCAAGAAGCTCGAAGAAAAACGCAAGAAAGAAATCGAGCAGGCGAAGAAGGACGAGGCCGCCCGCAAGGCAAAGGAAAAGGCCGACAAGGGCAAAAAGAAAGACACGAAGGCGCCGGCAAAGAAGGTGCAAAAACCGAAGGTCACGGTGGCCGAATCGGTAAAGGGTCCCAAGTGCACTCCGCTCAAGGGAAACATCATCAGCCAATACGGTTTGCAAGAACACCCGGTGCTTCACATTATGACTCGTAACCTGGGTGTCGAAATCCGCGGAAAACGGGGCGATGCAGTCCGTGCCGCGGCGGCAGGTTCTGTCGTCATGGTGGGCGAAATCGACGGTCGCGGTCCCTCGGTGATTATCGAACACGATGGCGGAACTTACTCCGTTTATGGCCACCTCAAGTCAATTCGCGTGCAAGAGGGCAAAGAAGTGCGAAATTGCGAAGAAATTGGCGAAGTGGGCGATGTTGCATCGCTAAATGGAATTAAATTGTACTTCCAAGTGAGCGAGGGTACACAGACCGTGGACCCCTTGCAGTGGTTAAAGCAGAAATGATCGAATATACGTTAAATGGTCCCGCCTCTCAAGAACGCGCCCGCATCCGCTTGATGTCGGCGCTCCGCGAGAACCGCTTTCCGCAGGCGATTTTGATTGATGGCCCTGCCGGAATCGGCAAGAAAAGGCTCGCGATGGAAATCGCAAAGGCGCTCCAGTGTACCGATCCGAACATGCGCCCCTGCGGACATTGCTTTGGCTGCCGTATGGCCGACGACAGCGGTGCCACCGATGGCTGGGTCGTGCCCATGGAATCGGCCGAGGCCCACGCCCGCAGTTCCGACGACGTGTCTGCCGGCAGCAAGGCGAAGACGGTGGAAGACTTCAAGAAAGCCTACATCGAAGAAATCCAGAAGAACCCCTACCGCGTCGACGTGTTTTCGACAGGCGCCTTTATTTCGGTGGACTTGATGCGCATGATGACATCGAGCTTCGCCATGAAGGGCGACCGCGTGCGCACGGTGATTATTGCCGAAGCGGACCGCATGAACGAATCGGCGGCGAACGCCTTCCTCAAGACGCTTGAAGAAGTCCCGCCGAACACGTATTTTATTTTGACCACGAATTCCCGCGAAAAGATGCTCCAGACGATTCGTTCCCGCTGCCTGGCGCTCCACTTGTTGCCGCTCTCCGACGACGAGGTTCGGTCGGAAGTCTTGCGGGTCGCGGGCGAAGATTTTGATGAAACCTCTTTGACGGACGACGTCATTGGACTTGCGGTGGGTTCGCCGGGCAAGGCGCTGTACTATGCCGAACATGCGAAGGTCTGGTGCAAACTGGCCGCTGATTTTGTGGTGCATTCCCTGCGGGGAAACTACACCGACTTGTTTATGGAATTGAGCGAGTCTTCGCTGAGCGATGCCTACGAAGCGAACCGATTCCTGGAAGTGCTTTCGTTCTTGCTGGCCGACTTGTTGCGCGAGCAGGCGGGAGCGCACTTGCGTATGCCCGAAACCACGACCTCTGTCGGCCTCTCGAAATTTCCGCGGGTCGATGCGACGGCACTTGAACTTGCGCTTGTCGCTGTGCAAGAAACGATGTCTAGAATTGAGTCACGCCGTGTGACGGCTACCATGAGCTTGCAGAGCTTGTCGCTTAAACTGTTCGAGGGCTACAAGTAAATGGCTCTAGAAACGACAGACGTTGAACTGAACGAACGCTTGGCTTCGGCAATGTCGAAGAACTTGCGCATTCCCCATGTGGTGGCGCGCTTCTTAGTGTCTCGTGGCGTCTGTTCTGTGTCCGAGGCGCACCGCATGCTGTGTGGTAACGCGGGCGACGTGCTTGACCCGTTCTTGATGAAGGGAATGGAAGAGGCTGTTGCCTGGCTGCTGGACATTCGCGAAAAGCACGAAAAGGTTTTTGTTTTTGGCGACTACGATTTGGACGGCATGTCGGCCGTGACGCTCATGACGCGTGCCCTGGCCGAACTGGGCCTGGAATCGGATTGGAGACTGCCGAACCGCTTTGGCGATGGCTATGGGCTTTCGTCTTCGGCGGTCGAAGAAATGCGCGAGGCGGGCGCCCGCTACGTGATTACGGTAGACACCGGCATTACCGCGAACGCCGAGATTGCACTTGCCAAGAGCTATGGCATGTCGGTGCTGGTTATTGACCACCACCAGCCTTCGGGCGATGGACTCCCGGAATGCGATGTGCTTTTGGACCCGCACCAGGAAGGCGATACTTACCCGAATCCGGAACTTTGCGGCGTGGGTGTTTCGTACAAATTCGTATGCGCCCTGTATTCCAGACTTTCGATGCCCGAGCCGACCAAGTTCCTGGACTTGGTGGCGCTCGGAACGCTTGCCGACTTGGTGTCTATGACGCCCGAGAACCGCGCCTTTACCAAGACTGGTCTCAGGTCTATTGAGCGCAGCCATTGGCCTGGCTTGCAAGAAATGTACAGCAACCTGATGAAGGGCCACGGCAGCGTGGGCGGCATCGATGTCATGTACAAGTTTGCGCCTCTCCTGAATGCGCCTGGCCGTATGGAACGTCCGGATCCGGCACTCAAACTTTTGCTCAGCCCGAATATGGCGACCGCGAATGCCCTGATGGCGGAACTTCGCGAATGGAACAGCAAACGCAAACAGAAAGAAGCCGAAATTACTGAGATGGCGCAGGCCCAGATGGCGGCCATGTATGGCGACAAGCTTCCGACGGTGATTGTAGTTGCCGGCAACGACTGGCACGTGGGCGTTATCGGCATTGTGGCGGCAAAACTGGCTCAGGAATACCACCGCCCGACAGCAGTGCTTTCGATTCAAGACGGCATGGCGCATGCGAGTGCGCGCGCGGTGCCGGGCTTCAACTGGCATAAGGCCTTGTTCGAATCGCGCGAATTGTTTGATCGCTGGGGAGGACATGCCAATGCGGCTGGTTTCTCGCTTCCGGCCGACAAAATCGACGAACTCCGCAAACGCCTGGAAGTTTCTGCGGCAAACCAGAATTATACCGGCACCGAGGAATGCGAAGGCGAGACGGCTCCTTGTTCGTATGATATTTGCATCTCGCTCAATGAATTGATTGTCGAGGCTTCGCAGTACATGACGCCGAGCGATTACGGCTCCGGCAATGGGGCGAACAATGGCCAACTGATTTCGATCCTTGATTTTATCGACCTGCTTGAACCCTTCAGCGGGAATTTCCCGTACCCGACTTTCCGTGCTGACAACGTGAAAATCCATAGACTTCGTGAACTCAAGGGCGGACACTTGCAGATGGATATTTCGCAGGCGGGCAGCCGCGTGTATCCGGCTATTGGTTTTGGACTGCGTAAGTTCAAGAGCTTGCTCAGCAAGCCCGTGTCGGTGATTTTCGAGCCCACTTGGAATTACTTTAACGACCGCAAGTCTTTGCAACTTTGCGTCAAGGCAATCGAGCCTTACATTGAACCCGACACCGTAAACGACTAGGATAACTTTAAATGCGCAACTTGCCGATTTATTTCATGGTTCTGGTTTTTGCGGGAATGCTGTTCGCGCTCTCGAAGGTGCATATCTACACGCCGGTGGTTCTTCCGGCAGAACCGGAGCCCGCTCCTGTGGAACAGGAAGGCTTTACGGGGCGCGTAATCATGCCTTCGCTAGACGATATCTATGTGCTGGAGAATACGGCTGGCCGAGATCTCGTGCAGTTTGCAAGGTTCCTGAAGGGCCGCGCCGCAGGCCTCCATTATGCCTCGGCCGCCTACTTTAAGGCAAACCAGAAGAACTTGAAAAAGGATTCGCCCCATGCGATTATGGGGATCAAGTTGACCCTTGATTCCTTGGGTGCTTCTTCGCCTGAAATCCTTTTTACCAATGTACACGACAACAACTTTAAAGGCCTGGTGCTTTCGCAAATCCAGACCTATTGGCGTTATCCGCGTAGTGAAAGCGGACGCTTTGTCGTTTGGTTCCCAATCGCTTGGGAAACCGAATATTGATTTAGAATTCCGAGCGCAGACTCAATTTATTTGCTCTTAAGTATTGCGAGCAGTTCGGCGGTGCGCTTCTCGATCAAGATGAAGGCTTCGAACATGCGAGCTTCGCGCCACTTCACCAAGTACTTGGCCTTCCATTCTTCGGCCACCTCTTCGGGGTCTTCGTGGTGCGATTCGTTTCTGTACCATTCTTCTTTCTTGATTTCGCGAATCATGTCGCCCATTTCGGCGGCAGGCTGCAAGGACCCCTTGCAGAGCAAGAGGGCGCGCAGGTTGTCAAGCAAAATTTCGTCGGACGGATTGTCGGAATCGTCGCGGGCGCAATCCCAAATTTCGCCGCGGTGGCGTTCCGTCCAGCCCATCAGGTGCTTTTCGGTTCTCTGGAGTTCACCCTTGGCGAGCTTTTCTTCGACGGCTTCGCGCGGGTAATAGATGCTGTTCGGGTAGAATTCGATCATAAGGAGCTCCCTGATTTAGCCTTTAATGCCCGGGGCGGGACTTGAACCCGCACGAGGTTGCCCTCAAGGGATTTTAAGTCCCCAGTGTCTACCATTCCACCACCCGGGCTCGGGCGTGCCACAAATATATAAAAAGTAGACAGTCGATAGTAGGCAGTGGCTAGGATTTAGCTAAAAAAACGTCATTGCGAGGAGTCTGTAAGGCGACGAAGCAATCCAAATATGAATGTATTTTGTTGTTGTTTTCTACATTAATGGTATGAGATTTTTTGTAATTCTGGTTGCTATTTGTATTGTCCCTCTTTTTGCCTATGATGGCGACATGGACACTTATCATGAATTCAAGGAAGACCTTTCGCTTGCTCGTGACGGTTATATCGCATGCTTGAACATGGCCATGGAATCCGCCAACGAAAGCACCGAAGGTTCGCTGGAAGGTTGGTTCAACTTGCGCGACAAGGGTGGCGCCCGCTCCTGGATGCAGCTGGATTTCGAAGCGCCTACGTTCAAGTTCTTGAAGATGGAAGAAGTCCCTTACGGTTTCAAGCTCAAGGGTTCACACGGCGCCTACAAAATCGATGTAGAAATCCGCGTCGTTACCCGCGACACCGACATCTTCTACGATGTCAAGTACAATAAGGCGAGCAACGCCGCCGGCAAGGAAATTTTCGGAGAGGTCTTCCGCAACGACCGCGTCGTCTTCTACGACGAAAGTTCGCCCTGCAAGCGCAAGGCCGTCACCTGCATCAACGAATATTCCCGCGGCACCATGGGTAAATAAAAAAGGAACCCTTGCGGGTTCCTTCGGAAATCTAGTTCTGTTCAGCGGGATTCTGTTTGGATGTTAAGTCGAACATCTCATCGATCGTATACTTGTTCCCGTCATCACATTTTAGTTTGAATTCGTTGGTCCAATTGTCGTACATCGCTCCGTAGGCTTTCACTGTGTCGAGCTTGGTTTCGTAAGCATCTTTACAGTTGAGGATTGTCTTATCAGCCAACTTGTATTTATGGGGATATTCCGTGCTTGCTTCGGCTTCTTCAGCCTGCTTAATGAAGTATTCTTTTGCGGGAGGACACGGATTGTTGGCATCTCTTACTGTTGGTGCACATTGCTCAATGGTATCTCCGACTAAATCGAAAGATTTTGTTGAGGCTGCCGCCATCTTTTTGAAATAAACCATTCCGTTATCGCATTTGAATATGGAATCTTCTCGGGCGGGGATGGCGCACGTTTGGGGAGGAACGCCATAGAGAGCCTCGTTATCAGCGAGTTCAGACACGACGGTCTTTAAGCTTGGTCGGTAAGATTGACAAGGTGATGGAACATAGAATGTCGAGTCCTTGCAATGAACCGATGGGTGCAACCCTAACGTGTACGGGTAATCGGGGTTGAAATAAGAAGAACTGCTGGGTATTTCGCTGCTAGACGAAGCCGGTTCCTGAATGTCTGGGTTAGCCGGTTGTTCCTCGGAACTGCTAGAAGGAGTCTCGGTCTGCGATTCTGAACTACTTGAAACATCGTTAGACGCGTTCGTTTCCGGGTCGGGAACCGGTGCCACGGAGCTGCTAGAATCGTTGTCGCATGCCGCCCAAAAAAGGGATGCTATGCACAGGGCTAGTTTGCGTTTGCATTTTCGAATAGACATGATTGTTCTCCTTGTTTGTTTACTATGAATATATACAAAAAAAAGAGAACAGTACAATTTATTTGCAACGTTGTTGTGGACAAATTGTAAAAAAAGGAACCCGCGAGGGTTCCTTTTTAATTCGGAATTTTGATTTCGGATTTCAGAATTTGAATAATCGCGGCGTAGCCGCCAAATTAAACAATTCTGAACTCCGAATTCCGAAATCGTAATTATGTTAATCGTTTATTTAACGATTAACATAGATTCGTCTCAAGCCTCTCGTGAGACTCCGCACCTATGGTGCGGGAGGAGGGCTTTATGCCCTCCGTTCGTCGAACGAAATCGTTGTTTTTAGAGATGCGCCAGCCTATGGCTGCCGCAGCTCTTAACAAGGATTTGGAGGCGTGGCAAAAATGGACCCCTTATGGGGCCCATTTTTAATTTTGTTTTATGTTAATCATCAATTATTTGATAATCAACATACTATCGTCCCACGCCTCGTGCTTTTCGAGACCGAGGAGGTTGGCCGTCGTAGCAGCGATGTTGGAAAGACCCCAGTCGCCTTCCTTGAGGCCGAGCTTGCCGCCCGTTACGTTATCGTAAAGGATGCAGGGAACCTTGTTCAAGGTGTGGCTGGTCTTTGCCTTGAAGGTACCGTCCTTGTTGACCTTCGGCATGCCGGTCTTCTTGTCGATTTCGTACATTTCGTCGGCGTTACCGTGGTCAGCCGTGATGATGGCGACACCACCGAGGGCGTCAATCACCGGGAGGAGGCGTGCAAGGCCGATATCCACGGCTTCGATAGCCATCGTAGCGGCGCGGAAGCTACCGGTGTGGCCCACCATGTCGCCGTTCGGGAAGTTGCAGCGCAGCGTCTGGTACTTGCCGCTCTTCAGGGCTTCGATCATGGCGTCGGTGATTTCGGCGGCCTTCATCCACGGGCGCTGTTCGAACGGAACAACGTCAGATTCAATTTCCAGGTAGGTTTCGCCGTCGAACTTGCTGGAACGGTTACCATTCCAGAAGTAGGTCACGTGGCCGTACTTCTGCGTTTCGGAGCAGGCGAACTGCTTGACGCCCGTTTCGGAAAGCCATTCGCCGCTGGTTTCCTTGATGGCCGGAGGCGGAACGAGGAAGCGGTTCGGGAGCTTGAGGTCGCCGTCGTACTGGAGCATGCCAGCGTAGCACACATGCGGGAAACGCTTGCGGTCAAATTCGTTGAAAGATTCTTCTTCGAAGGCGCGGGTGATTTCGATGGCGCGGTCGCCACGGAAGTTGAAGAACACCACGGAGTCGCCATCGTTGATGGTGCCAACCGGAGCGCAGTCCTTGGCAATCACGAACGGCGGGAGGTCCTGGTCAATAGCCTTGGTTTCGCCACGGAGGGTTTCGATAGCCTGCGTGGCGTTGTCGAAGTAGCGGCCTTCGCCCAGCACGTGGGTCTTCCAGCCCAGCTCCACCATCTTCCAGTTAGCGTTGTAACGGTCCATGGTGATCTGCATACGGCCACCGCCGCTAGCAATGCAGACGTCGAATTCCGGGCTGCGGAGTTCGTCGAGGAACTTTTCGAACGGGCCAACGTAATCGAGAGCGGAAGTTTCCGGAACGTCACGGCCATCGAGGAGGATGTGCACGCGTACCTTCTTGAGGCCTTCCTTCTTGGCCTGGGCGACCATGGCCTTCAGGTGAGAAATGTTAGAGTGAACGTTACCGTCACTGAAAAGGCCGATGAAGTGGAGAACGGTATTCTTTTCACGGGCGTTGCCGGCGATTTCCTTCCAGGCGTCGCGGCCGAAGATGTCGCCGGAGACGATTGCGTCCTGCACGAGGGCGGCACCCTGGTTGTACACCTGGCCCGCACCGATGGCGTTGTGGCCCACTTCGGAGTTACCCATGTCTTCGTTGGTGGGCATACCCACGGCGCGGCCGTGAGCCTTCAAAAGAACGTTCGGGTACATCTTGAAGAGGTTGTCGAGAGTCGGGGTGCGGGCTGCCTTGATGGCGTTGCCTTCGACTTTATCGGTGATACCAAAACCATCCATCACGATGGTTACGACCGGTCCCTTGATGCCGGGAAAATTGGAAAGCTTCTTGAGCATATTTACTCCGTGTTTGAATTTACGGGCGTAAATTTAGAAAATCTACCGAGTAAATAAAAAAGCCCTCCCACGGGGGGAGGGCTTAAACTTGGTTTTAGACCAGATTACTGGACTCTGTAGACCTTTACCTTGAAGGTGTAGTCGCCGTTGTTGCCTTCGGTCGGTTCGGTAATAGCGAACGCGAAGAAGCCGGCGCCCGTTTCAGCATTGTAGGCTGCGGTCTTTGCGACGTAGATCTGGTTGGCGTTCTGGATCATGCCGGTCAGCTGAGTGCCTTCGATAGCCTTGAACTTGAAGTCGCTCACGTAGGCGGTTGCCGGAGAGCGGTCTGCGTTCATGTCTTCGGGCCACATATCCACTTCGTAGTCGTCGGTGTACGGCGGAAGGTCACCGTTGGTAATCGGGGTGACAAAGACGCCTGCGCCCGTGGTCGCAGCAAGTTCAGGTTCGTTTCTGGTGCCAGCCTTAGAGAAGGTGATGTCAGCAGGAGAGCCGGCCGGAACTGCAGTGCAGGTGGAGAGGCTCAGACCCGGATTCACGTTCGTAGAAAGTTCCACCTGGCAAGAGGTCATGGGAATTTCGACCTTCACGGGCTGCTGAGAAGTCGTGTCTTCGGTGCGGCAGTATTCGGCTGCATCGCGTTCGAACGGAATGACTTCAGTTCTCTTGAATTCTTTATCGCCATCGAATGCCGACAAGGTAACGATCAAGCTGTACATGCCGCATTCGGTGAAGCCTGAGTCGAGCAAGCTAATGGACACATAGGCAGAAGTCATGGTGTTCAGGTCGATGGAGTTCTGCGTCGGGAAGAGAATCTGGTTGGAGTTGACAGTCACGCCAACCTTAGTCATGTTGTTCACGTCAGTGCCCTTGCCGACCTCGTATTCGATATTGGTAAAGACGATATTGAATGAGCTGTCCTGGGCTTCAGGGTCACCGACAAAGTCCAAGCCGAACTGACCCTTGAAACGCACGTCGTCGCCGGCAATTCTGGAGGAAAGTTCCGAAACGGTGATGTTGGCGTCCTTTTGTGTCGGGATTTCCATCTTTTCACCCGGATTGGTGCCCTGGTTGGCTTCGGTAGAAGACTTGCTATCGCTTCCGCAAGCAATGAGACCGAATGCGCCAATAGCGAAAACGGAACTCAGGATAAGTTTCTTTGCAAAAATCATGATTTTTCCTCATTAATTGTTTTTCTGCCCTTGAAAATAAACAAAAATGGGCTGAAATGCAATCAAAAAAGTGTAAATTTAAGCTAAAATGATGCGAAAAACACGCGTTTTTGCGTAAAAAAGCGGATTTTCGTGATAAAAATCTATTCCATACCGCGGATAATGTCGCGAAGCCGCGCCGCTTCCTCGAAATCGAGGCGCGCGGCGGCTTCCTTCATCTGGCGCTCCAGGTCTTCTAGCGAACTTGTCCCGGACTTGTCATGCCGCACTTGATGACAATAGCCACTTGCAGCTTTGCTGCTTAGTGGATATGATCCTCGGAACGGGGACGGCATCTCCGTTCCCTTACCGGAGTTTTTCTTCCGTTTGGTCTTGCTCGAAGGCTGTAGCGGTTCCATCGGGCGAATGCCGAGGCTTTCTTCGTCATCCTCGTCATCAATTCCGAATTCCGAATTCTGAACTCCGAATTCTTCTTCCAGCGGGTCGTTGATCCTCAGGTCGTCTTCCAGCTTGCGGGTCACGGACTTCGGCGTAATGCCGTGTTCCTTGTTGAATTCTTCCTGCACGGCCCTGCGGCGGGCGGTTTCGGTGATGGCCTTGTCGAGGCTGTCGGTCATGTTGTCCGCGAACAAAAGCACCGTGCCGTTCACGTTACGGCTCGCGCGGCCCATGGTCTGGATGAGGCTCCTGTAGTTGCGCAGGAATCCTTCCTTGTCGGCGTCGAGAATCGCTACCATGCTCACTTCGGGCAGGTCCAGACCTTCGCGCAGCAGGTTGATGCCCACCAGCACGTCGAATTCCCCAGTGCGCAAGCCCCGGATGAGTTCGTGGCGTTCTAGCGTCTTGATGTCGCTATGCAGGTAACGTGCGCGGATGCCCGCTTCCACGAAGAAGTCGGTGAGGTCCTGCGCCATCTTTTTAGTAAGTGTGGTGACGAGCACGCGGTCGCCGTTCTTGACCACTTCCTCGATGCGGTACAGGAGCACGTCCATCTGGCCCTTGATGGGGAACATCTCGATTTTCGGGTCCAGAAGCCCGGTCGGCCTGTTAATTTGTTCGGTAACGACGCCGCCGGTCTTGGTAAGTTCGTAATCGCCGGGGGTGGCACTCACGAAAAGCACCTGCTTCGGGTACATGTACTCGAATTCGGCAAAGTTCATCGGACGGTTGTCGAGGGCACAGGGGAGGCGGAATCCGTACTGCACGAGCGTTGTCTTGCGGGATTTGTCGCCCTCGGCCATGCCGCCCACCTGCGGAATGCTTACGTGCGATTCGTCCACCATCAGGAGCCAGTCATCGCCGAAGTAGTCGATAAGCGTGAACGGGCGCGTACCCGGGGCGCGGTTCTCGATAATGCGGGAGTAGTTCTCGATGCCGCTGCACATGCCGGTCTCGCGAATCATTTCCATGTCGTAGCGGGTGCGGCTCGAAAGGCGGGCCGATTCCAGCACCTTGCCTTCCTTGTCGAGTTCCGCAAGGCGCTCGGTCAGTTCCACCTGCATGCGCTGCAAGATTCCTGCGCGGCCTTCTTCCTTCGTCACGAAGTGCTTCGCCGGAGCGATGGTCATTTCGTCCATTTCCTGCGTGACTTCGCCGGTAATGATGTTGAAGCGAACGAGCCTGTCAACCTCGTCGCCGAAAAGTTCGATGCGGAGGCCTTCTTCGTCGTAGCTCGGGTGAATCTCAATCACGTCGCCGTGCACGCGGAAGCTGCCGCGTTCCAGGCTGAAATCGTTTCTCGTGTATTGGATTCGCACCAGGTCGTGCAGGATCTTGTCGCGGTCGTAAACGTCACCCTTTTTGATGCGAACCATCAAATCAAAATATTCGCTGGGGCTTCCCAAACCGTAGATGCAACTCACGGAGGCGACAATAATCACATCCCTGCGGGTGAGTAAGTTCGCGGTGGCGCGCAGGCGGAGCTTGTCGATTTCGTCGTTGATGCTCGCGTCTTTCTCGATGAAGGTGTCCGTGTGCGGAATATACGCTTCGGGCTGAAAATAGTCGTAATAGCTCACGAAGTATTCCACCGCGTTGTGCGGGAAGAACGCCTTGAATTCCTGGTAGAGTTGCGCCGCGAGCGTCTTGTTGTGCGTCAAAATCAGCGTCGGCTTGCCCACGTTCTTGATGACGTTCGCCATGGTGAACGTCTTGCCGGAACCTGTCACGCCAAGCAGCGTCTGGAACTGTTCACCGTGCTTGAAACCTTCCGTCAGTTCTTCGATGGCCTTCGGCTGGTCGCCCGCTGCCCCATAGGGGCTCACGAGTTCGAAGTTCGCGCGTGTCGGCGACTGGAACTGCTTTAACTTTCCCGGCAAACTTTTTTCGGGCGGTAGCGGTTTCGCTATCGGTTTTGCATACGGGTCAGGTGTAATTGTCTTGCGTGCGCGAGCCATGTTAGTTCGGAATTCGGATTTTGGAATTCGGAGTGAAAAATGAATAATGAAAAATTAGCAATTAATAAAAGGCTTGTTTTTAATTTTATATTTGGTTCGCTATGGAATTGTTGAAAAAAATAGGATTGCTCTTAATGGTATTCGTGGCGCTTGTGGCCGCGGCAACGGAGGAGGCGTCCGAAGACGATTTCCAGCGGTATTCCGTGGTCCCGATTCTGGGCTATACCGAAGAGACGGAATTCCAGATCGGAGTGATGGCTCTGCTGTTTTTGCGCCCCGACGAACCGAACGGCAACGTCCCCGAAATAGGCCTTACGGCGTATGGTTCGACGCGCGGTCAGTTGCAGTTGCAATTGGAACCGTACTATTATTTATTCCATGACCAGGTGAGTATTTGGGGACTCCTCAAGTACCAGGATTGGGTCGCTGGCTATTACGGTCGCGGTAACGATCCCGACATTGATGTTTTCACCAATTTCAACCGCAAAAAATTCCAGTACGGCACGCGAATCGAGTCTAGAATCGGGCTTCCGAAGGCGTTCAAGTACGGGGTCGAAGTCCATGCGGAATACACCGAAATCGATTTTGAAGTCGGTAAAATCAAGGAGTTGCCCGACACCCATTCCGGCTGGCGTAATGGCGCGGGCTATTTGTTGGGGATTGACACCCGCGACAACATCAACTGGACGCGTCACGGCTTTTTGGCCCAGTGGCAGCAGATGTTCTATAGCGACCGCCTGGGCGACTACACGTTTGACGTGGAATCGCTTGATTTGCGCGGGTATTCCAGCGTATCAAAAACAACGACGATGGCGTTTGGCATGTTGTGGCAGCGCGCAGACGGCGATGTGCCTTTCGACATGCTGGCTGGCCCCGATGGCATTTGCCGATTCCGCGGTGTAGAAAGCCTGTATTTTGGTGACAACCAGGCGGTAATCATGCAGGCCGAAGTCCGTCAGTTTATTTGGTGGCGCCTGGGGAGTCATGTGTTTTTCGAAGGCGGAAAATCGGGTCGCTATTTCAGCGAGCTAGTCCGTAATGATTGGCACCGTTCCGTTGGCGCAGGTGCACTCCTCGGCTTGAATTTAAAGCAGAACTTGTTTGCGCGAGCCGATTTTTCTTGGGTCGATTTTGACCATTTAGGCCTGTCCTTCTACGTCCGTCAAGCATTTTAGCGCGAAAAAGCCGGAAAACGCCTAAATGTGTGCATTTCGTCCCTAATTTAGGGCTATATGTCGCTTTTGTAATAATTTTGACAACCCATTTGTTGTTTTTTTCTATCTTTGTCTCAAAAAAGTTACGAGGTATAATATGAACGAAATGAAAGAAAAACTCAAGGCCTTCTTTATGTCTGATCTCGGCGTCGATGGCGACGTGCTCCAGTTCGATACTCCGCTTTTTGGCGAAGAAATTGGCCTTGATTCTGTGGATTCCCTTGAAATTATTTCCTTTGTGGATTCCAATTTTGGCGTGTCCATGACAGGCGTTGCCAAGGAAAACTTCCAGAGCATCGATACAATCGCCGCTTACATCGAAGCTCACAAGGCTTAAAGAATTTAGCCGGGGATCCGTTCTCGGCTTTTTTTTGTTTTTCTCGCATCCTGGAGCTTGGCAATAGGATGCATCTATCTTTGGAATAATTATGACCCCTAATGACAAGCGTTGTGTAGTTACAGGTTTAGGCGTCATTTGTGCCGTCGGTAACAATGTCGAAGAAACTTGGAAGAGTGCCCTGGAATCGGTTTCCGGCATTCATAAGACCACTTCTGTTGATACAGTGAACTGCTATGCGGACTTGGCAGCCGAAGTCAAGTGCGATACCCTCGATGAAATTGACGCTCCCGAAGAAAAGGACCGCGTCTCGAAACTTTGCATCAAGGCTGCAAACGAAGCTTTGGCCGATGCAGGCCTCAAAAACTTTAACGACGACCAACGTGTGAGCGTGGTTATCGGAAGTTGCGTGGGTGGCGTTCTTTCGATTGAGCAGTATCATCAACATGGTCGCAACGCTTCTGAAATCGCCAAGATGCCGATTGCATCTATTGCGTCTCAGGTGGCTGAAACTTGTGGTGCTGGGGGCGTTGTCACGAATGTGGCGAATGCTTGTGCCGCGGGCACGATTTCGATTGCGGTGGCTTGCGACTTGATTCGCGCCGGCAAGGCAGATGTTGTCATTGCGGGTGGTGCCGACTCTTTTGCCTCGGTGCCTTATTCCGGATTCCTTTCTTTGCATGCCCTTGACGAAAACGGATGCTCTCCGTTTAATCGTTGCAATGGAATTACGCTTGGCGAAGGTGCTGGCATTGTGATTGTGGAATCTTACGAGCATGCGCAAAAGCGTGCTGCCAAGCAGTACTGCGAAGTGCTTGGTTCCGGCGTCACAAGCGATGCAAACCACATTACCGCACCGCGCGAAGATGGCCTTTGTCTTAAGGAGGCAATCAACCGCTCTGTCAAGAATTCCGGCATCGACAAGTCCGATATCGGCTACGTGAACGCTCACGGTACGGGTACGGGCAAGAACGATAACGCCGAAATGACCGCTTTCAAGGCCTACTTTGGCGAAGAAAACCCGACGGTGAGTGTTAGTTCTACCAAGGTGCTTACAGGCCATTGCCTGGGTGCTGCCGGTGCGATTGAAGCCGTGTTCAGCATCAAGGCCCTGACCACCGATACGGTGCTTCCCACCTTCCCGTATAGCGAAGAACAGTCAGCCGCCCTCAAGGAAAAAGTGGGTGACATGGACTTTGTGCAGAACAAGGCCCGCCATAAGGACTTGAAGTGCGTGCTGAGCAATAACGTTGCCTTCGGCGGTACGAATGCCGCAATCGTCTTCTCGAAGGAAGCGGGTAACGTGTCTGCCCAGAGTGCAGCAGGCAAGAAGATTGCCGTGACGGGTGTGGGAATTGTGTCGCCTCTCGGCAACAGCAAGACCGCTTACGTCGAAGCCGTGAAGGCCGGCAAGAAGCCCGAGTCCGCCTCGGTGCGTTCTACGATTGCCTTGGATGACTATAAGGAACTCGGCATCAAGATGGCGTTCTATCGCAAGCTCGACAACTTGGGCCAGCTCCAGACCGTGTCCGGCATGCGTGCGCTGCAAGATGCGAACTTCAAAGTGTCTGACGAAAATGCTATGGATATCGGCATTATCGTGGGTACCAGCGAAGGCGGTCTCGGCGCCACTTACGATTTTGAAGAACTGATCGCAGAACTCGGCAATGCCGGCGGTTCCGCCTTCAAGTTCCCGCACACCGTTTACAATGCGGCTGGCGGTTACCTCTCTATTTGTTCGGGCATCAAGGGTTACGGGGTAACCATTACCAGCGGTCCGCTTTCGGGCCTCGATAGCATCGGCTACTCCATGAACGTGATTCACGACGGTCAGGAACAGGCCATGATGGCTACCGGTACCGACGAAAACCTGCCGATTATTACGGAATTTGCCCAGAAGCTTGGCGTGGCCGCAAACGATGTAGTCGCTCCTTACGCAAATGCCGAAGGCTTTGTGGTGGGCGACGGCTCCGTGTCGATTCTGCTCGAAGAGGAAGAATACGCCAAGGCCCGCGGTGCCAAGGTTTACTGCTACGCTCTCGGATTCGGCCATGGCCGCAAGAATGTGAAGTTCGGTAAGCTCGCCGGTTCTGACGAAGCTTTGGACAAGGCCATTGCCGATGCCCTTGCCGATGCCGGTATTTCTGCTAACGAAATTGATGCCGTTTGTGGCTTTGCCAATGGTTGTAAGAAAATTGACGACATCGAAAAGGGTGCGCTCAAGCGTGTATTTGGCGAAAAGCTTGCCGCGATGCCGCTCTTCGAAGTCAAGGAACGCACCGGTGAAGGCCGTGCGGGGTCTGCAGCCCTTGCCGCTGCCGAAGCCGCTCTCCTTTTGAGCGGTGAACTTGCAAACGACAACGCATACTTTGTGGCGGCAGACGGTTCTGTTTCTGCAAAGAATGTAGACTCGGCAAGTCTCAAGAAAATTTTGGTAATCTCCTTTGCGACTGGTGGATCTTATAGCGCAGTCGTGTTCGGAAAATAGTGTTTAGGTAGAAGGAGCTTGAATATGAAAGTAGCTTTGGTAACAGGTGCATCTAAGGGAATCGGCAAGGCTTGTGCCTTGCGTCTTGCCCGTGACGGCTACACGGTCGTGGTGAACTACTCCAGTTCCGACGAGGCTGCCCAGCAGACGCTCGACCAGATCAAGGCCGAGGGCGGTGACGGCATGATTTACAAGGCGAACGTGGCTGACCTTTCTCAGGTGAAAGTCATGGTTCGCGAAGTCTTCATGGCTTACGGTCGCATTGACGTACTCGTGAACAACGCAGGCATCGTGCGCGACGAATACTTGATGATGATGAATCCCGAAACCTTGGACAAGTGCTTCGACCTGAACGTGAAGGGTTATTTCTACTGCGCACAGCAGGTGGCCGTGAAAATGTACAAGCAGAAGTCCGGCGTGATCATTAACATGAGTTCCGTGTCTTCGAAGTTCGCTCTCGCGGGTCAGGCTGTTTACAGCGCCACGAAGGGTGCCGTGAATTCCTTGACCCAGACGCTTGCCAAGGAACTGGGCGGTTTCGGTATTCGCGTGAATGCCGTGGCTCCGGGCTTTATCGCTACCGAAATGATCGAAGCGATTCCCGAAGAAACCCGTAAGGGCTATCTCGAAAAGATTCCTCTGAAGCGCTTTGGCTCTGCCGATGAAGTCGCAAATATTGTATCTGCGCTCGCTTCTGATCAGTTCGCCTACGTGACCGGCCAGGTGTTTGTGCTTGACGGAGGTCTTTCTCTATGATGAACATTTACGAAATCAGCGAAAAGATTGCTCAGCGTCCGCCGTTCCAGATGATCGAACGTGTCACGGAACTTACGCCGAACGAGTCTGCCGTGGGCATCAAGAACGTGAGCGTGAATGAGCCTTACTTTACGGGACATTTTCCTGGAACTCCGATTATGCCGGGCGTGCTCATTGTGGAAAGCTGCGCTCAGCTTTGCTCGCTCGTGATCGAAAAGCCTGCCGAAGATTTGGAAAAGAATCTTTATGTGCTTTTGAAGATTGACGGATTCAAGTTCGTGAAACCGGTGATTCCGGGCGACCAGCTTGAAATTTCCGTGAAGAAGACAAAAGAAGGTGGCGTGTTGGTCGGTTTTGACTGCATCGTGAAAGTGAACGGCAACGTTCATGCCAAGGGCGCTCTGACCTTCACCAGCATCCCGAAGGAAAGTTTAGGAAAGTAATGGCTAGTGTGTAATGTGTGATGACTAATGATAATTTCACATCTCACATTCCACATTTCACATCTCCTCTGCCTCTGAATTTTATATATCGTGAACGATAAAAAGAAAAATATTTTTGTCGAAAGTTTTATGCGGCTCTTTATGGTGATTGTCATCTACACCGTGCGAGTCTATTTGCTTGTTTGGTACCGCCCGAAGGTGACTTTTGTCGGTAACACGGTAAAGTCTCCGCGCCTGAAGACACCGTCGGTGATTATTGCGAACCATACGAGTATGTGGGACCCCCTCATGATGCTCGCTATCTTTTTCCATCACAAAAGCATCGTGGTGGCTAAAGACCAGATTGAAGACCCGCATTTTAGTTGGGCGCTGACCCGCGTGAAGTGCGTGATTCCTTGCGACCGCTTTAACATGGACACTGAATGGGCCTTGCTTGCCAAACGTGAACTGGAAAAGGGAAATAACGTCATTATTTTCCCCGAAGGCAAGTGCCGCTATGACGGCTTGTTGAACGAATTCAAGACGGGTTTTGCCTTCCTTGCCCGCAGTACCGGTGCTCCAGTGCTTGCTGTGGGAATCGACGGTATTTATAAACGTGGTCACCGCACACAGATTGTCGTGAGCGAGCCCGAAAAGATTGAACGCGTGAAGGGAATCCCTTCTTCGAAGCACTTGGCTGAACGCAGCGAATACTTCCGACAGAAAGTCTGGGGGCTCAAGCAGCAGGCGCTGGGTAAGTCTGAAGTGGCTCCGCTCCCGGTCGCATCTGAAACTCCTGAAGAGGTTCAGGCATGAAGACTGGACTTGTGTTAGAAGGCGGTTCTCGTCAGACCATGTTCAGCGCAGGCGTGATTGACACCTGGCTTGACGAAGGGATTGATTTTAACTACGTGGCAGGAGTGTCTGCCGGAGCCCATGCTGCGGTGAACTTCATTACGCGTCAGCAAGGGCGCCTGCGTTTCATTGTGCTCCCGACGCGTTTGCAAAAAGGCAAAAAATGGGCCAGCAAGTTCATCGGAATCCAGAAAGAATTCCATGCTTTGAACTACCTGGCTGCCGATGGCGAGATGCCGCTTGACTTTGAAGCTTACCGCAGTTCAAAGATTGAATGCGAAATCGGACTTACTTGTTGCGAAACGGGCCGCGCCGAATTCAAGAGCGAAAAGAACGACAAGAAACGCTTGCTTGACTTGATCAGTGCCAGCTGCGCCCTGCCTATGATTTTCCCGATGGCAGAACTCGACGGCAAGCATTATGCCGATGGATGCATTACCGCCGCAATACCGTTCGAGCGTGCGTTTGAAAAGGGCTGCGACAAGGTGGTAGCCATTTCGACCCATTATCCGGGCGAAGCGGTGACGGATTTTCGCAAGTACCGTGCGATTCTGAACCCCATGTACAAGCGCAAGTACCCGGACCTGTTCCGTGCTCTCATGGTCCGCCTGAAACGCTACGAAAAAATGTTCGTACGCATGGAAAACCTGGAAAAAGAGGGAAAACTCTTTTTGATTCGTCCTGTTATTGATTTGTGCGACCAGTTCGATACCAATATGGAAAAGATGAATGAGTCCTATGAACACGGCGTAGAGATGGCAAAACGCCGCATGGACGATCTCAAGGCGTTTTTAGAAATTTAAATTTACATAGTAGAATTTACGGGGTAGATATTCTTCATAGGAGGAGACTGTGAACTCTGCTGTCAAGTTTATTTTTTGTTGTGCACTGTCTAGCTTTTGTTTGACAGCGTGCGGTGGTGATTCCAGTGGCTCTACGAAGGCTGTTGATGACGAAACGGAATCTAGCGAATCTGGCTCTCTGGCTAGGGACCGCTCTTCCAGTTCGTGGGCGATGTCGAGTGCGACGACGGTCATCGATGCCGACGCCAAGGATGTCCGTAACACGGAACACAGTCATGATTCCGAAGTTGACTCTGCGACGGGAACTACCTTCGCGACGCACAGCGTTGGCATTTACACTTGGACCGAGCAGAACATCAATGTGAAATCCTCTGTGGCGAGAAACACCTGTTACGCTTACGATGATTCCAATTGCAACCCGTACGGAAGACTGTATCTTTCGAGCAATGCCGAAAAGGTTTGCCCCACGGGTTACACCTTGCCGACTGTTTCAGACTGGAAAAACTTGCTGCAGGCGGAACTGACGAAGACGGACTACGCGGGCGTTTGTACTAAACGCGATACCTTGGAATGTACAGGTATCGGTGATTCCGTACGTTACCTTGCCAACGATGGCTATGCCGTATTGATGGACCGTTCCGGCTTATTTGAACGTCAGATGGCTCGCGACAATGAATTCTATTCGCTACGCTGCATTCGCTACAGGAGCATTGTGGAACGCATGGCGGACTTGCCCGACTGCGAAGAGGACGGTGACAACAACTATGCTAGCATTTATGTAGTAGATCGTGATTCGAATTATTACTGTAGCAGTGGCAAGTGGTATTCTTCTAGCATCAAGAGAGCCTGCAGGGAACAGGAAACGGGTGACAAGTACTTGATCAAGGGCTATGTGTACATTTGCAAGAATGGCTCTTGGAGATTCACGACGATTGACGATGTGGATATCAAGTGTAACGATGACAACCGCTACGAGGAATACGTGGTAAACGATGTACGCTACGCCTGTGGCGACAATGGCATGGTTAAACTGACGTATCCGGCGACAGAGCTTGGCTTTTGTAGCCCGAAGGTCGCAGGCAAACTTGCCGAAATGGATTCGGCAAACGCTTACGTTTGCGAAGACTTTTTGTGGAGAAAGGCGGAACTGGAAGACTATTACGGAAAGTGTGATTCGGCTAAGACAAACCAAATTATATCTTACAAGAACTTAGGTTACATCTGTTACAATAAATCGTGGAGAAGAACGACCGCGATTGAAGACGAATTCGGCGCTTGTACACCGAAGTTGCAGGATTCGCTACGTGAGACCAAGGACCATTATTATTATGAATGCTATTATGAAAATTGGCATAAGGCGGATAACAGCCTGGTCCTTGGAAATTGTACTAGTGAAAAGGAAGGCTTGAAAATCCTCATTGGAACGAACGAGTATGAGTGTGTCAACAATACGTGGAAACAACATGACAAAATGAGTAGGGAAATCGGTTTCTGCACCACACAAAATGTGGGCGCAAAAGGGGTGTACCTCGATACGATTTACTATTGCGAAGCTGACCGCGGCTATGGTTGGCAAAAGGCGACGGAATTGGAAAAAACACTGGGATACTGCCGCAGGGATACCACATTTGTCGTAGAAAATTCCGGAAAATTCTATAAATGTTCTGGCTCTTGGAAAGAGGCGGCACAGAGTGATGTCCTTGGGTCTTGTAATTCCGCTAAAGGCGAAAAAAAGATTTTTAATGGCAGGGAGTTCGTTTGCGATACGACGGCCCTGAAGAGTAATGGAGCCTGGTATGCCATGACGGCTCTTGATTCTGCTTTGGGTGGATACTGCAGAACGGCCATTTTGGGAAAAGCGGTGAAACACAATGATACCATTTACGTGTGCCGTGTTGATAGCGAATCAAAGACCAAGAAAACTTGGACTATTGGAACATTTGAGGATTATAGAGGAAAGTGCGATAAGGATAACCTTGGACGTCGCGTGTTTAATGGCGTAGATACGGCAGTATGCATTTATAATTCATGTAGCACAGTTCGTGAAAGAACTTACGCCTATAATGGAAAAGATACGGAAATATGTAGTAAATACAATATAACGGGATATTTTTGGGAATCGATCGTGCGCGAAAGCATCACGGATAAGCGTGACGGAGCCGTGTATGGCGTGTTGACTTTTGGTACGCAAAAATGGTTGAACCGAGATTTGCAATATTGGACCACGAGCGCTTATGGAAGCGATGGATATAAAATGAGAGAGAACCCATATGTATTTGAGCCAGACATGTATCACTCGTTTTACTATGTGTGGAGTGATGCTCTGGGTGGTGCAAATATTTGCCCCGATGGGACTCGGATCCCGTCCAAAGCGGACTGGAAGACGCTTTTTGAATTTGCGGAGAGTTTGAATCCTGGCGAGGGTGTGGTTTCTTTACTTGATGATGATTGGCGAGTGAGTAGAACGGGGAAAGATTATTTTAACCTTGGTCTAAGAAGAAACGGCTTTATGGATATGGATTATTATCCGCTTGGTAACGACCCTTTGGTTGGTTCGGCTGATTATATGTCTCTTTATTATTGGACGACAGATGCGGGAAAGACAACGAGTACGGGAAGCGCTGTTTACGTCGATACGTTGCTCAATGTCAATTACCAAGTTGAAGCGCTGAAAGAAGACGCTTACACCATCCGTTGCATTGTAGATAAGTAAACGCAGGTCGTCTCTTTTAATCTCTGATGTTTAAACTCTCGCGGACGCTGGCGGGTTGCTTGCCGAGCAACTTGTAGAGCTTGCACCGGAATAGCGGAATGGCGGCGATGACTCCTGCCGTTACGATGGCGATGGATAAGTAGGCGATCCCGGGTTGGTTGAATGTGTCGCGGAAGAGCAGGCGCATGATCAACAGAATATACCAGTGAGCCGCGAGAATCACGAGTGCGTTGCGCGAGATGTTGCGCAGGATTCCCTTGATGATGCGGATGGGGGCGATATTCGGGAGTTTGTCGGCGAGAATGAAGGCGGCTACAAGGCCCGCGATGCCGAAGAAGGAACTGGCGATGAATATCGGGAGTGATTTTCCGAGGGTGTTGTTCATGATGCTGAAATCAGGATTTGGAATTTCGAATGCGGCATAGAGAATGAATGTTGTGATGGAAGTGGCGACCACAAGACTCCAAGGAAAGCCTTTTTTCCCTTTCCCGCATAGAGTGTTGCGAATAGGTTCCTTGCTCAGCCAGCCGCAAGCAAAGAAGAATAGTACTGTCAGATCGCGTTCGATTCCTAACGGCAGGCGAACGTGATTCTTGTACAGGAGCCAACCACCTGCGAGGCTTATGATTGCGAAGACTGCGATAAACAATTTGCTTACGCTCTCTGTCTTCTCGGCCTTCTTATTGTCATGCCGCACTTGATGCGGCATCTCCGTTCTCGTTTGCGAAAAAAAGTGAATTGCAACCCATTGCACACTATAAAACATGAGGCTCACTGAATACAGCGTAAACACGAACCACAGCGGCCCCGACCCGATGGAAGATTTCCCTACTACGAAAATTTTTGCGAGGTTCCAGTAGATATAATCCCATACGCCTGCAATTTCGGGCTTGATGTTCATGATGGTCATGCGGGGCGCTTTCGGGAATAAATCGAAATTGTACAGCACCGGATCTAGGGCCAAGAACAGCAGCGAAAGCAGAATGTAGGGAATGAGCAAGACGCGGGTTTTGTGAACAAGGTAACTTTTGAAATCGGGGAAGCGTCGCGTACTGAATAGCATTCCCGAAATGAAGAAGAAGGCCGACATACGGAGCGCGTTCAGGTGCAACATCCCCATTTGCGCCTGCGGAAAGGCCTGCTCCACGTGATAAAGGCACACAAGCAACAACACGAATCCCTTGAACTCGTCAATCCACCCAATTCTTGCCATCGCCTTGCTGCTCATTCTGCTGCTCTTGTTCGATTGTCACTCTGGAGACACGAAGTGTCGATAGAGCCCATCGAGGAATCAATACCACCTTCTCTCGTCTGCAATGGTCGTCATGGGCCCGTGTCCGGGGAACACGACGGTTTCTTTGGGGAGCGTGAGGAGTTTGCTCTTGATTCCACTGACGAGCGCTTCTTCGTCGCCGCCGAACAAATCGCTGCGCCCGCGGCTGCCCGCGAACAGGATGTCGCCTGGGAACAGAAGCGGCGGCACTTTCTTCTGGCTGTTGACTTCGCCCGGGTTTTCGCAGTAAAACGCGATGCCGCCGGGGGAGTGCCCTGCGATGTGGAAAACCTGCAACTTGATGCCGGGCACCTCGACGGCATCGCCCTCGGCAAGGTAGTTGCCGAGTCCGGGCGAATGTTCTCGCATCGGGAGCCCGAACATTTGGCTCTGTTCTTCTTGCAAATCCAAAAGGAATGCGTCCTCTTCGTGCGCTTCAGGCTGCACCCCATAAGTCTTGGCGACAAACGCATTGCCCAGCACATGGTCCAGGTGCAGGTGCGTGTTCAGCAGGTGTCGCACGGTCAGGTTATTTGTGGCTATGTAGTTCGCCAACGCCGCTTCTTCGCGCTCGTTGCTGACACTCGGGTCAATGAGAATCGCATCGCCGGCATCGTTGCTTAAAACGAAACCGTTCACACCGAAGGGATTGAATGTAAAAGCCTTTAGTATCATTTCTCTTTAATATAAAAAAGAAGGCCCGACACTTTTCGCTCGGGACCTTCGCCTTTGAACATGAACTATACAATGTGTGATGTGAAATGTCTCATCTCACACTACACACTACACATTTCTAACCTTTCAATTCCCAGGTCGTGCCTTCCTTGCTGTCCTTGATGACAACATTCATTGCGGCGAGCTCGTCGCGGATGCGGTCACTTTCGGCCCAGTTCTTGGCGGCGCGCGCTTCCTTACGGGCGGCAAGCAGTGCTTCAATCTTCGCGACATCGACGCCGTCGTTGGCACCCTTCTTGGCGTATTCTTCACGAGGCTGGTCGAGCTTCAAACCGAAAATCTTGTCGAAGTCGGCAACCAGGGCGGCCTTCTCACCGTCATCGATTTCGCTCTTGAGCATCGTGTTCATGATACCGAGAGCACGCGGCATGTTCAGGTCGTCGCCGATGGCGTCCTTGAATTCCTGCTGGAATGCCTTGGCTGCATCGCTGGTAATCGCGGTAGCCTTGCCAATCAGCGGGTCCGTCTTCTTGTGCAAGCTCTTGAGGCCTTCTTTAGCGCCTTCCAGAGCTTCCCAAGTGAAGTTCAGATAGTTGCGGTAGTGGCTGCCGATGGCGAAGAAACGGTAATCCAGCGGATTGAAGCCGCGGTCCATGAGGAGCGAAACCGTCAGGAACTCACCGCTGGACTTGCTCATCTTGCCGAACTTAGTCTCGGTGGTGCCGTCTTCCAGTTTTTCTTCGCTAGCGGTGCGCAGGAATTCGCCGTGCATCCAGAAACGTGCGAACGTGACGCCGTTGGCGCATTCGCTCTGGGCGATTTCGTTTGTGTGGTGCACGCGGATGTGGTCCGTACCGCCGCAGTGGATGTCAAGCGTCGGGCCATTGTACTTCATGGCCATGGCAGAGCATTCGATGTGCCAGCCGGGGAAACCGACGCCCCACGGGCTGTCCCATTCCATGGCGCGCTTCTTGTCCTTCGGGCTGAACTTCCACAGCGCGAAGTCGGTGGCGTTATGCTTTTCGCCCATGTCGATGCGGCTACCCTTGCGCAGGTTTTCCACGTCGAGGCGAGCGAAGTCGGCATAGCGCGGGAACTTGAGGCTATCGAAGTAGATGCCGTCGCTGGTGCGGTAGGTGTAACCCTTTTCTTCGAGGGTTTTCACCAGTTCAATCTGTTCCTGGATGTGCTGCGTGGCAGGCGTCCAACGGGTCGGTTCCTGGATGTTTAAGCGGTGCCAGTCGGCCATAAACGCGTCGGTGTAGAACTTCGCGATGTCCCAGACGGACTTGCCTTCGCGGGCGGCGCCCTTTTCCATCTTGTCGTCGCCGGAGTCGGCGTCGCTGGTCAAATGGCCCACGTCGGTGATGTTCACGATGTGATTCACCTTGTAGCCGTAGTACTTGAGCGTGCGGACCAAAAAGTCTTCAAAAATATAGGTGCGGAGGTTGCCGATGTGGGCGAAATGGTACACCGTCGGGCCACAACAGTACATGCGCACGGCGGGAACGCCTTCGGGGAGTGTGAAAATCTCTTTCTTACGCGATGCAGTGTTGTAGAATTGAAGTGCCATTTTAAGCCTCCGGTTAGTTAATGCGGCGCAACTTGCGTCAACGCGGCCAAAGATAGTAAAAGCTGAATGCCGCGGCAAAACAATTTTTGTTTTGACATGGCTGAGGCGCCTATCTTGCACTCCGAAGGAGTGCCATTATAGAATTATTTTACAGGATTTTCTTCAGACCGTCGATGTCGCGGAGCAGGATTCTGCCCCTCTTGATTTCGACTAGGCCCTTGGCGGCGAATTCCTGGAGCATGCGAGCTACCACTTCGCGGGCAGAATTCACGTCGCGGGCGATTTCTTCCTGCGTTTTCTTGATTTCGTCTTTGCCGGTGCTTTCAAAAGCCGAAATCAGGTAAGAAGCCAGACGCTGGTCGAATCGTTTGAACAGCATGAGCTGAATCGCCCAAATGGTCTGCGAATAACGCTCGGTCTCTTTTTCAAAAATGAAAGCCCGCACATGAATATTCGTATCCATCAGCTTGGCGCACAGAGCCGCCGGAATCACCAATGCGGTCGTGTCTTCCTCGGCGGTAACCTGTGTCTCGAAGGTTAGCTGGTGAATTACGCAAGAGGCCGTCGAAACGCAAAACTCGTTTGCTTTGGCGCGGTACAGGGTGATTTCGCGACCTTCGTCAGAGATGAGTCCCACGCGAATCCCTCCGCTCAGAATGAAGATAATCCCGAGGCAAGAGGTCTTGCTGTTGTGAATCATCTGGTTCTTGCCGAAGCGCTTTGTAACGCAACGGTCCGAAACCATCGCCTTTTCTTCGGTCGAAAGTTTCTGCCAAAACGGCAGATTCGGAAGGAAGTGACTGAATGGACCTAAGCTCATAAAAGATGCACCTTCCCTGTAATATACAAAAAAGGTGCATCGCCTCAAGGAGTATAGTTAAGTGGAATGTGCGTTTAGCTGAACATGCTTACGATCTGGTCTTTCGGACGAACTCCGGTCACGGAATTCACGACTTTTCCTTCCTTGATGACGACGAGCGTGGGAATGCTCATGACGCCGAAGGTGGATGCCAGTTCGCCTTGTTCGTCGACGTTTACCTTGCAGACTTTTACCTTGTCTCCGTACTCTTCGGCGATTTCGGAGATGGTGGGCGAAAGCATGCGGCAGGGCCCGCACCAGGGTGCCCAAAAGTCAATCAGAACGGGCCTGTCGGAGTTCATGACTTCAGCTTCAAAGTTTTCCTTGGTGATGTTCATTTCGGTCATTTTTACCTCTCTTATTTTTATTCTTGTTTACACCTATATTTTACCTAATGTGCGCCCGCTTATCTGTGACTAGGTCACATTATCCGAAAATTTTTTCTAAATTCGGCGCCATGCTTTTTTCCGAGATTATCAAAGAATCTTACGAGCCGAGGGAATATCCGGCGCTGGCCCAGCTTTCAGATGAGTGGGTGCAGACACGCCCGTTTTGGGGATGTAAGGTCTTGGTGGCAACACCGATTTTCAGGAACACGCTGGTAGAATACCGTGCGCTGATGGCTGGCGGAGCTGACCTTTATGTGGGCCATGCCATCGGAACATCGGGGGCGGCAATGCCTTGCGACCGGAAAATCATTGATTTGCTGAAAGAAAAAGACGTTCCCGTTGTGACCGATGAAGATATCAAGAGCGGTAAAGTTGCCGATGATTTCGACCTGATTCTGGATTGTGCCGGTCAGTTTGCCTTTTGCCACCCGCGTAAGGGATTTGTTGAACTTACCCGCAGCGGCGTGCAGTTTTTTGAAAAGTCGGAACACCCGGTGTATGTGGCTGACAGCGGAATCGTAAAGCGGATCGAAACTGTGCTCGGTACAGGCGACGGCTATTTCCGCGCGCTGGAATCGCTGGGTTTTGGTGACTTTGAAGGTAAATCGCTGGTGGTGTTCGGTAGTGGCAAAGTCGGCTGCGGCATTGCCTTGCACGGTGTGCGCCGCGGCATGAATGTCTGCTCTATCACCAACACCCGTAATGAAGATTCTAACTCGAATTTCAGCAGAGTCCTGTTGAACAATGAAGTGCAAATCGAGGATTACCTGGACGACGATAGGGTGGCTGATGTGATTGCCCACGCTGATTTTGTGGTGACGGCGACGGGACGCAAAAATGCGTTGACCTTGTCTGCCGTGTCGGCAATACTTTCAAACGTCAAGGCGGTGGTCGCGAATATGGGTGTCGAAGACGAATTCGGCGAACTTGTTCCCGATACAAGAGTTCTGAACAGAAAGTCTCCCCTGAATTTTGTGCTGGATGAACCCACGCACCTCAAGTATATCGATACGAGTCTCGCGCTGCATGCGGCCTTGGGAGAACGCCTGCTGCAAGAATGCGCCGAAGAGGCATGCCCCTTCAAGGGCGTGCAGGATCCGCCTAGCGAAATCGAACAACGTTTGTTGGTAACGACTATCCAGAACGGGGCGATTGGCCCTGAAATCTGCGACATGATGCGCTAATCGAAGTGCAGAAGCGGGTTGTATGCTTGCATTCTATGTAAAAAGTTCAACCTTTGTAAATAAATTCTTGCTTTTTTGACTTTTTTAAAGTATAATTGCAAAAGAAAGTAAACAAACGAGGTTGTATGAATCTGAAGAAAACTTTTGCAATGGCTCTCGTGTCGGCTGCTTTCGCCATGGCACAAGAAGCTGCCCCTGCTCAAAAGGCCGCTCCTGCTGAAGCTGCACAACCTGCCCCTGCCGCAGATGCACCGGCTGCAGAAACACCTGCCGCTAAAACCCCTGCCGCAGAAGCTCAGCCTGCCGCAGCGGCCCAGGCTCCAGCCGAAGTCGCACAGCCTGTTGCCCAAGAGGCCGCTCCTGCAGCCGCCCCTGCAGAAAATCCTGAAGCCCCGGCTGCAGAAGCACCTGCAGCAGCCCAGGCTCCTGCTGAAGTTGCTCAACCCGCTCAAGAGGCCGCCCCTGCAGCCGCCCCCGCAGAAACTGCAAAGCCTGCAGAACCCGAACAGGTTGCCGCACCTTCTGCCGACCCTCAGGGCCCGCAAGGCGCTCCCGAAGGCGTGCGCATGGGACCGCCTAAAACTCCCTTTACGGTCGTTCACGGAAGCGCTTACAATACCGTCAAGAACGAAGCCGCAGGCGACAACGTCGACCTTCTCTTGGACCGTCGCTTGACCAAGCTTTACGGTCAGAAGTTCTTCTACATTGAACCCGCCGGCGAACGCGGTGTCGTTTCGCTCGGTAACTTCTTTGGCGCCATGGATATCTCGGGCGATGTCGGTCGAGCTCTCCTCGGTTACACCAACGGAAGCTTCGGTGCCGAAATCCGTGCCGGTGTCGGCAAGCGTCGTTTTGAAAACGACAACGTTGAACAGAAGGTTTCGTACAACGGAAATGACTTTGGCCTTACTTTGTCTAAAATGCTCGGTGGCTATGTAGTCACCTTGGGCGGAGACTGGATTACCGTTGCCCAAGAAACCGATACGGATCCTAAGGCAAAGCGTGCGCCGACCACCGAAGAACGCTATCGCGATCTTACCGCAACCCTCGTGGTTTCTGATGGCCCGTCTGCCCGTAAGCATTTCTGGTCCGCCGGTGTGAACTTTACCCGCCACATTAACGAAATGGAAGTGGCCGGCTCTCTCAAGAACGAAAATCCTGATTCCTATATTGGAATCGTTCCGTTCTTCGATTACGGTACGCCTGCGCTCCAGTCGGAACATGCAAGACTCTTGCTCGGCTTGAACGCTGCCGTTCCTACCATTATTCAGGATGAATATATTGTCCGCGATACCACCAGCGGGGTGACCGCCAAGAAGAATATGACTCACGTGGGCCTTTCGCTTACGCCGAACGTGGTTGGCGAAGTTCTTCTGGGCGAATCGGTCATGCTCTTCGGTGAAGCCGCCTACCAGTGGGAGGCCGTGTCCTACACCAAGGGCGAAAACGTTGAAGCCGGTGACTACAAGGTGCTCGAAAGCGTTGCCGACAAGGTCCAGGCGACTGTTGGCTTCCGTTACCAGTACAAGGATTGGGCCGCTTGTGAATTTGCCTTTGGCGATTCCTTCTTCACCGACACCAAGTCCATCTTCAATGGCGAAGGCGTGTTCGTAAGCTTCGGCGGATTCATCTACTTCTAGTGACAAACAGTCCTTTTTCGGACCTAACCGGTCCAAATGGAGTATGTTTTTATGAAAAAGGTAACCTCGTTCGGGGTGCCTTTTTTCTATTTTTCAGCCCACTATGGCAAAAATTCTCTTTAAAAAACAGTTATCTCCTGCGGTATTCCAATTCCGCGTCGAGGCCCCGCTGATCGCCCAAGAGCGTAAGGCCGGCCAGTTCATCATCCTCCAGACGAACAAGGACAACGGCGAACGCGTGCCCCTCACCATCGCCGATGCCGACACGACTGAAGGCTCCATCACCCTGATTTTCCAGACCGTCGGTAAGACCACCACCGAACTCTCCAAGTTCGAAGTCGGTGACGATATCCCGGTGCTCGTGGGCCCGCTGGGTTCCCCGACACACATCGAGAATTTTGGCCACGTGGTTTGCGTGTGCGGTGGCGTGGGCATTGCTCCGATGCACCCGATCGTGCAGGCTATGAAGAAGGCCGGCAACAAGGTCACCATCATCATGGGTGCCCGTAACGAGAGCCTCTTCCTCATGAAGGAAGAAATGACCGCCCTCGCCGACGAAATCATTTTCATGACCGACGACGGCTCCTACGGCCGCAAGGGTCTCGTGACCGAACCGCTGAAGGAACTCTGCGAAGACACCAAGGGCAAGCCCGACATGGTGCTCGCCATCGGTCCTCCGATCATGATGAAGTTCTGCGCCCTCACCACCAAGCCCTACGGCGTGAAGACCGTCGTGAGCCTCAACAGCATCATGGTGGACGGGACCGGCATGTGCGGTGGCTGCCGCGTGACTATCGGCGGCAAGACGAAGTTCGTCTGCGTCGATGGCCCGGAATTCGACGGCCACGAAGTCGACTGGAACAACATGCTCCAGCGTATGGGCGCCTTCAAGCCCCAGGAACAGGAAGCCTTGCACCGTTTCGGTGCCAACGACGGCCACAAGTGCAACATTGATAAGATGGCTGACGCAAAGGCCAAGGAGAGCAAGTAATGTCTGAACATTTGACTCGTGAACAGTTGGACGCCGCCGCCAAGGTGGAACTTGAAAAGATTAACGCCCTCCCGAAGCCGCTCAAGCCGAAGGACAAGACTGCTATTCCGGCTCAGCCCATGCCGCAGCTGGAACCCAGCTACCGTGCCCGCGTGATGGAAGAAGTGGCCCAGGGTTACACCGAAGCTCAGGCTATCGTGGAAGCTAACCGCTGCCTCGCTTGTAAGAACCAGCCTTGCGTCGAAAGCTGCCCGGTGCACATCGACATTCCGGCCTTCATCGCAAAGATTGCCGAAGGTGACTTCAAGGCCGCTATCGCGAAGATTAAGGAAACCAGCTTGCTCCCGGCAATCTGCGGCCGTGTTTGCCCGCAGGAACGCCAGTGCCAGATGAACTGCACCATGGGCAAGATGCACAAGGACGTGAACCAGGCTGTGGCTATCGGCCGCCTGGAACGCTTTGCTGCCGACTACGAACGCAACAACGGTGGCGCCTCTGTGCCGGCCGTTAAGCCCGCTACCGGCAAGAAGGTGGCTGTGATCGGTTCCGGTCCTGCCGGCCTGGTGGTTGCCGCCGACGTGCGCCGTGAAGGCCACGACGTGACCATCTTCGAAGCCTTCCACAAGCTGGGTGGCGTGGTCCGCTACGGTATTCCTGAATTCCGTCTGCCCAAGAAGATTGTGGACAACGAAATCGAATCTCTCGCTGCCATGGGCGTGAAGTTCGAGACAAATTTTGTCATCGGTCGTACCCGTAAGCTCAAGGACTTGATTGAAAAGGATGGCTTCGATGCCGTGTTCGTCGGTACCGGTGCAGGCCTCCCGCTCTTCATGAACATCGAAGGTGAAAACCTGGTGGGTGTGTTCGCCGCTAACGAATACCTCACCCGCGCCAACCTCATGCGCGCCTACGACAAGGAACATGCCGATACTCCGATGTGGCCCGGCAAGAACGTGGTGGTTCTCGGTGGTGGTAACGTCGCTATGGACGCTGCCCGTATGGCTCTCCGCTTGGGTGCTGAAAAGGTCCGCATCGTCTATCGCCGCAGCATGAACGAACTGCCCGCCCGTAAGGAAGAAGTTCTCCATGCCCAGGAAGAGGGTGTCGAATTCTGCGTTCTGCAGAACCCGGCCAAGATTCTTGGCGACGAAGCCGGCCACGTTCGCGGCATGCTCGTCGACAAGTACGAGCTGGGCGAACCCGACGAAAAGGGCCGTCCGCGTCCGGTCAAGGTCGAAGGCGCAAGCTTTGAAATCGAATGCGACACCGTGCTCGTTGCTATCGGTAACGGTTCTAACCCGCTTATCAGCAACACCACGCCGGAACTCTCCGTCGACAAGAAGGGTCACATCCTTCTCGAAGATGCAACCGCCAACAAGACCTTTATGGAAAAGGTCTACGCCGGTGGTGACATCGTGCTCGGCGCCGCAACTGTCATTCTCGCCATGGGCGAAGGTCGTCGCGCTGCCGCAGGCATCAACGAATTCTTGAAAAAGTAATTCAACTGTCATCCTGAGCGGAGGCGTGAAACGCCGAAGCCTCTTTGATCACTTAGCGCTTCAGCGCTTATGTGAGCATGATCCCCCTTGCGGGGAGAAGGATCTAAAACAACCCCGACTCGCAAGAGCCGGGGTGTTTTTTTATGAGGAAGAACTAGATTCTTTTCCAAAAACGGAATGTTTTGTAAAAAAACGGTTTTTAAATCTTCCTTTTTTTTCTGTAAATGCGCAATGCCGATTCTGTGATTTAGTAATCATGGATGCTGGCGAAATGTCCCTTCCTCAACCACGATGTGCGGTTCGTTACCGCCATATCTTTTTTGATACTTTTTTTGAAATGTGGTTTAGTCTGTTACTTGTAAATATGTATTTTTTTCATTAGGTATTTTGAAACTTTAGATGAATATTGCGATTATTGGTACTGGCTATGTTGCGCTTGTAAGTGGCTCCTGTTTCGCAGAAATGGGTGCTGTGGATCTATTTACGAACCGGGCCAAGAGCTGTTTTAAGGATTGTTTATGATAAGAAAAATAGCGGCTATTATTTTGAATTATGTGTCTTGGAAGGATACTTTAGAAGAAGTTGAAGTCTGCAAGAAAAAACTTGGGCTTCAATCCCAGGATATCATTGTTGTTGATAATTATTCTCCTAATGAATCTGCTGAAAATCTTGAAAAAGAATCAAAGGACAACTTTGTATTTATTAGATCGTCAAAAAATTGCGGGTATGCGGCAGGGAACAACATAGGTTTGAAATATGCTTATGAAAATGGGTATGATTACGCTTTGGTTATAAACAATGATATAATTGTAGAAGATGGATCTTTACTGGACAAGCTTGTTTCTGTTTTTGAAAAGGACGAGTCGGTTGGTGCGGTAAGTCCTGATGTTTATTCGCCAGAAGGTCATCTTTTCAATAGGGATAGCGTCAAACCGTCGTTCTGGGATTTTACCTTAGGACTGTTGAATTATAAAAGAAAGGGCCGTAAGATTGCCGATTTAGGCGGTTATGGATATGTGTATCGTCCACAGGGCTGCTGCATGATGCTGAAACTGAGTGTTGTAAAGGCCGTGGACTATATGGATGAAACGACTTTTTTGTATTGCGAAGAGTTCATTTTGGCCGAAAAAATGAGTTCTTTGGGCTATAAGTGTGCTTGTTGCTTGGAAACTTCCATAATTCACAATCACTCAAAAGTTGTAAAATCTAACATTAAATTGAAGAAAATCATATCTATAAGTAATGAAAGCTTTGCGTACTATTTGAAAAAATACAGACGGTTTAATGCTTTATTTGTAAAGATTTGCTGTGTGTTCAATGGATTGAAGATAAAGGTACTAGAAGGTTAAAATTTGGATCCTATCATTGCCGGAGTCGTAAAATGAGAGAAAAGACTATAGTATTAATGTCAACCTACAATGGAATGTCCCATCTTCAAGAACAGGTAGATAGCATCTTTAACCAAGTTTATGACGGTGAAATTGAAATTTTTGTTCGCGATGATGGTTCCAAAGATGATACAATGTCTTTTTTGGAAAAATATCCTAAAACCGAATTGAGAAGAATTTATGTTCAACAAGGTGAAAATATTGGTCCGCAAAAAAGTTTTTTGAAATTGATAAAGAATGCGGGAACCGCTGATTATTATTTTTTTGCAGATCAAGATGATGTTTGGCTGCCTAACAAAATCGAGCGAGGCGTTTCTTCGCTGAGAGATGCTAAAAATGCTACAGTATATTGCTCGAATTATACTGTTACAGATGAATCGTTGAATGTCAGGGATGAGGCGTTTATAAAAAAAATGCCGTTATTTACGCCGATAAAAACTTTGTTGTTTAATCAAGTGCCCGGTTGCTGTATGGCCTTCAATAAGTCCATGATGAATTTGTTGAAGCAAGTCAATGTTGATAATGTTATGATGCATGATAGCATGTTGCTTTCGTTAGCCTCATATATTGGTTCTGTAAAGTATGATTGCCGATCCTCTATTTTACACCGTATTCACGGAAAGAATGTTGTGGGCGAAGGTCATAAAAAAATTATCCTACATAAGTGGATAGTTGAAAAAATCAAGCTTCTTGTAAAAAAAGAACCTTATGATATTAGCAAATTAGCCGATCAGTTTATTCGTTTGGACGCTTGTGGCAATCAATCTTTATATCAAAAAGATGTCGAGCTGCTTCGAGATTACAAAAAAAATTATAAAAAAACAATCGAACTCCTAAGACATCCTGATACTCATGATATTCCTTGGGATCGAACAACATTATCTATTCGTTGTAAAATATTATTTCATCTTTTTTAAAATTTAACAGACAGGTTTTCCTATGAAACGTATTATCACATATGGCACATTTGACTTATTGCATTATGGTCATATCAATTTGCTGAAACGAGCGAAAGCTTTAGGTGATTATTTGGTTGTTGCTTTGTCAACAGATGAGTTTAACTGGAATGAAAAACGAAAGAAATGCTACTTCAGTTATGAAAAGAGGAAGGCACTGTTGGAAGCAATTCGTTATGTTGATTTGGTTATTCCTGAAGAAAATTGGAATCAAAAAAAAACTGACGTGCATGAATATCATATTGATACGTTTGTTATGGGTGATGATTGGGTTGGAAAATTTGATTTTTTGAAGGATGAAGGAGTTGATGTTGTTTATCTGCCAAGAACGCCGGAAATTAGCACGACTCAAATCAAACAAGAATTGAAATCATGCGAACAAAAGAATCCGTAGCCTTGCCTAATGAGACGTTAAGCTATGATGGTCATTCTCGTGGCTTAGAAAAAGAGTTGTTGTTTTTATTTGGTTTTTTAGGAACCATGCCAATTATTCAGATTGGTGGTTTTTCCATATTTACGTTACTGTTGTGTATAACAGTTCTGTTTAAGTTGATTGTCACTCGAAAGATTTGGGTTCGCAAAGTATGTGTGCCCTATGTGCTGATAGTCATATGTAGTGTATGCAGTGTCGTGTCGTGTTTGACAAGCAGTATCCCGGAGTGGTGGAAAAATGCTCAGTGGACAGAATTGTTGTGGGATTTTTTTTATTTGTTCCTATTTCTTGCGTATACAGGTCAACGGAACTGCCACCTGATAATCAATTATATGAGGGGGGTCTTTGTCGGGGCTATATTTCAGATGGTTTGGGGGTATTTCCAATTTGTCTCTTATTATATAGCTCACATTGACATAAATAACATGATATTTGTCAAGCTGCTGAATATGGTACCTAATGCCAGCCAAATAATGGAGGAAAATTTAAAAATAAGTGGCATGTGTTGGAATTCAGGAAACTTTGCTCCACTTATGTTATTAGGTTATTGCTTTGGTGAAAAATCGATCACGAAGTTGCTCTTTGCAGGAATGTGCTGCATGAGTGGTAGTAGAACACTCTTTTTGGGTTTCATTGCGGTGGTAGTCTGTGAATTTATTCGAACAGTTTACAATGATTTTTTCCGTTCTAGAGTAAGGATTCGTCGTAAAATGGTGCTTTATGCCGTTGCGATTCTTGCTGTAATCTTTGTGGGTGCACAAAATCAGGTTGTCGTTGATAAGGTTCTTGGCGTTCGTGATAGTTTAAGCAGTAATGTTCTGGATTCGCAATCAAGCGCTCGCTTACATGCAAGGTATTGGACTTCAGTTCCGCATATCACGAAAAATAATTCATTAGAAAAAAATCTTTTGGGCTTTGGCTTGAAGTCTAGTGGCTATTCTCAGGTCCTTTATTACGGACAATATGCTGATAGTAAGTATGCGTGGGTTGTAGAATGTGATTTTATTAATAATTTGTGGAGCCGAGGTTACTTGGGCTTTATTTTGCTTTATTCTTGGTTGTTTTATCATTTTATTAAGGGTGCAAGAATAAATTATAAATATGGGTTGTTTTTTATAGGCCTTCTAGTAGAAGGTGTTACATATAATGTTATGTTCAACTGGTGTTGGGTGTTTTTGTTATTCTGTATTTTGTATAAAGATGGACTTCAATGTCTGCCGAGTCTTGATTATTCAAAAAAAAAGAAAGGGGAGAGACTGTTTCATGGTAATTACGAATAAGTACCTTTGGCTCCTTTATAATGCACTTAGTTTTCTGCTGTATTGTTTCTCATATCTTATGCCTCGGAAAAAGAATCGTTGGGTATTTGGTTCTTGGTTTGGTAATCAGATCTCGGATAACTCGTTGGCGATGTATAACTACATCAAGAATAACAATCCTCAATTGGAATTGATTTGGCTTGTTAGAAATCCAGCGAAATTTAGTCTAGATTGCAAAATTATAAAAAGGAATTCTATTAAGGGAATGTTTTATGTGGCTACAGCAAAGGTCGCTTTTGTTAATCAGGGCTATTTTGATTTATGTTCCTTTAATTTATTGGCTGGAGCCTATAAAGTTCAATTGTGGCATGGTGTTCCTTGGAAGAAAATATGCAACGACTCTGTAGAATTGCCTAAAAATTTCATGGAGAAGTTAACGCAAAACCTTGTTCGAAAGTTGGCCAATTATGACCTCTATATTGCGCCTTCTGATAGTTATGCGGCTATTGCTGAGTCTGCATTTAATGCATCGGCGAATTCAATTCTTAGGGTAGGGCAACCTCGAAACCAAGTCCTCTATGACGCTGATTTTTGTGAAAAATCTAGGAAAGTCCTGCTGAATGCTTGTGGAATGAATGGCGATTACAAGATTGTTGTATACATGCCGACATTTAGGGACAAAAAAACAAAGACGGAATCTTTTCTTGAACCTTCTTTATGCCAATCCGTAAATCAATTGGCGAAAGATCTTAACTTTGTTGTTATTGAAAAGTCTCATTTTCAAGACATTTCTAGAGGAAAAGAATCGTTGCGTTCTAATGAACGGATTTTTTTATGTCCTAATTTGGACGCTCAAATTTTGTTGGCTGGGGCTGATATTTTAATAACAGACTATTCTAGTTGCTTTTTTGATTTCTTAATTTGCGATAGGCCTATTATACATTTTGCCTACGATTATGAATATTATAAGAATAAAGATCGGGGGTTGTATTACGACATAGAAGATGTTGCTTGCGGATCTGTAGCAACCAATCATGATGAATTGCTTGCGGCTATTAAGGATAATATTTGCAATCCCGATTTGGAACAGGCGCGTCGCCAAAAAAATCGCGGCAAATTCATTGAATTTGAATCGGGTGATAGTTGCAAGGTAATAATGGATTTCGTTCTACAAAAATTGGGCAAGAAGGAATGGTCCAAGTCTTAGGGAAATACAGATCTTTGTCGGTAGAAGCCAAGGCTTCTCTTTGGTACCTGTTTTGCAACCTTGTACAAAAGGGAATATCTTTTATTGTGATTCCCTTGTACACTCGCTTATTGACCACTTCGGAATATGGTACATACACTGTTTTCCAGTCATGGCGTGATTTGATATTGATTTTTGCGACGCTAAACCTCTCGGCGGGCGTGTTCACTCGGGGACTTGTAAAGAACGACGGGTCGAATGATAAGTACACTGCGCAGATGCAAGGGTTGAGCGCTGCTGTAGCGGTATTGACTCTTTTGGTCGTTTTCTTTTTTATTGACCCGTTTCGTGGACTCACTGGCTTTGATGAAAAACTCGTGATGACGCTGTTTATCTACTATGTGTTTAATCCGTCATTTTTGTTTTGGTCAGTGCGTCAGCGAGTAGAAAACAAGTATAAGAGCATGGTCGCGATTACGCTGCTCGTTTCTTTACTTGTTCCCGCGATAAGCCTTATGATGTTTTTCTGGACAGACATTAGGGTTAATGCGCTTATTTATGGTTTTCTTTATGTGCAAACCGCTGTAGGATTGCTTTTCTTTGTAAAGCAACTTGTTGAAGGGCGAGCTTTTTTCTCGAAAACAGTCTGGTGGGAAAGCCTTAAATTTAACATTCCCCTGATTCCCCATTATTTATCGTTAATTGTTCTTGCCCAGTCTGACAGATTGATGATCGACCATATTTGCGGAACCTCGTTTGCTGGCATTTATAGCCTGACGTATAATATCGGCCAGATTATCCTTATAGTAATTGCGTCTATAAACGGCTCCTTGGTTCCCTGGATGTACAAGAAGCTTAAAGCGGGAGAATATCATTCTATAGCAGCCACATCGAACATGTTGTGTATTCTGTTGGGACTGATGTCGGCTATAGTAATGCTTCTTGCTCCAGAAGTAGTTCTCGTGATGGGCGGGGCAGAATATATGCCGGCAAAATGGTGCATTCCTCCTGTTGTGATGGGAACGTACTTTACCTTTTGCTATGGCTTGTTCTCGACGGTGGAGTTTTATGTCGGAAAAACATCTTATGTGGCGGTCGCTTCTTTTGCGGGAGCCTTGCTTAATGTTGTTCTGAATTTGCTTTTTATTCCGAAATTCGGCTTTGTCGCTGCGGCGTATACAACGGAAGTGTGCTATTTGGCGCTTATGGTTCTTCATTATTTCTTTATGAAGAAGATGACAAAAGAAAAAATTTTCAATATCAAGGGAATGGCTTTAATTTGTTCGGTGTCTTTTGCCTCGTCACTCGTTTTCACTTTCTTGTACGATTACGATTATATCCGTTGGAGCGTTGCCGTTCTTGTGTCGTTGCTGGTGCTAGTTAAGCGTAGAACATTTGTGAATATGGTGAAGGGCCTTAGGACTACTTGACATGGATACCCTAATAGCTTAAATTTATTTTATTGGTAAACTGAATTCTGTGAAGCGAGGAAAATCAATGGTTAAAAAGGAAATAACATTTATATACTTGGATACCGTTCAGAAACAAGTATATGAGATGATTGCGGAAGAAGCGAAGAAGAGAGGCTACAAAACACGAATTACGGATGACAAGTTTGCAAAATGTGAAGTAGGGTGGTATTGCGAGCATATCAATCATCCCCAATTCAGTAAGTTCTCTGTTATTATGCTTCATGATATCATGCAACAGTTTGGCAACTGGCCGGATATCTGGTTGAGGGAGCCATGGGATAAGTATGATATCGGTTTTCTCCCGAGCAAGGTCTGGGTAGAAAACTGGAGTTGGTGCTCTCAGTATTATTATGCGAACCCGAGAATGGGCGTTTATCTTACCGGATGGCCTAAGGCAGACAGACTTGCTGAATATAGTGACAAAACGAAGAAAATGATGCTGGCTGAAAAAATGGGCCTGGATTCCCAAAAAAGAACTATTCTATATGCCCCTGCGTGGGAGAATGATCATAAGCAAGATGAATTTGTGCAGGCGATGCTCCCCCTGAATGTTAACATCCTTATTAAGCAGGCGCCGTGGCCGGACTGCTATCCTGAACAGGTTGCCAATATAAAAGAGATGTATGAACTCCATAAGGATAATCCTCGTGTCATACAAATGAATCCGAAAACCAGCATCTTGGATGCAATAATGGTTTCCGATGTTCTGGTGTCAGATGAATCTAGCACCATGAGCGAATCGGTAATGCTTGGAAAGCCCGCCGTTTCTGTTGACAATTGGCTAATCCCCGATACGACTCCAAGTAGAAAGCCTGCTAATGATTATGATTATGTCATCAAGACGACGAAGGAAAAGTTGACTGAATGCATTGCGGGAGTAATTGCCGATTACGACAAGTACCAGGGCGAGGCGCAACAGTATTCGGATTCTCATTTTTCAAATATCGGATCTTGTATTCCCAAAATGTTGGATGTCCTAGATGCGGCTATTGCTGGACAGGAATCGCCGATCAAGCCGTTGGAAAGGGAAAAGGCGGTGAGACTTAGTTTCGTAGATTGGCTTAGGCATGTAGATATTACTCTAAGAAGGGAATTAACCTGTAACTACTGTGTCCGATTCCTGTTGCTACGTAAGCTCTATAATACGTATAAAAGGATTCGGGGAAAACAGTAGTGCAGGGTGCCGGGCATTTAGGTTTATCATTTTTGATTGTTGTCTTGATGGTTATATACGGGAAATAGGAATATGAAGGTCACTGTACTTGGTACTGGCGGATGGGGCTTGTCTCTTGGTCAAGTTGTATACGAAAACAGGCATGATGTCGCGTTTTGGACCAATTCCCAGGCCGAAGTAGATTTACTTTCAACGGAGCACCAGTACAAGGATAAGCTTCCTGGTGTGATTTTCCCGGAAGACTTTAAGTATACGACCAACATGAGCGCCGCCCTCGAAGACTGCAACATGGTCCTGATTGTGGTGTCTTCCCAGTTTATGGCGGACGTTGCCAAGAATCTTGGCAAGTGGACTCCGGCCAAGGGCAAGGAGCCGGTAGTGGTTTGTGCCACGAAGGGTATTCTCGAAGGCTCAAATCAGCTCATGAGCGAAGTGCTTAGGGAACATGTGCCTTGGCTCAACGAAGACAAGATGGTTGTTTTTAGTGGCCCGTCCCATGCCGAAGAAGTCAGCCGCCACGTGCTTACGGCAATCGTTGCGGCTTCTACCAACGAAAAATCTGCAAAGTGCGTCCAGAAGATTATGAGCTGTCCCTACCTGCGCGTTTATACTTCAACCGACATTATTGGCGTGGAACTTTGTGGTTCTGTGAAGAATGTCATTGCGATTGCCTCTGGTGTCGTTTATGGATTGGAAGCGAGTGGCGTGAATGCGGGGGACAACACTCGTGCGGCAATTCTTACCCGCGGATTGGCCGAAATATGCCGCTTAGGCAAGGCTCTCGGTGCAAATCCTGATACGTTTGCGGGCCTTGCTGGAATGGGCGACCTGATAGTGACTTGCCTTTCTCAGCATAGTCGAAAACGTTATGTTGGCGAACATATTGGTCGTGGCGGAAAAATCGGCGATATTCTCGCCGGCATGAAAAAGGTTGCCGAAGGGGTTCCCACCTGCCGCAGCACTAAGGCCTTGGCAGACAAATTAGGTGTAGAAATGCCTATTGTAAGTGCCGTGCATGCGTTACTTTTTGAAGATCTTGACGTCGGCGATGTTATGAAAGGCTTGTGGAATCGGAATTTGAAGGCTGAAGTATGGAATTAGAAATAGTTGTGGAACGGGAAGTGTTATATTTATCAGGACAAGATAAAATTTTTCAGTGATACTTACGAACTATATGGATTTTTCTTTTGTTTTGACATTTCGAGTTTTGCATCGCTTGGTGAATATGGTTGGTTGATATGAAAAAATCGTATGCAAAGCTTCTCAATACTCGTATAGATAATTATACGGTTCAAGAACTATTGGAAAAACTTGATAAAGGTGTTTTGGTGACTCCGAATGTTGATGACATTATGAAACATCAGCGTGACGAGGAATTTCATCGAATGGCTAGTGCGGCTGAATTTTCTGTTTGTGACAGCAAAATAGTCAAGCTTGCGGCAAAGTTGCGCGGGGTGTCTTTAAAGGAGTCTATTCCGGGGTCTAGCTTTTTCCCACAGTATTGCGATTATCATGCCAAGAACGAAAATATTAAGATTTTCTTGCTGGGCGCCAAAGAGGGCGTCGGACTTAAGGCAATGGACCGAATTAACGCCCGCATCGGTCGCGAAATAATTGTTGGCGCCTATTCTCCTCCTTTCGGGTTCGAAAAGGACGAGGCGGAATGCGAAAAGATTCTCGATATTTTGAATTCGTCTGCAGCAAATGTGGTGTTGGTTGGGTTGGGAAACCCAAAACAGACAAAGTGGATCTATAAATACAAGAACCGCCTACCAAACATCGATGTGTTTATGGCTCTTGGGGCAACCATTGATTTTGAGGCGGGCAATGTAAAGCGGGCGCCGGTGTTCTTTCAAAAAATGGCTTTAGAATGGCTTTATCGGTTTGCCCAGGAACCCAAAAGACTTTGGCACCGGTATTTTGTCGAAGACATGCCTTTCTTTTTCTTGTTGCTGAAGCAAATGCTCGGTTTGTATCGCGACCCGTGGGAAAATAAGAAATCGTAATCTAGTTCTGGACTTCGATGTATTTGTATTGACCGTTCTCCTTTTTTAGGGAGTCGACCTTTATTCCCTTAATTCCGCAGTTCTTAGCGAATTCCATGTCAACATCGCCGTCGCCCAGCATAAGGCACTTGGATGTGTCGATGTTCGGGTAGTCCCTTAAAATGTCGTCGAACATTCCACGGCCAGGCTTGCGTCGGATATCTTCTTCCGTAAGCGCGGTGCAATAGTATATTCTATCGATGCGACCCCCGGCTTTATTTATTTCGGCGCACATTCTGTTATGGATGTCCGTTAGGTCGGCTTCAGAGTATTTCCCTTTGCCGATGCCCCGTTGGTTGGTGACGATAAAGATATGCTTGAAATGCTTGGCGAATTTGGAGAGTGCCTCCAATGCTCCGGGAATGAATTCGAAATCGGACCATTTGCGGACGTAATCCCCGATGATGTGGACGTTGATCGTTCCGTCTCGGTCCAGTAGCAGGGTGTCGTATGGGGCGATATTTATATCGGTCAGTTTCATTGATGCTAGAACATGGTGTTGAATTCGGCGTCAGCCTTGTGGTAATCTTCGGGAATGCCGATGTCAATGAAATACTTGTCCTGAATGACTCCGCCTACGTTGCCTGATTGGCATTGCTTTTCGAGGACTGCAGTTTCGAAAGAAAATTTTGTGGGCAGTCCGGCAAATATGTTGGAACTGACTGAAACAAGGTAAATTCCTCCATTTATAAGGCCTTGGTCGCAGTGTTTTTTTTCGTTGAACGCTTTGATTGTTGAAGAGCCTGCGTTGAAATCGACTGAACCGTAGCGGTCAAAATTCTGCATCGGTTTTAGGGCAATTGTGATGTTCTTTGCGTTTTGCGAATGCAGCCTTGCGAGTTCGTCCAGGTCTACGTCAAAGAACGTGTCTCCGTTTAAAATGAGTGCGAATTTTTCGTGAACCTTGCCCAGGGCTAGTTTGATTCCGCCACCGGTACCAAGCGGTTCTTCTTCAATTGCGTATTCAAATTCAAAAGGGAACTCGTCCTTGTTCTCGTCTATCCATTTGAAAATGACTTCGCGAAGATATCCCACACTTAGAATGACTCGGGAAACGTTGAATCGTGTCAGGTACTTTAGCAAATACCAAAGGAACGGCTTGCCTGCAACAGGGGCCATGCATTTGGGAACTTCGCTTACGACGCTACGGAGCCTTGTGCCAAGGCCTCCTGCTAAAATGACAACTTCCATATCAGTCCTTGATTAAAAGAAACGTTCTTCCAACATGAGGCAAAGGCAGTGATAGACAGGCAGATGGAGTTCCTGTATCTTAAATGTCTCGGTCTGGGGAACACGGATGCAAACATCGGCCAATGACGACAGTTTGCTGTCACGTTCTCCCGTGAGCGCGATTACCTTGAGTCCCTTTGCCTTGGCGATGGTTGCTGCGAAAAGAATGTTCTTGCTGTTTCCTGAAGTGGAAATTCCAAGAAATACGTCGCCTGCAATGCCGTAACCGTTTACTTGCTGCGCAAAACAGAACAGCGGTTCGCAGTCGTTCATGTAGGCGGTAGTCAACGCCGGATGTCCATCTAGGGCGATAGCGGGGAGGGCCCCCTGAAGCGCGTTTCCGAGTACCGGACCGAGTTCGGCATTTGCGGTAGTCAATGCGTTGATCAATTCTTCCGGGAGCTTGCGCGGCTTGACAAAGCCTTTCATCAACTCACCGACAATATGCTCCGAGTCCGCGGCGGAACCTCCGTTGCCGGCGACGAGCAGTTTTCCGTGATTCGCGTAAGAATCTTCAAGGATGTCGTATGCGCTGGCAATACTTTCCCTACAGGCTTCCAATTCAGGATAGCGAGCAACAAGGGATTCCAAATAACTCATTACGTTGTTGTTCGACATAGGAACCTCAGTGCTTTAAGGAATCGACATTGTCCGTGTTGTAGATTTTCCAACCGTGAGCGCCACCATCGGTAAAGTTAAACGGCATGACAAAGCCATCAAGTTTTTTGAGGGCTTCGGTGACTTCTTTTTTGCGGGTCGGCTCGACAAAGAACATGATAAAGCCTCCGCCACCGGCGCCGCTGACCTTGCCGGATTTTGCACCCGCCTTTATTGCGACGTCAAAAGCTTCTTCGATGACCGGGTTCGTGATGGCGTTTGCCATCTGTTTCTTGTCTTCCCAGTTTTGCCCAAGGACTTTGCAGAATGCGTTCATGTCGCCTTTCAGTACGGCGAGCTTCATGTCTACGGCGCCTTGCTTGATACGGTGCATCGCCTCGACGGACCTGGTGTTGCCTTTTTCTGTGTTCTTTTTCTGCTCGTCGATAATCTGGGCGGAAGAACGGCTGCGGCCCGTAAAATAAAGGACGATGGAGGCTTCCAGTTCGTCAAGGATCCAGCGCTTTACTTTGAGGGGGTTCACGATGACCACGTCTTGCGGAAGAAATTCCATGTAATTAAACCCGCCGAAAGCGGCCGCATATTGGTCTTGTTTGCCGCCGCTCAGTCGAAGGTCCTTTCTTTCGATTTCATAAGCCAGTCGGGCTATTTCGTAATCGCCCAGTGGCAGCCCGTGCCATTCTACAAAAGCCTTGAGAATGCTGACCACCATTGTCGATGATGTGCCGAGTCCGGAGCCTGCTGGGGCGTCGTTGTAGGTGGTAATCTTGAAGGATTTTAACGGAATGTCGAAATCCTTGACAACGCGGTTGTAGGTGCCCTTGATCAAAGCGGCCTTGTTGTTGATTGGGATAACCTTTGTAGCCGGAAAACTTTCAAAATAGTCGCTGTCGTAACTCTGGATAGTAATCATTCCGTCATCGGTCTCTTCTATAGTAGTGTAAGCGTATAAGTTGATTGTCGCATTGAGAATTAAACCGCCGAACATATCGCTGTAGGGCGAGACGTCGCTACCGCCACCGGCAAGGCCTAATCGAAGGGGAGCTTTGCTACGAATAATCATAATTTGCCATACCTTTCTTTTGTGCAAAAGATATTCAAAAATATGTATCGTGTCAATCTTGGAATGTCGTAAATGAGTGAAGAGTCTAGGGCCTTATCGTGTAGCTGTATTTGTCTAGCCAATTAAGACGGCTGATATACCAATCATGAAAATCGATAAATGCGTCGGAATAAGATAAATAGCCCTTATGATGAAGGGGACTATGAGTGCTTTCTATTTTATTCCATTTTTTTTCTTCGTTTATGTAAGCGCGTTTTAGAGATTTTCCATAACTCATTATTGAATCTGCATAAATTTTGATAATTGGACTCATTTTTTTCCAAATGGAATCAGCTTGTTGGACGAAAAGGTCGTTTTTTAAAAAGGGAGTCGTCCATGTTTTTTTGTTTTGTCTGAATCCATCTATGGGGAGTGTTGTGTTAATGTCCCATCCAGGGAATCCATAAGCGGCGTCCATATCCCATAGTGGGCCCATTTCGATTAAACCGTCTTCACGTACTATAAGAAATGAACTAGTATAGTAGGCGTCAAGATTTTTGCTGAATTCCTGAATCCAAAAATACATGGCGAATTTTTCAGCGTTAATCCATTGGTTGTATTCGGTTCCTTTTGAAGGCTTGTTGCTAGAAATGAAGTTTTGAAAATTTTCGAGATGTTGGGAAACTTCTATAATCTTGTTTTCGTTGGCATTCTTGGGCCAGTGAATTTTGAATGGGTAGTTAAAGCCTTTTATGTTAATTATTTGATCGTTGTTTCTTGGCTTTGCGTCAATTTCTAATAAGAAATCGTTGTCGCTGATTTTTACTCGGTGATTGGCTTTCTTGATAGTTTCAGTAAATGCGTAGACGCCTTGGTATACGTTGTTTAGGTATAAATCAACAAAGAATATTTGTGGATTCCATGTGTTTTCAATGTGGCTCAACAACTTGTAAGAAATAAGGTTTTTTAGCATGCTTTTATCTGCATAATTGGCTATGAGTGCCCACTCTTTATCTTTGTGAAAGCCGAATAAAGATTCCTTTGTCTTGAATTTGATTTTATAGCTTTTTTTAGGAGAATGGGTCCATGAACTATTTCCTCTCCCTCGAATAGTCAAATCCATTATCTCACTTTCGGGACTGCATTCTCCCCAGATTTGCAGCTTAGCAGGGATTTCTGTTTCGCGGTCTTTAATTTCTTGGTAGTTCTCGGTTGCAATGACAACTCGGGGAATTCCTGCATAGGGGTATTCGGAATCATCCAAGAGAAAGTGGTCTAATTCGGAAGACGAATCCGCAGATTCATTTGTATATCTGCTGCTGCTGATACCGTCCCATCCCGGGTATTCGCTATTACTGCACCCTAAAAACAGGATTGTGATGACGAGGCCTAGTAGTAAGGGTTGAAATCTTGCAGTACGATAATGCATATATATAAATGTAGTTTTTTAGAACGTTATGGTAAAACGGGTTTTATTTTTGTTATTATTTAGATTGTTTTCTTTTGGAAATAAAAAATGGCGAAAATTGTTTATTTAGGAATGATCGGGGATATTATGCATCCCGGTATGCATCCCGGTCTCATCAACATCATTAATGAGGGAACCAAGTACGGCGACGTGATGATTGGGCTTTTTACGGACAAGGCGATTGCGACGCATAAGCGACTCCCGTATCTGAATTACGAACAGCGCAAGAATGTCATCGAGAATATCAAGGGTGTATCGATGGTCGTTCCGCAAGATGAATGGAGCTATGTCGAAAACCTGAAGAAGTACAAGCCGGACTACATTATCCACGGCGATGACTGGCTTTACGGTCCGGACAAGTATATCCGTGACGAAGTCTTCAAGGTCATGGAATCCTTGGGCGGCAAGGTGATCGAAATTCCTTACACGAAGGGCATTACCTCGACTGGACTCAAGAAGGAAATGGAATCCCTGGGCACGACCCCGCAGGCGAGGCTTTCTTCGCTGCGTCGCCTGATTGCGGCAAAGCCGATTGTCCGTATTCTGGAATCGCACAACGGCCTTACCGGCCTTATCGCCGAA
>CACVQR010000013.1 GCA_902756345.1 Fibrobacter succinogenes | reverse complement strand
CCTGTCAGTACAGGCCGCTTGCGGCTCACGGGCCCCCTGCCCAGTAGGCGGGGGGCCTCTTCGTTTTATATGACCGCTCGCGCTATCGTAACGGTGCAAGTCCGACCGGCGCTCGCTCTCGCGACCATGCCCGGTCAATACCGGGCACTTGTCGCTCACAGCCCCTTGCCGCAAACGCTCGAGGGGGCTTTTTTTATACCCGCGAAACTCCGTTTTATTGTGCTTTACACAACGTTTTTCTGCCGAAAAGCTCATAATTATTCCGATTTAGAATAAGGAATATATTTTATAGATGGGTTGTTTGCGATTATCAAAGGAGTCGCGTTTATGAAGTATTGGGTTTGGGTACTCTATACCATTTTATTCATGTTTGTATCGGCGAATGCGGCGCTTACGCTGCATATTCAGTCTCCTTGGCGTGATGATGCTTCCAAGGCCGATTATTTCTTGCATGTTCTTGGGGGTGCTGGTGGCGGTTATAACCCCTCGTTTGGTGCAGGTTCCACGACAATCATGACTGACGAAGGTGACGGCTGGTTCAGCTACACCTGGAACAAGAATGTGTCCGATTTTCAGGACTGGGAATCCTTTACGATAAGCATTTATCCGAATACAGCCGACAACAACTACAATAACAATAATGGCGAGCAGTGGAAGGCCGGTGGCGAATTCAAGATGGGTACGCTCTTCGGTACCGATGTAGAAGTCTGGCTTTATACTGATCTGTCCGACAAGAGCTATACCAAATCTTTTGTGGCTCCGGGTTCCAAGATGGTGTGGTTCAAGAGCCCGTGGGGTAATCATGCGCTTCCGCAGATGATTTTCGGGACCGATTCTGTGATGATGCGCTATGCAGTCGATGACAAGTCGAACTGCGGTTGGTTCTATGGTGCGATTTCGCCGGCGATGATTGCTCGCAATCCCGTGCAGTCTGCGCACTTTATTCGTTTGAATACGCCTTACATGGCATACCCCGCGCAGGGTGTAGTTGAACTTGGCAATTACTTTGCCGTCATGGATACCGTTTTTGTGGATGGTACGGTTGCAAATTCTGAAGTAGGCGACAAGCTCGGTTCGCTTGGCGAATGTTTTGATTCTACCCGCGTGCTGCACATTTACCATCCGTGGCGTACGAATTCCACGTTCAAGGACAGCACGATTTTTATTACGGTTGGCAACAATATTATCAATAATCCTGTTGCAACCGAAAAGGATGCGTACCCGTACTGGTACCATTATGATTTTGCGCCTGCAACGGTGAATTCGGCGAACTGGAATTCTACGATGGCCCAGTTTAACATTTACCGCCGTCAGAATGAATGGCCTCAGGTCACTTATTTTGCCGAAGACAAGCGTCCGCTTGCATCTAAGCTGTTCCCGACGGGTGTCTACGAGACTTGGCTGTTTACCAATAGCAATGGAGAGCTCGATCTTTCGTTCAGCCCGCTGGAACCGAAGACGATTCGCTTGATGAGCCCGTGGGACAACATGTCTCCTTCGATGATTGTGGCCGGCGAATTGGTGCGCATGGGCCCGATTTCGGCAAGTCCGTTTGATTCGACCCAGAGCGATACTTGCGGCTGGTACCAGGGCACGTATTACAAGCATACCGATGATTGGAGTGTGCAGTTCAGGCAGTCCTTCGGTACGGATTTCTATAGCCTTGAGGGCCTGATGGGCGAAGGCAAGGAAGCCGGTACTCCGATTTCTCTCGATTCCATGGTCGCGCTTTATGACACGGTGTGGGTTTACCCCTACCCGCTTTCGAGCAGTACGCCCAAATTCAGCGAAACATTCCCAGGTCGCCTGGGGATTTGCCCGACCATGAAGATTTCGGCGATGATTCTTGACTGGGCGGGCGAATCGTATGCTGATGCAATCGATATTGACTTTGGCGGAATTTACGGCGGTAACGAATATACGACGGTTGTCCATAATGGTTCTGAATACAAGACTTGCGGCGGTCATGTGCTTGGCATGGTGCAGGACACCTTGAGTGAACTCGGGCTCCCGCTGCGTGTGGATTCGCTTGCTTTCCCGTGGGAACAGTGCTCTGCAGGCCGCGAAATCGACAAGTGGTTTATTCCCGAGGTCCTGGCGACCGATCCTGCTACTGGGCGCGAATACACGAATGCGACCTGCCGCGATATCGACTTGGTGCTCGATGCCGAAGGATTCTGGCTGGCCGATGTGACGGAATCTCCGAACGGCTGTAACGACCCCGTGAATCCGGGATTCTACCCGATTGATGACTTCCAGTATCTTGATTCGGCAAAGACTATCAAGAACCCGAAATACGACTGGGATATTCAGGGTTGCAAGCACAACTACAGTTTCTCGATGAAGATCAATGCGCAGTTCAAGTACGTGAAGGGTCAGTTCTTTGAATTCCGCGGCGATGACGATGTGTGGGTGTTTATCAATAACCGACTGGTCGTCGACATTGGCGGCTGCCACAGCCCGGTGGAAGGCGCTGTGGACCTCGATACGCTTGGCCTTACCGAAGGCAAGGAATATCCGTTCCAGATTTTCTTCTCGGAACGTAACGCCACGGGTTCTAACTTCAAGATGCGCACTTCGATTAACTTGCAGACGCAAAAGACGTATTTCCCGGTCGAGAAACAGAATTCGAAGGGTGTTATCGAATACGAACTATTGCAGTTGCTTGTCGATGAATCCCTGAGCTGCGACGTGTCGAGTGTGTCCAAGATTGATACGACTTACGCGCAGTCCGTGTTCCGCCTGGTTGGTGGCGGACTCCCTGCCGACGGAGAGCTGCTAGAACCGGGCCTGAATTACGGTGGTATTTTCATTAGCGAAAACATGGCGGGTTTCACGATTGATACTTCGGCCTTCGTGAATTCGCGCACGCTTAGCCCGGGTCAGTATGTGCTGATTTGCTACTTGGCCGCAGATGAAAGCCAGTATCAGATGATTTCGTTTACGGTGCCTGAATACCCGCTTCCGGACATTGCGTTTGTCGATGTGTTCCATGTGACCGATTCATTGGTGTTTGACCCGAAGGGCTATACGCTGCGTGGCGATGTACTTGGGCTCGATGGCGGCAAGAACGACACATTGCTTGCGCATGTGACTTACCCGGATACGGTGCCGTTAAAAGTGGTGCTGTTGTATGGTTCGACGCCGTGTGGCAACATGCTTGCAAGCTCGAATGTCAATTGCTTGGCCACATTGAATTTGAAGACGAAGTATCCGCTCAGTTTCTTGGATGCCGACAACCAGCGAGTCACTTCGATTACGACCGATTCTACGGGGTATGCAAGTTTCTATGTAGTGGGTGATTCTGCAACAGTCGATGCCTTCTTTACCATTGAAGGCGAAGGCGTTGCAAACAAGATTCACTGGACTGATATTCATTTCAAGGAACCGCCTGTACCGTTTGCGGTAAAGGCTGCCATGTTCGATGTGAATGGCGACGGCATTCCGGATAGTCTTTCGGTTCCGTTCAGCAAGGCGTTTGACAAGGTCGTGCCCGATACGGTTTCGTGGGCGTTTGGCGGTACGCAATTCCATACGATAGCGGGTCAAGAAAATATCTGGCCGCTGGTAGAACAGGAATCGATTATCACCTTGTTCAATCCGGAAGGGCTTCGCGAAGATGTATTCACGGGTTTATCTGACCAAGTTTATTCGGGCTCGCTCTTGTACCACTACACTTATACCGACGAAGATTCTTTCGAAGAAGTCAAGCTTTCGATGAACACCTTGGTCGAGGACCATGTGGCTCCGATTATTCTGAATGCATCGGTCGAGCCGAAATCCGAAGACGTGAGCGTGGTGACTATCAATTTGAGCGAAGGCTCGAACATCAAGGCGCTTGATGCGAAGAACGCCTTCGTATTCTACCGCGATTCTGCAGTCTTTATGGATTCGCTCAATATCGTGAGCTGCGACAAGAATGCACAGGGCAATGTGTTCAGATTGTACTTCCAGCGTACAGCGCAGATGGCGCTTCCGGAAGTGGGCGATTACGTAAGGCTGTTGCCGGGCGAACTCAAGGACCGCAGCGAAAATGCGGCCCACGTGAACAACCCGAAGGTCCGTATTGTTGGCGACCAGAGAACCGATGTCAAGGCCCCTGGCGTGGTGACGATTTCGGGCGATGCCGAAGAATGGCCCTACAGTGAACCGGTCGTTCCTGTGGTGGTGCCGATGAACAAAACGGTCAAGGAAATCATCGACAGCATCGGTAAGCCGGGCTTGTTGCTGAGCTTTAACCTGGGTGAACTCGCCACTTCGGCAATCATGAACTTGCCGAGCGGGGCCAACAAGGATTCCGCCCTTGCGCTGATCAAGATTAACTGGGAAAACTACTACTACTCGCACTTGGGTAGCTTTGTGAATAAGGCCGGCGGAAGCATTGCCTGTAACGATGCGACCGTGTTCTACAATGCCGCAGACCCGAGCAAATCGAACTGTTACGACAATCCGGGCAACCTGTTCTTCGAATGGGGCGCTCGTAGCGACAAGGGCCGCCTCGTAGGCACGGGTGCCTACATTTCCAAGATGAAGGTAAAAATCAAGAGTGGAAAAGAACAGGCCGGCAGTAGCGACAACACCTTCGTGATCGGCATTCGCCGCAGCAAGAATTAATTCTTGCTGGCGGAGTTGTACAGCTCAAGCGTTTCCTTGAGCTTGGTGGCAACGCCGTTGATGGTGTTGAAAATATCGCTCAGGTCTGCCTGAATCTTGTCGAAGATTTCGAGATTGCAGAACAGGTCATTTCGGAAAGTCTTGTTCGACTGGTAAAGGTCGCGCAGCGAGCGCAGTATCTTTGCCTGCTGTTCCATTTGCGTCTGCGCTTCTTTTTGGCAAGCCTCAAGCTCAATGCGTTTTTTCTTGGCGACTTCAGGGTCGTTTTCGCGAAGAATGTACGTCGGAAGGGTTGCGAAATCTTCGAACTTGGCCGGCGCGGAATTCTCGTTTCTGGAATTGTTGTTACGAAGGCCCACGCTCTTGACGGTGGAATTGATGGAGATTGTGCAGCTCGACGTTCCGTGGAAGTTGCAGCGCACGTTCTTTTCGATTTTGCGAAGTTCGTTGTACGGGTTGAAATCTTCGACGGTTTCTACATAATGCAACGGAACGTAGAGCGGAGTCTGTTCGCCTGCCACCGTAATGCGGTAGCTGATGCAGGGCTCGCCGTTGAATTCCTTTGTTTCGTACAAATTATTTGAACTGTTCAGCATGCCCTTGACTTTGCGGTAAAGGGTGTCTGCATCGTAGGTCGTGGCGATGACGTTTGCAAGGTCTTTGAGGATTACGCTCTTGACAATATCGATAAAGCTTTCCATGATGGAGTTGTTCGATGTAGAACGGCCCCAAATCGGAGTGCCGAGGAAGAGCGTGTCAGAGAATGTCGTTTGGTTGCGCCCGTTAAAGAAGGCGATGGTGCGCGCGATATTGGCAAGCGAGAGCCACTTGCTGATAGGTACGTAGATGGCGTTTTGAATGCAGAGGTCCGAGAGCTTCCCGATGATTGCCATGGTTTCGGCGGAAAGGGCGACCTTCTGGATTTCATCTGCCCACTTTGTTTTTTCTTCTTCAGAAATGGTGTATTCTTCGGGAGCCTTGAAGTCTTCGCTTAAGCTGTAGTTTTGCAACAGCATGCACAGGGATTCCGAAGAAAGGTTGTCGGGCATACAAATGGTCAGCGTGATTTCGTCGACGATATCGGCGCGGCCCATGGCGTTTTCGGGGCGAACGTCGCTGCTGAGAATCAGCGTGGTGTGCTTGCGCTTTTGCAAGGCGTTGCGTACGCATTCCTTGGTGGCGTCGTCAATCGGATTGAACCCCTTGAACAGGATTACGTCATAGTCATCGATAGAGCCGGGGATTTCTTGCGGGCGGCTGCCCATTTCGATAAAGCGGGGTTTTTTGAATGCCGCAAGCAAGCGGTTGATCATGAAATTCTTGCCCGAACCAGTGCGACCGTACAGGTAAAAAGGCTCGTCATTGATGGCGGCCAGGAATGCCAACTGGAGTCTGTCTTGTCTTTCAGGAAATTCCTGACAAAGGGCCTGCATCAAGTTCTGGATACGGTTTGTGAGCGTCATGATTTCTTCCTTCTTTCTCCGAAATATAAAAACTGGGAAAGAATTATGAAAGGGGTAGGCGCGCTTAGAACAGATTTTGGGCGATTTCGGTTGAAATTTCTGTTGTCTGCGATGCAACGAAAATCTGCGATTTTTCGTTTTTTTGTATGAATTCGGCGGGTAGCCTGGCAGCGTCTTTTTCTGAAATCACGAAAGTTTCTTGCGGACGGTTTTGAATGATTTTTTCAAATTGGGCCGCAAATGCTTTGCTGTGATCCTTGAAAAAGAACTTGTGGCCGATTTCGATTCCGAAATCTTGAAGGTCGCTGCAGAACCGCTCGGGATTTCCGAGGCCGCACACGATGTTTGCTTTAGCGTTTTTCTTGACAAATTCTTTGCCCGAATAAAAATGCAATACTTTATCTATAACGAATCGTACGGCCGGATTTCCGCCTTCACACCTCAGTATGCGGACCATAGGAGAACTCTTGTCGTGGTCTAGGCCGTGGTCTTTCGCGAGACTGCGCATGCCCCCGCAGGGCCAGAGTTCCGAAATTTTTGTTGGGATGCTTTCCCACAGCAAGAGGATGGTGGTTGCTCCGACTAAACGGCTGTCTTCGAATCCGTCGTCGCAGACGATACAATCGAACTTGCACGACTTGTCGAGTTCGTGGGCCAGGCGGTAACGGTTGCGGGTCGCAAAAACCTGGACGCTTTCGTTGCCTGCAAATTTCTGACGAAGCATTTTGATTTCGTCGAAGGCGTATTCGTGGGCGAGGAGTGCTACCGTCTTGCCTTGTGCAGCCAAGTGCTTACAAAGCCAGATGCAGAAAGGCGTCTTTCCGGCACCACCGGTGCGAAAGCTTCCGACAACGATTAGCTTGGAATGTTCTAGAGGTGCGCCTGGCCTAAGGCAGAGCGCGTGATGCAATTTGTATACGGCGCGGTAGCAGAGGGCGATGAATAAACGTGGAATGAACATTTTCATTCGGAGTTCGGAATTCGGAGTTCGGAACGGCAAAAATGAAATTCCTAATTCTGAAATCTAAAATCCGAATTTATTCTAGGCAGTTTCTCTTCTGCTGCAAGAACAAGTCTGCCAGAACGAGGGCGGCCATGCTTTCGACAATCACCGGCGCGCGGACTGCGACGCAGGGGTCGTGACGTCCGCGGGCGGCAAGCGTTCCGTTTTCGCCACCGCGGCCAGCAGTCTTCTGTTCCTGCGAAATGGTGGCGGTGGGCTTGAATGCCATGCGGCAATAGATGGGCTCGCCGTTGCTGATTCCACCGAGGCTACCGCCTGCATTGTTGGTGCGGGTGTGGTAGGCGTGGCCGTCAAAATAAAGTTCATCGTTGTGGCGGCTCCCGTGCATGCGGGCAGAGGCGAAACCGCTTCCGATTTCAAAGCCCTTGCAGGCGGGAATCGACAGCATTGCCTGGGCGAGTAACGCGTCTAGGCGGTCGAATACGGGCTCGCCGAGGGCGATGGGCGGATTCTTGACCAAGAGGCATACGGTGCCACCGATGCTGTCGCCGTTTGCGCGGGCATCGAGAACGGCTTGCTCCATCTTGGCACTTGCGTCCAGGTCGGGGCAGCGCACGGGGGATTTTTCAATCTGTTCGAGCGTGAGGCTGTTCAGGTCGAGCGTGCCGCAATCGACTTCGCCGATGGAGTTCACCCAGGCGATGATTTCGGTGCCGTTCACCTGCTTCAGAAGTTTCTTGGCCACGGCACCTGCGGCAACGCGTCCGATAGTTTCGCGGGCAGAGCTGCGTCCACCGCCGCGGTAGTCCCTGAACCCGTACTTGAGGTCGTAGCACAGGTCGGCGTGCCCGGGGCGGTACCACTTTTGAATTTCGGCGTAGTCGTGACTGCGCTGGTCTTCGTTAAAGACGGCGAAAGAAATCGGGGTCCCGGTGGTTTTGCCTTCGAAAACGCCCGAAAGGATCTTCACCTGGTCCTTTTCGTCGCGGGCGGTGGTCATTTTGCCCTGCCCGGGGCGACGGCGGTTGAGTTCCGCCTGGATTTCTTCTTCGGTGATTTCGAGGCCTGCAGGGCAGCCATCCAGGACCGAACCGACGGCCGGACCATGGGATTCGCCCCAGGTAGTAACGCTAAAAATTTTGCCAAATGTGCTTGCCATGAGTCAAAATATAGATAATCGGCGTTTTTTCTAAGAAAATATCAGATAAGGACTTACCAACATGGCAAAGTTTACTATCTTTTACAAAGATTCTAGGAGAATCCTGTGAAACACTTTGGATTTATTATAACGATTTTGACCCTGCTGCTTTCTCTGGAAGCGGCCGCCCAGCGTTATAATGACTTTGCGGGTATTCCCTTCGGTGCCACCCGTGAGACCGTTATTGAAGAGGTGATGAAGCTCGGTTACGAGCCGTATGGTCAAAGTGGCGAAGGCGAACGTGTCGTCATTCCCGTATTCATGTTCGGTGAACTGCCGGTCCAGGTTGACTTTATCTTTAACAAGAATGACAAGTTCTATTCTTTTGAAATTCGTACCGGTCGTGTCGAACGCGCCCGTCTGAACAAGTCTTTTGAAGCGGTAGCCTACATGTCCGAACAGTTTACGCTCAAGTACGGCAAGCCCTCGGGCAACCCGGCTATCGACGAAACTTCGGCCCTCAAGGAAAGCATTTTGAACCTGTACCAGCAGTGGTTCTCCCAAAAGGTTCTGAATATTTACACTGGACTGGTCCAGAAGGACGGCCGTTACTTTGCTGTCGGTGCCGTGACGCACCGCAAGCTTGCAACCGAAAAGAATTCGAGCGCAAGCCGCTCCGCAGAACGCGCCACTTCCAACAAGCCTGTATTCTAGTTTATTTGTAATACGTTCAAGTTTTGAATAGAAAGAAGCCCGACTTTTCAAGCCGGGCTTTAATTGTCTTTGGCTGCGCCAAGATTAGGTCTTGAGCTTGTCCAGAGCCTCGTTCGGGCCAATCACGAACAGCACGTCGTTTTCCTTGAGCACGTAGTCGGCAATGTTACCGATCTTGGGCTTGGGTTCCAGCGGGTCGCGGATAGCGATCACCTGGATGCCGTACTTGTGGGTGAGCGAGAGGTCCTTGAGCGTCTTGCCGAGGAAGGCGTCGGGGCAGGCGATTTCGACGATGGAGAAGCCTTCCATGAACGGCAGGTAGTCGAGCATGTTCGGGCGGTTGAGACGCTCGGCCAAGGAAATGGCCATGTCGCGTTCCGGGTGGAAGATGTCTGCCACGCCGAGCTTTTCGAGGATAATTGTGTGTGCCGGGCTACTGGATTTGGCAATAATGTGCTTGACGCCCAGTTCCTTGAGATTCAGGACCGTGAGAAGCGATGCCTGCAGGTCTTCGCCGATACAGCAGATGACGCTGTCCACCTTGGAAAGCGGGAGCGACTGGAGCTGTTTTTTGCGGGTTCCGTCGGCAACGACTGCCTGGGCCACCTGGTTCGAAATATCCTGAATTTTTTCGGGACTTGGGTCTACGACCATCACGTCGTGTCCGAGTGCGGTCAAATGGCGGGCCAAAAAGTAGCCCGTGTTACCCAGTCCGATCACTACAAATTGTTTAGAAGCCATAGGTTAAATTTAGAACTTAGAACTTAGAGCTTAGAACTTAGAGCCTAAAAAAAGTATGAAATGAACTGCTTATCGTGTTTTTATCTAAGTTCTACCGACTAAGCTCTGCCAACTGCGCCGTAGGCGCCTTAGCCGACCATGATGTCTTCTTCGGCATACCACATGCCCTGCTCCTGCTTTTTAGCCACTGCAGAAATCAGGAACAGCGGACCCATGCGGCCGACAAACATCACTGTACAGATCACAATTCGGCCAGGAATCGAAAGATCCGGGGTGAGCCCCATGGAAAGGCCGCAGGTGCTGTAGGCGCTTGCCACTTCGAAGAATACCTTGAGGAACGAAACCTGTTCGATGGAGTTGCCGGCGGCCTCGGTTTCGAGCAGTACGAGCGTTGCCACCACCACGACCACGATTGCCACCACGAAGATTCGCACGGCCTTATCGACCGTGGTTTCGGGAATGGTGCGACCCAAAATCTGGGTCTTGTTGCGGCCCAGCAGGCGGTTGAACCCTAGCAAGAAAATCACGGCGGTCGTAGTCGTCTTGATACCGCCGCCGCAGCTACCGGGGTTTGCGCCGATGAGCATGATAATCACAAAGAAGAACAGCGAGCCCACGCTCAGGGCCGAGGTGTCGATGTTGTTGAGACCTGCGGTACGGCTGGTGAATGCCATGAAGGCGCTGGATTCCAGCTTTTCTCCGAAGTTCAGACCTGCAAAAGTATTGCTCCATTCGCTGAACATGAAGAAGGCGATACTCACGAGAACGATAATCAGGGTAAAGCCAGTGGCAATGTGGGTATGCAGCGACACCTTGCGGATAGCGCGTTTTTTAAAGTCGAACAGGTAACGGATTTCGGTAATGGCCAGGAAACCGAAACCGCCGGCGAGCGCGAGCACGCAGGTCGTGATGTTCATGAGCGGGTTCAGCTGGAAGCGCACCAGAGAATCAGGGAACAAGGTGAAGCCCACGTTACAGAAGGAGCTGACCGCCTGGAACAGACTGCAGAATATGCGGTCGTAAAGTTCCATGCCGCTGAACTGCGTAAAGTAGATGACGGCGCCGATGGCTTCGAGCCCGAAGGTAAAGGGGAGCACAGCCTTTAGGATTCGGCCGGCATCGACGTTACCTTCCTGCGTGTAGTTGGCAAGGAGGGCCGACTGGTGGTTGAATCCCGGGTGCATGCCGGCAAGGAGGATGATCACGGTAGAAATCGTCATGATTCCAAGACCGCCCGCCTGCATGAGAATGACTAGAACCCAGTTGCCAAAAGTGGTAAAGCTTGCACTGATATCGATGGTAGAAAGACCCGTAACGCACACGGCAGACATGGCCGTAAAGAAGGCGTCGAGAACGCCTACCGGTTCACGCTGCGCAAACGGAAGCGACAACAGGAGTGCTCCCAAAGAAACCAGCGCGAGGTAGCCGGACACGATCATCAAAATCGGGTTGCCCGACTTTTTCTTGACTTCGGCCTTCTTTTCCACGAAGTCAAACGCTTCGTACCTTGAACGTAACATGGGCCACAATATAGAAATTAATCCCTATCTTGCCTAGGTTTGGGCGGTTTTCTACATTTGGCCGCGTATGAAGAACTTGCGTGCCATTTTGATGCCGATTGCGATTTTGCTCGGGATTTTGCTCCCGCAGGCGCACGTGCTTTCGCCGTTAATGCCGTTTTTGATTGGTACCATGATGTTTTTGACGTTTGTGACGAAAATTCCGCCACAGACGCATGGTTACACGTTTAAAATTGAAATCCGCGCCCTGGTGGTGAGCCTGATTCTGGTCGCCGCTATCGCGGGCATCGTAAAGCTTTTCGACCTCCCGCGCGAAGTGCTTTTGGGTGGTGCCATCATTGCGCTTTGCCCGCCTGCAAACGCTGCCCCTGCCATGGCCAAGATGCTCGGCGGTTCGGCCTCGCTTGCGTTAAAGATTTTCTTGAGCGGAAACCTGATTGCGTGTTTTTCGATTCCGCTGGTATTCGGTTACCTGACCGGCACCGATGCGGGTCTCTCCGAAATCGCGATGAAGATTTTCAATACGATTCAGCCCATTATTAGCATTCCGCTTGCGTTTGCGCTTGGCCTGCGCGCGTTTTACCCGGAGCTTGCCGATCGTGCCGCCAAATACCAGAAGTACACCATGTTCGTGTGGACCTTCTCGGTATTCGTGATTTTGGCGAAGGCAAGCTACGACATTCGCGAAATGGGATTCACGGAACTTTGGAATAGCGGAAAGTTCCCCATGATGGCGGGCATTTCGCTGATTCTTTGCATTCTTTTGTATGCTCTCGGTTGGTATGTCGAAAGGAATCGCCGCCCCATCGAAAGTGCGCAGAGCATGGGCCAAAAGAACACCACGCTCGTCATTTGGATTGCCACTTTGTATGCGGGCCCTGTGGTGGCACTCGCGCCCACCTGCTACGTGGTGTGGCAGAACCTGGTGCTCAGTTATTTGAGCGCAAGGATCAAGCCGAAGGAACCTGCACAAACAGAAATCGCAAAACCGGAATAATTATATTTATTCCATGACCCATGCTAAACTTGTCAAGCGCCTGTTGGCCGAACAGGATTTAAAGTATCGCGATTTTCACGCGTCGCTGTTGCCGAACATCGACAAGAAATCGATTATCGGCGTGCGGGTGCCTACCATGCGAAAGATTGCGAAGGAGTTCGCTGCGGTCGATGTCGCCAAGTTTTTAGACAAACTCCCGCACAAGTACTTCGAAGAAAACCAGGTACACCTCTTTGTGGTCGAGCGCATCAAGGACTTTGACGAATGCCTGCGCCGCATCGAACAGTTTCTGCCCTACATTGACAACTGGGCCGTATGCGACGGAAAAGCCCCGAAGGCATTGCTCAAGGACGAAAAGCGGTTCGTGTCGTGCATCGAAAAATGGCTCAAGTCAAAGCACCCTTACACGGTTCGCTTCGGCGTGAACATGCTCATGACGTTCTTTTTGGACGAGCGATTCAATGCGCGTCAGTTAAAGTTGGTCGCCGCGATAGACGAGAATCTGTTCGACGATTCCGATACGGGATGCGCGGATGGCAAGGTTCGAGCGACCGACCGCTACTACGTGCAAATGGTAATCGCTTGGTTCATGGCGACGGCGCTTGCCAAGCAATGGGACGCGACATTCCCCTACATCAAGGGCCGCAAACTTTCGCCCTGGATTCACGCAAAAACCATCCAGAAAGCCTGCGAAAGCTACCGCATCACGCAGGAGCAAAAAGAAATCCTGCGTGGGTTGAAATAATTTGGGCGCGGAAAAACGCGCAGACTACACGCCCGCCGCCTCCAGCCTTTTAACATGGCAGTAAGCGAGTTCCTTGGTGTGCTCGTCGCGTAAATGCAAACTGGAACCTTCGCAGTAGCGCCAGTATTTGCAATCCTTACATTCACCGATGCGTGCCCAGCTGCGGTCACGCATCACCTGGTAACGGTTCTGCCACACATCCCACAAGTCGTCTTTGTAGATGTTGCCTTGAATGTAGTCGCCGCGCAGGCTCGGACAAGCCGAAATGCTACCGTCGCAAAGGACCGAGGCAATGTTCACGCCGGCCCAGCAGAAGAACGGATGGTCGCGAACGACCTTCTCATAGCTGCCGAGGAAACCTTCGCAGTCGTAATTCACGTTTATCTGGCCCTGCTTTTTTGCCTCGCGAATGAATTCAAAAGTTTGACGGAATTCGTCGTTCGTGAGCATGAATAGCGGATTGTCTTTGGCGCGGCCTTTGGGGAATACGTTCGAAACTCGCCAGCGCTTGACGCCCAGGTTCACGAGCATATTGTGAATCTGCGGAAGTTCGCTTAGGTTCTTCTTGTTCACGCAGGTCATCACGTCGAAGGTGAGTTCCTTCACGCTTGCGGCCATGTGGATCGCTCGCACGGCGCGTTCAAAACTGTGGGCGTTGCCGCGGAAAAGATTGTGGTTCGCTTCAAGACCGTCAAGACTGATGGTGAGCGAACGTAGGCCTGCGTTCATGAGTTTGGTAAAGCGTTCGGGAGTGAGCGCAAGTCCGTTTGTCACCATGCCCCAGGCGTAGCCGCGTTTCTTGATTTCTTGAGCGCATTCTTCGAGGTCGCCGCGCATGAGCGGTTCGCCGCCGGTAATGACAACGGTAAAATTTTGGGGATCGACATGTGGGGCAAGGCTGTCGAGTACCCGCAAAAAATCTTCGCGGGGCATGTCGGGAATGGCGTCGGCAACGCAGTCGCTGCCGCAGTGCTGACAATGCAAATTGCAGCGCAACGTGCACTCCCAGAAAAAATACGTCAGCGGGTGCGCCTTGATTTCGTTATGGCGATAAAGGCGGAACGCTTCGAGCGCAAGCTTTTTCTTGAGGCCGAGCTGCATTTTTTAGTTATTAGGGTGTGTAATTTTGCTTGAAACGCCGTACAGCGGCTGTGATTCGCAAATGTCGCTCGGGCAACCGTACAAGTCTACGGCGCCGTCCAAGATGTCGTATTTGGCCTTGAATTCGGCTTCATTATAAACCGTTCCGTCGTCGCACTTGTAAACGGTTTCCTTGACGACTACGACTCCGTACTTGGCGCAAAGCTGGTCGCCGGTACATTCAGGAACCTGTGTCGAATCCTTTGTTTCTTCTTTGCAGGTGACGCCGTCTTCACAATAGAGGTCCGATCCGTATTTTTGGCAAATGGGATTCATGACGCCATACTTAGGCGCAATTACTTCGCTGCTGGAGCTTCTTACGACAACGCCATATTTGGGAGTGATGACCGGGATGATTGTATCTGTAACGCCATACAAGGGGACAATCTGCTGTTCTAGGCTGCTAGAGCTTTCTGCGACATTCGGGTCAATGGCTTCAGAAGAACTGGAGATTGCCTCGGTTTCGGAACTGGATTCCGGATTGGCCGCCGTGGCACTGGAGTTAGGCTGCGCGGCAGAAGAACTGGATGCATTGCCTGCTGTTGCGCTTGATTCAGGGGCGGCCTTAGCAGAACTGGATTTCGGAGTTTCGATCGACGAACTGGATTCTGGCGAGTTTTCATCGTTGGCAGACGAGGTGTTGTCGCAGCTAGCCCAGAAAAAACTGGTCACAGCGAGAGCTAATTTTTTCCAGTGTTTGTAGAGCATTTTGAACTCCGTTAAAAGGTGATGGTTAGGATTCTTTTAATATATATAAATCGCCTAGGTATTGCAAGTAACATGCATTTTCCTGTGACGTTTGAAAAAAAGAAAAAACAATCCGAAAAAGTCCACATTTGACATTCGCCTTGTTTTAGGATATATTTAGAACCATGAAAGGATTGGTTCGGTTTTTTACTATTTCTAGCGCTGCAGTTGCATTCCTTGCAAATGGCGCCATGGCACAAACTAAGGTCGTTGTCGACCCCGGCAAAAAGTATCAGGTTTTCGAGGGCTGGGGCACGAGCCTCTGCTGGTGGGCCGTGAAGGCGGGTGCCTGGAGCGAGGCGAACCGCAGCAAGCTTCTGGGTGCGATTGCCGACCCCGATACGGGCTTGGGCTATACGATTTTCCGCTACAATATTGGCGGCGGCGACCAGCCAGGCCATAATCACCTAACGAAGGGCGACGGCGGCGCGAACGTTCCCGGCTACAAGCCCACGGAAAAGGGCGATTTTGACTGGACGGCAGACCCTTACCAGCGTACGATTGCGATTGAACTTTCCAAGCGCGTGAAGAGCCCGATTTTCGAGGCGTTCAGCAATTCGCCCCCGTGGTGGATGACCAAGAGTGGCTGCGTTTCGGGCTCTAGCGACGGCAGCGACAACCTCAAGGAAGACTATTTCGACGACTTCGCGGACTACCTCTCCGAAGTGGCGCTGCATTTCAAGAAGGAATGGGGAATTACGTTCCGCACGGTGGAACCGTTCAACGAACCGAGTGCCGGCTGGTGGAAGGCGAACGGTGGACAGGAAGGTTGCGGGTTCAAGAACAACCAGACGAAGATGATTGTGGAACTCGGCAAGGCGCTCCAGAAGAAGGGCCTGTTCCCGGAGACTTCGGTGAGTGCCGCCGACGAGACGAACATTGGCGATGCCCTGAACCAGTTCAACAAGTACAGTTCCGAAGCGCTTTCTTACATGTTCCAGGTGAACACGCACAGCTATTCCGGCGGTGATTCCCGCGCGAAGCTTTTCAACGCGGCGTTCGCGAAAGACAAGAAGGTGTGGCAGTCCGAAACGGGCCCGCTTCACAAGAGCGGCGACGAGAACATTGCGCTCTGGATGGCGGGCGTGATTTTGGCTGACCTGCGCGACATGAAGGCGAGCGCCTGGGTGGACTGGCAGATTGGCGACCCGGCTGAGAACTGGCGTAGCCTCGCGCTGAACCACAGCAAGCAGACTTTCAGCCCGAATGCGCGTTACTACATGCATGCCGCATTCAGCCGCTACATCCGTCCGGGTTCGCGCATTATCGATAGCGACAACGGCAACACGCTCGCGGCACTCACGCCCGAGGGAGCGCTGGTGCTTATCGTGCGCAATAGCGGTTCTAGCGACGTGAAGTACAGCTTCGACCTGGGTGAATTCGTGAAGATTGGCACGAGCGCGAAGGTGGTGCGGTTCGAACTGCCCGGCAGCCTCACCAAGCAATCCGATATCGTGATTTCGGGCAAGGCGCTTTCGATGACCGCGAAGTCCAACACGATTACCACGATGGTGATCGAAGGCGCCGAAGGTGGCGCATGCAAGCCGGATACCATAATACCGTATGTAAAAATCCACGATGGCGGCTGGAACGAGACGACCGACGTGAAGCTGAACAAGGGCGATTCGCTTTCGATTGGCCCGCACCCGTGGGAAGGCGGTCGCTGGGTGTGGAGTGGTCCGGCGGAATTCAAGTCGACAAGTCGTGAAATCCGCTTCAAGAACATGGACGGCACCATGAGCGGCTACTACAAGGCGGTCCACACGAACGCCTCGGGCTGCGAAGGCTCCGTGACGTTCAAGGTCATCGTAGACGATCCGGACCACCCCTTCGTGGAACCGGATACCACCAAACAGGATTCGATAGATGAAGATTCCACGACAGCCATTGGTCAGCGCGGCATTGTCGGAATGCTACAGCCGTTGAATGCGGGCGAATCTATCCAGGTCTTTGATATGCAGGGCCGATTCTTGGGGCATTCTTTAAAGCAGGCTCCGGGAACTTACCTTGTCCGACAGGGTAAAAACTTGCGTCAGGTGCGAATCAAGTAGGTTTGACCGATTATTTTGCAAAATATTACAAAAAGCTTACCAAACAAGCGTGAATTTTGCTATCCTTTATTCATGCTTTTACAAACAACTGCTCAAAAAATCGTTTTTTCTGTCCTTGCTGTGTTCCTCCTCATTACGGCTGGCAAGGATTGGTTTGACTTCTATTCCTGCGGCGCGGTAAGCCAATGCCTGTCGGATTCTGGCACCCTGCAGCTTTACACCAAGTCGGTCATGACAACCATGCTGACGATTCTTGCCTTTATCACGGCATCAAGCGCGTTCTCCGGCCGCGATGGCAAGTTGCTGCGTGCGGCGTTCGTGTTCTCGCTGTTGGCGGACTACAGCTTTAGCTTGATTAAGGCTTTTGCTCCTGATGCAGGAACCATAAGCACCGTTCTCGGTATCACCTTCTTCATGGTGTTCCAGACCATCTTGATTTACAGGCATTCCCGCAAGTCCGAAGCAGACAAGAGCCTCCCCAAGATTTACTGGTTGTTGGCTGTGGCTGTTATCGCAGGCGTCGCCCTGATCGCTACCGGCACATTGGGCCTTACGGTGGCTGTTGTCGTGGTTTATGGCATATTTGTGATTACCTCTGTCGTAATGGGTATGCTTGCTCCGCGCAAAGGGTATTTCCCGGCGGCAAATGCAAAGCTTATCTGCTGGGGCATGGTCGCCTTCTTCTTCGGTGATGTGTGCGTCGGTCTTTCGATGGTCACGGGTGACGACCACAGCGCACTGCAGTCGGTTGCCGAAATTGCGAACAATATTATCTGGTGGCTGTATGTGCCGGCGCAGCTCATGCTGATTCGTGCAACGGTCAAGCCGCAGGCATAAGCCTACAGATACTCAACTAAAAAGCACCCTTTATAGGGTGTTTTTTGTGGGAAACTTTTTCAGGGTACAAAAAAGGCATCCCTCACGGTAGAACACTCGAAGCTACTCACTTAAAAATGATAGCAGTGCCTCGGGGCTTTGTTTTTCGCGTCGATGCGCGCCTAAACTGAACACCAAGAGCGACGAGCTTTAAAAATACTGTTAGATCGGGCGTTAATCCGTGGGATGCCTTACCTGTAATATAGACAACTTGAGGGGCAAAAGCAAGCGAAAAAACGAAAAATATTTTTTTGTCCTTTTAAAATAAATGATAAGTAAAGAATTCTTATCGTTGCTTGGCGAAATTAGTTCGTAAAGGTCGTTTTTATACAAACGAGCCCTACTCCATTTTGGAATATTCAGCCTTCAGTATCGGGAGTGATAAATTCTGTGACGTACTTTGCGACTTGGTCGCGTAGGTTGTTGCCGCGGACCTTTCCGAGCAGGATTTCGATGTCTTCGATGGGGGCTGCCATGAACGCTTCGGCGCTCCTGTACTTGCTCAAAATCTTGATGCGGGTTTCGTGACCCACGCCTGGCATCTTGAGCCATTCGACTTCCAAGTCTTTTTTGCGCTTGCTGCGCTGGTAGGTGATGGCGAATCGGTGCGCCTCGTCGCGGGCGTTCTGCAAAAGTTTAAGTGCCGGGCTTGTACGGTGCAGCACGATGCTTTTGCGGTCGTCGGGGAACACGATTTCTTCGAGGCGCTTGGCGAGCCCGATGAGCGGTAAATCCTGGTCGTGGCCGAGTTCCTTTAGAATCTGCATGGTGGCGTCTACTTGGCCTTTACCACCGTCGCATACCCACAGGTCGGGCATGGGAACGCCCTCGTTTTCGAGCCTGCGAATGCGGCGGGTCATCACTTCGCGCATGCTGGCGAAGTCGTCGACGCCTTCTACCGTTTTAATGATAAACTTGCGGTAGTTCGCCTTGTCGGGCCGCCCGTTCTTGAATGCCACGAGGCTTGCCACGGTATTTGTGCCCGAAAGGTGAGAAATGTCGACGCACTCGATGCGGAACGGAGTCTTTTTAAGCCCGAGAACCTTTTGCAATTCAAAGACGCTCTGGTCGATTTCGCTGTACTTTTGCACTTCGGCGCGCATTTCAACGAGAATCATATCGGCGTTCGCGCCTGCAAGCTTCAGGAATCCGAGTTTTTCGCCGCGCTGGGGCGTGCTGAAAGAGACCTTTCTCCCTGCCTGTTTGCTTAAGGCTGCTTCGAGTTCCTTGCGGTCTTCCGGGAGCACGATGTCGGTTGCGATTTCGGCAGGAATCAGGGGCGCCTCCATGTACCACGGGAGCACCATCTGCCGGAATATTTCGGTCTCGTCGTCTTCGAGCTTGCATTCGAGTCGGTAATGTCTGCGCCCCATGAGCACGCCCTTGCGGTATTCGAGAATCACGGCCGCGGCCATGTCGCCGTTGCGGCGGAGCGTTACCACGTCGAGCGACAAGTTCGGGTCGGTGGTGTCGGTTTTCTGGTGCGTGCCGGAAGCTTGCAGCGCCTGGATCGCGTCGCGCTTTTTCATGGCGGTTTCAAAATCCAGATTGGCGCTCGCCTCTTCCATTTCACGCTGCCATTTGTCGATCAAGTCGTCGCGCTTGCCTTCAAGCATCAGGCGCGTGCTTTCTACATCCTTGGCGTATTCCTCTTGCGTAATGAGCCCGGCACAAGGAGCGCTGCAGCGCCCGATGTGGTAGTTGAGGCAAGGACGTACGGGGTGTTTGGCCGGCAGTTCCATGGAGCATTCGCGAATCTTGAACAACCTTGCCGCAATGTCGATGAGCTTATCGATATAGCGCGAACTCATGTACGGGCCATAATACTGGCGGCCGTCCTTCTTGACGGAACGCGACAGCGAAAGCCGCGGGAAGGGCTCCTTGACCGAGAACGCGAGGTACGGAAAGTGCTTGTCGTCTTTCAAAAGTACGTTGTACTTGGGCGTGTGCTTGCGAATCAGGTTCGCCTCAAGAATCAGCGCCTCTTGCTCGCTTTCGGTAATGATCCATTCGATATCGCGAATGTAGGGAAGCATGAGCGTTGCCGCGCGGTGTCCGTTGTGCTCGGAGCCGTCGAAGTAGCTGCGCACGCGGTTCTTTAGAACTTTAGCCTTTCCGATGTAAATGATTTTCCCTTGGGCGTTTTTCATGATGTAAACGCCCGGCCGGTCCGGCAATTCCGTCAGTCGCCGCTGTATATGTTCATTTACAGAAATCATTTGGTTTTTATGAAAAAATTTAGTTATCTTAATAATGTTAAAGTTCTAAAACTCATTAGACGGAGCAGAAATGAATTTAGAAAAAATGAGTGTTTTATCTCAAAAAATCGAGGGTGTGCTGGGCACGGTCCGTACCCTCAAAGAAGAAAACGCCAAAATCAAACGCGAATTGTCGCAGGCTGTGGCCATGGCGCAGGACAAGACCCTGTTGCTTGAATCGGCCAAGCACGACCTGGCAGACTGCAAGGCCGCCCTTGACGCCCGTGCCAACCAGGCAAATGCACAGCAAGAAATGCTGAACCAGAAAGATGCCGAAATTGCAAAGTTTGTGGATCGCGTCACGGTGTTCGGTCAGCAGCTTGTGGAAAAAGACGGTTGCATTGAAAGTCTGAACGACAAGATTCGCGAACTGACTGAAAAGTCCGACTTGCTGACCGGCCAGGTGAACGAAAAGGCGGAACTCCTGGGCGCCCTCAATACCCAGGTGGCCGAAAAGGATGCGACTATCGCGAACCTCATGGAACAGCTTTCCGAAAAGAATGCTCTTGTAGACAGCCTGAACGAACAGCTACAGGCCCAGAACGACGAAATTGCCGAAGCCCAGGAAAAGTTCAACCAGCTGGTGGCAACCATCGAAAACGAACTGGGTACAGACATTTCTATCGATCAGGATGAATCGGCCGAACAGCCCGCAGAAGAATCTGCTGAAGAAGTTGCAGAAGAAGCCCCGGAAGAACCTGCTGAAGAATCCACGGAACAGGGCGAAGCTGCAGACGACTTGGTACTTGAAGAAGTGCCCGCCGAAGAACCCGCAGAAGAAACGGCTCAGGAACCCGAAGACGATGTTCCGACTATCGAAGTTCATGGGGCCGATGAAAAGGACAATGATCTGTTCGCGAGCAAGCAGGAGGGCTCGCAGACAAGTTTTTTCGGATAAGGATGCTGATGGACGATGATCCATTCGGCGTAGGGATTAAATAATGGCTAGTATCGAACCTTTGAAATCGGTAACCATTTCCGTTGCCCAGGAGTCCATTCAGATTCGCACCGACTTACCCGATGCGGAACTGAATGACATTGTGGAAAGCATCAACCAGCGTTTTGAACGCTCGGCGAAATTCCAGATGGACAATCGAAAGCGCATGGCATTGCTTGCCGTGGAGCTTATGTCCGAAATCATGGAACTCCGCAAGCAGCTGGGTCGCGCGAAAAACTATTACGACCAGATGGAAAAGGAAGTCCAGAACCTTACGCTCCTTTTGGACGAAGGCGTGGACAATATCGATCAGCTATAACAAGTCTTACAGATAAAAAGAAACCCGAGCGTGCGCCCGGGTTTTTCGTTTGTTAAAGGTTTAGGTTATTCAATATCGGCGCCTTCGACGCAGCGCACGTTGTAGGCTCGCGGGCCTTCGCTGGACTGGAATGCCTTTTCCACCTCGTCGCCGGAATAGGCCTTGATTCTCCAGGAGGTGTTGCTACCGTTTTGGATAATCCAGATGTAGCCTTGTCCGTCGTTCAGGCCGAATTCCGAGACCTTGCCCTCTTCGTCGAGCTTGAATCTTCCGCCAATGACCCACCAGCTATCGGGCTGGGCCGCTGCTGCTGCGGTGACTTCGTCTGCGGTCGGGAGACGCCAGCCCATGGGGCAGACTCTCTGTGCAACGCCGTAAGTGTAGTACACGCTCTTGTTCTTGGCGCATACGTCGTTGCCTTCCTTGTCTTCGCAGAAACTTCCGTTTTCGGTCTTGTACCTCAGGTTTTCAGCCATCCAGCGGACGCCAGCGACCGTTTCCAGTTTATAGGATTGGTTGTCGCGCATATCCGTCATGGTGTTGCCGCTGATGGTCGGCGGAACCTTTGCTTCTTCGGACATGCCGATGTCGATGCTGATGGCAGACGACGAGGACTGGAGATCCGGGTTGGAAGTCATTCCGGCATACTTGGTTTCGCACTCCTGGCTCCAGCAGAAAACGCCACTGCTGTAGTTCGGGGTTTCGATCTTGCTCAAGTCAATGTCTTGCTTGACGATAGAATCTCGGGTAATCGTTACCGGGCCGGGTTTTCCATCGCTGGACGACGGAGTCGGGTTCGAATTACCATTAATAGAGGAAGAGCTTGTTGCAGGAGCATCCGTTAATGATGAAGAAGATGACGCGACCGGAGATTCTTTTGCGGAAGAAATAGCAGGTTCTTCAGCAATAGGTCCGTTCGGGGTCAGGATATCATTGTCGGAACACCCCCAGAATAAGCACACCACACCCACACATCCCAAAAATGTAGTGATCTTTTTCATGCCAGTAAATATAGTTTACATTTTGGGACTTAACGAGAAAAAAGAAATTTACTATGTTTGAACTCACTATGTCGAACGTTGAAATCTTTGATACTACTTTTGCGATGACCATTCTCGTGGTCCTTGCACTCGTTGTTCCCACTGCCCTTTTGGTGGCAAACTGGTTCCTGCACCCTGGGAAAATCAAGGGGACCTCGATCAAAGGTACGTCCTACGAATGCGGTGTCGCGCATGTTTCCGGTACTTCGGGCGAACGATATCCCGTAAAGTATTACATGGTCGCCATGTTGTTCCTGGTCTTTGACCTCGAAGTGGCGTTCCTCTACCCCTGGACCGTTCAGTTCCTCAAGGGCGGCTGGGACTTGTTGTTCGTGTTGCTCGGATTCCTCGTGATTCTTGAAGCAGGCTATATCTACCTGGTCAAGAAGGGAATCCTCAACTGGACTCGAATCCAAGACTAAGATTCGAGAAAGAGTATTCTATCTCAACTAAACGAGCGCGGTCCCATGGGGCCGCGCTTGTTTTATGAACAAAACATTTTTCTAACTTATTTACTATGAATAACGCAACGCCTGACTTTAATTCGCAACATTTTGAAGTTGCCGGTTTTATTCGCGAAGTGTTCGGTTATATGGAACGCTTCAAGGGCCAGCTGTTTGTGCTGAAAATCGAGGATGACTTGATGAGTCACCCGCTTTTCCCGGTGCTCATGCGCGACATTGCGCTTTTGCACAAGGCAGGTATCCGCATCATTATCGTGCCGGGTACGCGTAACAGCATCGATGCCCAGCTCAAGGCGTGGGAACTGGAATCCACGTTCCATGCCGGCGTGCGTCTTACAAGCGAAGAGGCCTTGCCGCACATCGAGCAGGCGTCTCTCGGCGTTGCACAGCATATCATGAGTCACCTCACAGCAAGCGGCCTCCGGGGCATTCAGGGCAACTGGGTGCTGGCTCGCAGCATGGGCGTTATAGACGGTGTCGACTACATGCGCACCGGCCGTATTGAACGCATTCAACGCGATATTCTGGAACAGCTTTTAGACGAAAAGTTCGTGCCGATTATTCCGCCGATTGGTTGGAACAAACTTGGGCACGCCTACAATATCAGTTCTACCGAACTGGCGACCGAACTCTGCAAGTACATGAAGGTGGGCAAGCTCTTCTTCATCGGTAACCAGAACGGTATCAAGCTCGAAGGCCTTGTGACTGGCCGGAACACCAAGTACCTGGAACCCACGGATTCGGGCGTTATCTCGGCTATGGATGTGGACCAGGCAAAGGAACTGCTGGAACTGAATTCCGATCAGCTCGACTTTGCGCAGATGGACTACCTGATGAATGCTATTCGGGCCTGCGAGGCGGGTGCGAATCGTGTTCACTTGCTGAGCGGTGAATTCCAGGGCAGCGTGCTGCAAGAAGTATTCAGCGCCCGCGGTGACGGTACCATGGTGTACGCCAACCAGTACTCGAGCATTAGGCCTGCAAACATCGAAGATATTCCCGACATTTTGCGCATTATGCAGGACTACATCGACAAGGGATTCTTGGTGCCGCGTACGCAGGAAAGCATTTCCGAAAAGCTCAACGATTACGTTGTCTACAGCATCGACAACAGTATTCACGGCTGTGGCGCCTTGCATGCATTCGAAGATGGCATGGCCGAAGTCGCAGGCATTGCCGTGGGCGCGAACTACCGCAAGTCGGGCATTGGCGATGCTATCGTTCGCCACCTGATTTCTGTCGGCCGCATGAAGGGCTACAAGAAGCTGTTCTTGCTCACGACGCAGGCACTCGACTGGTTCTACCATTTCGGATTCGAAGATGGTACGGTCAGCGATTTGCCCAAGAGCAAGCGCGACCACTACAACCAGAAGCGTAAATCCCGTATCTTGATTTTGCCGCTGGATAAGTAATGAATACTCTCGAAGCTATCAAAACTCGTCGCAGCACCCGCAAGTTCAAGGCGCAGCCGGTGGAACTTGAAAAGTTGCAGACCATCGTGGATGCGGGCCGATTCGGCCCCACCGGCGGTAATGCTCAGAGCAATCACTTCTTCGTGATTTCGGATGCCGTGGTGATTGCAAAACTCAAGGAACTCGTGCAGACCGCCTTTGCGAAGATGGAACTCCGCGACGACCTCTACAAGAGTCTCAAGAATTCGATCATGCTTTCGCAGAAGGGAAATTATTCCTTCAGCTACAATGCTCCCGTTCTGATTGTGGTCGCAAACAAAAAAGATTACGGCAACAACATGGCCGATGTCGCCTGCGCTGTCGAAAACATGATGCTTGCCGCCAACGAATTGGACCTTGGCAGTTGCTATATCAATCAGCTCAAGTGGCTTAATGAAGATCCGACCCTGCTCGAATACCTGCGCGGTTTTGGCTTGCGCGAGGACGAGCGCGTGTACGCCTCGGTGGCGCTTGGCTACGCCGATACCGAAAGTGGCCTCCCGAACCGCACTGAATCTCCGCGTACCGGGAACCTGGTGGAGTATTTATAGCGCTTTCTGTGTAGATTGTGACATTTTGTCAACGGAAAAAACCGGATGTCCTGTAACGTCCGGCTTTTTTGATATATATTTTGTATGAGATATAAGGAGGAGACATGTTATACTCATTTTTCAGGGGTTTTATCCTTTTGGCGTTTGTGCTTGTCGCCGCAATTTCGGCGCAGGCCTATACAATCACGTACAACTTGATGGGTGGCGTTAACCATCCGGACAATCCGGCGAGTTACGAACGTGATACGACCAAGCTTATTCTGAAAGCACCTTCAAAGGAAGGCTATGCCTTCTTAGGGTGGTATGTTGTGTCTGCAAGCGGCAAGGACTCCAGCTATTATAAAGGGGAAAATTTTGCTCGTTTCAGGAATCTCTCAAGAAGCTGGCTCGTGAGTGATATTGAAAATTTTACGGTGGAAGCAAGGTGGGGTCTTGTTCCTGAAATTCCGCAGCAAGATGAACGAGGCTGTTACTTGATCCGAACCGCCAGGGAATTGTATGGTATTGCTTCGGTTTCTAAACAGGATTATGAATACAGTCCCGAGTATCGATTTGAAGGTTGTATTTCTCTCTTGAATGATATTGTCGTTAACAAGAACTTGCTTGATAAAGACAAGAATCTGTCTTTGGAAGAATTTGTGTACTGGATTCCGGTTCTTTTCAAGGGGACGTTCGAAGGCAACGGTTTCAAGATTTCGGGCCTGCGCGGAAACTACGGCCTTTTTATGGAACTCGGAAATATTTATGGTGGAAACGTAGCGCCTACTTTTGTCAAGAACTTGGGCGTTACGGATTCCTACTTTTCTGGTAAAGTTGTCGGCGGTATCGCGGCGACAATTGGCGGGCCGGTTCAAATGAATAATGTATATACGGACGTGTCGGTCCATGCGGAAGATTATGCCGGTGGCCTGATCGGTAGTGTATTCTTGGCTCCAGATGAATGTGTGACGGCTATGAGGCCGGCCTTGAATGCCCCACAGTACGCCGGTAAAAGTGCCGCTGATTATTCGCGTGCAGCCTTCATTGAAAATTCCTACAGTTTAGGGCTTGTTGAAGGCGCTTATGCGGGCGGCATTGTTGGCGAAATGGATGTCGCCGTTTTAAGGAATGTCTCTTTCGCGGGCCAAGTGAAAGGGACTTCTACAGACTGCATTGTGGCAAAAAAGGGCAATGCCTGCTCTACAAGCAGTATCATATTTGAGGTGGAAAACTCCAAGTGTATCGATAATGGTGACACGGCGGCGTACCCTGTCTTTAAAGAAAACGCGTTCTCGATTGATTATGTCTTGTATGGCGGTGTAAACAGTGAGCAAAATCCGGCTAGTTATATCAAGGGCGATTCCGCCATTGTGTTGGGCGACCCGCAAAAAGAAAACGATGTGTTCGAGGGTTGGTTCCTGGATAGCAACTTTGTCCAAAAAATCGATACCATAAAGACGCAATATTATGGCGATTGGAAACTTTATGCAAAGTGGAAAAGCTTCTTTGTCATTCATTTCGAAATGAATAAAGGCCAAACTTACAACGGGCGCACCTTCTATTTACCTTTGGAATTCAGGTGGTCGGCAGATTCTGCTGCATTTGTGCTAGGTACGGCTAGCCGGGGATCCGGATTTGAATTTGACGGCTGGTATGCGGATTCGCTTTTCACGAAAAAGATTACGGAAATTCCTGCCGGGAATACCGAGGATGTTACGGTGTACGCCAAATGGAGCCCGAAGACATATACGATAACGTATCACTTGAATGGCGGTACAAACCATCCGGACAATCCGAGTACTTTTACAGGAGAAGATGACGGTTTCAAGTTCAAGGCGCCGACCCGTGAGGGTGCAGATTTTTACCGTTGGACTTATGGTGAACTGGGCGGCGTAGCAGAAAAAATTTCCAGGATGCAAAATATTGATTTGTATGCGGAATGGTTCCCTAAGCCGCAGAAGCCCAAACAGAATTTGAAAGGCTGTTATCTCATTGGCACAAGGGAAGAATTGTACTGGTTTGCTGAAATGGTCAATGGGCGGCTAGAAGGTGTTGAACGCAATGCAGAAGCGTGTGCATCACTAGAAGCAGACATTGTCGTCAATGACAGTATAGCGAAGGATGATGTTCTGGACCTTGCCGGAAAGGATTATTTTGTGTGGCAACCCATTGAATATTTTGATGGCAGTTTTAACGGGAACGGGCATTCTATTTCAGGATTGCTGATGCACAATCGTTATTCTGATTTTGAAACGTATGGCGGAATGTTCTATGTCGTAAGGTCTTATAAGCAGGTTGTTGATATTTTGATTAAGGATTCGTACCTTCGTGACGTTGGTTTTATAAAGTCGTTTTACATTACAGGAAACCGTATGGCCCTTTCGAATGTTGAGGCAAAAAGCGATTGGCAAGCCTCTGTTCGCGGCAACAGCGTTACTTTGTCTGGACTCGTGCCTGGGCGTACGCTTCTTGTAATGGATGTACAGGGCCGTGTTATCTGCCGTATGACAACGCAGTCTTCGATGGAGATCGATATTCCTATGGCGGGGCGGTACTTGATTCGCTATGGTAAACAAATGAAAACAATGTCGGTCCGTTAATTTGTAAAATTACGTTTAATGTCCAAGGAAAATCCAGGTTCCGTGAGAATCTAGATTTTTTTGATATATATTCAGTTTGTCACTTTGAGTGATGAAGAGAAAAAATGTTTCGTTCAGTTTACGCAGTGTTAGGGTACTTAATGCTGTTAGCCGCAGTGTCGGCTAACGCCTACACGATCAATTATAATCTGAACGGCGGCGTGAACCATCCTGAAAATCCCGAAAGCTACGACGAGGCGGTGGGCCGTTTCGATTTAAAAGAACCGTCGCGCGAAGGGTATTCCTTTTTAGGCTGGTATATTGAATTTGCTGAAGGGGTGGACGTTCCGCCCAACATGTATTATGGCGAGTATCAAGATTACTCCATGTTCGTGCTTGCAAACTACTTGGGCAGTTTCAGCGTGTATGCACGCTGGGGCCTTGTACCGCAAACGCCCAAGCAAGATGAACGCGGCTGCTATTTGATTTATACCGCCGAAGAACTTTACGGTATCGCCACGGTTTCGATTGCCGATTCTACCGCCTTCTCCAAAAAGGACGATTATAAATTCGAAGGCTGCATCTCGCTCCAGAACGATATCGTGGTGAACGAAAATCTTCTGGATTCTACCGGCAACTTGTCCAGGGAAGATTACGTGTGGTGGGTACCTTTGAAGTTCAAGGGAACTTTTGAAGGTAACGGTTTCAAGATTTCTGGCCTGCGCGGAAACGACGGCTTGTTCGTGACCCTCGGCGACGAAAACGATGTGTGGGGCAAGAATGTCACGGTCGTAAGGAACCTGGGCGTTACGGATTCTTATTTCTCGGGCAGCGATGCTAGCGGAATTGTAGGCAAAGTCGTTGGCCTTGTCCAGATGACGAATGTCTATGCCGATGTCTCTATTCAAGGCTTGCGTTCTACGGTCGCAAGCAGCACTCCCGCAGCCGACAGCGTCCAGTTTGAAATTCACTATGTCTTGAACGGTGGCGAAAACAGCGAACTGAATCCGGCGGGGTATGCCAAGGGTGATTCTGCCATCGTTCTTGCCGACCCGCAAAAAGAAAACGACGAATTCGAAGGCTGGTTCCTGGACGAAGACTTTACGCAAAGAATCGATACCATCAAGACGGAACATTACGGCGATTGGACTCTCTACGCCAAATGGAAGAGCTACTTTGTCGTCGATATCGAAATGAACGGCGGCCAGTTCTATAACGGTACCGAATTCTACAAGCCGCATGTAGTCAAGTGGTCGGCGGATTCTGCGGCCTATGTGCTCGGAAAGGCTTACTGGTCCGGCTTTGAATTTGCGGGCTGGTATGCGGACTCGCTATTGGAACAGGAAATCACGGAAATCCCTGCGGGCAATACCGAAGACCTTACTGTTTATGCCAAGTGGAATACGACGGAATATACGATTACGTACCACATGAACGGTGGCGAAAACAGCCTGGAAAACTTGACTGCGTTCAATGCCGCCGATGTCGGTTTTGAATTCAAGGCTCCCGCTCGCGAAGGCGCCAAATTCTACCGCTGGACGCCGGAAAAGCTCGGCTACTATTCGGCAGTCCAGTTGACGGAAAAGAAAAGCATCGATCTGTTTGCGGAATGGACTCCGGCCCCGCAAATGCCCGAACAGGATACAGCGGGCTGTTACCACTTGAAGAACAAGGAAGAACTCTACTGGTTCGCGGGCCTTGTCAACGGCACCTTGGATAGCACCGAGCGCAACCCCAAGGCATGCGCTACGCTCGATTCCGACATTGTCATCAACGAAAACATGTGGCAAGATTCCGTTTTGAATCTCGACGATTCGCTGACCTATTTCGTGTGGGACGCCATCTGGGATTACGAAGGAACTTTCCTGGGTAACGGGCACACCATTACGGGCTTGCTTGCAAATAGTAGCTGCGGTGACGAACACCTGTTCGCGGGCCTGTTCTGCAATGCGAGCAGCTACAAGAATGTCGTGAATGTCAAAGTGAATGGCTCGTACGTCCAAGAATTTGGCTACATCGACAACTTTGTCATTACCGGCGGCACCATGCCTGCTCAGCCCGGAACGCTCCAGGGCGAATGGCGCGCCGTAGTGGGCGGCAAGAGCGTAAGCCTGTTCGGGCTTGCTCCGGGCAAGATGCTTTTCGTGTACGACCTGCAGGGCCGCCTGCTTCGCCGCGAAAGGACGGAACCGACGATGCTTATGGATTTCATGGATGCGGGCAAGTTCCTGATCCGCTACGGAAACGAAACTCGCGCTGTCACGATCCGCTGATTTTGCTATCTTTGGCCCCATGATGGATTTCAAGAAAATGGAAGACGGCTTCCGGATGATTCTGGAAGGCATGGGCGAAAACCCGAACCGCGAAGGTCTTGTCGATACGCCCAAGCGTGTCGCCAAGATGTACGCCGAACTCATGACGGGCCTTTCGGGCGAGATGCGTGCCGAAGACATTCTCAAGACGCGCTTCCACGAAAAGTACGATGAAATGATTATCGTGCCGGATATCCAGTTTGCCAGTATGTGCGAACACCATTTTCTTCCGTTCACGGGCAAGGCTCACGTGGCCTACATTCCGGGCGATTGCGTGGTCGGTCTTTCCAAGATTCCGCGCGTGGTGGAATTCTACGCACGTTTCCCGCAGATTCAGGAACGCATGACGCGTCAGATTGCAGAGCTCATCCAGAAGGAACTGAATCCGAAGGGAGTCGCGGTCGTTTTGGAAGCGTCTCACATGTGCATGACCATGCGCGGGGTGAAAAAGCCGGGGGCCACCATGGTGACGACTCAGCTTTTGGGCCGTTTCAAGACCGACGAAAAGACCCGCGCCGAATTCATGTCCAGGATTTACGCTCCTAGGTAAGTTGTTTTTTAAATTGTGTTATTTTTTCCTGAGAGTTTTCCTCCGATTTGATCGGGGGATTTCTTTTTTTAGGACAAATAAGCGGAATAATGGATTTTTGCGTGTGTAAGAATAACCTTATCCATTATGGATAAATTACATATAAATTAGAATGCGAAAATCTTGCTTTTTGAGTTAATTTCGCCATTTTTGGCTCCTTTTGACTATGGACTTATTGTCCATAGAAACTCGTTTCGGACTGTTTTTTTCGCTTGTTTTTCAAGGTATCTTTAAAATGGTGTTAAGGGAAAGGTATAAAAGGAGTCACAATGAAATCGAAATATTTCAAGAATCTGGCAAAGGGCCTGGTGGTTGCAGGTGCCGCCTTTGCTTTGGTCAACTGCGGCGATGCTGCGGATCAAGTCAATAACGCCGTTGCTGAAGCCCAGCAACAGTACCAGGATCAGCAACAGGGCGGTGGCTTGGCCACTGATCCGGCTACAAATCCCTCACAGACGGTGACTGACCCTGCACAACAGGGGACCGTTACTCCTGTGGATCCGGCAGACCCGAATGCGACTCCGACAGATCCGAATCAGGGCGTGACTGACCCCACTCAGCCTGCAGATCCTTCGCAGACTGTTCAGCCCGCAGACACGACTGCTCAGGTTACCGAACCTGTGGTTGGACCTGGCGGTGAACAGCAGCCTATCGATACGACGGCAACGAATCCTCCTGCAATCTCTAGCAGCTCTGCCGCTGGTTCCGATCCCGTTCCGACTTCTAGCTCTGCCGTGGATTCCCCCAAGTCCAGCTCCAGCGAAGCCGTAAAGCCGGCCAGCTCTTCTAGCGAAGTGAAGGCCGATGACGGCATCTTCCTCGTTGATGGCAAGGAAGAAGAAAAGAACTACCTGGAAGTCGAATATATCAAGAATACGGCCGACAACGGCGGTGGCGTCCTTTGCTACCCGAAGCAGCTTTCCAATACCAAGAAGCATGGTGTTATCTTGTGGGGCCCGGGTGGCGGCTCTAGCCCCAACGATTACGAAGGTATCATTCGTCGTCTCGCCTCTCACGGTTTCGTGGTGGTGGCTACCAGCGAATCTCCGGATGGTACGAACCGTGGTATCCCCGCACTCGACTGGCTTGCCAAGAAGAATTCTACCCAGGGTGATGTGCTGTACGGCAAGCTCGATATGACGAAGGTGGGCGCAAGCGGCCACTCCATGGGCGGTCTCCAGTCCGAAAAGATGCTTATCAACGACAAGCGCGTGATTACGGCTGTCCTCAACAACAGCGGTGCATTCAACCATGCTGAACTAGCGAATGTCCCTGCCGGAAAGACTGCTGCAATCGTCTACGGTGAAGGCGGTATGGAACGCCCGAACGCCGAAGGCGACTACAACAACAATAACGTCAAGATTCCGGCTTGCCTCCTCAAGATGACTGGTGGTCAGGGCAATGAATGCCAGAACGGCGAATGCGGCTGGGGCCATGGTTCCGGTCCGTGGGGCGGCATGGCAGCGACCGTTGCTTGGATGCGTTGGCACCTCGGTGGCGAAACATTCCGCAAAGATGATTTTGTAGGTTCTTCTGGCAAGTACATTAATGGCGCTATCCTTGGCCAGCCGGGCAAGTGGAAAGGCCAGTGCAAGAACTTCTAAGAAACTCCACACTCACTCCTTACATCCCGTCTGAATGGGCGGGGTGTTTTTTATTGACTTTGTCAATTCAAAACACTGCGCCTCGGTTATGGGCAAACAAGCTTGCCCGCGACTCTCGGCTTGGGTGTTTTTTTTTGCAATACTTTTATAAGAAAATGTTATAACGATGTTGCAAAAATGTTATATTTGGCCGGTCTAATTCAAAAACGGCATGAGCCTTTTAGTAATGAGGTGAAAATGAAAAATAGATTGACATTCCTGGGTATAGCGCTTTGCGTCATGCTTCTTTCTTCGGTGTCGTGGGCCGGAAAGTTTATCAACAATCTTCAATTGAGAATCGGCGGAAGTAGCGTGTATAAAAAATTTCCGAGTGCCTATACTGTCGTGAAAAAAGGGAATGAACCTGCAGACTTGCAGGAAAATGCAGGTATTGACGCTTATGTATATATGGGGTACACTAAAACTGATTCAGTGAAAAAAATAAGTAACGATACATTCAGCCTCCCCATTACGAATATTATCGTTCGTGATGTGGGTTCGTCTACCACTCCTGCCTCCAGTTTCGATACACTGGGTGCCAGGTATACCAAGATGGTTATTGCGAACGAAAATAGCAATGTTCAAGATGTCGATATCAGCAATAACAAACATAAGGACCACCATCTCCATATCTATTATACGAGAGATCGCATTGACGGAAAGGCGCTGACCGCCATAATTGTTTCTGCAAGCAAGTCGGTATCGGGGTATGAACTGGTAAGCAGTATCAATCTGAACGCGTGGTCAACCAGATCGTCTCCACCGAAGGTTTATCTGCATGTGCAAAGGTCTGTCGTGCCGACAGTTTCTTTTACCACGGCTCCCGTGCTGTACAATGCGACAAATCCGGCTAGCGAAAAGTATCTGACTTATACAGGGTGGGCTCAGAACCTTTTGAAGGTTGGTACCTACAATTCAGGTGAGGTCTTGCGCGGAAGACATTGTTTGGTTGGCAACAGCGCCAATTGCGTTGGTGCGCCTTCAGCTAGTGATGCGGGAACGTATCGTGTCTATTACGATTTGGAAAGCTCGACCCGTCTAAAGGCGGATTTTCACTCTGATACGTTCAAAGTTGAAATTCACAAGATGCCGGCAAATAGCTTGAACTATCATTATACGCTCACCGTAAAGAACCAGCTGGGCTCGACAACGGGGTTCTATGGTGGCGATGCTATCGGCGCGACTATGGATGATAACTGTGCCATTGGTTTGAACAATTCCACTTTTTATTTGAATAATGGAAAATCATTTGGTGAAGGGACTGTAATAAAGCTTGAAGCGGGGTCTTACGTGATTGACCGTGTCTCCATTTCGGAAACTTCCAATTGCATGGCAAGAACCATATCTATGAATCACCCCATAATTGTGAGCAAGTCTAAAATTGTCTTTGATTCGGACGGGGGCTCCGCTGTGGATACAATTGAGGGGAAAGTCGGTGATCCGGTTACCGCTCCGGTAAATCCGACTAAGGAAGGTTATGCCTTTGCCGGATGGAATCCGTCGGTTCCCACGAAGATTTCCCGTGGGACGACAACCTTGAAAGCCGTTTGGAATAAATTATATACAATCACGTTCGATACGGACGGCGGCTCGAACATTGCTAGTATTTCCGGTATAGAGGGTTCGGTGGTTGCTACACCGAAAAATCCGACAAGAAATGAATACACGTTCCTTGGTTGGGATGTTGAAATTCCGGCGACAATGCCCGCAAATGACATGACTATCAAGGCCTTGTGGCAATATAACCGCGTCAAGGTGATTTTGCCCGAACAAATGGAAGTCATTTCTGGCGATATTGCCGAAGACGGAACTTACGCCAAGGCTTCGACTATTACTATTCGTGCGAAGACCGGCTATGCCGTGCGTGGAGCCTTGACCTATAACGGCGAAGTGATTGAACCAAAAGAAGGCGTGTATACTCTGAAGGTCGCCGAAAACGAGGCCACGGTTGAGGCGGAATTCGTTGAAGATTATGGCGCAATCCAGATAACGCTGGACCATTCCCTCGCAATCATTGACGGCAATTCAAAGGTTGCGACGAATGTACCTCAAGCGATCGAAGTGAATACAGTTGAAATGACGCGTAATTTCAAACGTCATTCATCTACGACGATAACGCTTCCGTTTACAGTGGATGCTGCCTATGTGACAGGCGGTATATTCTGTAAATTTGCGGGCTTGAGCAATTCGGGGAGCGGAGCAGTGGTTAAGCTGATGTTTGTAAGTACAGTATTGCAAGCTAATGTGCCCTATGTGTATGTGCCGCTCAGGGAAAAACTTTCTATCGATTTGCCTGCGGGTGAAACCGTTTCTATTAAGACGGAGGAGTCATATGTGGAATTTGGAAATTGGCAGTTTAGAAGTGCGTACTCTTTGAGAAAATGGGTCGAAGGTGATGGTGAGCAAGGGCGTGTGTATGGATTTATTCCTTCGAACCAAGAAAGTGATGGCGTGTCGGGAAAGTTCCAGAAGTTAAAGAGCGGGTCGACCTTGAGCCCGATGCGTGCATATTTGATATATAATGAAGTTGTAATGGCGGGCCGTCCTGTCATGAAGGGTGAAGCTGCCGCTTCGGCACTACGTTCAAATATTTCTGATTTGCCAGATGAAATTGGCGTTGAAATCGTGAATGAATCGGATCAGCCTATGGCGATAGGCAAATTCAACACTCTAACTGGTGAAATGAAAATGGATCGCTGGTTTGACTTGAATGGCAAACTGTTGAAGGGTAAGCCTTTTACCAAGGGTATTTACTTCCATAACGGAAACAGGGTCTTAGTTAAGTAAAGAGGTCTAATTATGAATCAAAAAAAGAAAGTGTATGAAAATCCCAAAATGCAAGTTATTTGCGTTTTACATTCTGTGAATCTTCTATGTGGAAGTGACGGAGATGGTGCCGATTGCTCTGGTATAGACAATAACGAAACAGATACGCCAGTAGATTTGTAATATCAAATGTTTTTCGTAAAAAAAGAATCCGCAAGGGTTCTTTTTTTTTATAATTATTGAAGAAAACTAACTACTAATCAACTGTCTACTTCTAACATCTTACCGTCTACTAGATTATGAACGCTGCAATTTTGACTAACGAATTCCCGCCGGAAATTTATGGCGGTGCAGGTATCCATGTTAAGTTCCTTACCCAAGAGCTTGCAAAGCTTTGTCATGTGGAAGCACGTTGCTTTGGCGTGCAAGACGAAGACAAGGACAATATCCGTGCAATCGGATTTTCGCGCAAGCTGGGCTTGAACCCGCATGATGATCGTTTTCAGAAGATTTTCAAGCCGCTGGACATTAACCTCCAGTGGGCTGCCGCGCTCGACAATATCGACGTCATTCACTGTCATACATGGTACAGTCATTTTGGCGGCGTGCTCGCTAGCCGCCTTTTGCAGTGCCCGCTAATTCTTACGACGCATTCGCTCGAACCGCACCGTCCGTGGAAGGCCGAACAGTTGGGCGACGGCGGTTACGCCATGAGCTGCTGGATCGAACGCACCGCTTACGAGGCTGCCGACGGTGTGATTGCCGTGAGTGAGGGCATGAAGCGCGACGTGATGAAACTTTACGGCGTTCCCGAGGATCGCGTGAAGGTGATTTACAACGGTATCGATCCGGACTTTTATGCTCCGACTTTCGACGAAAGCATCCTCACCAAGTGGGGTGTCGATCCGAAGCGTCCGTATGTGCTGTTCGTGGGTCGCATTACGCGACAGAAGGGCATCAGCCAGCTGATCCAGGCGATTCCGCAAATCGACAAGAGTGCCCAGGTGGTGCTCTGCGCCGGTGCTCCGGATACCATCGAACTTGCCGACGAATGCAAGGCTCTCATCGAAGAGGTGCAGAAGACGCGCGACGGCGTGGTCTGGATTCAGGAAGCCGTTCCGCACGAAGAACTCCGCGTGCTTTACAGCCATGCGACCGTGTTTGCAACGCCTTCGCTCTATGAACCGTTCGGTATCATCAACCTTGAAGCCATGAGCTGCGGTACTCCGGTGGTGGGCTCTGCAGTGGGTGGAATTCCCGAAATCATCGTGGACGGCGAAACCGGATTCCTAGTTCCGTTGAAACATGTATCCGAAACGGATTTTGAACCGGCTGACCCGAAGGCTTTCCAGACTGATTTTGCGAACAAGCTCAACAAGATTCTCGGAAATCCGGAACTTGCAAAGAAAATGGGCGAAGTCAGCCGCAAGCGCGCCATTGACGTATTCAGCTGGAAGTCGATTGCCAAGCAGACTTACGACTTCTACCAGGAATGCATTGAGCGCTATAAAAAAGAAGGCAAGAGATAGAATAGTAGACAGTAGACGGTAAACAGTAGGAAGTCTGTTGCAGAAAAATTCTTCTAACTTCCTACTTCCTACGTCCTACAATATTCTCTACAATCGCTGCTGTCGTGAGCAATTCCGGCAGCACGATTTTTTTAGTGGCATCGCCTGCGGGGTAAATCGCGTAGGCGGGCACACCCGACTTTCCCATGCTGCGTAGTAATGCGTTCACTTCAGGCGTTTCGCGAGTCCAGTCGGCTTTTACAAGCGCCACATTCAAGCTGTCCATGGCGCGGCGGAATTCGTCACGGTTGAGGACTGCGGCTTCGTTTGTCTTGCAGGTGAGACACCAGTCGGCGGTCGCGTCGATGAATATGGTGCGCTTCGCTTTTGCAAATTCTTCGATTATGGCGGGGCTGTAGCGGTACCAACCGTCTGCAGTCATCTGTTCTTGCATGCGGGCGTTGAACTTTTCGCTGGCGGCACTTTCGTAGCGTGGCGAAATGACGGCGAACCAGAGTGCTGCAATGACGATGACGCTCGATCCAAATCCAGCAACTTCGCGCTTGAAGGCGACTCCCGGAGGCGCGAACTTGCCAAGCAGTACGCTGCAGGCAATGCTTGCCACGACGACAATGGCGAACATTCCGACGCCTGCGGTGCCGGCCTGTTCGTTCACAATCCACAATAGCCATGCGACGCTTGCAAGGAGCAATACGCCCATCACCTTTTGCAGCTTGACCATCCACGGGCCCGGTTTCGGGAATACCTTGAGGATTTTCGGGAAGGCGCTCACGAGCATGTAGGGGAGAGCAAGGCCTATGCCTGCCGCGGTAAAGAACAAGAAGAGTACGGGGGTCGTTTGCGCAAAGGCGAATCCCATCGCGGTTCCGAGGAAGGGGGCCGAACACGGTGTACTTAAGAGAACGAGGAGCGCGCCGGTAAAGAAGGCTCCAGCAAAGCCCGCCTTATGGCCGGCTTCGTCCATCTTGGTGGTGGCACCCCACGGGAGCCACACTTCGAATACGCCAAAGAAGCTCATGGCAAATGCGGTCAGAATCACGACCATGAAGGCGATGAAACCTGCGCTCTGGAATTGCATGCCCCAGCCCGCGGACCCGCCGCCGGCCTTGACGGCGGCGACAACGGCGGCGAGCACCCAGAAACTTGCCAGAATGCCCGCCGTTGTGGCTCCTCCCAAAGCGAGGAGCCGTCCGCGACTTTCGCCTGCCTGCTTAATCAGGCTAAAGAGCTTGAGCGAAAGCACCGGCAGCACGCACGGCATCAAGTTCAGAATGATTCCGCCGAGGAATGCAAAGAACAAAAGTGCGATAATTCCGGCCGAAGCGGCGCTGTTCTCCGCTGCTTCCGTGGTGCTTGCTTCCAAGTTTTCGTTGCCGCGCTTATTAGCGGCTACTTCATTTTCGGAATCGTTTTTTTTTGCGCTGCTATTCACGTTGCTGGATTTTGCGCCAGCCGCATTTTCGCTGAGCGAAATCGTCTTGCTCGCAGGTGCCAGGCAAATGGAATTGTCACAAGCCTGGTAATGGAAGGTCGCCTCGGTTCCAAGGCTATCGTACTTGTCGGCGACTGCCTTCACCGGGATTTCAATCTTGAATTCTCCGCGGAAGGTCAGAATCTCGAGTTCCAGCGCCTCGTTATATTCTTTAATCGGCTTGGGCCACACCACATCGCCGAATTCAATTCCCTCGGCCTTCACTTCGATCGAAGAGGGCTTCAAGAATTCGTCGGTGACTTCGTTCGCGTTCACGTGCCACTTTTCGGGAATGGTAACCCATACGGTCAGTTTTCCACTGTCTTTCAAGGCGCCCGCGCTGTACTGCATCTGCATTTCCGGGGGTGGCATGGAGTTCATATTGAACTCCTGTGCGTTAACAGATTGTGGATAAATTACCAAAAATGAAGCCAAACTAAAAAAAACTGTTGATAGCTGCAAACAATAGTTTGCAAAAATTCCAAAAATCCGTTTTTTCGCTTTTATTTTCATAAATTTTATCGCAACTGAAAGTTCGCTGTCAAAATTCCGATAGGCTTATGGCTAAATCCAGAATTTTAACAGAAGAACCTCCCAAATGGGTTGAAAAGGTGTGGCGTAAGAACGCTTCACAAATTTACAAACTCTGTCAGTTTCAGAGTAGCGACCCCGACGGCGCAAAAGACCTTTTTCAGGAGGTTGCGCTCCGTTTGTGCCGGTCTGCGTATACTTTGGACTTGAATAAGCCGATGACCCCATGGTTTCGGGCTGTTATCCATAACGCTTTTCATGACATGAACAGAAGATTGCCCCCGGTAACTCCGTTTTCGCAGCTGTCAGACAATTTTGTTGCTTACGACGCTTCGGGAACGGACGCTGTTGCCTGCGAAGTCTATGAACAACGCCGCAGGCGTGTCATCCGCCGGGAACTGGACCGCTTGATGGAGGGACTCACCTCTGCCGAGAAAATGGCAGTGGAATATTCCTATATCGGCGAAATTCGGGCCTCCGAGGCGTGTCTTTATTGTGGCGTGAATCGCAGTACATTCCAAAAAAGAAAAACCGATGCAATCAAGAAGATGCGTAGATCGAAGAATGTATATATGTCCAAGTATAAAAATAATGAAAGTTCTTGCATGAATTTGGACGATTTGCTAACGCGGGCGAGTGAATTTTCGTAATTTTAGGGGGTGAAGTTCAAATCTCTAGTTTTTTGTTTGCTGCTTTGGGCAGCGTATGTGGGCGCCTACGATAAATGGGGTGCGTTTTCGGACCCGTTTCCGATACATGATGTGACGCCTTTTGCTAACGGAGTTCTTTTGGCAACCGATGGTGGCCTGCGTTTCCGTTCCATTTACGAAAATGTCGTGTATCATTCGGAACATGGCCTTGAAACATCCAGGTTTCATTCCGTTGTTTCTTCGAACAATGCGGTCTACGCCGTTTCGGAATACGGTCTTGTGGCTGTGTTTGCCGATGGCAGTATTCCTTGGCGCATTATCAACCGCTCCTATGTCAAGAACAATGTTCGTGCGGTACCCCACGGCACCGTTATGAGCGGTCATATCATGACGATTGCATTCGAGGACCGTCTTGCGTTCTTTGACGCCTTCCAAGGCCGTTCGTTATTGACGATTGATCGTATCGGTTCGAGGTCCCTTTCCATTACTCCTGTTCGCGAACTTTTGATCCGTGGCGATTCCCTGTACGCCAAGATGGACAAGGAAACCTATGTCCGTAAAATGGATTGGGCAAACCTGGCTTCTGACAAGCGCCTGAGCGACCCGAATTCGTGGTCCCTCGTTCCTGCGGGCACTGTTGTAGAAGGCTTTGACGAACCGGTCAAGAAGGTGACGGTAGATTCTCAAGTTTTGACTGATGAGCAACTCTATCACGACGATGGCTCTAGCAAGGTCAAGTGGCAGGTTAAAACGGCAGATGGAACGTATCTCGTCGGTTCTGAATACGTCTTCTTTAACAAGACTGGCGAAAAAACCGTTACGGATCTTACCGGATTCAATGGATATAGTCCCGGTGAAGTGTACGAAGTGAAGGCGACTCCCGAAGGGGGCGTCTTGGCGATGTCTGTCGATGGCAAGTTGAGCTACGGTAGCATCGGTGGCTGGGGCGAACCCCATTACGCTTATTCAACTTTGTCAAACGGACCGAATGGCTATTCTGCAAGAATGAAGACCTTGTCCTATTTGCCCGATGGTTCCATGTTCTACCATATTTGGGGCTTTGTGTATTTGATGTATTCGAAATGGGGCGCCCATCTTGAATATGATTTTAAGGCCGAAGACAATCATTGTTTTGACAAGTACCTTCCCAATTACGCAATCTCTGTTGCAACCATTGCGGCTCCCGACAATTCCGGCTTCTTGACGTCAACAGGAAAGAATCCCAATTACGGAGTCGTCTACTTTACCAAAGATGGCGAAGTACATTGTGCAAACGGAATCGGCAGTAACCCGGTACCTGGCGTGATGCATTCTAAAATCGACGAAGACGGCAAATGGGTTGTATATATCGCTAACAAGGACGGTACGGCTCTTGCAAGCGAAGGCGGCCTCGACGTAATCACGTTCCCTTCGCCGAAAGCCAATGGCGGCGAACTCGTTAACGGCCAAGTCAAATATTATGGCGGCATGAACCCCGCCCCGGTCGACATGGTATACGACCCTGTGGGTGACAGGTTGTGGCTGGTCACGATGTCGTCACTGGCTTATCTGGATGAAGAAGCGGATACGATCATGACGCCTGCTTCGACAAATGGTATGCTCGGTGCCGAATTTACGTCGATCGATGTGGATAGTCATGGCAACTTGTGGGTCGGAACGACAAACCAGGGTGTATATCGCTTGACACCCAAGAATGGTTCTCCCGATACGTTGAAGATCTTGCACTTTACCACAAAAGACGGCTTGCTTGACAACAATGTCGCTGACCTCGCCATTGATCCGGTTGTGGGGGCAGCCTGGTTTGCCCACGAAAAGGGCGTGAGCTACTACCGCCGTAACGACCTTAAGGACGCCCGTAAGAATATGACCGATTCCGCCGAGGTGAAAGTTCATGCCTATCCGGTTCCGTTTAGGCCCAAGACTCAAGCCTTCCTCACGATCGATGGCATTGCCGAAAAGTCTACGGTGAGCATTTATAACCGTGGAGGCTCCCTGATCAAATATTTCCGCAACGAAGAAGTTGCGGGTGGCAAGGTGGAATGGAACGGTCGCGAGGATTCCGGCAAGTTGGTAACACCGGGAGTCTACTACTACGTCGTGAAAAAAGGCTCCAAGGTCAAGAAGGGCAAGTTTATTATTGCCCATTAATGGGCGCAGAGGTTTTTATGAATCGTGTTGCTGTGTGGATGCTTTTTGGCATTGCCATGCTTTTGGTTAGTTGTGCGGGCGAGCGTCAAGGACTGGTGTGCGAAGAAATGGAATACCGCCTAAACACCATGACCTATTCGCCTGACCAGCGCGCCTATGCCGAAGAAGAATTGCGCGTTTGCCGCGAAGAAGAGGCGCTGAAGAAGGCCGAAGGGGCCGCCACCCGCAAGAGCATTTATGACCGCTTTGCCGCATCGGATACGACAAAGTCCAAGTTGACCGATTCGACAAAGGCCGGTGAAGATGGCGAAGTGTCTGTGACCAAGGCGCTTCATGATTCGTCGGATGTAAAGACGACCAGTATTTATGACCGCTACAAGTCTGCCGAAGAGACAGCCGAAACTCCGGAACCGGATACCTCCACTGCAGATGCAGGGAATTTCCAGTAAGGCGGTCCTTGTAGATGGCTAAATTGCAGACGCTCTCGGGTGAATGGTTCGAACCGGATTTGCCGGGGCGCCTTCTCAAAATTGCTGGCGACATCCGCGAGGCGGGCGGCCGTGCGTTTTTAGTAGGCGGCTGGGTCCGCGATGCGCTTTTAGGCAAGTCCTGCCGCGACTACGATGTCGAAGTCTACGATATGGCGCAAGACGCGCTTGTTCCGATTCTTTCGAAGTACGGCCGCACGAATTTGGTGGGCAAGGCTTTCGGCGTGATTCACTTAGCCATGAAGGGCCTTTCGCTCGATTTTTCGTTCCCGCGTACCGAAAGCAAGGTGGGCTATGGCCACCGCGGCTTCGTGGTGCATACCGATGAAAAGCTCTCCTTCAAGGAAGCTGCCCTCCGCCGCGACTTTACGATTAATGCCATGGGCATGGAACTGCCGGAACTCACGCTATGCGACCCTTACGGCGGTATTGATGACTTGAAGTCGCATACGCTGCGTCATGTGGGCCCGGCCTTTGCCGAAGATTCCTTGCGTATTTTGCGCGGGGTGCAGTTTGCCAGCCGTTTCGGTTGCACGCTTGCGCCCTCTACGGTAGAACTTTGCCGCACGCTTTCGCTCGACGACTTGAGCGTAGAACGCCTGTTCGAAGAATTCAAGAAGTGGCTTTTGAAGCCCGGCAAACCTTCGCTCGGCCTCAAGGCTTTCTTGGACATCAAACTTGACGAATATTTCCCCGAGATTCATCCGTTCAAGAATTCCTGGGAAACGCTTGGAATCGTTCTCGACAACATGGTAGCCTTGCGCGACACCTTGCCCGAGGCGCAGGCGATGGAATTTGCCTTTGCCGCCCTCTTGTGTGGCTCCGCTGAAACTTCGCTCAAGTTCCTGGAACGCATCACGAACGAAACGCACCTGCTCAAGATTGTGCCTCCGCTTTTGAAGGCTTACCAAGAGCTGGATACGGCAATCGTAAACGACGCTCCGGCACTTCGTCGCCTCGCTGTAAAGCTCGGCGGCTTAAAGTTGCTCGGCTTGCTCGTAAAATGCACTCCCCGCGAATTCTATGCGGGCTCCACAGCCGATGGCGAATGCTTTGCCGACAAGTTCTGGAATGCATCAAACGGACTGGATTTGATTGAAAACGCCCCGCAACCTTACCTAATGGGCAAAATGCTCATGGATATGGGCGTCAAGCCGGGCAAGCAAATGGGCGAAATTATCAAGAAGAGTTTCGAACTCCAGCTCGACGGCGAAATCAAGAATGCCGAAGAAGCCGTCGCCTGGGCGAGAAAGATGTGTAATGTTTAATGTGGAATGTGTGAGATTAATTACACACTTCACATTTCACATTGGATTATTTCCACCTGAACATGCCGGTAATCCCTGCGGGCACGGCAAACACAATCATCGGAACCTGGATGATTTCGGTGGGCAAGAATGCAAGCATCTTGCGCTTGGCGTGTAATTTCCACGAAGCAATCATCAGGAATACAAAGTCCACCAGAATCTTGGGCAGAATGCTGAAAATGCACCACTGCCAGGGGCAATCCAAAAAGAGCACGCACCACGGGCTAATGAACATCCAGATGTAGTAGGTGTAAATCAGCGTGAGCATCAAGACGTACGCCTTGCTTTCGTAGTTGGTGCCGTTGCTGCTCCAACGGGCGCGTTGGTTAAAGAGTTGCTTCCAGGTATGTACCGGGGCAGTTTCAATGACCGCGTCTTTATCGAGGTTGTAGCAAACTTTGGTGCCCGGGATTTTCATCATCTTGTGGATGAGCATGTCGTCGTCGCCGCTCGAAAGGTTCACCAAGTCGCCGAAACCGCCCACGGCAAAGAACAAATCCTTTTTGTAGGCAAGGCAGGCCGCGCTCGCCACAATGGGGTGTCCCCAGCTGAATCCGGCGGCTTCCATGGCGGTGTAGCCCAGGGTTTCGAGTTTCTGGTACAGGTGCGGCATCGTGCGGCTGCCGTTATTCTGTTTAGGGCCCTGCACAATGCAAATGCCGTCGTTAAAGCGGCCTGCCATGGCGGTAATCCAACTCTTGCGCGGAATGCAGTCGGCGTCCATGGTCAAAAGCACTTCGTACTTTGCAATCTTGAATGCGCTTTCTAGGGCGCGCTTCTTGGGGCTTGCGATTTGCGGTAAATCAGGTGAAAGGCTGAGTACCCTGAATTTCGGATGGTTGGCTGCAAACTTTTCGAGAATTTCCTTGGTGGAATCGGTCGAACGGTCGTCGACACAAATCACTTCCCACTCACCAACGTAATCCTGCTCGGCTAGGGCTTCCAGCGTGCGCTGCGCGAATTCTTCTTCGTTGCGCATGGGCACGACTACGGTGACGCTCGGGGTGGCCTTGGGCCCTCTGTAACGGTGTGTGCGAATCACTCCTATTATGAAAAATAGGAACAACAATACGTACAGCGCAGTAAGGCATGCAATGATAATACCACCCATGTGCTTAAAGTTAGAAAAATCGGAATTCGGATTTCGGAATTCGGAATTGTATTTTCTAATTTTTAACTCTGAACTCCGAATTCTGAATCCATAAGTATGATCCATCCTTCTGCATTTGTAAGCCCGCAAGCCAAAGTTCACGATTCTGCCGTTATTGGTCCGTGGTGTTTGGTAGATGCCGGTGCCGAAATCGCCGAAGGGGTCATTTTGGAATCCCGCGTGCATGTGTACGGCGGGGTATCGGTCGGCAAAAATACGCATGTCTATGACGGCGCCATTTTGGGTGGTCCTCCGCAAGATCTAAAATACGCGGGCGAACCCACCCGGCTCGAAATCGGCGAAAACTGCACCATACGCGAATATTGTACGCTCAACCGTGGCACGGTACAGGGCGGCGGTTGCACACGCGTCGCAGACCATGTCTTGGTAATGGCCTACTCGCATATCGCCCATGACTGCGACATTCGAACAGGAGTCGTCATTGCGAACAGTTGCCAGTTGGGCGGTCACGTGCGCATCGGCGAATATGCGACCATCGGTGGCGTTACCGCCATCCAGCAGCGCAATCAAGTCGGCGCCTACGCTTTCGTGGGCGGCACCCATAAGGTCGACCGCGACGTTCCCCCATGCACCAAGGCGTCGGGGAACCCCATCCGCTACGGCGCCTTGAACCTGCACGCCCTGCGTCTGCATCCCGAAAGTTTCCCCGAAGAGCGTGTCCAGAATTTGCAGCGCGCCTACCGCGAACTGTATCGCGGCACGCGCCCCACTGCCGAAGTTATCGAAGAACTCAAAAAAGGCCCGGAACCTTTGTTCCAAGCCTTCTTTGACGAGCATTGGGGCGGCACTCTCGTTCGCCCGTAAAAAGCCTTATTAAAGTCCGAATGCTGCAGGGAAGCCTTCGTACCAGGTGGCTTCATTGCGGTCGTAGGCTTCGAATCCGCCGACCTTCGTAAAGCCCCAGTAGTGCCAAGACATGTCCAGGCTTTCGGCAATTTCAATCGACTTTTCTGCCCACTGGGCCTTCATTCTTGCAGACGGGAGAACGCCGTCGGCGTCGCATTCCCTGGAGTTTGCGAAGTCGCCACCGCCCGAAATACCGAATTCACCCATGTTCATGGGAATGTGCCCGCCATTTACGTCCGGATAAAGAGCCGTTGCCTGCTTGACATAAGTCTGAAGGTCGTACATGGCGTTGTTGGCGTAGGCGGCGTCGCCCTTGCAGGGGTAGCTGTGCCCTTGGTGGCTATAGCTGAAGGGTTCGTAATAATGGCCGGAATAAATGATGTTGCCGTCTTGCGGCAAGTGCAGTATACTCAAGTCGGCAAATTTGGCGGCGTGGTAAGATTCGAACATGATCGTCTTTCCGGGTGCCGTAGCGCGAATTACTTTGTATGCGTCGTTCAGGAGTTCGTCCACCATTTGTGCGTTTGCGATGGTGGGTTCGTTCAGGATCTCGAAAACAAGCATGGAGTCCGGAGCGATAGCGTCCAGCTCGGCTGCGACTTGTGCCCACAACTGCAAGAAATGTTCCTTTTCGGCGTTGTAGGCAGCCGGATCAGAACTGAACTTGTTGCCGGCGTTGTTCAATTCCACGTAGTGGTGGAAGTTCACGACGACAGCGAGGCCTTGCGCCAAGGCGAGCTTGATATCTTCTTTTACGCCTTCAAGACGTTCGGGATCGACGGTATGCGTGCTGTAGTCGGAATTCTGCTGCCAACGAACCGGGAGACGGACGGAGTTGAAACCCGTTTTCTTGATTACGGCAAAATCATTGTCTTCGATGCAGTTGCCCCAGCTGCAATCCAGCGAGTTGCCCTGAGAATCCCAGGAGTTTCCCAAGTTGATTCCCTTGCCGAGGCGCTTGTTCATGGCGCGGCCTTTGGAATAGTCAACGGCGATTACCTGGTGTTCAGGTTCTTCTGGAGTCGGCTCCACGGCTTTGTGGCTGCTTTCGCTAGAACAGGCGGAAATTAGAATGCTGCCTGCGAGCGCAAGAGCTAACGAATAGGAGTGCGGAAATTTCATAAAGACCTCTATATTAGGCAATATCTTGGTTGTAAAATAAAATTACACTTTTTTTACGGATTGGACAATCTGTAGTAAAAATAATGTGTTTACTTACGAAAACGCGAAAAATAGCGAAAAATAAGAAATTTGGGGAGAATTTACCCCACTTCAACCTTTTTTTTGCAAAACAGCGCCTCCGAACCCCTCAAAAACAAGTTATATTGTACCCGTCCGTATCTGGAGAATTTTAGATATTATGAAAGCAAATCCGCATAAAGCAAGCTGGGTGTGCGCCTTGGGCGTACTCCTTTTAGCGTCTTTCTCTTTTGCTGGTTATGGTTTTAGCGACTATCGCGACCGCGACCAGTCCCGTTTTGTCACTAAACAGGCGAAGCCGTTCCGACCCGACAAAGATGTCGTGTCCGTCGTGATGCGTGAAGCTATTCCGCGTGGTGGTGGATATACCTACCAGTACCCGCGTGAAAACCCCGAACCGGTACTTACGGACAAGTATGCCATGGAAGGCGCCCTTTCCATGGAAATTGAACTTATCGCAAGCGACTATTCCGGTGTGGCTATTTGTATTGCCGGTTCTGTCGACTTGACTCCGTATTTCGAAGAAGGTGTCCTGGAATTCTGGATCAAGGGTGCCCAGGGCGGCGAAAACGCCTTGTTCGTGCTCGTTGATGACGGCGTGAAGAGCGGTGGCGAATCCCTGCAGGTGAAGCTCCGTTCCAAGAGCCTTGGCGAAATCACTACGGAATGGAAACACTTTAGCATTCCCCTCAAGTTGTTCGGTACGACTGGTGTGTACTGGGATGCCAAGAATACCCGCGAAGTCATGTTGCCGTTTAGCTGGAGCAACTTCAAGGGATTCCGTCTCGAAGTCCGTAAAGACGAAAACGAGTCCTTCAAGGTCTGGATTGACGATATCGTGATCAAGAAGCACGGTAAGGCTTACGAAGGTCCGATGAACTATCCGTTCCGCAACGAGATTTAAGAGGATTTTATGCGCAAATTACCTACACTATTTACGACTCTGCTTTGCTGCACGTCTTTGGCCCTGGCCCAGATGGACGACGAAGTGCCTTCTACCGAAGAATTCGAAGAAGCCGCTCCCGCTGCTGAAGAAAGCTCCGAAGAATCTGTTGCGGAAGCATCCGAATCTGAACCGGCCGCAGAAGAATCTGCTGCCGAAGAACCCGCTGAAGAAACTCCGGCAGAAGAACCTGTCGAAGAAGCTGCCGCCGAACCTGAACCGGCTTACGAGCCCGAACCGGTGGCTGAAGAAGCCGCCCCCGCTCGCGACCTTGCGACTCCGGCCGAAAAGGCTCCTTACCAGCCGCTCGTCGTGAACGCCTCCTCGCATCTTGACTCCAAGACGCAGATGGCCAACGTGGAAGAAGGTCTCGATACCCTTGCCAACAACATGGAATCGACCATTATGGGTAAGGACGATCTTCCGATGGCGGTTTCCGGTTACTTGGCCTTCCGCTTGAAGAACTTCCACTATTCCGATGTTAGCCCGTGGGCCAAGAACGACATGGCCCGTACCTCGGTGGACGCCGTGCTCAACATGAACATTGTGGCCATGCCGAACTCGTACATGACCCTCTGGACGAACATGAGCTTCCCGTTCGACCTGTCCGGTCTCTATGGCAACAACCTTGCCAAGCACCCGACTCAGGTTCCTGGCAACAAGGACGAACATGTCCTGTATGACCACTCCACGGACTACTACTCCACGACCGTGAACGAAGAAATGAACTTCGGCGTGGACATTCGTGCAGGCGTCTTTGGCGCTTACGTGACCGCCGGTGGTGTTATCTGGGCAAACGCTTCTCCGCTCACTATGTGGGAACGTGAAACCAACCCGCGCTTCGCTTGGCAGTATGAACTGTTCGAAGACGAAAAGACTGTTTCTACCTACTATAAGGAAAAGGTGTTCAAGCCCGTCAAGGAAGGTGGCCGTGCATTCTGGACCAACCGCAGCTTCGGTGGTGTGTTTGCCAACGTCTATCAGCTCCCGTTCAACATGAAGGCCCAGTTCCTCGTGTCCCAGCCGGCCGACGCCGACATCGGTACCCGTGACGGTCTGCGCATGTACGGTGGCCAGCCTGGCGAACTTGAAATGTCCGGTACTTACGACTTCCGCGGTTCCATTTACCATGGCCGTATCGCCAAGGAAAAAATTGCGGACAACCTGACTCTCGGCTTGAACTACATGGGCGTCATCTTTGACGACGACATCATTTACGAAGACGAATTCCGTAACCAGTGGATTAAGTTCTCCGATGTCGGCCCCACGATCCTCAATACGCATGTCGCTTCTATCGACGTCAAGGGTAACGTTACTCCGAAACTCTACTTGATGGCCGATGTGGCCCTCAGCATGACGGACTCTGTCCGCTTCTACCAGACTGCCGATGCCGCTAACTACAGCGAAGCAAACGTCAGTAGTGGTTACCTCCCGGATGCTAACGAATCCAAGATGAATACCCCGCAGGTGGGTGTTTACGTGAAGGCCCAGTCCAAGTATGTCGAAGGCTGGCCCATGACGGTCGAAGCGATCTTCCTCCCGAAGGATTTCTACTCTCCGTATTCTTTGAGCAACCCGTCCCGCTTCAACAGCTGGCGTAAGGACGAAGCCTACCTGAACGGTGGTTCTCTCCGCTACACCCCGAACATGGCCGGCCTCAACTTCAAGTTGGAACCGACCTTCAACCGTGGCTACTTTGACTTGCAGTACGGTTTGCATCGCCAGATCGAAGACGGTCAGGATGTCATTTTCTTCAACTACCGCTTGAACGGTCGTAACATGTGGGAATCCACGAATTCCTGGACCAAGCACAAGCCTCTGTTCGTGGCTGACTCCGGTAACGCCGATGGCGCTGCCTACGTGGCCCGTACCGGTACCATGGTTGGTTCCGACAGGGGTATCAAGCAGTATCGCCAGCAGGGCGGTCTCTATGGTGGAACTTGGGAACTCTGGGAATCTTTCGTTGCCTACGAAAGCACCGAACAGATCGAAAAGGGTGAAGTTCCGTCTCACACCAAGTGGTCTTCTTACCTCTCCTTCATGGGTGGCTATGATATCGGTGGCTGGTTCGGTACCGACCGCACGATCATGATGACGGGCTACGCCGCAATCTCCGGTCTCTCTACGACGATCGCCCCGATTGCCTACAGCGAATCCCAGAAGGACATGCTCTTGTGGAGCTTCTACGGTCACTTTGAACCGTCTGTCGCTGTGACCCCGACCTTCCACATGGTGGGTGTTCTCGGTCTTGAAACCTTCCGCGCCGAAAACGCTTATACGGCCAAGGAAGTATCCCCGAACATTTCCAAGACCTCTAGCCTGATCAACAGCTTTACTTCTCTGTACTACGAAAAGGCCCCGATCAACTACCTCGAAACCGCAATCGGTATCGGCTTTGACTGGGACTTCGCCGATCGCGCTGGTCTGCACGTTCGCTATAAGTGGATGACTCATTCCGACGAAGCGATTTCGGTTAATGACTGGCATTCCCACTACATTTCTGCCGAAGCTAAGGCTTGGTTCTAATAGGGGGTGCAGAACATGAAAAAGATTATGAATATGAAAAAGACTTTTGCCGCCATTCTTGCCGCCTCCATGGCCGCTTCTGCAGCTACGGCTGTAGAAAATCAGGAATTGCTCGAGAGCAAGGTAGATTCCATCAACGCCAAGCGCGGTCTTGAAATCACCGGTGCCATTCGCGCGGTTGCCCAGTCGTCCAGGTTCGAAACCGACAACGATTATTCGGGTCTCAACCACATGCCGAGTGTCGAAAAAGACGAATTCGTGACTGCTGACATTAACTTCGGTTTCCGCCCCTGGGAAAATGTGCGTGCAAACGCAATGGTACGCCTGGGCGCCGGCATGCAGGAATACTTCGCTTCTGCCGCAAAGACCGTCTCGGTCGCATGGCTCAATGTCGAAGGCAATCTGGATGATTCCTTCTACTGGGTCGTCGGTGATTTCCGCCAGCAGTACTCTCCGCTGACGTTGTTCTTGCCGAGCCTCGATATCATGTACGAACCGCAGATCTTTGCCCGCAAGCGTTACATGGCCGAACACGAACAGATGATCGAAGGCAACCAGCGTAACCTGCAGGGTGTCAACCTCCAGTTCCGTAAGGATCTCGGTTTTGCCCTTGGTCAGGTCCGTGCCGAAGGTTTGTTCGCCCGTATCAACCGTACCGCGGTCTTGGACCTCGGCGGTGCCGAAGGCAACATCATGCCTAACGAACATGTCTGGGGCGCCTCCCAGGCAGCCAACATGGACAAGTTCCTCTTGGCCGGTAACTTCGAACTCCTGCCTGTCAATCGCAATGTCTACGTGGGTGTGACTCCCATGTACATCTTCGATAACGAAGACAGCTATTCCTACACTTACCGTCATCCGAAAAATAACTACACGAACCCGTATGAACGCGAATCGATCAACCCCTACGAACTCAACCCGCAGAAGACTTTGGTCGTAAGCGGTCGCTTGGGTGCCGACGTGGCCTCGCTTATGGGGAACAACAACCTGATTCTCGATGTGACTGGCGAATTCGCGATGTCCAACGACAAGGTTTATACGGCCGACTCTTCTTACGCTCTCCAGTACGACGAAATGGGTAACCTGGTCGGACTCGCCTTGAACGAAGATCAAGAACCTTATGTCGCTCTCGACAGCTTCCATACCGAAGACCTGAGCGGTACGGCTCTCTTGGTCAATGCGAACGTGGGCTACAAGAACGAAACCTTCGGTGCCCGCCTTGGTGTCGACTTCGTGATGAACGACAGCAACTGGTTCAATAACCTCGCTCAGTCTCCGCGATTCTTTGCCCAACGCATCCAGAACTCCGATAAGGACGGTCAGACGGTCAAGTTCGGCGTGAACTCTCCGCTGTATTCTTCCTTTGACGCTCTCTATAATTTCGACCCGAAGTTCAGCCCGGTGGCAACGACTCTCGGTACCGACGATAACGCATTTGCCGGTTCCGATGTCGAAAGCTACAGCATCGCTAACTACAACAAGAATTCCTGGACGACCAACGTCTTCACGCGCAACCAGCTCGCTTTGATGGAAACGCTCTATGACCCGGCTCTCCAGCTTGCCTTGCCTAACGGCCTTGCTACTCCGAACCGTATGGGTGCCCGTGCTACCTTGACCGGCAATTTCAAGGACTTTGCCGAAGTCCAGGGTATGTTCAGCATGTTCAACCAGGTCAAGGGCCTGAAGGTTGTGAAAGACGACCATATGGGCAACGTTTCGACCATCAGCTACAAGGCTGCAAACTACATGGAATTCGGCGGCGGCGCCAAGGTCGACATCTTCAAGATGATCGGTTTCACGAAGCCGCTTGAAATCTCCGGTTCCTACAAGCATTCCGAACGTTCCTTGGAAACCGATTTCATGGCAGCGCTTGGCGCAGCTGAGCTGAAGTCCGAAGTAAAGTCCGACTTCATCAACGGCGGCCTCTACGTGCAGTACCTGCCGCGTCTCGGCGTGAATCTCGGCGTGCAGATGATCAATACGGAATTCACGAATACGTCTAATGCGATTACGCAGAATGCTCCCTTGCTGAAGGGGACGCAGATGCAGTGGATGGTCGGCCTCGACTACAACATTGCTCCTAACGCATGGCTCGCCGTGAACTTTGGTATGATCAATGTCGAAAACGAATACAATACCGGTCTCCTTGTCGCCGGCGCCGTCGACGGCTCCCCGAACCTGCCGGATTATTACGATGTAAAGAAGGATGCGACTGGAATGTTCAAGCATGAATTCTCGCAGATGCTCCTTGAAGCCTCCATTAACGTGGAATTTTAATGGGAGGGTGTAAGTATGATGTTCAATAAGAAAATTTCCGCTTTCGGTCTTACTTCCGCAATCCTCTTCTCTGCTGCAACGGCCTTTGCCGAAGGCGAGAGCGTGGAAGCCCAGCAGACTTCTTTGCTGCAGAAGCTTGACTCTCTGAACGCCGCAGTTTTGGGACTTAAACTCAACGGAAACATCAAGGCTGGTGGCCTTACCTCCATGGCCAAGTCCGACCAGTTCAGCGATGATTCTCCGACTCAGGAAAACCAGGCTTATACAGACGCTAACCTGGTGCTCACGGCACGTCCGAGCTCTGAAACCCAGATCCACTTGGAACTCCGCCTGCACAAGGATTGGCAGAACGCTTTTGACGAAAACAACAATCCGGTGATTGGCCACTGGTTCAGCTACGATGGCTCTATCTTGAACAAGCACCTGGATTTCAACCTGGGTTACATGCGCGTAGGCTTTACTCCCTACACCTTGTACACTCCGCAGCAGAAACTGCTCCAGGAACCCGAAATCTTTGCCCAGAAGCGAGTCGAAGCTTTGGCCATGCGTAACCTCGATACCACGAGCAACCGCCTGATGCAGGGCTTGAACGCCGACTTCCATAGCGGCAATATCGGCCCCTTCAGCGATATTCATGCTCAGGCAACGGGTGCCCGTATGCGCAACACTGCCAAGAAGTATGACCAGGTGTTCTTCGACTTCGATTTCTCTGACCGCTACTTCTACGGCCTGCGTCTCGGTGCCGACGCCTTTGGCGCACACTTGGGCGTGAACTACACCGATGTGTTTGACCGCGAAAAGAGCCGTCGCTCCCGCGCTATCGCTAAGTCCGACACCGTGTACTACGAAGACAACGCAGTGGTTTCTGCTGAAATCGGTTTTGATTCCAAGGAACTGCTCTCGAATCTTCCGGTTTCCTTCGGCTTGAACGGCGAACTTGCCAAGAGCTGGTGGAGCGTTGACCGCGACTACGTCAGGGACTACAAGAAGCAGGAATACGCTCTTACCGAATTCACCAGCAAGATGGACCCGGCTATCACGAACCCGATGGATACGTCCTTCATTTACATCAAGGTTTCTGAAAGCACCAAGCAGGAAGAAGTCCATGAAGAAGAAATTTTCAAGGACGACGGAATGGCCTTCTATGTGGAACCGTTCGTGAACCTGGATATTGCTGGTATCGAAGGTTCCATCAAGGTGATGTACTTGCAGAACGATGAAAAGTTCTGGAGCGAAATGGCTTCTAGCCCGGTATACCGTGGCGGCACCTCGGTGCTGAATGCTAATGCCCTGTTCAAGGACGCCAACTACACTAGCCTGGTTGATGAATTCGGCATGGCTAGCCTCGAAAACATGTACCTGGCCGTGTACAATTCCAATCCGCTCAACGCAACGAACCTCATGACGTCTTATTCCAAGAACGCCTTGACCGACGATGCGGAATCCAACAACATGTACTCTCGCCTGTTCAACAACTACAAGAGCGCCCACTTCTATCGCAACGGCTACAATGCCGATGTCCTGAAGCGTCTTGAACTTGCTGACCAGAACAAGGCCTTGTTCCTGATGGATCCGGCAAATGACATGTCCCTGCCTATGGGTGTTGCAACTCCCGACCGCAAGGGTTTGAATGTCAATGTCGACCTCAACTGGAACAGCGCAGTTGAACTGAATGCGATCTTCGGCATGATTTCGACTGTCTCTTCCGATGTCGAAGAAATCAAGTACACGCGTTATGGCGCAGGCCTCGGCGTGGATGTCGGCCGCATTGCGGGTCTCGATCGCAAAATCAAGGTCCAGGGCTCCTACGACCACAGCGAAGAAGACAAGGGTTTCCAGCGTAAGAACGACCGCATCATGGCCGGCTTGAACGTAGATGTCGTTGGTCCTCTCGCTCTCCTAGCCGGTTACCAGATGTCTACTCGCGAATTCGGCATCGCTTACCCGGTGTCCGGTTCCGCCTTAATCAACAAGGCCGAAGAATCCTTGCTCCTGGCTGGTCCTCGAGTCAAGATCGCTCCGAACTCCTACCTTTCTGTCCAGTACGGTTTGCTGACGGACAAGGTGACGTTCCTGACGATCGACCTTGCTACCGGCGCTCCTGCTAATCAAGAACTTTCTATCGACAAGAACGTTATCATCGCCGACGTGACGGTGAACTTCTAAGAGGTGTGCAATGAAAAATTTTAAGCTTTTATTCTCTGCTGCGGTTGCCTCTGCTCTTATCGGCTGCTCCTCCATGGATGTTGACGACGAAGAGGCGTTGGCCGGAAACTTCCCCGCAGATTTCAGCGATGCTGCTTACATTCAGCTGCACCCTGAATTGGTCCGTGTCCAGATTAAGGATTTTGTGGCAAGCTACAATTCGAAACTTGCTGATGCCGCCAAGGCAAATGGCACTCAGGCTGTTTTTGATTCTACAAAGGAAGCTGACGTTGCCAAGTATGCCGACAATACGGAAATGCTCCACACGATCATGGTCTCTACCCAGCTTGGCGGCTTTACCGAAGCTGACTGGGAAAAGGACTGGGCCGGTGGCACTAAGGATTCCGTTTTCGCAAGCGAAACGAAAAGGGACACCTTGATACTTGCGATTGACGACTCTACCGACGCTGCGGCCCCTGTTGTAACCCTTGTTTACTTTGGCGTAAAGAAGGGTGCTGTAACCGGTAAGATCGACTATGCAGAAGATGGCACGACCATTACGGCAGTTCATGGCTACAAGACATGCGACAAGACCGCTTGCTCTGATACTGTGGATATTGAAATCACCGAAAAGATGAGCTTCAATAAAAAGGGTACCAAGGCTGAAACGGATACCTTGAAGATGGACACCATCTCGGTGCCGACTGCAGGTGCGATTTCCACCGCACACATGAAGGTTTTGAACCAGTTGAACTTCTACGGTGTTGACGATGACTTGACGATGCTGCAGAGTGTTGCCATCGATACGTTCGCCATTTCTTACCAGTACGTCATGTTCGGTAAGGCTCATGGCTGGGCTTATCGCGCCTGTACCGAAGCTGAAAAGGCCAACCCGGTGAAAACCGAGGTTTATCCGGCAACCAAGCTTTACTGCGACGACAATGGTCAGATCCGTGAAATTAACTAGGGCGAGGTGAAATTATGAACATTAAATCGATTCTTTTGACTTTTGCTCTTGGAGCTGCGGTTACTGCCCAGGCTGCCGCCGACAAGGTGGTTGGATTCTACCCTTACTGGAGCCAGTATTCTCAGTTCTATCCGAAGGATATCCGCTACAACTTTGTGACCGACATTCACTATGTCGGCCTCGCAGCCGGTGAAGATGGCTCGGTCGCCTTTGCTGACGAAAACGACGCCGAAAACTTCAAGACGCTTGTGCAGATGTCCAAAGACAACAACGTGAAGTTGATTGTCTCCGTGGGCGGTATCGAAAACGAAGGCAACTTGAAGGCTATCGCTTCTTCCGAAGAACTTTTGCCGACTTTCGTTTCGAATGTCTCTAGCTGGCTTTCTACAAACGGCGGCGACGGCGTGGAAGTGGACTGGCAGAACCTCACGGCAGAAGATGCCGAAGATTACGCCAAGTTGCTGAATGCCTTGGTTGATGGCCTTTCGGGCTCTACGGTGACCGCCGTGATTTATCCGGCTGCCGGCATGGATGCCTACAAGGCAGACGCTCTGAACCGCCTCGCTTACGTGGACGTGTTCATGGCCGACCAGATGACCGAAGACAATTCCTCCGTGGTCCCGAACCAGAGTGCTAAATCTGTCGAAGAAACCTTGGATGCAGTGAAGGGCGCCGGCGTGAACGGCGACTTGCTCGTGCCTGTAATCTTCCTTTATGGCAAGACTTGGAGCGGTGCCAAGGGCCTCGGAACTTCTCACCAGGGTACGGGTAGCGGTAACGAAGGTTATGTGTCCTACGCCGAACTCATGGGCAAGTTTGATTCTCCGGAATACAAGGTGACCTTCGATGCTTCTTCCAAGTCCGAAGTGGCCGTGAGCGATGCAGAAACCATCGTGTTCATGGGCATCCCTTCTGTGAAGGCAGTGGCCGAACAGGTCAAGAGCGAAGGCATGGCCGGTGTTGCGGTCTATGACCTCTCCCAAGACCATCACGAACCGATCGTCTCGCTCCTCGTGACCATCGGCTTGCAACTCCGCCCCGAAGTCAACTACAAGGCTAAGAAGAAGTAATCCTTAGTTCGCTGGGAACGTTCTTTAGGACCTCGCTCGAAGCGGGGTCTTTTTTTATGCGGTAGTAGCCGGCAGTAATCTTCTTGGCAACATGTCGTTCTTCTGGTATATGCCTGCGCTACGCAGCTTATTCGATGTGTTGCGTGGGCAAGAACCCTTGTCATAAATCGCCTGCAATCGCCGTCTATGAGTGAATGGTTAGGGCTTCGTGTTGTTTGTTGCGTTGCGCCTGCTATAATTGCAGACTGTCATGGCACAGTATGGTTGCCGGCAATATGCGTTTAGGCAATATGCGCTTGTTGTATGCAGCAATACAATGTGCGTAAAAATGAGGGCAAAAAAAATACAGGCTAATTGCTTAGCCTGTATTTAAAATGTACTGCGCTTTAGTTCGCGGGAACTGGATTATTCAGCCTTGTTCCACTTGACGTTCAGCTGCTTGATGTCCTGGGTAATCACGATCAGGTAGGAACCGGTCGGGACATTGGCGAGAGACATCGTTGCGTTGTTGCGCATGGTCTTGGAGAGAACCTTCTGGCCCGTCACCGAGAATACGTCCACGTTGATGTCGCCAGCATCGCGAGAGCCTACGCTCAGCATGGACTTGGCGATAGTGGCGTGCAGAGGCAGGACCTTGTTCGTCTTGAGAATGCCAACGCCAGTATCCGGCGGAACGACGACCGGTTCAGAGCTGTAGTATTCGTCCTTGTTCACAGCCTGAGAGCTGTCACCCACGATTACCGTAATGCTCTGGTGGAATTCCTGGTAGTTGTCTGCTTCTGGGGCGTTAGCGGTAATGCGCACGATAGCGTTCTGGTTGCCGGCGGTAAGGCCGTTACCACTCTTGGTCACGTAAGGAGAGGAATCCTTGCCGTTGAAGGTGTAGGTAACCTTGGTGTGGTACATCGTGGTGTCCGGGACCAACTTGGGTGCGCTTGCACCGAAGGCGAGCGTAGTGTTCTTGAAGTTGTTGGTCATCTTGTTGGTAGCCTTGGTGAAGGTCACCGTGATGGTGTCGTTCAGAGCGCCAAAACCGGTGGCTGCCGGAGCGGTTCCGACAATCTTTGCCGTACCGAAGCCCTTGAACTCGAACATGGTGACCTGCTTGCCGCTCTGTGTATTAGAGCAGGAAGAAGAAACGCAGGAGGCCTTCTTGACTGTGACGATTTCAGGGTTGAGAGAGGTGAGGGTGAAGGTGGATCCTTCAAGAGTCTTGGTTTCCGTTGTCAGAATCCATTCCTTGAGGGTCTTGTCGTCTTTCTTCGAGTAAGAGATTGCGCGGTTGACGTTGCAGGTACCACTGTAGTTGCAAGACAGATCCTGGAAGTTCGGAATAGTCTGCTTGGGAATAGCCGTCACCTGCACCACGGATTGAGAGCCGTCGTTAGCGGTCATGATGACGTAACCAGCGCTCTTGACATCGCCGGTAGAGGTCACGACGCCTTCGTTGCTGGACGAGTAAGTACAACCGGACTTGAAGGCGCTTGCAACGCTAGATTCGGATTCCTTGACCGTCGTAGCGTTAAAGGAGCAGGAACCGCTCTTCAGGGTTTTGGCTAGCATGCTTGCCCAGTCGCGTTTGTGCTTTGCAAGGTACGGCTGAACCAGCTTGCCAGAAGCACTGTAGCTTGCGCTGTTGAGCTTGCCGACAGTGTTCAAATCTCCGTCGGAGCCTCCATCGAATATGGCTGAAGTTTCTTGCTTGCCATCGGTTGCGTATTGGCTACCGACAGCGCGCAGACTCCAGTTACAGTTACTGATGTTGTTCTGGTCCATGAAGCTCATCCATTCCTGGGTGCTGCCGCTGCTCGGGCTGCCAGCACCGTCGGCATTGGTGGTGCCCCATTCGGTAATGAACACGGCGTTACCGGAGCTCTTGGCCTGGGTAGCGCGTCCACCGTAGGTTCCGACACCATGGGTGCCTGCATAGAAGTGGAGCACGTAGCCCACGTTCGTGCCGCTGACGCCACCGTACTGGGTCATCTGAGACCAGCTCGGGGTGCCGACCAGCACCAGGTTTTCGGTGCTTGCGCGAATACCGGGGATAACGGCATTGGCATAGCTCTGGATCTGGCTCCAGCCCTGGTTCACGGGTTCGTTAAAGATTTCGTAAATGACGTTAGGAACGTCTTTGTACTTTTCCGCCATCTTCTTGAAGAAATCCTTGGCGATGCTTTGTTCGCTGTCGGCGCGGTGGCTGTGCCAGTCGAGAATGATGTAGATGTCGTTTTCGATAGCGGCTTCCACCATTTGGTCGATCGTGGTCATGTATCCTTCGGGTGCGCCCGCATAGGAATAACTCTTGTCGAGGGCATTGCTAGTACCGCCATTGCTGTCGTAATAGTTAATACCCATGGCGAAACGGAAAACGTCCATGGGCAGGTTTTCGGCTGCCCAGCTAATGACGTTCTTGTTGTAGTAGGGTATACCTGTAGCGTCGGACCAGAAAAGGCTCATGCCGCGGATCACGGCTTCTTCGTTGTTCTTGGAACCGATGATTTTACCACCACTGGTGTGAAGTGCTCCGTAGTAGCTTACGGGGCCAATACGTTTTGGGGTTGCATTTGCTGCAGCGGCCATTGCAGGAATGGCTGCGAAGGCGAGCAGGCAGGGGAGTAATTTTGTAGCTTTCATGAGTTTTCCCTTATAGATTCCCATACTTTTTCCCATCGATGTTAAAGATACCTTAATTACGGAGAAATTGGGGCTATTAACCCTTAAAATAATGTTTACCTGCGAATACGGAGACTTTTTTGGATGCCTTCGCCCTTGATTTGGGCGATGTAGTTGCCCTTGGCGTGAACAAGCTGGTCAATAGCCAGGGAACCGGATTTCTGGAGGCCCGTCGAGGCGATTTTGTTGCCGTTCATGTCGAAGATTTCGAGCTTGGCGTTGCCCGGCATATTGCTGAAAACGATGTTTTTGCCCTGAATTTGGGCATTTTGGGCGTTTACGGCACGTTTGGGGCTAATGGCGTCGAAATTCCCGTTCGTAAGGCGGGTAATCACCTGACCCTGGGCGTCCAGGAGCTCGAGGGCGTAAATGGTGATGGCACCGAAGCCGCCCTTGCTCATTTTGGGCTCGAATTTGAGTCCGCGGACAGCCTTCATGACCATATCGCGGTCGTTTCCGCCGCCGCTTACCCAGGAGGGCGTTACAAACTTGTCTTTCAGGTAGTCTTCGTAGCTATAACCGAAATCGTTTTCGGTGACACCGATGTTCACGGTCGTGCCTTCGGCTGACGGGTGCAAGAAGAACCCGGGTTCGCCCCCTTCGTTTTGGTCAATGATGGTCTGCTGGTCCAAAATGGCCAAGCGGATAACGCCCTGGCTCGTGTAGGTGAGCCTGATGGCGGCAAGGTCGGAAAGGTCGTAGTAACCGTCCTGCTTGTCGAAAGAAAGGGCGACCCCTGCAAAGGGGTAAATCAAGTCGGCACCGGCTTCGTAGGTGGGTTCGGAGGCGATTCGCATTTCGGCGCTCACGATGTATCTGCCATCGGCCATCTTGTAAACGCCCGAGCTGCCGGAATCGGGAACCATGACCGTGACGCCGTACTTGTCGGCGTAGGTGCCCCAGTTTTCGTAACCCCATACGGCTGCGCCGGAATTGACCGGCATCAAGGTGGCGTTCGGGGCGGTTGGCATGCGGGTCTTGGTCAGGGTGTACTTGGTAAGCCCCGTCATGTCGTATAGGTTGGGCATGTTGCCGCTCATGGAGAGCATGTACAGAATATTGAGCGTGGCGGGGTAGTACTTTTCGCCCTTGTAGGCGCCGGCCTTCTTGGCGCCTTCGGAATTTGCAAGAACCGTGTAGACGGATTCCAGGTAATTCTTGGGGTCGTCTGCCGAACCCATGGCGAGTCCGAGGCCCCCGACATAGGTAGATGTGGTAAAGAAGGCGTAGGGGCAGCTTGCTCCGTCAAGAGAGTAGCCCGGCCAAATCATATTGGCGTCGCCGTAAGTCGATTTTTCGAGCCACGGGACAATCTTGTCGTTTACCTGCTTTGCTTCCTTGATTCCGTACCAGTTGTAGGCCATGGCCATGCGCCAGGGGGTGCGTGCGGCGTCATCGAAGAATCCGCCCTTGCCGCCCGAAACGGCGGCTCCCGTATTATCGGCGGCCTTGTGGCTGCTCCAATCGCACCAGTCGGGCATCAGGCCTGAGGTTGCATTCTGGCACTGCGAAAGGTGTTTGAGGTTTGTGCTGACGGCGGTTTCCCAGAAGGAATCTCCGGTAACGTCGGCAAAGAGCTTGAATGCGGCGGGAATCACGTAGCTGGGGTTCAATGCCGGGTTCCAATTGCTGCCGGCCTTGACGCGGCCGTCGCTTTCCATGTCCTTGGATTTCATCCAGCTGATAAGGGTTTTGGCGTCGTTCAGGTAGGTGGCGTTGTTCCACTGCTTGGAGGCCATGATCAAGGCGAAGGCGGCATCGATGTCTGCGTCAGAAGCAGAGCCGTTGTCGGCATTTCCGCTCTTGTTGTTCACGTGCCAGTTCATGCCTGCGGCAGAACCGCCGGCGTACTTTTTCCAGTAGGCCCACAGCTTGTCAAATTCGCTTTGGTGGTCGGCCTGGGTGCTCGACATGTAGACCATGATCATCATGCCATAGGCAATGCCTTCGGACACCGACATTTCGGTACTATCGTTGGGGCTGATGATTCGTGCGGTTCCGTTGCCCATGTCTTCGTACCAGGCACTTTTCCAGTCGTTGAAATGAGTCTGGATGACGTTTGGGTCGACATACGTTGCGGTGTTGCCGTACTTATATGTCATTTGCTGGGGGAATGGGTATTGAGGTGCTGCAAAAGCCTGCGTTGCAAGGAGCGTGGCGATAGATGCTGCAGCTAGCACATTATATAGAGATTTTTTAGGCATAGCGATAAAATTAAATTATTTTCCTTTTTTATCACTTTTATGAAAGAAATAAAAAAGTTGAGCATGTGCCAAGTGTGATGTAGCTAACATTTGGAATTTGAACGAATTTAGGGGTTTCTTGTAAATTTTTGTAGACTTGTTTGCGTTTTTCGCGAAAATTAGGCGTTTATTGCAAGCCTAGTTAACAAATGCCGTAAAATGAGAAAAAATCTTTGACAAGGGGGCGAAAAAAAAGATATATTAAGGGGCAAACCGCTCATTTTGAGCTATCACATTAAAAAAAGAGAGAGAATTATGAACAAGAAAATTCTTACTGCTTCTGCCTTCCTGGCCGCAGCTTCGATGTCTTTCGGCTTCGAAACTTGGATTGGTGACTCTATGGTCTACCAGGTCAACACCGAACTCGACGCCGGTGGCGAAAAGTCCGGTTACTGGTTCAACTACGGTGACGATGCCGATGGTGGTGCTTCCACTGTTACTTGGCCGGTTCCGAAGGGTACTGAATGGTCTGCGGATGCACTCGACCCGATTATCGACCACTGCGGCGGTGTTTGCGGTACTTTCAAGTTGAGCAAGGGTACCTTGACTTATGACCCGTTCGTTGGTATCGGCTTTAACGTTGCCGGTAGCACGGACGCTGATTCTGACGTGATGGTCGCTGCTGACGCTACCGCTATGGGCGGTGTTTGCATCGGTTACTCCGTTGACGTGGGCGCAACCCTCGAAATGGGTCTCGGCGACGCAGAAGACAAGGCTATCGGCTACGATAACCCGTTTGTGACTCTCGCTAAGTCTACTGCCGGTACCGTGAAGGAATTCGCTTGGTCCGGCTTCAAGCAGGCTGGCTGGGGCGACGGCAAGATTACCGGTGAAGAAGCTGCCGCTAAGCTCGTTGCTTTGAAGTTCAAGATCCAGGCTAAGGATGGTACCTCTGGTAGCTTCAACATCATGTCTATCGGTGCTAATGGTGGTGGCTGCGTTACGACGACGGTGGCTATCGGTGCCAAGGCTATTGCTAGCTCTCTCAAGGCTCAGCTCTCTGGCCGCACCCTCTCCTTCGGCAAGTCTGTTGCCAAGGCTGAAATCGTGAACCTCCAGGGCCAGGTCGTGATGGCTGCTTCCTCCGTGAAGACCATGGACCTCTCCAAGCTTCAGGCTGGTGTCTACATGGTTCGCGCTGCGGGTCTCTCTCAGCAGATCATGCTGAAGTAATCTTACTTCGGTAAAATCTTAAGAAAAGGTCGCGCATAGCGCGGCCTTTTCTAATTGTATACGAAATTGTGATTTAGACCATACCTATTATAATTTTTGAGGGTTATTTTTCCGTATAGGGGGAATAAAATATATATTTAACTCAAAACTATAAATGAGGCTATTATGCAGATTAAAAAACTTTTAGCTCCGATGTTTGCCCCTCTGGTTTTAAGTGCGGCATTTGGTTTAATGGCTTGTGGCGATGATTCGTCGGCAGCTCCTGCTAATCCGGTTGTAGATCCTTCGACCGACCCTTCTTTGATTCCGACAGACCCCTCCACGAATCCGTCTGTGAATCCGACGGATCCCAGCACGAATCCGACTGTGACTCCGACCGATCCGACGACGCCGCCGGTGGTTGTTGATCCGACGGCTCCGTGGACTCCGACGGTGGCTCTTGCCTCTACCGCCAATACGGCTTATCCGGCAACGGTTTACCAGGCTTGGAAGCCTTTCCACTTTGTCACGTTTGAAGAAGAATCTGTTTATTATGCTGACATTGCCCAAGACTATGCGGACATCTTCCTCCCTGAATTTCTGCCTGCGGGTCGTGTCATTTGGTCTTCCCAGACTACGGGCTATTACGCCAAGCAATGCCAAGACAAGAACTCTACTGTTTCTGGCATGAAGGCCCGTGGTTGCACGGTGTCTGAAGGTACGGGTTACGGCATGTTGTTGACCTACTTCAACGGTGATGAAGATGCATTCATTCGCTTGTGGAATTACTCCAGGGCTTATCGTTCGTACAATTCTACATCAACGGTTCCCTCTTATTTGACTCCGTGGATTACGTTCAGTTTCCACTATAACGAAATCGACAATTCCAGCGCGACAGATGCCGACCTGGATATCGCGACTTCGTTGGTGTTGATGTACTACAAGACGCTGAACCAGGCATACCTTGCCGATGCCTTGAATATCATTGGCGCTATTTGGGATCACGAAGTCAACAAGACAAGCCTGCTGCTCTTGTCGGGCGACACTCCCATGTGGGACGGCTCCACGGGCCCGATTGTCTACAACTTGAGTTACTTCTCTCCGGTGGCGCTCCGCTTGTTCGCCATGGTTGACCCGAACCACAACTGGGCTGGCGTGCTTGATGCCATGTATAACTACATGGCCACGGTGCAGGCTGCGGGTACCGGCGTGTTCCCTGACTGGAGCGATGCCGCTGGCGCTGCTGCAAAGCCGGCCAATGGTTCTGCCGATAATACTTACTGGACGTTCAACAAGGAATCGGTGCGTATTCCGTGGCGTATTGCGTGGGACTACTACTGGTTCCAGGATCCGCGTGCTCTCAGTGTGCTGACCACGCTGAATACCTTTATTGTCGGAAAGTCCGGTGGCGACCCTTCCAGTGCGGCTCTTGCAATCAACTACTCGTGGGATCCGGCCAAGAAAGATGCTAATACTTCGACAGTTCCGGCCCATTGGCTTTCGGCTTGGTGCGCAACTGGCCTTGGCAACAACCCGGCTTGGCTTGAATCTTGCACGCCCTTGGTCAACGCGAAGGTCCCGAGCAACAGCGGTAGCAGCTACTTTACCGATATTTTGCTTGGAATGTATAGCGCCTTGCTGAACGGAGCCTTTGTAAGACCGTTTTAAATAGAGATTCGGGGACGGTAATAAGATTGCATTGGCGTAAGCCAGCGTCCCCTCATCGGCATAAGAAGCCCTTGACTAAACGTCAAGGGCTTCTTTTTGTATATTCTACGTGTATGGAAAACGATTCTTTGAATGTGGAAAGTGTGGCGGCGGATTCGGTACAGTCTGCTGGCGCTGGCGATAGCGTTGTCGCAGCGCCGGAGATCGAAATGCCGACGCTGGAACAGCTCGGGATTTCGATTTCGGCGGGGCAGCAGGGCGGAATGCCCGCGGTGACCGTGGGCGACACGTTTGAATTTCCGGTGACTGTTTCATGGGGCGTGCAAGGGAGTGCGCTTTTGGTGGTGCCGACGGGCTCGGCGAATGCGAAGGGCCTGACTCAGGTGGGCATGTCGCAGGAATCGGCGCGGTCGGTGAAAGACGGCAAGGAAGTCGCCTCGATTACGTTTACCTACAAAATTGTGGCCGCCGATACGGGTGACTTGCATATTCCGGCGATGCGGTTTGAAATCCCGACGCAAATGGGGCAACCGCTCGATTTGCGCAGCGAAAGCGTCGATGTGCGCGTGAATGAGCCTTTTAACCCGCTTCCGCTTGGTGTGGGGCTTGTTGTGGCCTTGTGCGTGCTTTTAGCGGGCCTGTGGCGCGTGAAACGCCGTGCTGCCGTGCGAGAGGCCGTTGCGGCGAAAAACGCCGCAGAAAACGCCCTGCGCGAACAAATGCTGGTGCTCAAACAGCGCGTGAATACGGCCGACAGTCGCGAATGGTTGCTGGAACTCGAAAGCATCTGCAAGGAATACGTGGCCGATAAATTTGGAATGGCCGCCTCCGCGGTCAATCTCGACAACCTCGTGAAAGAGGGTAAATTGGAAGGCTGGGAAACCCTTGTAGAAGAATTCGCACACGCCCGCTACGGCGGCGGCAAGCGCGATGGATTCGAGAATCGTGAAACCTGGAAAGGCGCCATGACGCTCATGGGCATTTCCGAGGAAGAAGATTAGCGCTAGAATAGCGCGCGAATTATTCGTGAACCTTTATCGGTATTACCTGGTTGTTCAAGCGCAAAATATAAGAGCCTGAGCGAGGTACGTTTATAAAACCGTTTGGACGGATTGTCTTTTCAAAAAGTAGACGGCCCTGCATGTCGAACAGTTGGGCTTTTGCTACTTTGTTGTTTTGGATGCTGATGGTGCGGCCTGCGACATGGATGGCGGGCTTGCTTGTTTTCAAGGTGGCGAGTATTACCGGCTGCTGCGTCGTGTCGATTCCAAGAACGTTATAAAGCTTGGCAAGTTTGCCGTCTTGGGTTAAGAACTTGATGTCCTGGATTTCGATAGAGGCGTAGCCGCCCGGAGTCATCATGGGTTCGAAAGCAAAGCCCTTGACTTTGCCCATGGTTTCTTTTTCTATTTCATGGTTGTCGATCCAGAAGCTTAAGGTTGTAAAATTTTCGCTGGGGTTAATGGGGCCCCCTTTCCAACAGGGAATCCCGAGCCCATCTTCGTTTTTGCCGTAGCAAAGTGCAGAAACTTCGATTACGCCTTGCGTCTTGAGTGTCATGCGGATGGTATCTACATCGCTCAGGTCTTGGTACTTGTCGTCCAGATAAAGAGCGAGTCCGCTAAAGACGTAACAATCTGCTCCTGTGCAATCCTTGCCTACGCTAGACTCCGCACGCATTTCGGCTTTGACAAAAGCCTTTCCGTTATCGGCAAAGAGCGGTTTCTTGGTGGAATCGGGGAAGATGGTGATTTTGTTAAAGCCGTTCGATTTGGTAACCCAGTTTCCGAAACCGGAAACCTTGAGCGTAGAATCCTGCGTGCCTTTGGGCATTTGTGGCTGACGCATAACCGATGCGGTTACGATGTTTTTCGTATTTTCCATATGTGTCAAGTCCGGCATGTTTCCGGTCAAGAGTAACAGTTCCAAAATACGTTCCGTCTCCGTTCTTGCCGTTTTGGAATTCAGGTTCATCAGTGATTCGTAGACCGTCTCCAAATAGGGATCGTACTTGTCTGTAGAACTAAACGCTAGGCCGACGCCGCTAGCTTCTGCGACATCCTTCTTGCCGTAAATCGAGTTTGATCCATCCAATTTATAATAGGTTTTGATATAGCTAGCATGTCCATACGATGCAGATGACAACCACTTGGCAAGTTTATCATTAACTTTCTTGGCGTTTTCGTCGCCGTACCAATAATACGCCGAAGCCATTCTCCATGGGACCAATAAAGCGTCATAATTGAAACCAGGATCTTCTTCATAAGAATAATCATCCATAACCTTCACTGGTTTATGCGTGCTATAATCACACCAGAGCGGAACGAGTCCTGTTGCGGAATCCTGACAGAGGACGAGTTCTGCAGCGGTATTCTTTGCCAATGTATTCCATGCATCCTTGAGTGCCGCTCCAGATTCAGCAAAAATTTTAAAGTTGGCAAAGGCGGAATAACTAGGGCTAAATGCGGGATCATAGTCCGAATAAGCCTTGATATGTGTCTTTTCGCTGGCATCTACATCATTGTTGTAGATGTCCTGCAATAGCGTTTCTGCATAGGTCGCGTATTTTTCTGCACCTTCGGAACCCCACTGCTTGTCGGCCAAGAGAAGTGCAAGAGCGGCATCCATGTCGGCAATGGGGTTGGACACGCCCATAAAACGAACTAAACTGGAATCATTTTCGGAAACCTCGCCTGCCATAATTTTGAAGTAAGGGCTTTTGCAGGTTTTCGGTTCTTTGTTCTCGAGTGCGAAGCAACGGTAGAAGTTCATGAATTGGTTGAATAGCGATTGGGCGTCGTTGGACGCATCGGCCATATAAACCGAAACCAACATACCGTATGCAATGTCTTTAGAAGAAATTCGGAAAATTTTGGAATCAGACATTTTAATGTATGCGGTCGGAACGCCATCGACCATGACATTCTCGGTCACCCATTTTTTGCGCCAGTCATCGAACTTTTGGCGGATGGCGGTTTCCGTCTTTTTCAGGTCGGGGTTGAAGATATGCCCGTATGCATACTGTTTGTTCTGGGGAAACGGGTACTGCGGAGCGGCAAATGTGATTGTGGATACGACGAGTGACACCAAAGCGAGAATTTTCATATTTCCTCCTTTTCTCTGTTAAATATAACTTTTTTAAGGTGATTTTCTATTGAAAATAAATTAATCTGTGCGAGAGGGGGGCTTTCGCCGAAATGGTTATCTCCCCCTGCAGGATAAGACCGCAGATAGAACCCGTCGAATAGAATATCCTAGTGGAGATCCATTTTCGAAAATAGATTCAGTACGGCAACGCCTGAAATAATCAGGACGAGTTCAGAGAAGTTTCGTGACCATGTTTTTAGGGGTGTTTGTTCTACGTAGAAGGAACGATAATCACTCGCCATTCGTTTTCCGACCGCAGGATATACCCCTTGTCGGTCATATTTTTTAACTGTTTTTGAATGGCTGACATGTTGATCCCGATTTTTTGTTGCAGTTCTCGGTATGTAATGGATGGGTTGTCCAATAGGCTTTCGAGAATTCTTGTCGAGTTCTCGCTGCGGAATGTTATCCGTTCCCCATCGTACCACCAAACATCGGGTGAATGCTCCTGAACAAAGCCTATGTTGTATGCGATTTCTTCGGCATAAATTTTCTTGAAATAATTCTTGAACGCCCTGATTTGTCGAAGAGTCGCTTGCGCTCCATCAGAAGGGGCGTCGCCGACTTCCAAATCGGATTGGTGTAGAGCGTCAAGGTATTCGTTTTTCTTGCGGCTACGGACCACCATCATTGGGTAGCCGTGCCTGGCTAGAATGTAGTTGACGATTAATCGTGCAATTCGCCCGTTTCCATCTTCAAAGGGGTGAATGCGGATATAACGGTAATGGAACAAAGCGGCGAGATCGACGGGATTCATTGATTTTGACGATTCCGTTTCGTTGTACCAATCTACAAGGTCTGCCATTAAGGCAGGAGTTTCTTCTGGGGATGCGTAGGTGAAAATATCCCCATAACGTGTAATGACGCTGTTCGGGCGCGTTTTGTATTGCCCCGCATGAATTGTATATGATGAGTGGTTCCCGTCGGGAAGAGTGTAATGGACTTGATAATCTTCTCGAATCAGGGTCCTGTGCAATTGGCGGATGAAATTTTGGGTTAATGGTGAGAGTGTGTCCTGCGATTTTTCTGAAGTTATTTTAAGACAAACTTCGCTGGCCTTCATTTCTTCGCAATCCCTAACCTTCGCGATACCTTCCACCTTGCCAAAAAAGAGCAGCAATTCCGTTTGTCCGTACGTTAACGTATTGCCCTCGATATGGTTGCTGTTGTAGTTGAAATCCACCGAAAAACGACGGCTCAGGCGGAATTGGTCGTGCTCGCTAAGGGGCTGCATTGCCTGCCATTCGGCAAGGTTTTTTTCGAGATTTGGGCGCTTCATACCCTAAATATAACAAAATTTGCTTAAAAGGTGGTATTATACCACCTTTTAATGTGAATATTATGCTTAATCTGTGTTTTTTTTTTGTGGAAAGGTGGTATTGTACCACCTTTTCGGTGCTTTTTGGTGCCGGCGGCTTCTGCGACAATGGCGAGGATGAGGAATAGATAATTGGACATGAGGAGAATATACAAATTAATTTTTTATATTGTGAAAAAAGTTGAGAGGAATCCATGCCGAGTTCAGAGAAGTTTCGTGACCATGTTTTGGAGCAGTTCAATGGAAAGCTGCTTGAAGGCGGATTCCGCGTGACGACCCGCAAGATGATGGGCGAGTACATCTTGTACGCTGACGGGAAAATCTTCGGTGGAATTTACGATGATCGCTTGCTGGTAAAGCCTGTGCCCGCGGCCTTGGCGATGCTCCCCGGCGCAAAGAAGCAGTTGCCCTACGAAGGTGCAAAGCCCATGCTCCGTGTGACCAACGAGCAAATTGAAGACGGCGATTTGCTGGTTCGCCTGCTCGATGCGATGTTGCCGGAACTGCCCGCCGCGAAAGCGAAGAAGAAATAGGTTCCGACGGATGTGCTTATCAACGGGGTGAGCGCCGGCCGCGGTGTGATTTTATTTGTCAAACAGGTCCGAGTGCGTTCCTGTGCGGACAAGTTCCAATATCAATACATCGTCTTGTTTACGGTAAACCAAGAGCCAATCCGGCTTGATGTGAAGTTCTCTATGCCCGGACCAATTTCCTCCAAGAGCATGATCCCGATACTTGTCTTCAAGAGGGTCGTCATTTGCGAGCTTTGAAACAACGGCGTATAATTCCTCCATATCGTAATTCCGTTTCTTTGCTCGCTTGACATCTTTCTTGTATTGTGATGTCCATAGGATTTTGTATCTAGGTCCTTTCTCTACCAAGATTTCATCTCCCGAATGGCTTCGTTGACCGTATACGTCTTCATCTTCGAGGGGTTCTTCTGGTATTTCGCGTAAATTTCATCTGACTCTTCCATCGCCTTGATAGTTTCCCGATTCGGACGGTTGATGGAAATTTCAAAAGGGATTCTTCCTTCGCGTAGAACCTGCTTGGTAAATACGTTGTATAGCCCCGAGATGGTCATTCCCACCTTTTCGCAAAAATCGGCGATGCCCTTTTTGTCGTCGTCGTCCAGTGTAATCGTCAGATTTGCCATTGTGCCCTCTTTTAAGTGGGTGGATTCTAAGTGAAATATACATAAAAATCACAAAAAAGTCAATGTTTTATGTTTATATTTCACTGTTTTGGCGTTGTTTAACCCTGTTTTATTTGATGAAGTCTACGAATTGTTGGATGGAATGAATTCGATTTTTGGCCAGATATTCTATTTTGTAGACAATGGCTCGCGGAATTTTATGGATTGTCTTGGCGGTGTGCGCCTTGCTGCTTGCGGGGTGTTCGTCACATGCTCCATCGGCATCCAAGTTCATGAACGTGAAACCTCATTCGCTATCTATGGGTTTTGGAGGAGCCGTTGTTGCAGGAGATTATTATGACGAAGTTATTCAAAGAGATGATGATGGCCATGACGGTTTTACTGAAATACCCGTCATGTTGGAAGGGACCGCTTTGGGGCGTGTAGAATATTTTGTTCTTGGTGTGGCTCTAGAGACAAGTGTGTTGCCGCGTTTCACGGCAGGGGTCGCAAGTGATTATTTGGGGATACAAACATGGGTTACACCATTTGTTTGGGATGAAGCGTCAAAACCTAATCGTCCATTTGGAATAATGCTGATAGAACAATATCCTATACAGCCAAATTTCAATATTGGATTCAGTCAATTTTTTTCAAACAATTCTTATGCACACATAGATTCTCCTGACTGCTGTTCTTTAGACGCTGATTATTACACGGTATATTACAAGGAACTTGGTGCCGGCATCTACATTACTTATAAGATTTTATCTTTTGAATTTCGATATGGGAATGAGTTGGATTCTGGTAACAATCGATTCTATTTTGATGTCAACTTGATGTTTAACGTGAATATTTCTCAAAAGAAAAAAGATGTCAAATAGGCTTTAACAAGGAACGGGGGTGTTAGGGGGTGTCCCCCTAGGCGTGGGGGTGGAGAGCAACGGAGTGCGAACCAGGGGGAGGCTTCCCCCTTTTTTGTCAAGTTTCCTTGAACCCCAGAGGGAGCCGAAGGCGACCGAGCTCATACCCCAAAGGACCGTAGGTCCGACCTCAGACCCCATTTGCCTTTTTTCGTGG
>CACVQR010000012.1:77987-80583 GCA_902756345.1 Fibrobacter succinogenes | reverse complement strand
GATGGAAAGCCCCCCCATAGCAGGTGACAGGCCTGTAGCGACCCAGAACGGAGCATCCGGCGAAGAGTAGGGCGGGACACGTGAAATCCTGCCTGAAGACGGGGGGACCACCCTCCAAGGCTAAATACGAGCAGATGACCGATAGTGCACAGTACCGTGAGGGAAAGGTGAAAAGCACCCCGAGAGGGGAGTGAAACAGCGCCTGAAACCGCGTGCATACATTCTGTCGGAGGAGGGATTCATCCCTCTGACGGCGTGCCTTTTGTTTAATGAGCCAGCGAGTTGCTCGTGTACGGCGAGGTTAAGGGCCTCAGGCCCGGAGCCGAAGCGAAAGCGAGTCTCAACTGGGCGACCAGTCGTACACGGCAGACACGAAGCCTTAGTGATCTACCCATGACCAGGCTGAAGCGGAAGTAACATTCCGTGGAGGGCCGAACCGATATACATTGAAACGTGTCCGGATGAGTTGTGGGTAGGAGCGAAAGACCAATCAAACTGGGCGATAGCTTGTTCTCCTCGAAACATATTTAGGTATAGCTTCACGGGGGTAGAGCACTGGAAGGACTAGGGGGCACACCCGCTTACCAAACCCTATCAAACTCCGAATACCGTGAACGTGGTGCATGGCAGACAGCCCGCGGGTGATAAGATCAGCGGACGAAAGGGAAACAACCCGGACCATCGACTAAGCGTCCCCAAGTACGTGCCGAGTGGAAAAGGATGTGGGGTTGCACAGACAGCCAGGAGGTTAGCTTAGAAGCAGCTACCCTTTAAAGAAAGCGTAATAGCTCACTGGTCAAGCGACCCCGCGCCGAAAATGATCGGGACTAAGCACGTCACCGAAGTCGTGGACTCCCGCAAGGGAGTGGTAGGAGAGCGTTCCGCAGGCCTGGGAAGGCGGGTGGCGATGCCCGCTGGAGGTACCGGAAACGAGAATGCTGGCATGAGTATGCGAAAATGCGGGTGAAAAACCCGCACACCGTAAGTCCAAGGGTTCCCGGGCAAGGATAATCCTCCCGGGGTCAGTCGGGATCTAAGACGAGGCCGAGAGGCGTAGCCGATGACAATCCGGTCAACATTCCGGAACCCCACAGTAAGCGTCACTACCGACGGGGCGACGCATGGGACAGCGCGTAGCGGCTGACGGATGCCGCGGATGGAGTGCAAGGCTCCGGGGAGGCAAATCCCCCCGGTACACGCCCCAGGCTCCGGACCTCGCGAAGGCTTCGGCCGGAACGGGAGTCGCGTGGGCCCGTGCCAGGAAAAACCCCTAAGGGAGCGAATGTGGGCCCGTACCGTAAACCGACACAGGTGGACGAGGCGAATAGCCTAAGGTGCTCGAGACAACTCGGGAGAAGGAACTCGGCAAATCAACCCCGTAACTTCGGGATAAGGGGAGCCTCCGACGGTGAGTATGAACAGTACGGAGCTGTTGGAGGTCGCAGGGAAACGGCAGAAGCGACTGTTTACCAAAAACACAGGGCCATGCTAACACGCAAGTGGACGTATATGGTCTGACACGTGCCCGGTGCCGGAAGGTTAACAGGAGGGGTCAGCGCAAGCGAAGCCCTGAATCGAAGCCCCGGTAAACGGCGGCCGTAACTATAACGGTCCTAAGGTAGCGAAATTCCTTGTCGGGTAAGTTCCGACCTGCACGAATCGTGTAACGACTTCTGCACTGTCTCCTCCCGGGACTCGGCGAAATTGCAGTGCCGGTGAAGATGCCGGCAACCCGCACCTGGACGGAAAGACCCCATGAACCTTCACTGTATTTTGACATTGGTTTTAGGGCCCGCATGTGTAGGATAGGTGGGAGGCTTTGAAACGGCGACGCCAGTCGTCGCGGAGCCGCCCTTGAAATACCACCCTTGCGCGCTTTGAGATCTAACCTCGTCCCGTCATCCGGGACAGGGACCGTGTCTGATGGTCAGTTTGACTGGGGCGGTCGCCTCCTAAAAGGTAACGGAGGCATCCAACGGTTCCCTCAGCGCGGTCGGCAATCGCGCGCAGAGCATAAAGGCATAAGGGAGCTTGACTGCGAGGCGGACACGCCGGGCAGGTACGAAAGTAGGGCTTAGTGATCCCGCGGTACAGCGTGGAAAGGCCGTTGCTCAATGGATAAAAGGTACTCTGGGGATAACAGGCTGATCTCCCCCAAGCGTTCATAGCGACGGGGAGGTTTGGCACCTCGATGTCGGCTCGTCGCATCCTGGGGCTGGAGAAGGTCCCAAGGGTTTGGCTGTTCGCCAATTAAAGCGGCACGCGAGCTGGGTTCAGAACGTCGTGAGACAGTTCGGTCCCTATCCGGTGTGGGCGTTCGAGACTTGAGGGAAGCTGTCCTTAGTACGAGAGGACCGGGACGGACGTACCTCCGGTGTACCGGCTGTCGCGCCAGCGGCATTGCCGGGTAGCCGTGTACGGATCGGAGAAACGCTGAAGGCATCTAAGCGTGAAGCCGTTCCCAAGATCAGGTCTCGCGGGGGCAACCCCATGTAGGGCCGTCGTAGACTACGACGTCGATAGGCCGCAGGTGTGAGCGTGGCGACACGTTGAGCCGAGCGGTACTAATAGCCCGGTAGAGCTTTTCCTTTCTTTC
>CACVQR010000012.1:0-77937 GCA_902756345.1 Fibrobacter succinogenes | reverse complement strand
GGGGTCATACCCGTTCCCTTTCCGAACACGGAAGTCAAGCCCCTCATCGCCGATGGTACCTGGCCCACGGGCCCGGGAGAGTAGGTCGCCGCTGGATTCTCGAGGCCCCTCGCCTAACGGCGGGGGGCCTCTTCGTTTTTTATATACCGCTCGGCCCTTATGCGGGCAGGTGCCCGTGGCCGGGCCTCGCTCTCGCCGCCACGGCCTGTCAGTACAGGCCGCTTGCGGCTCACGGCCCCTTGCCGCAAACGCCCGAGGGGGCTTTTTTTTATACGCATTCCTCGCCCGCGTCATGCTGAACTCGGTTCAGCATCGGCTTCTTGTAGCTGCTAGGGAATGTTATTGATTATATTTTATCTTATATGCGTCTGATTAGTTTGTTTGCTCTTCTAATTTTCCTTGTTGCTTGCAACGAGGAAAAGGAATTCTTGACTCCAAAAGAAGGTGAAATCGTTTTGGATGTAAGGGCTGATGGATACTCGTTGAATGGTAAGGTTCTCGGTAAGACTTCCGCAGATATTTTGAATGTTGATGATTTATTAATTACGCCGATAAATGATGAATTGCGGAAGATAAGAAGCATTGAACAAGAAAAAGCCATACGGACAGGTGCCCCTGCTGATGAGGGACCAGATGTAAGGATTCATATTGATGATAATCTTTCTTATGATGTTTTTTATAAGGTTGCTGCGACGCTGGGATTTAACGGCTACATATCAATTCGGTATGTCATAGGCTCAAATTTTAGCGAGCAATTTAGTTGGCGTTTGCCCGAAAGAAGTCGTTTGCGTGACGTGAATTTGCTGGATGGACGTATAAAAGATAAAGAATTGCAAATTGAGCATGCTAGAAGGTATATTGATTTGTTATTAACCATACAATGCGATGGAGATGCTATCTCTTATGTAGTCTTTTTAAATGAAACAGGTCTAATGGATGGAAAAACATTTCACGAATTTATGAATGAGGATGATTTGTGGAAGTATATAGAAGATATTCGTCTTAGACGTGGATTGCAAGAAAAAGAAGATCGTGATAATATAATGCTTGTTTCGAGAAAAAGTGTTCAGTTGAAGAATATTGCTCCGGTAATAAAAAAATTGACTAGTTACGGTTATAAAGTCAGTTTTGCAATAACGGGGTTTTAGGGGTGAAACCCTTAGGCGAGTGGGTACTGTAAGCCACGGCGATAGCCTGTCCGCTAAGCAAACATTAGAGGCCGAAGGCCGAATCCCTGTTTGCGTGCGGAGCAGGCTGAGTTGTGGCTGAAAGTAGGGAGACTCTTCTCCCTTTTTTTTATAGTTTTGCCAAAATTTTCTATCCTTTACCACATGAAACCGACGTTATCGTTTGTGTTGCAGTTGCCGCCATCGACGGCGTATGCAAAGCTTGAATCTGTTGTAGAGAATTTGCTGAAGGGCGTCTGCATGATGCTCGATTCGGGCAAGGTGAAGTTTTCGCTGTTCCTGGACGGTCCGACTCTTGAGGTGGCCACCAAGGTTCCGCGCCCGCTTATGTTAGGCAAACTGCGCCGCGCAATCGAAGACGGTTCGCTTGAACTTCTGGGAGGTGGCTTTTACGACCCGATGCTCCCGTTGTTCCCGACAGAACTGCAGTCCATGCAACTCAAGAAGCATGGTAAGCTCCTGTGGAAATATTTCGGCATCGAGCCTTCCGGTTATTTCAACTCCTCGATGGTGTGGGAAATGGAAATGACCGAACTCCTCGAAAAGCACCGCTTTGAATATGCGCTAGTGCAAGAGGCTTCGCTCCAGGATGCGCTTGGCCGTACGACTCCCGTTTCGGGCTGGTATACGGTCGAAGACAAGGGCTCGCTCATGCGAGTGGTCCCAGTGTCGCAGAAATTGTCCGATGCCATTTCGAACGATGATTTTCAGTGGGAACAGATTGCAGAACCGTATTGTCGTGGCGGAAAGGCTGCCGTTGTCGGCTTGAATATTCCTCCGCAGCCGGGCGATATTATCCCATTCTTTGAACGTTTGATCGAGTTTGTCGAAATGAACGAGATTTCGACGAAAACGGTTGCAAGTGCTGTCACTGAACAGAATGCCGAAGGCCGTGTGAGCTTCTTGCTTTCGTCAGGCCGAAAGATCGGCTTGCCTGCGGCAGCGAAAACCTGTCGTGAACTTCTGATTCGTAGACCCGAAGTCAACCTGCTTCACAAAATGCTTTTGGCCCAGTTCCGCCGTGCCGCGGCGTTGCTCAAGGGCCGTGAACGCGATGATTTCTTCGAAATGCTTTTGCCAGCCATGTCGCCTATCTATTACCGCGACATGCAGGATAGCGAAGGCATGCGTACGCCGATGGTCCGTTGGTGGGGCACGCGTTTTTTGCTGCAGGCCGCAAACCGCCTGACCGATCTCGTCTCGTTCGATGGAATCCGCCTGGATATTGCCGACTTTATGCTTGAAGGCTACAAGAGCATTTGGGCCGAAAACCATTCGTACTCCTTCTTGCTGAATTATCGCGACGGCGGCATTCTGAATATCTTGAATGCCAAGGATGCCGAAAATAGTGTACTGGGGGCTTGGCGTGACGACGGAAATCCGGCTGTCGGTTTTTTGGATTTCATGATTCCCAACGTGGAACTCAAGGCCGAAAAGCTAGACCAGATCCTGTCTGACCGCGAAGGGATGCTGACGGCCGCGTACGATTACCAAATCAAGCGCCATGATGCGGGTACCGATATCGCCTTGTTGTCCGATCAGCATTTGGTGCATGGCGGCCAGACTTTCGCGATCCATGCCGAAAAGAATTTCGAACTTTCGTCTACGGGTTCGCAGTTCTCGGTCGAGTACAAGCTCTTGAACAATTCTCCCGAAACGATCAAGGGCTTCTTCGGGACTTTGCTTGACACGGGGCTTCTCGCCTGCGGCCATACGGACAAGGACATTTTGATTGACGGCGTCCCGCTCAAATTCAATTTCCGCGACCCGCTCATTTTCCCGGATGCATGCTCTTTTGAAATTGCGGACAAGACGACTACTTCTAGAATCGAGCTTGTCTTTGAGAAAAAAACTTCTGTTCTGGTGTCGCCGATTTTCGGAGCGTCTGCGCAAGCCGCCCCGGAAGCCCTGCAAGGTATTCGTGTGTTCCCGTTCTGGAAAATGAATCTAGCGGGCGAGTCCGAATTCTCCGTGCTCATGACGGTTAAAATTTCCAAGAGGTAATCGATGAAGTCAGACTTGATTGACATACAGGTGGAATCTCGCGGAAACGATGTGGAACTTACATTGTCCGGTTCGCTTGGCTTGCCGCAGCTGTCGGCGGTCAAGGAGAAGCTGGATATGCTCGTCGAAGGCCCGGGCTGCTTCTACTTCTTGAACTTGCAGAATGCGCATTTCACTAGCGACCGCTACCTGGAAGTGTTCCTGGAACTCTTGAACCGCGTCAAAGCTCAAAAGTCGGCGCTGATCCTGATTTTCGAATCGGCTGAACTCCACGATTATTTTTCGAAGTATTTGAGCATCTTCGATGTCTACGAGAACCGCAAGGCGTACAAGAAGTCGGGTACCAAGAAGCAACTGCAGCAAATTGGCCTGCATTACGGGCTGCGCTCGGGCATTACCGTGAGTTCGGGTGTCGCCGTTGCGCTCATATCGCTGATTCTTGGGTGGATGATTACCTTGTTCATAATCATCTCGTCGCAGGGCCATGAAATTTCTGACAAACAGGCGCAAATCATTGCTCTTCAGAACCAGAAGGAACGTTACATTAAAGAAATCGACAAGCTAGAATCTTCGATTGGGCCGCTCCGCAAGCTAGGTGTGGTGCAAGATACGACAAGGCTCAGTTCCTTCGGGCTCATTCAGGATTGGGTGAGCTATTTGGAATACCTAGAGAATACAAGGCGTGAAAAGTAACGTTCGCATATCCAAGCTCACGTTTGCGATTGCCCTGGTGCTTTGCTTCGGGGCGTTGGGGCTTTTTGTGTCTCACTGGCATGCGCGCCAGGCTGAAATCCGGGAACTAGCCGTTAAAGAGTCCATTTTGCGCGGAGAGCTCGAACAGCTGAGCGCTTGGGGAAAGTGGACGATTGACTATGTCAAGATCAGCCGTGCGCTGGATTATCTTTCAAAAGGCCGCCTGAGTGAAGGCCAGCGCGAAATGCTGACGGAACAGCTTTGGCAGATTTCGAGGTCTTATGTCACGGACCCGTTGCTTATTTTGGCGGTGGTCGCGCAAGAAAGCCGTGGTAACCCCAATGCGCGCGGCCGTAAACAGTCCGGTGCGTTTTCGGGAGCCTTGGGTTTAATGCAAATCAAGCTTGAAACCGCCAAGAAAATGGGTGAACCCTTTGGGCTTCAAATCGAAACCGAAGAGGACTTGCTTAGGCCCGAAATCAACGTGACTGTGGGAACGGCTTACTTGATTCGACTCATTTCTAGGTACGGCAACTGGAAAGATGCCTTGATTGCATACAACTTAGGACATTCCGCGGTAGACCGGATGCTTCAATCGGGCAAGCCTTTGCCGACCAAATATTACGAGCACGTGATTTCCAAATACCGGAACCTGATGAGTCTCGAATTTTAAGACAAGATGGCGGTTCCGACAGATAAGTCGTAAGTAAATTGTCGTTAAATTTACTAGATTTTACTCATGTTTCGTGTAATCGCAGTCCTCTTCTTGGTCACAAGTGTGCTTGCCGGTGAAATCCGGTATAGTCTTGACCAGTTCGTGGAAGAGGGTCTTGCGGCGGATCCGCAGGTGGCAGAACTCAAATATGGCACCGAAGCGAAGAAAAACCAGATCCGCAAACTGAAATCCGAAGCCATTTTGCCGACTTTTTATGTGGGCATGATGGTGGGGCCGGCCCCCGGTTTAAAGAACGAATTGCAGAACGGCGATACGGTCGAAGTTTATGACTTTACCAAAATGGGTCCATTCTGGGGTGTCCAGGCGAAATTTATCCAGCCTTTGAATCTGGGCCAGTACCGTGCCGGTAAAATGGCTCTAGAAGCCGACCTGCAGCAAAAAAGCTTTGATATCGAGAACCAGATTCACAAAAAGGATGTGGAACTACAGACGTACTACTACAACTACCTCCTGGCAAAAGAAATGATCCGCATTGCAGGCGATGCGCAGTCCAAGGTAGATGACGCTTACGAAAAGCTGGAAGAAGCGCTGGACGATGACGACCCGAACGTGTCGCAGATGGACCTCTTGAACCTGAAGGCCAAAATGCATACGGTCAAGGAAGGCGTCACCGAAGCCAATTTGGGTATGAAGCGTGTGATGCTCGCCATTCGTTTTTCGCTGAGAATGGATGAAAACGATTCTTTTGTGGCAGAAGATTCTATTTTGGCACCGCGCACAGAACCATTGCCCTCGCTTGACGAAGTGCGCAGCATGACACTGAAATACCATCCGGAACTGCGCCAACTCTCGGCCGGTATTCGCGCCCGCCGTATTCAGATGGACTTGGCCGAAGCGAAGCTTGCCCCCGAATTCTTCGTGATGGGCGAAATTGAATACGTGAAGAGCTGGGCCGGTAACAGAAGTATCTTGCAGAAAAACGCTTTTGCCGAAGATGCCGTGAATAAACTCGATGGCGTTTTGGGTGTGGGTGTTCGCTATAACTTGAATTTCTGGAAAAACTGGGAAGGCTATCGTTCCGCACGTACAGATATGCGCGGCCTTCAACTGAAAGAATCTTACGCTTCGGAAGGCTTAATGGCCAAGGCCGAAGAACAGTATTACCAGGTAGTTGCCGCCAAGGAAAAACTTGATGCCATGAAAGAAAGCCTGCGCGCTTCCGAAGGCATTTTGAAGGGCGCTGCCATGCAGTACGATTTGGACAAATCAAAGACGGGTGACTTGGTTTCGGCTTATACGCAAAATATTACCATGCAAAAAGATTACTATTTTGCGGTATGTTCGTATAATGTGGAGTTCGCCCAGCTGATTGCAAAGATTGGGATGTCTTTGAAGGAATTCCACACGATTTATATGAATCAGTGAGTTTAAAGGAGAAGAAAATGTTCAAGAAGATTTTGATTGCCATCGCATGTGCCTCTTTGGTCGCCTTTGCTGCCGAAGATCCGGTTGCCGCTATCAAGAAAAAGGATGCCGAACTTCAGACACTCTTGAAGAAGTCTAGCCGCAATGCGAAGGAAACGGAACGCGTCAAGAGCTTGCTCAGCGATTCCTTCGATTTCGCCCTGCTCGCCAAGAAATCCTTGTCCAGCAAGGATTGGGATGCCCAGGATGCCGCCTCGCAGGAAAAGTTCGTTGCCGAATTCCAGCGCATGGTCCGTAATTCCAGCGCCAAGCGCCTGGAACTCTACCGTGCCGACTCCACGATTTACGAACCCGCCAAGATGAAGAAGGATAACGAAGCCCGCGTGGTCGCTCACCTTTGGAACAAGGGCAAGGAATCGGTTCTGGAATACAAGATGAGCCTGGTGGACGGCAAGTGGATGGCCTGGGATCTGGTCATTGACGATCTTTCTACCGCCCGCAATTACAAGGACCAGTTCTCGCAAATCCTCAAGACCAAGAGCTTTGCGGAATTGATCGATATCATCAGCAAGAAGGCTGATGAATCGGAGAAGTAACCACCTTGATTTGGTTCTGGGGTGTACTTTGTGCTTTGGTGCTTGTCGCCCTGTTCTTTCCGTTTATATTCTGGATTGACTTTTCGGCAGATTTTAAAGGCGTAACGGTTTGCGTTCGCTTTTTCAAGAAGCACGTATATACTTACGAAAAGAAGTTTGGCAAGAAGGAACAGTCCGAGGAAGAGGATTGTTCCGCCTCTGTAGATGAAGAAGTCGCAAAGGCTCCGGAAAAACCTGTGGAATCGAAGGAGGCACCGAAGGTAGAGCAAAAGTCCGAACCGGAAAGTACGCGTGAACCGGAAAAAACGGCGGAGCCTGCAAAGACAACCGAGCCGGTAAAGCCTGCCGAAAAAAAGGAAGAGCCGCAATCGGTTGAAGAAAAAGAAGAACCGGAATTGTCGGGTAAAAACCCGTCGGACGAGAAATCTTCAGAAAAAAAATTGCAAGAAAAAAATCCGGCGGAAGAAAAAGCACCGGTGAATGAATCGGCGGAAGAAGAGAAAGAAGAAAAGCGCTCGCTGACGGATGTAGAATTCTGGACGCTTTTGCTGACTCCTGAATTCGATACTCGCGCCTGGTGGGCTGTACGCCATGCGTTGTCCGCTTTGTTTAAGTTGTTCAGAATGCGCTTTGCCGATTGCTTTGTAGAAGGCATCCGCTTTCAGGAATACGAGAACATGGGCTACGCCGCGGCGTTGAACGGAGTCCTCAAGAGTTTCCCTTACATTGGCGCTTGGGACTTCCGCATGGACTGGACGCGAGACCATGAACCGCATGCCGAAGGCCATTTGCGGGCATCGATAAATGTTTGCCGTGTGTTGGGTTTGATTTTGGCAATTCTTTTCTATGGCGGCATTGTGGCGTTTACGTTCTGGCGTCGCCGCGCCAAGATTCTTAAGACGGGCGAACTCCCGGAACTTGGCTTTATCCGCAGCAAGATTGTGAAAATGATGTCGGAGGATGACTGATGCCTGCTTTGACTTTGGATAGACTGCTTGCTTCTATCGGCTTTGGCTCGCGCAAGGACGCGCGTGCACTAGTGCGTATGGGCATGGTGGAACTGAATGGCGAGGTTCTTGACGATCCGTTTGTGGTATTCAAGGAACGTCCGGAATCGATTACGGTGAACGGAGAAGAAGTCCCGACAATCGAAAAACTCTACATCATGATGGACAAACCGCTGGACGTGGAATGCAGTCATAACGCCCGCGACCACCAGTCGGTGTTCGAACTTTTGCCGGACCGTTTTACCGCGATGGGAATCCAGACGGTGGGCCGTCTGGATGCGGACTCTTCGGGCCTGTTGCTGTTCTCGAACCAGGGCGATTTTATCCACAAGGTCGAAAGCCCCAAGAAGGGTTACCTGAAGCAGTACCGCGTGACGTTGGCGCGCACGTTTACCGAAGAGCAGAAGGCGGAACTGTTGCGCGGCGTGATGCTGAAAGACGAACGCCGCCCCGTGCTTGCGCGCGAACTTTCGGTTGATGGCGATTCTGTGCTGATTTCGATTGGTGAAGGACTGTACCATCAGGTCCGCCGTATGTTTGCCGCTGTAGGCAATCATGTGCTTACGCTTAAGCGCGAAGCCATCGGCCCGGTGGTGCTGGACCAGACTCTTGGCAAGGGCGGGTGGCGATACCTGACGGCAGAAGAAGTCGCCTCACTGACTTAGCGGCTCGGCTTAAAATTAAAAAACCTCGACAATGTCGGGGCTTTAAAACTTTCTGTGGCGAAATGGGTTAGGCTTCTTCGTCAGCCTGAACTTGCGGCTGGGCAGAAATCATGACGTCGCGGTCTTCGGCTTCGAGTTTGGCGTTCACGCCTTCGACCAGGGCTTCGAGACTGTTGATCTTGTCCTTGATGTCGTTGCTGAACTTGAAGGAAGGGACCATGCGTTCTTCGATAAGGACTGTTTCGCCGGTGCGGGGGTTGCGGGCCGGGCGAGCCTTACGCGGCTTGCAGCTGAAAGTGCCGAAACCACGGATCTCGATGGTGTTGCCTTCGATCAGTTTTTCGCCCAAAAGGTCGAGGAACTGCTCGATAACGGTCTTAATATCGTTGCGCACAAATCCGGTGGACTTGGCGATTTCTTGAATCAGTGCTTGTTTAGTTATATTTGCCACGGCTTAAATATAGGTTTATCAATGAGTTAGCGTACGGGTTATATTCAAATTAAATAATTTTTTCGGGCTCTAGTTGCGGACTATTTGTGGATAATTGTGGTTAAAATGTTGAAAAGTTTCAGGCTTAGAAATTTGGACGTGTTTCCGAACACTATCCTCAGCCCCATGGACGGGGTGACGGATGCTCCCTTCCGTAGACTTTGCCGGGTTCTTTCGGGAAATCGCATGGGCCTTTTGGTGTCGGAATTCGTCCCGACGGATGGAGATGCCATTTTTTGCCTGGATGGCCACAAGCAACTGAAGTTCTTCCCTGAAGAACGCCCCTTTGGTGTCCAAATTTTTGGGCGGTTCCCTGACAAGATGGCCGCTGCCGCTAAAAAGATAGCCGAAAACCTTCATCCGGAGTTTATCGAGGTGAATGCGGGCTGCCCGGCACCGAAGGTGGCGGGGAAGGGAAGCGGGTCTGGACTTTTGCGCGACCTGCCGCGCTTGCAAGAAATCTTGCACGATGTTAAGTCCGCGCTGGATTCTTCGAGTGTTGATATCCCGCTGACGCTCAAGTGCCGAATCGGCTGGGACAACGAAAGCATTAACGTGATGGAAACGCTTGCGATTGCCGAGGGCGAAGGCGTTGAAATGCTCACGGTGCATGGCCGTACCCGCTTGCAGGGGTATAACGGCCTTGCCAACTGGAAATGGATTGGCAAGGTCGCGGCCGCGGCCAAGATTCCCGTGATTGGCAACGGCGACGTGAACAGTGTGGCAGTAGCCCGCGAGCGCATTGAAACCTATGGTGTGTCGGGCGTGTCCATTGGCCGCGGCGCCATGCACAACCCGTGGATTTTCGGACAGATTGCCGATGCCTGGGAAGGTAAGCCCGCACATGAAATTACTGCGATGGAAGCTCTCGACGTGTTCCCGCTTTACTACAAGTTCAAACTTGAAGACGGCTCTACTGAAATGGGGGCGCTAGGCCGCCTGAAACAGTTGGGCGCAAGGCTCTGCAAGGGCTTTTGCCAAGAAGGATGTGGTGACGAAGTCGGTATGCATGTGCGACAGACCCTGCTTACTGCGCAGACTCCGCAAGAATTTTTTGAGCGCCTTGAGGTGTTGAGAAATGGTGGTGTGAAATCAATGTGCTTTGATCCGAATCGCTTGATAAATCTGAATGGAGCCAAAGAAACCGAATTGAAGTTTGGCGACCAGTTTGTCGGAAGGTAAATAATTTTTATCTGAAATTTTTTAGATAAATTCAATTTTGTATTTGTTTTAAATTTTTGAGTTTGTCTTAAAATCAAAGTTTCTTGTATTGCAAATGTATGACTTTGGTTTGCTTGTTTATAAAATATTTGCGAAATTGGCGTTATTTTATGCGAAAAACACTAATTGTAAATAAATTGTAAATTTGACAACAGGCTGAAAATAAGCTATAGTTAAAGAGCTTTTTTAAGGGTAGGAATTATGGCAATAGTAAGCGTACGAATGGAAGATGAAACAAAGAAAAAGTTCGAATCATTCTGTGATTCCGTTGGAATTACGGTTTCGGCAGCAGTAAACATGTTCGTGAAAATGACGATTCGCGAAGATCGCCTGCCCTTTGATGTCAAGGGTCATTCGTTTGAACCGCTGGGAAAGGTGGTTCAGGCGAAGGGTGTAGACTAAAAAATTTCTTGCTTAATTCGTTGTGGAAAACCGTCCTCGATGGGGACGGTTTTTTATGTAAACATTGCAATGTTTTGAGTAGTGTAAATAGATAGTGTTTGTATTACAAGAATTTTAAAGTGTCTGCTTGTTATCATACAAATTATACTTTCATTGTAAAATGTTTACTTTGTGTGTTGAAAAAGTAATTATTTTGTTTGAATTTATTTAATTTGTTAAATGCTGATGATGAGGGTGAAATATGAATTTATTGCTAAGCTTGACGGAAAAGTGTAATTTACGTTGTAACTATTGCTATTATAAATCAAGCCAAGTGAATCGCGAACTTGAAATGAGCGATGAAATTCTTGAAAAATCGATAAAATTAGCTTTAGAGAGAACCATTAAGTTAAAACATGAATTTTTTAATATCACCTTTTTTGGTGGTGAACCTCTTTTACGTGTTGATGCCATTTGCAAAGGTGTTGAATTTGCAAAAATGATGGTTGAATCTGAACGTGCAAAGTTGCCCAAAAATTTTGAAATGCACTTTGCGGTGAATACGAATGGCACGCTTTTTTCCAATGACCTTTTGGACTTTTTTCAAAAAGAAAAATTTCAAATATATTTGTCGTTAGATGGACCGGAAAAAAAACATGACATCTCTAGAGTCAAAATTAATGGAAAAGGCTGTTTTAAAGATATCGCTCCGTATATTCCAAGATTGGTCGATATGGATGCAACCGTTTTGTCGGTGGTGACTCGCAAACATGTGCAGGGATTGGCTGACTCCGTTAAGTGGGTGTTTGAACAAGGCTTTAGGGGAATGTCGACCGCGGTGGATTATGATGGCAAATGGACTGGCGAAGATTTAGATGCTCTAGCTTTGGAATATCAAAAAATGGCCATGTTCTGGTTTGATTTCAGAAATGCCGGAAAAGATTTTTATTTAGGAACGATTCAGGATAAAATTACATATGATGTCCTGAATACTAGACAAAAGGAACAGTCCTGTTCCATTTCCAAAGGTGGATTTGGTGTCGCTGCGAATGGAAATGTGTTTCCTTGTAGTCGGTTTGTAACAAGCGCACCTGATGCGAAGTATGTTTTGGGCAATGTCTTGGAAAATGGACTTGAAATGTTTTCTGGCCCCGTCGCCAAAGACTTGTGCCATTTTCTAGAAAATGATAAACCTGAATGCAAGAACTGTGCGATTAAATATCGCTGTTCCGCGCATGAATGTGGATGTACGTCTTTTTATACAACAGGATCGATTTATGGTGTGTCTCCTGAAGTGTGCACTCATGAACGAATCTTGACGGCGATTTGTGACGAGGTTCTTGAAAAACGTCGTTCTCAGGGATATTTCTTTTAACTCTCTAACCCTAAAAAAAGGAAAATACAATGGCTACAAAAATTGAAACAAAAGCGGTTGCCGCAAAGACTGTTGCAAAAGCTACGGCGAAAGGCAGCAAGGTCCTCTCTTTTGACGGAACGAAAGGGATTATCGTTGAAAGATGGGCCTTTGAACACCTCAAACCTGTAAAACGTGGCGGCTCCCTTGTGGGCTATAGAATGGATCGCGAGTTGTTTAGGGCTGCCGACTTCAAGCAAATTGAAAAGGCCGTAACCCTTGCTCAGACTGCCGATACGAAGCTCGCTGCAAAGGCTAATCTGAAGGCTACAAAGACTCTTACGGCGAAGAAAAAGTAATTTTTCCTTATTGTGAATAAAGCGAAATCCTTGTCTGCATTGCAAACAAGGATTTTTTTCGTTTTTCCTTTTTTTACCCCCAAATTATTCCAATTTGGACTACTTTAAGGTCGCTTTTTAGGGGTGTTTTAGGGGGCCTGTTTGTAAAATTCCCTTTTTTCTTATATATATTAAAGTCATCTATTGTTCTTAAGAAGGGAAATATGAGGAACAAAATATTTGCGTATAAGGATGCAGTCGGGTTTGAAAACGAACTCTTCCTGTTTAGCAAGTGGTACAAGGAACATGGTTCCCCCACGATGTGCTTCCAAATCCATTCAACCATATTGGATCCCGAAAAACTGAAGCCCGTTTGGGATATTCTGGAACGCGTGTTCCCCGAGACGCCGTGGTTCGGTAACTCGACTAGCGGAAATATTGTGGACTGTGAACAGACGGTCGACATTTCTGTGTCCGCAATCATTTTCGAAAAACCCTCCAGCAAGTTCAAGATTGTGCAGTACGACTTTTCCAGGGAGTCTGTCGGTGGCATTGCAAGCCAGATCGTGGCTGAAGCCGACAAGGATCCTTGGGTCAAGGCTGTAGAAATTTATCACTGCATTTCGCCCTTCTCGACGACGGCTCTTTGCGAAGGGCTTGACAGCCTTGCTCCGAACATTCAGGTTTTTGGCGGTATTGTTTGTTCTCCCGATATTACGAGCCCGAATTCCTGCGTGTTCTCGTCGGTGGGTGGCTATACGAAGTCCGGTCTTTTGGTCGTGTTCTACGGCGGTGACGATCTTTATATTGAATCTCGCAAGATTAGCGGCTGGAAACCCATTGGACGTAACTTCCACGTGACCCGTTCGGAGGGCAATATCCTTTATGAACTGGGCGGCGTTCCGGCCTACGAAATTTATAACAAGTACCTGAACATCAAAAACGACAGCAATTTCTTCTACAACGCGCTTGAATTCCCTATGCTTTACGAGCATAATGGCGTTTCGATTGTGCGTGCGGCTGGCGCGAGTAATCCGGATGGTTCGCTCTCTATGTCTTCGGATATTGACGAGGGGTCCATTGTCCGGTTGTCGTATGGTGAACCGCAATTGATTGTGGAAAAGATTAAGGCTGAAAGTGAAGCGTGCGAAAAGTTTGCTCCCGAAGTGCAGCATATCTTCTCTTGCGCGGCCCGAAAGGCGTTCTGGTCCCAGCATGAACCGACTTACGAAATTTCTCCGTTCAAGGGCTTGGCTTCTAGCACCGGATTTTTCTCGCATGGCGAGTTCCTACGTGAAAAGGGCCACTTGAACCAGCACAACATTACGCTCGTATTTGCCTCGATGCGTGAAGGTCCTGCGGTAAAGCATGAACATGCGCCTGTAGAAGATATCCAAGAGGGGATGGCTTCGCGTTTGCCGCTTGCGGCCCGTATGGCGACCTTCATTCGCGAAACTTCTTTTGAACTGGAACAGATTAACAGCAAGCTGCGCGTGATGAACGAACACTTGCAGGATGTCGCGACGACCGACGCTTTGACTGGTCTTGAAAACAGGCTTGCCTTTGACGAACTTCTTAAGACGATTGGCCAGGAGGATTCCGAGGCAGGTACCTGGACCATGGTGTTGATGGACGTGAACGGTTTGAAGTACGCAAACGACACCTTTGGCCATCAGGCGGGTGACGCCTTGATTGTGGCTGCGGGTAACGCTATCAAGAGTGCTTACGGTGCAACCGGAAACTGCTTCAGAATTGGCGGTGACGAATTTGCCGTGGTGACGCGTGCTCCGCTGGATTCCTTGTTCGTGCTGTATAGCAACCTGCAGAAATGCATCGAAGAATACAACAAGGACGCTTTGTACCACTTGTCCATTGCAGTGGGCGAAAGCCGCCTGCGTAGCGATTCTGGCGTTCGCAAGTCCATTAGTGACTGGAAGATGGAAGCCGACTTGAATATGTACCGCGACAAGGTGCGTTACCACAAACCGGTAGAAAATAACGAGAACCAGAATCTCAAGGACTTGATTTCTTGCTTGATTACGGTGGAAGAAGCGAAGGATTCCTATACGGCGCATCATTCGGACCGCGTGAAGGCGTTCTCTGAACAGATTGCAAGGTTACTTGGCCTTTCGGAAGCTTCTGTCTCGTTGATTACCCATGCCGCACATTTGCACGATATCGGCAAGATGGGTATTAGCGACAGTGTTCTTGGCAAGCCTGGTAAGCTGACGGATGATGAATTCTCGATCATTAAGCAGCACCCGGTGATTGGCGCCAAGATTCTGATGCAGTCCAACTACACCCACGAACTGGTGCAGATAGTATTGCATCACCATGAACGTTACGATGGTCGCGGTTACCCCGAAGGCCTGAAGGGCGAAGAAATTCCTATCGGCGCCCGAATTATTGCAATTGCGGACTCCATTGACGCCATGACGAGCAAGCGCGTCTATCGCGATGCTTTGTCGTTGGAATACTGCCGCAATGAAATTGAGAAGAATTTGGGCGTGATGTACGACCCTGCCATTGGCAAGGTGGTTCTGGATCATTGGAACGAGGTCGCTGATTTGCTGATGAAGCTGCAGAGCGGTCGCCCGAAAGTCATTAATCGCACCAATTGATAGACCTTGCAACAAAAGCCGCCGGAAGTTCCGGCGGCTTTTTAATTGCTTTATTTGGGCGCGAGCGGTCTTTTATCTCTTGTCGCGGTCGACCCAGGCGCGAGCCGTGTGGCCCGTGTAAATCTGGCGCGGACGGTTAATCTTCGAATTCGGATCGTCGTGCATTTCCTTCCAGTGGGCAATCCAGCCGGGGAGTCGACCGATGGCGAACATCACCGTAAGCATGTTCGTCGGAATGCCCATGGCGCGGTAGAGAATGCCCGAGTAGAAATCCACGTTCGGATAGAGCTTGCGTTCGATGAAGTAGTCATCCTTGAGGGCGGCTTCTTCGAGCTTGAGCGCGATGTCCAGAAGCGGGTCGTGGAAGTGTTCGCGTTCGAACACCTGGTACATGAGCTTCTTCAAAACCTTCGCGCGCGGGTCGTAGCTCTTGTAGACGCGGTGACCGAAACCGGAAAGACGGAACGGGTCGTTCTTGTCCTTAGCCTTGTCCATCACCTGTTCGATGGTCATGCCGCTCTGCTGAATGCGCAGGAGCGTTTCGAGCACGGCCTGGTTTGCACCGCCATGGAGCGGACCCCACAAGGCGCAAATGCCGGCACAGATACTTGCGTACAAGTTAGCGTGAGAGCTACCCACCATACGCACGGTAGAGGTAGAGCAGTTCTGTTCGTGGTCGGCGTGAACAATCAGAAGCGTGTTCAGCGCCTTTTCCATGATCGGATCGGGGTGGTAGGAACGCGCCTTGCTGCTGAACATCATGTTCAGGAAGTTGCTGCAGTAGCTGCGTTCCGCTTCGGGGTACACGAACGGTTCACCGATGCTTGCCTTGTAAGAGAAGGCGGCAATCGTGCGGATCTTCGAAATCAGGCTTGCGGTCGTGAGGTCGAACACGTCGGCGATGTTTTCGTCGTCGTAGAAACGCGGCGTAAACAGGCCCACGGCGTTCACGATGGAGCTCAGAATACCCATCGGGTGGGCACTCGGCGGCATCTGCCTAAAGAAATGCAGAAGGTTTTCGTGGAGGAGGGCGTTTTCGGTCAACAACGTGCGGAATCGCGCGAGCTGCTGTTGAGTCGGCAGTTCACCGTAAATCAGGAGCCAGGCGGTTTCGGGGAAGGTTGCCTTTTCGGCAAGGTCTTCGATACTGTAGCCGCGGTAACGCAGGATACCCTTCTCGCCGTCCACGTATGTGATGGCGCTTCGGGTGCTACCGGTATTCAGGTAGCCGTAATCCAAGGTCACCAGGCCGGTTTCCTTGCGGAGTTTGCAGATGTCGAGACCGTGTTCGTTTTCAGCACCTTCAACAACAGGGAGCTCGATGCTCTTTCCGTTGTAACTTAAAATGGCGTTGTCGGACATGTATCCTCCAGGTGATTAATTAAGAGTTCGGAATTCAGAGTTCAGAACTTAAATAGTCGCGGCGTAGCCGCCTTATTAACAACTCCGAAATCCGAAATCATAATTCTGAATTTAGAATGAAATCTACGATTTCATTCCCATGATGCAATTATAGATATTGTCGAAGAGCTTGGGAAGCTTTTCGGTCGGCACGGCGGAGAATGCGAGGCGGATCAAGCCAGAAAGCATAATCGTACCGGTGCTGTAGTCCTTGATGAGTTTTTCGCGGAGCTGTTCTGCGTCGACGCCCTTCGGCTTGATGCACATAAAGTAACCGCTGTTGCACGGCATCGGGTCGAAGGCGTCCTTGTATTCCGGATGGGCGGTGAGGACTTCCTTGATGATGTCGTAGCGCTTCTTCAAAGTGGCGTATTTTTCGGCCTTCTGCTGGGCGTATTCCGGGCTCTGGTAAGCGGCAAGCAGAATCTTCTGGCTGATGCTCGGGGCGTTGGAAATGTTGCCACGGACGGTACCGGCGGCCTTGTCTTCGAGAGCCTTGAGCTGGGCTTCGGTTGCACCCTTGAAGCCGAAGCTCATGAAGCCCACGCGGAAGCCCCATACGTAGTCTTCCTTGGTCGGACCGTCGAGCTTGACGGCGAGGAGGTTTTCGTGAGCGTCCACGAGTTTGACGAACAGGGATTCCTTGGTCACGCCTTCTTCGTACACCAGTCCGAAGTAAGCGTCGTCGAGAAGAGCCACCACCTTGTTGCCCTTGGCGGCGCATTCGGTGAGGATCTTGGCGATTTCAACCGCTTCCGTTTCGGTAGCGGTGTAGCCGGTCGGGTTGTTCGGGAAGTTCAGGAGCACGACCTTCTTGTCGCCCTTGCTGTTTTCCAAAGCGGCCTTCAAGGCTTCGGTATCGAAACCGCCGTTCTTGAAGGTGTTGAAGGTCTTGATCTTTGCGCCGCGGGCGTTTTCGAACACGAGCTCGTAGTTGTCCCAGTACAGGTCCGGGATAATCACTTCGTCACCGGCATCGAGGAACAGGTAGCCGGCGCAGCTGATGGCATGCGTCAAGGCGCAGGTCACGACCGGCGTGCTGAAATTCTTGTTTGCAAGCGTCGGGTTCTTGATGATGACCTGCTTCTTCCATTCCTTGCGGAGGTCCGGGTTACCGAAGCTCGGGGCGTACAGGAAGGACTGCTTGGGCAGATTCAGGGACTTGAGGACGCAATCCAGCACGAGCGGAGAGCCGTCGTCTTCGAGGGCGGTGCCAATCGTAGCGTTGATCTCGGAGCCCTTGGCTTCGGCGCCTTGGCCGAGGATTCCCTTGCGGGGGAAGAAAATCGCCTTGCCCTGTTCAGAGAGCATGTCGAGAACTTTGCAGCCGTTGGCAGAAAGTTCGGCGTTGAGAGCCTGTGCTAAAGGATTGTAGTTCATGGTTTGTGTCCTTTTAAATTTTTGCGGGTGCAAAGATAAAAAAAGTAGGCAGTAGACAGTAGGCAGTAAACAGAAAATGGGGTGAAAAATGCATCTATGTTACAAAAAAGTAAGGTTCAATGGGGGAAAGCCTTCCCCTCGCCCAAGCCGCGCTTGGGCTACCCTTTCCAACGGGGGTTCCACCCCCGTAACGCCCCATTTTTAGTGATTCGTATCATCGTTTTTTGCAAAAAATGAAAAAATGGGCAGAAAGGCTTGTTTTTAGGGCTATGTTAATTTATATTAAATTGTGTTGGAGGTTTACATGAAAAAGTTTTTGTCCTGTTGTGCGGCCTTTTCGCTTGCTTTTTGGGCATGTAGCGATGATTCCTCGTCGGATTCTAACGGGAATCACGTTTCTGCAGGATCCAACAAAAATGTTGACCTTCGGATGGTAAGCAAATGCCTTGACGATGGTTTGGGCGTCTTGGCTAAAAAGGCTGGTTCTGAAGAACTTGACAAGGCGTATCTGACTCAAGACGAAGACGGTAACTATCAGGTTTTGGTTCCTGAATTGAACGACTACTGCGATGTGGATGCCCGTTTTAGGTCAAAACGTTCTGGCGATACCTTGGAAATCTGGTTCAATCTGGAAGATGCCGCCGTGACAAACTGCATGTGTATCAAGGATCACCTGTTCAGTATTAAGTCAAGCGATGCCGATGCCAAATATTTCAAGTATTCCGGCGATGTTTTTGTGGTAACTTCTGAACCGGCGCCTGTAAGGCCCGAAATCGAAGAACCCACGATTCCCGATGCACCGGAATTTGATGAATCTGAGCCGCATCAGGAAGTGACGGATGTTATCGGGAAATGCAGGAATGGCTCTGTTGACGAAGAATCTCTTTTGAGCTATAAATACATCAATGCTGCTGAATGGGATGATTTTTCGGAGACGACAGAAAACGGATCAATTCCTCTTGCCCTAAAGTACGAAGACGAAGGTGACGCAGTCCTTGTCATGGAGACTTCGTTCAGTTGCGATGAATATGTTTCTAGCGTGAATGTTTTTGTTTCGAATGACACGCTCTTTGTGAAACCTAAAATAAGCAAAGATGAATCGGTGAAATTGCCCCCGGGTGAAGGCTGTGGTTGCTATACGACAGCAGCATTCAAGCTTAAAAACGAAGGTGTTTATGCCGATGCCAAGTACATGGTTTTCGGAAACCACATGGAATACGTGTATACATTGAAGCCCGGAATTGAAAAATAATCATCCTAAAGCTCCTTGGAATGATTAGCGCACCCCTTCGGGGGTGCGTTCTTTGTGGGATTAAAATCAAGTAAATTGGCTACCGGGCTGTTGACTTTTCTATTCCAATTTGGAATAGAGAAAAACCACAACCTACGGAAAATTCTGGCGCAATCTAGTTACAAAATAACTACAAAAATTGCCATATTGTAAAGATTTGTTTATATTTTTTAAAAAAAAGAAGGTGTTATGGATATTGAAAACAGAAAAAAGGGGAGGAGTAAACGCGGTTTCACCATCATCGAGTTGATGGTGGTTATCGTGATAATCAACCTCTTGTCAGGAGTTGCATTGCCACAATTGACCGGTTACATCGAAAGAACTAAACAAAAAGTAGACTTGTTATCGCTTTATGCAGTTCGAGACGCAATGGATAGAGCTTTTGTAGAAGGTGGATATGAAAGGTTTTCTACAGGCACTTCCGTAACTCCCGGACCTTACAATCGGAATACCGTTTACGATTGGTTAACTAGCGTAGACGGCTGCGCACTCATCAACATCGACGTTGCCGACAAAAATGGCCCCCGATATTTTCTTGGTTCTGCAACGGCAGACAACCCAGTTGTCGCAGATGCGTTAGATGTACTAAATCTTAAATCAATATTCAAGGCATCAAAACAATATGATGGACGTAGTTTTGTACGCGGGAAATCGGTATTCATTAGCCGAGCTCTTACCAATGAAGTCGCCAATGGAGGTGAAGCTCCAAAAACTTACGCCATAAAGGCATTTTGTCCGAATAAAACCAAATGCGAGCAAGGTGTTGACATACTATTGCAAAGTGGGGGAGGGCAGGTGAAAAGAGATAAGGCAATCACCACAAAGCTTGGCGTTTGTTTCTCAACAAATTCGGCCTATTGCCGCAAATAAAAAATTCCCATTACGCTTCACCGATGCGAATCATTTTAAGGAGCGGCATGCCCGCGTCGCGGCATTCGGCAAGATTCACATCGAAATCGATGCTCCAGTCGTTAAAGTCTTCTTCGTCTTGCAGCATCTGCTGCACGTGCATGATATCACCTTCGTAGGTGATAATCGTATGGTGCAACGAGCGGCCTTCGACATCAAGACGGAACTTGTGGTGTTCTGCGGTATAGGCGGCCATGATTTCCATGAGGCCGTTTTCGGTCCAGGGCTTTCCGTCGCCGTCCACGAGCATCTGCCCTTCGGCGAGATCGTCGGCGAGCATGTCGAGCACATCGCCATAGGCCTGCTTCTGCAAAGCGGACATAAGCTGGAAGATGCGTTGGCGCACCATGACAATAAAATGCTTCTTGTCGTAGGTGATGTCGGCGGCTACCTTGTCTGCTCCGAAGGCGGTCTCGAGTTCCGTGGCTCCCGCGGCTTCCATGCGCTTTTGGTAGTCTTCGGGGTGCGCCATCTTTTCCCATTCTTCGAGCAGGCTCGAGTCGGTGCGGCGAATCATGTCGCCGAGGTAGTCTTGCATGTCGAGGAGCTCTTCGTTCTTGTAGCCGTCGGGAACGGTTTGGGTGAGCACCTTGTAAACGCCGTTGATATGTCGGAGTAGAATTGCTTCCATGCGCTGCAAGCCGTACTGCTTGACGTACCCGCTAAAAGTGCTGAAATTTTCGAACATTTCGCGCACGATGCTCTTGGGTTCGATATTCACGTCGACCCAAGGGTGTTCTTCGGCAAAGGCGTTGAAGGTGTCGTAAATGAAATCGCGAAGCGGCTTGGGATATTCCACCTTCTCAATTTCTTCCATGCGCTGGTTGAATTCCATGCCCTGCGCCTTGAGCTCGTCGAGGCGAGCGTTACGCGCCTTGTTCTGTTGAATGCGGAGGATTGCATCCGGGTTTTCCACAATGCTTTCGCACAAAGTAATGACATCGAGCGCGTATTCGGGGCTTTCGCGGTCCAGTTTCGGAAGCGTGTCTACCAAGTACAGCGAAAGCGGCTGGTTCATGGAAAAGTCGTCTTGCAAGTCCATGTTAACGCGGAGCTTGCTGTAGCCGGGCGCAATCGGTGTCACAAATTCAATGATATTCTTCTTGACGAGGCTCTTGAAAAGCTGAAAAGCGCGGTGTTGCAATTTCTTTTTGCTTGCGATACTTTCGTGGCAATCCTTGAGCAGGTTGCGCATGGCGGTGCAACCGTCCGTGGGGCGGCTCAGAATGTTCAGGAGCATTCCGTGACTCACCTGAAAACTCGATGTGAGCGGTTCCGGCGAGGCGGCAATGAGGCGCTTGTAGGTGCTTTCGTCAAAGGGAACGTAGCCGTGTTCGGGCGGTTTCTTTTTCTGGAATTTTTTGCCGGTCTGCTTCGTCTTGGCTTCCAGTTTCAGGTTCTCGATGACATGCTCGGGAGCCTGCGCTACCACGTAGCCGATGTCGTCGAAACCTTTACGGCCGGCGCGGCCTGCAATCTGGTGGAAGTCGCGGGCGGTCAGGATCGCCGTCTTGTCGCCGCTGTACTTGCAAAGCTGCGTGAAGAGCACCGTTCGAATGGGCACGTTTACGCCCACGCCTAGCGTGTCGGTGCCGCAAATGACTTTGAGCAGGCCCTTTTGAGCCAACTTTTCGCAGAGGATGCGGTACTTGGGCAAAAGTCCCGCATGGTGCAAACCAATACCCTGCTTGAGCCAGCGCTTGACTTCGGGGCCGTAGGGGCTGCTGAATCGGACTTCCTTAATCGCTTCGTTAATGGCTTGCTTTTCTTCTTTAGTGCAGAGGTCCAAGCTCATGAAATTCTGGGCGTTGGTCGCCGCGGCTGCCTGCGTAAAATGCACTACATAAACGGGAGCCTTGCCGCTAGACACAAGCTTTTGCACCGTGTTCGAAATCTCGGTTTCGGAATAGCTGAAATCGAGCGGGACCGGGCGCTGTGACGAACGTACCGTCACCGACTCGCGGCCCGTATGCTTCGTCATGTCGCGTTCGAAAAATTCGGTGGCGCCGACGGTTGCGCTCATGAGCAAAAATCTTGCTTGCGGTAGAGTCAATAGCGGTACCTGCCAGGCGACTCCGCGTTCCTTGTCGGAATAGTAATGGAATTCGTCCATGACCACGTCGGTAATCGTGAGCATTCCGCCTTCACTTAGCGCCATGTTACTCAAGATTTCGGCGGTACAACAAAGGATAGGAGCGTCATGGTTGACGGTCGCATCTCCTGTCGAAAGTCCCACATTCTCGGCGCCGAATTCCTTGCAGAGTGCCATCCACTTTTCGTTCACCAGAGCCTTGATGGGGCAGGTGTAAACGCTGCGGCGCCCATGGGCCAAACTGTCAAAATGGAGGGCCAGGGCCACCATGGATTTTCCGGAGCCCGTGGGCGTGTTCAAGATGACGTTTTTGCCGTCCAAAAGTTCAAGAATCGCTTCTTCTTGAGCGGGGTAGAGCGTTGTGCCGCGGGATTCCGCCCATGCCATGAACGCATCCAACAGGGTCTCGGCGCCTTCGCCGGCGTTAAATGGGGTTTGGGGCAAGAATTCTTTCAATGTTTTGCGGGCGTTTTCACTCATAAAGCCAAAGATAGATATTTGTGGCGAAGTCTGTTTTTCTAAATTGTAGGCGTATTGAGTCTGAAGGAATTCCATTTATGGCAACAAAGAAAAAAGAAGAAACCGACCTTGGTGAATTTTTGAAGGAACTTGCTAAGAATTGGTACATTATGGTACCTTGCATTCTTTTGGCAGGTGCGGTTGGCGCATTTGTCGCCCAGTGGATTCGGCCGGTTTTTCAGGTAGATGCCTTGCTGCAGATTGAAGCGAAGAACAACAAGAGTGCAGGCTTGGTGGGCGGACTTGGAAACCTTTTTGCGACCAATAGCCCGGCTGAAACAGAAATGGAACTCATTAAGAGCCGTCAGGTGATGGGCTCGGCCGTTGAAAAGATGCGCCTTGACCTGGTTGCCGAACCTTTGAACAAGCTGGACCGCTTGCTGCATAAGGAAGGGCGTGTTGACCTGATGAATTTTAGCTACAATAAGGATTTGCTTCCGTCCGATTTCCGTGATGAACCCTGGCTCCTTGAAATGAAGGATTCCTTGGGTAACTTTGATCTTTATGACTATAAGGATAGCCTGGTGCTTTCGGGGGCGGTGGGCCAGACGTATCATTTTGCGTATGCAGGTGATTCGGCTGCGTTCGGCATTTTCAAGGCCGAGGTTCGCGAAGGACAGCGCTTTGCCGTGTCCAAGCTGAAACGTCTGGATGCCATTGAACAGTTCCGATCTGCCTTCGATGTCAAGGAAAAGGGCAAGAAGACTGGTATTCTTGAATTTTCGTATCAGGATATTTATGCAGACCGCGCCGTTGAGATCTTGAACGAGGTGGCTTCTTCTTACTTGCGCCAGAATGTGGAAGAACGCAACGCCGAAGCTCAAAAGACATTGGAATTCCTCGAAAAGCAGCTGCCCGATGTCAAGGCCCAGATGGATTCGTCTCTCTTGAACTTGAATACCTACCGCAATCAAGTGGGTTCTGTCGATATTAATGCAGAAACTCAGTTGGTACTCCAGCGCCGTATGAGGCTGCAACAAGATATCCTTTCTCTGCAGCAGAAAAAGCAGGAAGCTATTCGCCTGTTCCATTCCGAACACCCGACGGTAAAGACTCTGGAAGATCAGGAAAATGCCTTGCGTCGCGAACTGGCTGGTACTTCCAGTGAAGTGAAGAAACTGCCTGCAACCCAGCAAGAAGTGCTTAAACTCCAGAACGAAGTGGAATTGACCAAGGTCATGTACACCTCCTTGCTGAACAATATCCAGCAATTGCGCCTGGTGTCTGCCGGCGAAGTGGGCTCTGTACGTATCGTGGACTTTGCAGAACAGGTGACCAAGCCTGCGAAACCCAAGAAGCGCGTGATTCTTTGCATGGCCCTGTTCCTCGGATTCTTGTTAGGCGCCATGTTGGTGTCGATCAAGTCGAAGTTCAGCAGTGGCGTGAAGAGTGCTTCGTTCATCGAAAAGGAAACGGGCTATACCGTTTACGCCAAGGTGCCTAAGGGCAACCCCAAGGGAACCAAGGGAACAAGGCCCTTGGCTGTGGTGGAACCCGACGATGTCGCCGTGGAATCGCTGCGTGCTCTTCGCTCTTCTCTGGAATTCTCCATGATGGACGAGGGCGGCTCCGTGGTGGGCGTGAGCGGACTTATTCCGGGCGTAGGCAAGAGTTTTGTCTCGGTGAACCTGGCTGCTTTGTTTGCCGGTCTTGGCAAGAGTGTGTTGCTAATCGATGCGGACCTTCGTAAGGGACGACTCCACAAGGAATTCGGCATCAAGCGTGGCAATGGCCTTTCCCAGGTGCTGTTGCGCGAAGTGAAGGCTGAAGACGTCATCCATAAGACTGAAGTCGAAAACCTGTATGTAATGCCGTGTGGCAATGTTCCCAACAATCCGGCTGAACTGCTGGGTTCTAAGCACTATGCAGAATTGATTGAACAGTTCAAGAAAGATTATGACCTTGTAATTGTCGATACTCCGCCGATTATGCTGGTGACCGATGCGGCCCTCGCTTGCCGCGTTGCCGCACAGATCGTGATGGTGATCGAATACAACAAGCATTCTATCGAAGCAATCAAGGATGGTATGGCGCAGATTCTCAAGGGCAATTCCAGTGCCCATGCGTCGATCGTAATCAACAAGTATGAACACAGCCGCACTGAAGGGTATGGCTACAAGTACGGGAAATACTAATGAAAGGAATCGTGCTCGCCGGAGGCTCCGGTACCAGACTTTACCCGCTGACCATGGTGACCAGTAAGCAGCTCTTGCCTGTTTACGACAAGCCCATGATTTACTACCCGCTTTCGACGCTCATGCTTGCGGGCATTCGCGATATCCTCATTATTTCGACTCCGACGGACTTGCCGAACTTTGAACGCCTGCTTGGCGACGGTTCTTCGATGGGTCTGAACTTGAGCTACAAGGTGCAACCGAGTCCGGATGGTCTTGCCCAGGCCTTTATCCTTGGCGAAGAATTTATCGGTAACGATTGCTGTGCGATGGTACTCGGCGACAACATCTTCTACGGTAACGGTTTTAGCCCGCTCCTGAAGGCGGCCGTGAAGAATGCCGAACAGAATGGCCGCGCCAGCGTGTTCGGTTACTACGTCGAAGACCCGGAACGCTTTGGCGTGGTGGAATTCGATGATGCTGGCAAGGTGATTTCGGTTGAAGAAAAGCCGAAGGAACCCAAGAGCAACTATGCGATTACGGGTTTGTACTTCTATGATAATCGAGTGTCGGGCTTTGCGAAGGCTCAGAAGCCGAGCGCCCGCGGCGAACTTGAAATTACGGACTTGAACCGCGTGTATCTGGACAAGGGTGAACTCGACGTGAAGCTCTTGGGCCGCGGTTTTGCCTGGCTCGATACCGGAACCATGGATAGCCTCATTGAAGCGGGCGAGTTCGTGAAGATGGTGGAAAACCGTCAGGGCATCCAGATTTCGGCGGTCGAAGAAATCGCCTACATCAACGGCTGGATTACCAAGGATAAACTCCTGGAATCTGCGGCCAAGTACGGAAAGTCTCCTTACGGCCAGCACCTGCGCAAAGTCGCCGAAGGCAAAATTCGTTACTAGTCTGCGAAATCACATTTTTATGAATGCAACAGAGCCGAGCGGTCTCTTGTGAGTCGCAAGCGACTCATCTTAATGAGTCGTGGCGACGAGAGCGAGGCGAAATCACATTTTTATGAACGCAACAGAGCCGAGCGGTCTTTGTTTCTTATGGTAGTTCGCCGCCGATTAGTTCCATCTGTTTTTTGTAAATGTCCTTGCATGCGCTTTCGCCGAGGTCAAGGAGCGTGTTGAGCATGTTGCGGTCAAAGCTTGCGTGCTCGCCGGTGCCTTGGACTTCGATGAAGTTCTTCGCGTCTTGCATCACCACGTTCATGTCGACATCGGCTGCGGAGTCTTCTACGTAGCAGAGGTCGCAAAGCGGCTTGCCCGCGACAACGCCGACAGAAATTGCCGTAATGCCGTGCTGCAGAATCTGCTGCGTGAGACCGAGACGGGCCTTGATTTTCTTGAGGGCGAGCGCAAGGGCCACGAAGCCGCCGATAATGCTTGCGGTACGAGTGCCACCGTCGGCTTCGATCACGTCGCAGTCGACCACGATAGCGTTTTCACCGAGGGCGGAAAGGTCGGCTGCGCCGCGCAGCGAGCGGCCCACCAGGCGCTGGATTTCTTGAGTGCGGCCGCTCGCGCCCTTGCGCTCGCGCTCCACGCGCTTGCCTGTACTCTGCGGGAGCAGGCTGTATTCTGCCGTAATCCAGCCGGTGCCTTTGCCGGCGAGCCAATCAGGAACCTTCGGGAGGAGTGTTGCGTTACAGATAACGCGGGTACGACCCATTTCAATAAGTACAGAGCCGTCGGCGCTCGAAATAAAGCCCGTGGTCATCTTTAAATTGCGATATTCGTCAAACTTTCTGTCAGTACGTTCGTAAGCCATATTCTGCCTCTTAGTATTTCAAAGTTTCAATCACGCCTTTCTTGAAGGTGCCCAGAATGTACATGTTGTTCGTGTAATTCTTGAGCTCGGCAAGAGCGGCCTGGGCGCGGTCTTCATTCACGTTTGCTTCAAAAGATACGTGGAAAATGTATTCCCAAGGCTTGTCCGGGTGCGGACGGCTTTCGCAGCGGGTCAAGTTGATGTCGCGCTTGGCGAAGCATCCTAGCGCATTGTAAAGCGCACCCACCGCATTGTTGTCGGCAAGTTCGAACAGCATGGTCGTCTTGGCGCCTTCGGTTCCGCTGAATGCGGCGGGAACCTTTTGAATGCCGTAAAAACGCGTGAAGTTCGTGCCCTTCAAGTTTTCGAGGCCGGCCTTCAGAATGTCCAAGTTGTAAATCTTTGCGGCGTAGGCGCTAGCGATGGCTCCTTCGTCTTTAGCCTTGCGGGCGGCGAGTTCTTCGGCAGAGCCTGCGGTATCGAAGGCGGGTACGGCCTTAATCTGCGGATTTTCGGCAAAGAACTTGGAACACTGTGCAAGAGCCTGCGGGTGACTATAAACGCGCTTGAGGTCGCCTAGCTTGACGCCTGGCATCACGCACAAGGTGTGCTCGATGCGGAGCATGACCTCGCCTACAATGCGGTGGCGCCACTTGTAGAGCAAATCGTAGTTCGCTTCGATGGAACCTGCCGTGGAGTTTTCGATAGGAATCGCGCCACCATCGGCTTCGCCGGTTTCGATTGCCTGGTAGATTTCTTCGAAAGTGTCCATCGGGAGAGTTTCGATGTCTTCACCGAACAAGTAATGTGCGGCGCAATCGCTATAAGCGCCCTTGCGTCCCTGGAATGCAATTTTCTTCATGCTTAGAAAGATAGTAAATGGTGTGTAGTGTGTGATGTGAGATGTGTGATTACTCATTTCACATTACACATTAGTCATTTGTCATTTACCTGAATCTTCTCGCGCCTTGGTACTTGTGGCCCCAATACTTGTCCTGCATGGGCGAAATCATCACGCCGTTTTTGGTGCTTGCGTGAATGAATCGGCCTCCGTTCAGGTAAATGCCCACGTGGTCGATTTTCCAGAGGCTTCCGAAAAACACGAGGTCGCCTTCCTTGAGTCCGCCTCGGCTCACTGATCTTCCGCGACTGTCCTTGTACATCTTGGAGGCGCTATGGTCTAGTGCAATGTTGTAATAGCCCTTGTAGACTTGCATCACGAATCCGGAACAGTCTGTCTTTGTTTTTGTCGCCTTGCCGTACACATACTTGGCGCCCATCCATCCGCGGGCGTAATTTTCCAAGTCTCCGCGAGGGGCTGCCCTTCTGGCGGCCTTGGCGGCTTCTTTTTTGGTAATGGCCGCGCGCGCTTTTTCGGCGGAGTTCATGCGCTTGGAGGAATCCTGCGGAACGGTTGATTGCTCCGTGGTCTCAGGCTCTTCAATCGGAGTTTCATGTCTAGAAGAAGCCGTTTCGCTCGGTGGAACGCTCTTGTAGTCGCCAACGCTTCGGTCGTAGCCCGTGCGCACCGGGAAGGAACATCCGAAACACCACAGGCATATGCCGGCAAGGATGAATGGTGCGATTTTGGTGAGCGAAAACATCAAGCGAAATGTAATTAAATCGGGGCTATATGCATTATTGTGTTCAATAGATTTGGTTGCATTGGACACATATTTTTGCAAATCGATGAATTTACAGGCTTTCTTTGTGGTCTAGCGAGTTTAAACAAAGTATATTTTTATCATGGACTTGAAAAACTTTTATTCTCACGATACAAATGTTTACAACCTTGAAGGTTTTGTTCCCCAAATTGTCGATGCCGAATACCTCCGCAATCTCGGAGTAAAGGCTGTTCCCTCCGAAGCGACCCTGCAAGGGCTTATCAAGGGCTCCAAACTCTTTATGGAGCGAGTCCAGAAGCGGACGGTCATTCCTGTTTCGAAATTGACAATCGAAAATATCGATCCGGAAAAGGTCGAAACGGAAATCCACAACTACACGGGCCGTTGCCCCACGCTTACTTTTGAAATTAACCCGATTCGCGGTTGCAATGTGGGCTGCCAGTATTGCCTGGTGACCGATGGCGTTCATGAACAGCACTTGGTGGCGTATGAAAATTACCACTTGTATGTGCGCAAACTCCTGGAAGAAATGAACGGCACTCCGACGCGCCCCGTGACCGAAGAAGATATCCATAAAAAGAATGTCTTGCTGCAGGATTTGGCGACTGCCATCGAAGAGGCTCCCGAACGCAAGAAGGAAATCGAATCGAAGATTGTCGAAATCAGCCGCGGCAAGAACTGGAACCATTATTACTATTTCTCGCCTAAGACGGAAGCCTTCCAAGAACCGACGGTGCAGACAGGAATAGCTCACCGCATTCTCAAGGAATTCATCGCGCACTTTGAAAAGTATCCGGATTCCAACGCCAGGCTCTTCATTGCGTCAAAGTCCGGCCCCAAGCATTTGCTTTACGAGTACGAAGGCGAAACCATTCTGGACTTATTCGAAAAACTCAAGGGCAAAATGCAGTTCAACACGAGTGTCTCGATTATGCCCAAGGAATTCCGCGACCTGCTGGAACCTTACGCTGCTCCGATCGAAGAACGCTTGCAGTCGGTCAAGCTCTGCCAGGAACGCGGCGTTCAAGCGAATTCCGCATTGATCCAGCCTATCGTGATGCCTTACCTCACCGACGAACACATCAAGGACTTTTTCGACAAGTTGCATGCGGCGGGAATCGTCAATTACAAGCCGGAATTCTTGACGGCGTGCATGGAAAACCTTGCCATGCTGGGGCAGTGGCTTGGACACTTCGATAAGAACCTGGAACGAGAACTGTACGAGATTTATATCAAGCCCGATAATGCTGACCACCGCAAGCAACGCGGCCGTACCGCTCCAGAAAGGGATTTGTGCATCAAGAGCATCGAAAAGATGATGGCCTACACGCAAAAGCTCGGCATGACGACCAGTATCTGCTTCTGGGTTCGCAAGCAATTGCGCATTCCGAACACGCTGATTCCTATCGTCAACGCGAACGGATTCCAGTGTCTCGGTTACCAGTCTAAGCTTTTTGCTAAGTAGGGGCTGCTATGGACAAGACTTGCTCTCAAGTTTGCCAGGAACTCTATTGCGGCAGGGAAGACTATTATCACCGCTGGTACCATGAGCGGCCCATCATTATTACGCCTGAACGAACTGCCGAGATTCGTGAAATGCACCGCATTTTGTACAAATGCGTTGAATACATGGCGTACCATTACGCCGAATTCGTCGACAAGTACATGCCGCTTTCGTCAAAGGAAATGGAGATTCTTGCCTACCAGAGCCGTTATCCGTTCAAGGCGGGCGCGTACCGGCCCGATTATCTAATTACCGAAGACGGCAAACTGAAACTGTGCGAAATTACCTCGCGCTTTTTCGCGCATGGGATTTTCATGTCGTACTATTCAGAATCGGCGGCGGACAAGTTTATTGCCAAGTTTCCGGGGACGCATCGCGAAAGTCGTTTTGAAGAAATGATTCGCTATATGCTCGAAATTGTCGGCGACAAGCAAAAAGTCTTTGTCCTGAAAAGTTCTGACAAGACCTCTGAAATTGCGCTCTACAAAGCTTTTTACGAACGTATGGGCAAGAGCGTTACTGTTTACGAGGCGAATGAAGTTGAGCCGAATATCGACAACTGGAAGGGCAATTTTGTCATCAGCGCTTTGAACCAGAACGATATCCTCAGTTATTCCATGGATACCGTCAAGGCGATGATCGATTCCGGAATGTATAACGATTTCCGGACAATCTTTTTGGCTCATGACAAGCGCTTTATGAGGATGTGGTTCGAAGACGATTTTACGGATCACTTCTTGACAAAGGAAGAAGCCGCATTCATTCGTGACCATGCCATCGAGACTTTTGTCTGCGCGGAATCGAGCGCGGCCTCAGCGCTTGCCGATGCTTATGCGCACAAAGACGGCTATATTCTTAAGCACTACTGCCTTGGAAAAAGCGAAAAGGTCTTTGCGGGCCCGCTGACCTCTGAAGCGGAATGGAAGAATCTTTTTGATTCTGGTGCCGTCAAGGACATGATCATGCAGCCGTTTTTGCGGCAGCGAACATTCCATACGGTGTGGGAAGGGACACCCTTTGATGATTATGTTTGCGGCATGATGCTCTGTGTTGACGACAAGTTCTACGATTCCGGTTTGTTCCGTACCTCCAGTTGCCCTGTGACCAATAAAGTTGACGACCGAAAAGCTTGCGTGGTCGCTACTGATTGCGAAAGTCTTTATGAACATGGAGACTTGCTGTGATCATTGCCGGGAACCAGCCCTACTTTATACCCTACATTGCCTATTGGCAGTTGATGAAGGCGTGCGACTTATTCCTGATTGGCGATGATTACGCGTTTATCACACGCGGGTGGGTGCAGCGTAACAGAATCTTGCGGCAGGGCAAGCCGGCCTACTTTGGACTTGAAATTAACGATATCAGTTGCCATCGTCTGATTAATCAAACGGAATTGCTGCGAGATGATTTTGCCAGAAAGATGAAGGAACTTTATCATTGCTACCGTTCGGCACCCTTCTTTGAAAGGGGTTACGAGTTGATGGAAAGGATCTTTTCGTGCGAAGAGACGAACCTGACAGCGTTTCTGGTGAATTCCATTGAAATTGTTCGAGAATATCTTGGAATCAAGACTAAAATGATGTACACGTCGCAGATTGAAGGCAATTGCCGGTTCAAACGCGAACACCGGGTTTTTGATTTTTGCGATAGGCTCGGCGGGACGACTTACGTGAACCCGATTGGCGGGCAGGCACTATACAAAAAGGACGAGTTTGCCGCTCATGGAATCGAACTGAAGTTTATCCATTCGCATTGTCGGCAGTACAAGCAATTCGGGACCGCTTTTGTTCCGGGTTTATCGATTCTCGATGTCATCATGTTCAATTCCCGCGAAGAAATCGCGCAGATGCTTGACGAGTATACGACGGAATAAAAAAACGTAGGCTCGGGTTGAGTCTGCGTTTTAAGTTTTTGAGATCCTTCGACTTCGTGCCTTACGGCACTTCGCTCAGGATGACACGCGGGCGTGATTACCGCACAACCTTACGGTCTTCTTCCGTCATCTTGAGGAAGTCGGCGACCTTCATGCTGCCCTTGTCACCCTCTTTACGGCGGCGAACAGAGACAACACCATCGGCAACTTCCTTCTCTCCCACAATCAGGAGGTAAGGCACCTTCTGCAATTCGCACTGGCGGATCTTGTAGCCGAGCTTTTCGTTGGATTCGTCGACTTCCACGCGGACGCCGGCGTTCACGAGTTCCTTCTCGACCTGCTTTGCGTAGTCAACGAACTTCTCGGAAATCGGGAGCACGCGGGCCTGAACCGGAGCGAGCCACAGCGGGAAATCGCCCATGAATTCTTCGATAAGAATACCGAGGAAGCGTTCGATGGAACCCACGGCGGCACGGTGAAGCATCACCGGGATGTGCTTCTGGTTGTCCTTGCCGACATACTCGGCACCCAGGCGCTGCGGCAAGTTGAAGTCCACCTGGATGGTACCGCACTGCCAGTCACGTCCGAGGCTGTCCTTCAGCGTGAATTCGAGCTTCGGGCCGTAGAAGGCACCTTCACCCGGGTTCAAAATGTAGTCGAGGCCAGCGAGCTTCGTCGCTTCGGCGAGGGCGGCTTCAGCCTTGTCCCAGATTTCGTCGGAACCCACGCGCTTTTCCGGGCGGGTGGAGAACTTCACCACGATATCGTCGAAACCGAAGTCGTGGTAGATTTGACGCCTTTGGCGTCCGCGGCTGCGCCTCGGTTATGCCAAAATGCAAGCATTTTGTCGCGACACTCGGCTTGCACGCTTTTCCTTCACGAGGGCGCAGAAGTCGGCCACTTCGTATGTTGGTCTTATGGGCGTTCCCCACACTATCGTGAGGGTCGGGCTATGTTCTGGGGGCAATCGGCTACGCTTATGCTTGCCGCTCACCTCCCAGAACCAAGCCTCGCTCCGCGAGTCTTGTCCCCAAGGGTCACTATCCCTAACGCAAAAAGCGAAACCCGACTTGGATTTCGCCTGCTAAAAAGAGAATTCGATTCCTATTCCGAATAAGTCCACTTAACTAGAGTTGTATCAGCGCCCGCCTTGATAAGAATATCAGTAAACTTCTTTTGAAGGTCTGTTTGATTCCAGTATCCATAATTACAATAATCTAGTTCAACCATGTCGCTTGATTTTTGATTTATGGAATATCCCCTATCAATCAAGTCTTGAAAATAAAACAGTTGATCTTCTTCTGATAATCCTGTAAAGTGGACGCTTCCGCCACAGAACTCATGTAAAATTGAAAAATCCTGAGCCGTATTCAGACGAACGCTATCCACACTAGGAATGTGGTCGATTAACAGATTGTACCAATAACGACCGACCTCACTTCCCAACATTCCTGTTGAAGATTCAATGATTGCCGCTCGAACCGTCGTTCCACTAATTGGAAAATCGTTGTCGATTGCATAACGAAGCATAAGTGTGTCTTCGGCAAACATGGCATCTGTCGCAAAGATGTTCCACTTGTCGCGACCCACTGAATCCATGCCGTTTTGTAACAGATACAATATAAGTGAATCGGTGTTTTCTTGAAATAGCAAGTCCGCCAAAACCGAATAATTGCTAACCAAGGATGAGTCATAAATTTCCATATCCAAGGATGCACAATTCTCCAAGCTTTTCTTTAATTTGTTTAAATTCTGGTTTTCTATAGCGTTCCACACAGATGAGTCCGCTTTAAAATCTTTACAATTCTCATTTAGTTGCAATGGATACTGCTTTTCGTTGTTGGTACTTGAAGAATCATCGGAACATGCAACAATCAACGCTGTTAGACAAAACGATAACAAAAGCTTCTTCATTCGCAGTCTCCATTCTTTGTGAATTGAACATAATCGATCTTCGTATCCTGCGGGACAAAAAGTTCTTTGGCCATGGAACTGTCTAGATTTCACTTAGAGAACAAGAGCAGAACTCTCTATTTCGTTCTAAAAATAACATAAAAAAGGGCAACACGCTCAAAAAGTTTGCAAAAAAGGAGTGTTTTTGTGAAGTAAACGGCATTTTTGAGCAGATTTGTAAAGCAAACGGACTATTCCTACTTGGAATGAACCTCCCTAAAACTTGCCTTTGAGGTGCGAAAAAGGTATATTTACACTGATAAGGATAACGCGACCCAATGGAAATTGACATCCAAATAGATTCCCTTACGAACTGCCTAGTGTGTCGAGAAACTGGAGCGCAACTCGACACCGAGTTTCGGCTAGTGTTAAAAACTATTTCAAAGAAGGACGCCGTAGCACTACAACGAAAGGGGTGGAAATTCGATTGGAGCATACCACATCAGCACGATTATGAGGTTTATGAGTTGTTGTTGAAAGATGACACTCAAGTGCAAGGTATGATAGCGCTGAAGCATATCCGCGATCAATTTTATACACATGTAGATATTGTAGAAGCAGCTCCGGAAAATATCGGGCATCTAGGAAAATACAAAGGCGTAGGAGCGCACCTCTTTGCAATAGCCTGCAAACTAAGCTGGGATGTCGGTAACGAGGGCTATGTTCAGTTTACTGCGAAAACGAACCTTGTAGAACATTATCGTGAAACTTTAGGAGCGCGAAACATCGATTCTCAAAAAATGTTCATAGACAGCTATGGAGCATTGAAACTAATCAAAACCTATTTTCCCGAGGAGGCGTAATATGATTGTAGCAGAACTCGAACCCGTCGTTGCTTCACGCAAGAGTAATACGCTGCGAGAAAATTTCGACCGCTTCGGAGAAGAGTTTTCTGATGGTCGTTTAACCGAACCGTCTCCGACAGAACGACATTTCCGTTTGCATGAAGCAATTGCCTATTCAAACAGTTTGGGGCGTCCGCTCACAGAGCAGGAAATGAAACTGTTCGAAATTTAAACGTTGGACATATTTTTCAGAAGGCCATTGCTGATAAAGCAATGGTCTTCTGTTTTGGGCGGGTGGGTAGGGTAAGCCGGGCGTTGCGGGCTGGCGTTTGAAGCCCGCTAGAAAGGGTAGTGAGCAACAGAGTGCGAGCCAGGGGAAGGCTTTCCCCTTTAACAAAGAAAAAATGCCTTGCCACATTTCTGTGACAAGGCGGTAGAAAGTTTTGTGGTTGATGATTATCTCACAACCTTGCGGTCTTCAGCGGTCATTTCCAAGAACTGGGCAACGGTCATCGAACCCTTATCACCCTCTTTACGGCGGCGCACGGACACGACGCCGTCGGCAACTTCCTTCTCGCCCACGATGAGGAGGTAAGGCACCTTCTGCAATTCGCACTGGCGGATCTTGTAGCCGAGTTTCTCGTTGGATTCGTCGACTTCCACGCGGACGCCGGCGTTCACGAGTTCCTTCTCGACCTGCTTCGCGTAGTCAACGAACTTCTCGGAAATCGGGAGCACGCGGGCCTGAACCGGAGCGAGCCACAGCGGGAAATCGCCCATGAACTCTTCGATAAGAATACCGAGGAAGCGTTCGATGGAACCGACTGCTGCGCGGTGCAACATCACCGGAATGTGCTTCTGGTTGTCCTTGCCGACATATTCAGCACCCAGACGCTGCGGGAGGTTGAAGTCCACCTGGATGGTTCCGCACTGCCAGTCACGACCGAGGGAGTCCTTCAGCGTGAATTCCAGCTTCGGGCCGTAGAAGGCGCCTTCGCCCGGATTCAGAATGTAGTCGAGGCCAGCGAGCTTGGTGGCTTCGGCGAGGGCGGCTTCAGCCTTGTCCCAGATTTCGTCGGAACCCACGCGCTTTTCGGGGCGGGTGGAGAACTTCACCACGATATCGTCGAAACCGAAGTCGTGGTAGATTTCCTTGACGAGGGCGCAGAAGTCGGCCACTTCGCTTGCAATCTGGTCTTCGGTACAGAAGATGTGGGCGTCGTCCTGCACAAAGCCGCGCACGCGCATCAGGCCGTGCATCGTACCGGCAGGTTCGTAACGGTGGCACTTGCCGAATTCGGCAAGGCGCATCGGCAGGTCGCGCCAGCTGCGGAGACCCGTGTTGAAAATCTGGATGTGGCAGGGGCAGTTCATCGGCTTCACGGCCATTTCCACGTCGCCAGCCAGCGTCTTGAACATGTTCTCGTTGTACTTGTCGGCGTGGCCGGACTTGATCCACAAAGTCTTGTTCACGATTTCCGGCGTGATCACTTCGAGGTAGCCACGACGGTCAATCTTGCCGCGGATGTAGTCCTTGAGGGCGTTCACCATCTTGGTGCCCTTCGGATGCCAGAACACCATGCCCGGAGAATGGTCTTCGATGTGGTAGAGGTCCATTTCCTTGCCGATCTTGCGGTGGTCGCGCTTTTCGGCTTCTTCCAGGAACTTCAGGTAAGTTTCGAGACCTTCCTTGTCGGCAAAGCAGGTGCCGTACACGCGGGTCAGCTGGTCGCTGTTCTGGTCGCCATGCCAGTAAGCACCGGACATCGAGAGCACCTTGAAATTCTTGAGCTTGCCGGTAGAAGGCACGTGGGGGCCGGCGCAGAGGTCTTCAAAGTTCTTGCCCGGTTCGCCAGTCACGTAGAAGCTGAGTGTACCGTCGCTACCCTCGCGGGCGAGAGCGCGCTGCGCGTTATCCGTCTTGTACTTGTCGCCCTCGGTGCGCTTCAGGCCATCGGCGGCGCTGACTTCGCAACGGGTAAACGGACGGTCTTCCTTGATGATTTCCTTCATGCGCTTTTCGATGCGCTCGAAATCCGACTGCTGGATCGGGGTCGGTGTCATCAAATCGTAGTAGAAACCCTTTTCGATAGCCGGACCGTAAGCGAGCTTAGTGCCCGGGAACAAGTCGCAGATAGCTTCGGCGAGCACGTGGCTGCAGCTGTGACGCAGGAGCATCAGAGCATCCGGGTCGTCGTTGCTCGGCGTGATAATCTTGATGGTGCCGCTCTCGGTAAGCGGGCGCGTGAGGTCGAGGACCTTATCGCCGAGTTTGACGCCAAGCGCCTTGCGTGCAAGACCTTCGGAAATGCCCTTCGCAATTTCGAGGCCGGTGGTGCCCGATGCTACGGAACGTACGGAGCCATCGGGGAAGGTGAGTTCGATTTGAGACATAAGTAATCCTTTTTATGGGCGGTTCTCGCCCGGTTCCCCAGAAATACGACATCTGGCGGTGCGCGCAAATGTAGCATTTGGCTTGCGTTTCGGCAAATAATACTGTCCCGATTGTCACCCTGGAGTACAGCGTTAGGGGCTAAACGTGTCATTCTGAGCGGAGCCCGTAGGGCGAAGTCGAAGAATCTAGTCCTGATTATACAAAGGGGAAAGCCTTCCCCTCGCTTCAACCGCCTTCGGCGTTTTCCGCTACCCCTTCACCTAGGGGCCAGGCCCCTAAAACCCCCGATAAAACTCTACACCCTATATAGCGCCCTTTTCTCGGCGACGCAAAGTGCTGTTTGTTTGCTGCGTTTTCTGAGCCTCATTTTAGGGACAAGCGTCATCTGGATTCCCATGGCGTTCAGCACCTTGAAAATTGTTTCAAAGCGCGTCTCGCGGTGTGTCCGATGGCTCGGAGAAACAGCGCGGGGTCATCAGATTTGCTGACTAAAATTGGCAAAATTTACGTAAAATTGGCAAATTTTCACTTTTTCGGTGGAAAAAGTGCGACTTTAATGCACTAATTCGGTTGAAAAAGTGCGTTTCATTATTGACAATTCGGTCGGAAAAGTGTAGTTTTAGGGTATGTTCAAGAGAAAAATCCTTAAAGAATTCGAAAATTGGAAGATTTCGGGGGGTAAAAAGAAGGCCCTAGTTGTCAAGGGAATGCGTCAAATCGGCAAGACATCCAGTGTCCTGGAATTCGCCCGCAGCAACTACGAGAGCGTCGTCTATATCAACTTTAAGGAAAACGATAACGCGAAGAAGGTTTTCGAGGGCGACCTGAACGTGAGCCGGATTACCATAGACCTTTCCGCGCTTTTTCCTAATGTGCATTTTGTCGAGAACAAGACCGTCATCATCTTCGATGAAATTCAGGAATGTGCAAACGCCCGCGCAAGCATCAAGCCTTTTATGGAAGACGGTCGCTACGACGTCATCTGTACTGGATCCCTGCTTGGTATTAAGGGGTACAACCGTAAAAAGGGAAAAGGCGTCCCGACCGGTTTTGAAAGAATACTTTATATGAAACCCATGGATTTCGAGGAATTTCTGTGGGCGAAGGGAATTGATGAAAAAGTCATCAGTTACCTGAAGGAATGCTTCGCGAAAAAGGAACCCGTAAGCGAGGCGACGCACAACGCCATGCTCCGCTACTTCAAGGAATACCTTTGTGTAGGCGGGCTCCCTTATGTCGTTTCTCGATTTGTCGAGACGAACGACATGAACGTTGTTTGGCAGGAACAGCAGGACATTCTCGAAGAATACAAGGATGATTTTGGCAAGCACCTTGACGAGAACGAAAATGAGGAAATCGACCGCACGCTTCTTGGCCGCATCAATCGCGTTTTTGATTCAATTCCCGCCCAACTTGCGAAGGAAAATAACAAGTTTGTTTATTCGCAACTAGAAAAGAAAGGCCGTTCCGAAAATTACCAAACCGCAATCCAATGGCTCTACGACTGCGGCATAATCAACATTTGCCACAACCTGACCAACATCGCAGAACCCCTTGAAGGCTACAAGATCGAGAATACGTTTAAGATTTATGTGCAGGATTCCGGCCTGTTTGTCGCCATGCTGGAACGCGGCACCGCAGCCAAGATTCTAAGCGGTGATTTGGGATTCTATAAAGGCGCCATCTACGAGAATATCATCGCAGATTGTTTCTCTAAACAAGGCCGCAAGCTGTTCTACTTCCGCAAAGAATCTGGGCTAGAAATTGACTTTGTAGAAAATGTCGGCGGCGAACTTGCCATTATTGAAGTCAAGGCGACAACGGGACGCTCCAAGTCGGCAAAGACCGTTTTGAATAACGACAACTACGCAGCCAAGGTTTGCTACAAACTTTCCGAAAACAACATAGGTGTTGCTGGCAAGATGGTTACATTGCCGTACTACATGGCTATGTTCTTGGAGTGATTTATAAATTGGCAGGGGCTTCTGTAACGCCCTAGGCTAATAGACATCAAAAGAGCATAAGTTCCAAAATGGAACTTGTGTATTTTTTGCATAGGTTGGTTTATGCTTTGTAAATGACTTTCTTTTCTGCAGCTATCAGCATATCCGGTGCGCATGCCTTGAGCCTTTGCTCAATGTAATGCCGTAATGGTTTGTCGCAGAAATATACGTAGCACCCCTTCATTCCTCGACTCATTAGAACACGGTAAATATTACGGATGTACTCATCGACTTTTTCGCCGCTGCGTTTTAGAACGGGGTCTTTGGATTCCTTAATATTTGTTTCAATACGTCCAGTATAATTATTGTAGTATAGATCAGGGCCAATAATTACGCCGATATAATCAAATTCAAAACCTTGGGCGGTGTAGATACAACCAATCTGTTTAATCCCTTCAGGTTTGTATGCCCATTCATACCATTTTACGTACCCATCAGGAATCTTCTTTATAGTGTCTTTTGTTTCCCAGGGCATTGCGAAATCACCAATATGGACGTCTTTAACTAGGTTTCCGTCTTTATCTAAATCGCTTGACCATGGCCAGCAAAATCCTGCGCAAAGTCTCGCAGTCATTTGAGGCAAGGAATTTTTTTCTAAGATAGCAGCGTACAAATCTTTTGGAGTGTCAAAAATTTTAAAATCAAATTCTTCTTCTTCAAAAAAGGCCGAGGCTCGTTGGTTATAGAGAAGTTGTTCTAGCCAATCTAAGTAATTGTCCGAACCATTGCAACGGAATTGCGACTTTAATTGGACTTCCTCTATTTTTGCATTGTATTTCTTTGCATATTCTCGAATCAAATCGCTTGAACCAATTTCAACCCCGCGAATGGCCTGCTTATCATCAATAAAAAAGACTGCCACCTTCGATGCCCGTATTAACGTTTCGACTTGGGGCATGTCTGTTCTTTTTTCGGCAGGTGTGTATTGATTATTCGAAGAATTTGTCATTCGATGAGCTTCGTCTACCATCAATACGTCAATTTCATTTTCGTTACAATTTGCCGGAACATATTGGGTCACGTTATGAAAGAGCATTTTGGCTTTTGATCCGCGAGGAAGTTGATGTTTTACTCCTTCTAACAGTGGTTTTGATTTTGTGGCATAATGGACGTTTAGACTTCGTCCTTTCATTCCGGCGATCAGGGCTAATAAATGCAATGCAATTACGGTTTTCCCCGTCCCAGGACCGCCTTTTACCAATATGACGGATTTTTCTTGCGTTTTATGCAAATTTCGGATTTTGTCAAGGATTATATTTCTTGCTACGATTTGATCTTCAATGAGAGAAAATGCATCTGCATTGCCGTCATGTATTAAATTAGAGGCTGAATCAAGTAGTTTTTTTGAAGGACGAATCGGAGAATTCATCATCTTGTTGAAAACATTGAGTCCGTCTCCATTTCCCAAAACAGCTTTAAGCAAATTTGCTAAATCACGAACTTCATCGCCAGCATAGGTGCGGTACTGCGTTAAGAGCTTGTTGTAGCGAGAGTCGTATAAAGCTGTATTATCAGCATTGTTTCTTCTGTAATTATAACAATAAGCTGCGCCTGTTAAATTGAGCTCTTTTTCGCTTAAAACTTCAACGAACCCCTTCAAATAATCATTGTAACCACGAACCTGTTGAGACGGATGCGCTACCGTTCTAACTCCGCCTCCTGTAACGGCGTTGACGCGATACACGACATTTTCATCGGTGAATTCGTCTTCTACAATATCAAAATTGCCTTCTGATGGTGCTGGAGTTACTCCTTCATTACTCCATTGTTTTAATTCCAAATGAACGACAGACCCTTTATTGTCATTTCCTCGACCATATATCATACAGTCAATTCGTTTCCTGTTATAGGGAACAAGGTATTCAAAGGTTACGTAGGAATTTTGCACACCAGACAATTCAAGTAGATTCTTTATTTTAGGAGCATTGTTTCTCCATGAAGCGATTTCAGATAATCCTGGTTTAAAATTTAATACAGCAGCCGTCTCTCGCATTTTGTCTGCAACCTGATTCAGCAGGACATCTGTGAAAAAGTCTGTTTGTTCCGCTTGATAGATGACTCGGCTATGAGACATTTCAACACCCCTTACAACTCGTTATACTTCTTCGCAGATCCTTTAGCCTTATCAACGGGATATTTTTCTTCGTTAACTTTCAACTTTTCATCCATGATTTGCTCAATATCAAGATTATACTTGTCTGCAATTAAAAAAGCATAATTAAGCACATCGGCTAATTCTTCACGCACCTTTTCAATTTTTACATCTTCAGGTTTCTTCCAAAGGAACGCATTGAGAAGTTCCGATGCCTCGCCAGAAAGGGCAATGGCGAGGTCCTTGCCGTTGTGAAATTGGTCCCAGTCGCGGTCAATGGTGAATTGTTTGACCTTCGTTTTCATTTTTTCAAAGTCGCTCATTTTTCACCTCGTCTGGAATCAAACATCTGCTTTGCCATACTGTAGGCATCTGCAAAAGGTAAGTGCAGTTTATCGAGCATTTCCGGATGCGAGATTGCCCAGCTTACATAGTAATAGGCGAGCAGTTCATAACCGCTAAAATCTTTTCCAGGAACATTGTTCAACTTGTATCCGCTCTTTTGTGCAGGGCTGATTCCATTTTGTCCAACCATGGCGCATTCAAAAGCGACTTTTTCAATATCTTCCGGCAGCAACCCTTCAAAGTATTCCAGCGCACCGACCATGTAGGAAGACATCATTATGGTAATCATCGGGTCTGCATTTGCGGGATTGTGCGTTTCGTTGAACTGGTCTTGCTTTCTGTCGACCTCTGTCTTGATTTCACTCTTTTCAACGCAGGAAAGAGCGAAATACTTTATTAAGCCGAGTGCTGTGGCAATCTTTTCAAAGACAGCGTATTCATCGCCTGCGTTGAACGATGCAAGAGAATCTTCAAATGCCTTGAAGAATTCTGTTGCCCTGTTCATCATGTTTTGCGATGGCTTGTACTGATTGACAAAATCCAATCCATAGAGTTTGCGTAAAAGCAAGGATTGAAGCATGTTCAACAGTTTATTCGTGTCCTTGATAATTTGCGGAAATTCAGCAACATTCGCGGTCTGTCGCACGGCATCGATGTTGCTTGATTCCATTGCAAATAAAGATGTCAACTGAAGCGGCCTGAATTCCGCCTTCTCATAAATTTTCTGTTCCACGAACAAGTCTAGCGGGGCATTCATCACCTGCAATGACAATCCCTGGAACAAGTGCTTCGCCAACTTTTCTGATTGGATTGCGCCAATCTTTTTCTTGACTTCGTCAAAATGACGTTTGTAATCTAGCAAGAATGCGTCAAAATTTTTCTGCGTAAATCCGATGGTCTGGAGTTTTCCATTTCTTTGGGCAGAAAGCATCATTTCTAGGTGTGTCAATTCATGAAGCATGTAATGACAGTAGTTGCCATCCTTCTTGTATTTAACTACGTGATCCTTGCTGTGATGGAAATCGGCGAATTCCAAATGTGCTAAGGTGTCCTGCTCGTCATCGCGCTCAAATTTGATGGTTACATTATACTTGGTTTCAAGGCTGTGTGCAAATTCAAATACCTTGGATTCGTAGTCTGTTGATTCTGCAATATCTCTTGCTATAGTCAATAGCAATTTCAAAAGTTCTTGACGGACACCGGGGTCTTCTGCGCGGTTTGCGCCCTTCAGCGCACCTTGACTTGCGTATTCAAAAGCGTTGTCCAAATCATCCTTGTGATAGTATGCTAAAGCAATCCCATAATAGCTGTTTGTGTAGGTATTGTCCAGTTCAAGGGCTTGTTTCATGTAGTGAATGGCGCTGTCATAATCTTTTTTCCGAATGAGCGTACCCGCAACATTGTTGAGCGCGATGGCATTGTCGGGATAGTATTCTAGAACTTTTTTGTAATATTTGTCTGCGGCATCGGCATTGTTCTTGCCATTGGCGAGGATGTTTCCCATCAGGATGAGAGCCCACATGTTTTTCGGGTCGATGAGAAGAGCCTCAAGGACTTCATTCATGCCCTTCTCTATTTCGCCCTGCTGGTAGAAAACTTGGCCTAGAAGGCGATGAGCTTCAGAATATCCAGGACAAGCCTTGATTGCCTTATGCAGCAAATCCATTGCCGCATTGAAACGCCCTTCACTGCAAGCTAAAGACGCTTTCTGAAAATTCCTTTCGGCATATTCAAGGTTTTCTGTATCGAATATGATTTTGACAGTATTGTCGGAAATGATTTCAACTGTTGGAGGACAGCCTTTTTCGGCAAAATAGTGAACAATCTGCTTTTTCAGCTCTTCGGCGTTAGCGGCCTTAAAGTTCGATGTATCAACGGTCTGTATGACCTCAATTTTTGCCATAGGGGCATCCTTATCAGCGAGATAAGTCCCTGCAGCAAATGAACGATTTCCAACTTTTTTGAAAAAAAAAAAGGCGTGGAGTCGTTCTTGCGTGCTTACCGCAACTGAGGGCTACCACACCCTACCAATCAATAAGCACAAACGACCCACGCCCCAGATGGGACGTGAGTGTTCGTCTTACTCTCGATTGGTTTGAAAGTGGTAGTTTCAGTTGCGAGAATAAGAGACGAATCTCAAAAATTCCGGTCGCTCCGCACCATTCGGTACGGGGCTATGTCAATGGGAAATATAAATAATTGGAAGAGAAAAGGAGATGCCGAGTCAAACCCGGCATGACAATTTTAGGGGCTTTTTTTCATTGTTGCGATAAATAATATATCCCTTGACTTTGACAATCTATTTGTGTATATTGTAGCCGATATTCGATAATCCTCGTGACAGTCGACATAGACCTTCGGGTCCGTACGTGCATTCGCGGCGGGGCCCATCAACCTTCTTGATGGTTCTGTTGGATAGCTGGTAGGAATACGACCTACTCGAGTCCACTTGAAAGAGTGGCAAGTAACGCCGGGGAAAGCCCCCGCCAACAGGATTGCAAGATCATCCCATTCCGCGCAAGGCGTGGAAAATCTCAATACATAACAAATAAGCAAGGGCATGTTGTGCGCTGTTTTTCGGCGTAATCGCAACGGCCAGTCAAATTGTCGCCCAATGGCGACGTTCAACTAAAATTTATAAGGAATAATTATGTTCGATGAAATTTTCGGAAAATTCAACGGAGGCCCGAATCGCGGTGCTAACAACGCCATCGGGGATTTTGCCAAGGTACTAGAAGAAAAAGATGCGGAAATCAAACGGCTTAAGGAACTGATTCTGCGTTGCCCAAAATGCGGTGCGAAACTGCGTTACCCGAGAGGATGAAAGGGGTGCCGATATGGATGAAAAAGAATTGGGAAAAATCATTCGTCAGGGCGAAGGCTTGACGGTCGAATTCAAGAGGGCAAAGACTGCATTGCCCGACAATCTTTTTGAATCTGTTGCGGCATTCTTAAACCGCAATGGGGGCCATATTGTCCTTGGTGTTACAGACGACAAAAAAATTGAGGGCGTTGATCCCAATTGCGTCGAAAAAATTTGCAAGCAAATAGCGAATTTAAGCAACAATCCTGAAAAATTGGATCCTCAGAACTTGATTGACCCGCAAGTTGTTGATTACAAAGACAAAAAATTGATCTACTTCTTTGTTCCCGCCAGTTCGCAGGTCCACAAGACCGGCAAGAAGGTCTTCGACCGTAGCGTCGATGGCGATTTTGTGGTAAAGACGCAGAGCGCAATTAGTGCAATGTATTTGCGCAAAAGCAACAGCTATACGGAAAATACCGTTTATCCGGGGCTTCGCGAAATTGATATTAAACGCGGAATGCTTAAGAAGGCCAAGGATTTGATTCGTTCTATCAGGTCCAATCACCCGTGGCTCAAGTTGAACAAGGAAGATTTTTTCAAAGCGGCTGGTTTGATTCGCTATGATTCTACCATTGGAAAGTCGGGCTATACACTTGCTGCACTTATGCTGTTCGGCACGGACGAAGCGATTTCAAGTTATTTGCCATATTATAAAATTGAAGCAGTAGTCCGCAAACAAGACCTGATGCGTTACGATGATCGCTTGACTGTTACATGCAACCTGATTGATGGTTACGAATTATTGAACGGGTTTATCGAAAAGCATCTCCCAGACAAATTCTATTTGGATGGGAAAACAAGACTCTCTTTGCGTGACAAGATTTTTAGAGAAGTGATTGCGAATATGCTGATTCATCGTGAATACATGAATCCGATTCCAACAACACTCGTTATTTATAAAGATAAGCTTGTGACGAATAATGCGAATAAGCCCTTTGCGTACGAGAAAATAGCATCTCAACTTTGTTCTTATCCTAAGAATCCGCATATTGCCACAATGTTTGCACAGATGGGGTTTGCGGAATACCTCGGTACGGGTATCCGTAAAATTAGTGACCTGTGCGAAATTTATTCTGGGCTAAAACCCAAATTTGTGGATAACGATATTTTTATAGCGGAGATTCCGCTGACTGATCATGTGCCAGAAAAGAGCAATGTTGGCGGATTAAATGGCGGATTAAGTGGCGGATTAAGTGGCGGATTAAAAATTGAACTAAATGAAACACAGCAGAAAGTGTTCCTGGAAATCACAAAAAGACCTGGAGTTATGATAAAAGAACTTTCTGGCAGACTACAAATGCCTATTGACACACTTGATAAGGTTGTTTCGTCTTTGCGTAAAAAAGAACTTATTGAACGTCGTGGTTCTAAAAAGACTGGCGGCTATTGGGTGAAAAAGGAACCTACGTCCACAGGCTGGTAATCCTTGTAGATTTCCTTGATACGTTCCACGAGTTCCTTGCCGATGCTTTGGCCTTGGTATTCGGGGCGCACGAGAAGGTGATTTAAATTTTGTATCCAAACTTTCGTAATTTTTCGACGTATTTCGGGTCGCCTAGGCGCGCCTTGGATTCGGCCATAAACTTATCGTTGTCCTTGGCTGCGAAGCCGAGCTTGATCCGGAGCGCGATGAATCCGCTAACGACGCCGAATAGCGAGCATAGGATGCACGCCAGGGTAAGCTTTGTGAAATTGTTTCCATGTACGAATGAAGTTTGAAGTAATACCCCGCAGATTATTGCCATTGACAAAAGGAATGCGGCTCCTTTTGCGTAGAATTTTGCATTCTTGCTACGCGGATCAAATCCGTCAATTGCCACCTCGCGCCAGCGCCTGTCCAGGTATTCGCTGCGGCAGGCCTTGCATTCGCGAATCGGACTGCCGTACATCCACATGTTGCAAGTTTCGCGGTTCTTGGTCTTGCATTCCGGGCAAACCCATTCGGCATAATTCATTTTCATATAAACTCCTAAAAGCTGCTAGAAAGATAGCCTTTTTAAAGCCTGCTATTCCTTCCGGCGATAAACATTCGCCAAAATCGCTCCCGAAATGTTGTGCCACACGGAGAATATGGCGCCAGGCACAGTCGCCATGGCAAGTCCCGAGAACGCTGTTGCCGCAAGGCTTGTAGCGAGTCCGGAATTCTGCATGCCGATTTCGATGGAAAGCGCCTTTGTCTTGGGTGTCGAGAATTTCAGCAGCTTCCCGAGACCGAATCCGCAGCCGTAACCGAGCAGGTTGTGGAGAATTACGACGGCGAACACGATGGCACCCGTAGAGAGAATCTTCGATGCATTGTGCGAGACGACTGCGGCTACAATCATCGCGATTGCAATCACCGAGACGAGCGGCAAGACCTTCACGGCACGCGCCGTCCATTTGCCAAAGAACTTGTTGATTGCAAACCCGAGCGCAATCGGCACAATGACAACCTTCACGATGGAAAGGAACATCGCTAGCACGTCGACGTTCACGGTGGTGCGCAAAAGCAAGTACGTAATCGCCGGCGTCAGCACGGGAGCGAGCAGCGTATTCACGCTGGTCATGCCGACCGAAAGCGCGACATCGCCCTTCGAGAGGTAGGTGATAACGTTACTCGAAGTGCCTCCTGGGCAAGTTCCAACAAGAACCACGCCCGCCATGAGGGCCGCGTCGAGCCCGAACGCCTTGGAGAGTACGAAAGCCAAAGCTGGCATCACGATGAACTGCGCCGCGCACCCGATGGTGATTTCCTTAGGGCGCGCAAATACAAGAGCAAAGTCGCTGAGCTTGAGCGTGAGCCCCATGCCGAACATCACGACCATCAGCAGGTAATTTACCCACGAGAGCTCAATCCAGAGCGTCGATTTCGGGACAAACAGCGAAAGCACCGCGATGGCTAAAACGACAACCGCCATCCACTTACCCACAAATTCACTGATTTTTTCAAGAACGTGCATTTTTAAACCTTTTAAAATTAACAAGAAAGATAGTCTTTTTCCCGACCCGTGGTTCAAATCTCTATGCTTTCTTCATCGCTTGCAATAAAGGCCTTGAGGCGTTCAATAGTGTGGTCGAAATCGTTCTTGATGGAACATTCCCAAATGGTTGCAACGCGGTAGCCTTGTAGCGAAAGTTTCCAGTTCGTCTTGATGTCGCGCACCATATTGTTCGTGAATTTTTCGTTCCAGAATTCGGGATTGCTCTTGGGGCGGCTCGTAAACTTGCAGCCGTGCTGGTGCCAGAAGCAGCCGTTTATAAATACAACTACGCTGTATTTGAGGATAAACAGGTCTGGCGAGCCGGGCAAATCGTGCCTGTGCAGCCTGTAACGCAGCCCCGCCTTAAACAGCGCCCGCCGCACAAGCAGTTCGGGCCGGGTGTCTTCCGAATGGACCGCCTGCATCATTTGCGAACGGTTCATGGGTGCGTGTTTTTTTCGACGGCATTTTTTCATGGGATTAGCATTTGAAAAGATAGTCTTTTTTATTTATATTCAAGGCATGAGCAATTTTATCAAGAAAGCTTTTATCGTAGTCGCCTTTTGTTGCGCGTCGCTTTGCAGTTTCGCTGCAGATGTCAAACCTTACGTGGAAGCAGATGCGCTCCCGAACGCACTGAACTTCTACCCGGCGCCCCCGGATACTATGTCTCCGCAGTTTATGTACGATATGTCGCAGTACATTTGGGGCAAGACGATGCGCAAGGATTCAGCGCGTGCGGCCCTGGCCGTAGCCCAGGCGGTAGAAACGGTCGAAGAGATGGCCAAGATGTTCAGCGAACCCTTCGGCATGGAAATTTCGGCAAAGAAGACTCCTGCCATCATGAACCTGCTCGAACGCGGAATCCGGACGCTTAAGCAGGTGGGGAGCCTTCCCAAAAGGCATTACATGAGGCGTCGCCCCTATGACCGCTTTAACGAACCGACCCTGGTTCCGTCCGAAGAAGAACGCCTGAGAACGAATGGTTCTTACCCGTCGGGGCATACCATTCGCGCGTGGTCTATGGCGCTGCTACTTTGTGAAGTGAATCCGTCTGCTCAGGATGCCTTGTTGAAATACGCATACGAATGGGGCCAGAGCCGCGTGATTGCCGGGTTCCACTGGCAGAGCGACGTGGATGCCTCCAAGGTGCTTGTTTCGGGTGCTTACCCGAGCCTGCATACAAACGAGGCCTTTATGGCCGACATGCGCAAGGCCCAGGCAGAATTCAAGAAGCTTTCCTCCGCGAAGGGCAGCAAGAAGGCGAAGTAGTTTTTCTACTTTACGATTCCGACGTCGCTCGTCTTGACGAAACCGCGGATTTTTTCACCGAGACGGATTTCGACGAATCCACCCTGTTCCGAAAGCACTTCGAAGGTTGTACCTTCAGAAAGCGTGTTCAGCGTTTGCGACTTGTTGTTCGGGGCGCTTGTCACGTCGGCATCTTTTGCGGTTACGACGCCTTCGATGTTGGTCTCGGCGACAAAAATCTTGTAGCCGGCACTCATCGCGATAATGCAGAAAACGCCAGACAGCGCAAACATCGCGCCAATCAATACGTTCTTAGTCTTGCCGCTGCGGCTGATGCGCCTTGCAATGGCGAGCAGTGCGATTGCCCAGAAAATTCCGAGCAACACCCACATCTGAGTCCTTAATGAAAGTGCGTGGTGGGCTTTGAACAGGCCGGAGAGAAGCGGGTTTTCTTCGCCGTCTTCTTCAACCTTGTCGCGGGTCATGGCCTGCGCGTACTTGAGATTGTGAATAATGTCGTCGTTATTGGGGGCGAGGCGCAGCGCCGACTTGTAATAGTAAATGGCAAAGCCGATCTTGCCTTCCCTAAAGTAGGCGTTGCCCAAGTTGTAGTAAAGGTCTGAATTTTCGGTGCCGTTGTCAATGCAGGTGCGCCATTCGTCAATGGCTCGCTCGAATTCGCCTTCGTTATAATAGACGACGCCGGATTCGATTCCGTTGCAATGTTCCGCGGCAAAGGTGCTTGTTGCTCCGGCAATCAGGGCGACGAGAGAAAAAAGAAAGACTTTCAACTTCATACTTCCTACTTCCTACTTCCAACTAATTCGCACAATTTTTCGACGTCTTTGAGCATTTGTTGCTGCTCGTCCTTGGTCGGGTTCACCGGAGCAAATCTGGCGAATGCGCACTTGTCAAGCCAGCTGTCGATAGCCGTAATGGTTTCGTTCTTGACGCCGAGCTTTTCGAGTTCTTCGTTCATTTGCGCTCTGGTCATGCCCTTGAATTCCAGGTTGGTCTTGTCGCTCAGGTAATCGATGAGGCCGTTTTCGAGGGCTGCATAAAGCGCCTTGGCGTCGCCCTTCTTTAAGGCTTCGCGGGCGTTTGCAAATCGGACCTTGAGCATCTTGTCGGCCTTGCCCTTACGCACCAGGGCTGCGTCGCTGTTGTGCTTGCGGCGACTGCGCACGGCAAAGGTGACAATCAGGTAGAACGGAATCGCGGCGGCAAAAATCACCCAGTAAACAATGCTTTTGTAGGGGGCGGTCGTGTTGCTGGCATCGTTCACCTTATGGATAAAGCGGATGTCGGAACCGAGCGATTCAATTTCTTGCTTTTGCACGGCGGCGGGGCCTTGGGCGACCGGCGCCTGGAATATGGCCTCGGCAGCGGCTTCACCCTTTTCGACCACGACGTTCCAGGGGCCCGCCTTGGTGGTTTCGTAAGCCTTTTTGCTCGGGTTGAACCAGGAATAAGTAATTTCGGGAATGGTGAATTCGCCCTTCTTTTTGGGGTACAGGAACACGCGGATGTTCTTGGTCGTAATCACCTTGTTGCCAACCACCTTTTTGTTGATTTCGTTTTCGGGGGGCACCGAGCGGAATTCGCCAAAGTCGGGGAGCTTGGGGTCGGTAATGGAACCTGGCAGGCCGTCGCCCTTGATGTTGATGGTGAGCGTCATGGCTTCGCCCACCTTTAGGTTGGTGCGGTCAAAGTCGGCGTTAAAGCTGTAGTTTCCGACCATGCCGCTAAAGTTGGCTGGTTTGCCCTCGGTAGGTAGCGGCTTTACGGTAATATTAATAGCAGGGGTTTGGGTTTCGGTTTCTACAGATTCCTGCTTGACGCTTCTGCTCGAGAATGTCATGCCGCCCATTTGCTTGTTTTCTTCGACCACCTTGGGTTCGCCGCGCTTGGTGTACTTGAACTTGAACGGCGGAATTTGCAGGTTTCCGCTCTTGGTGGAGGCTAACCAGGCGAACTTGGCGCTAGCCTGCATTTCGCGACGGCTGCCGTCAACCGGTTCGAACTTCATGTTGGCTAGGTCGCTGCGGTGAACGATAAAGTCGTCGCCCGTGTTCATGTCGGTGGCCTGCAGGCCTCCTTCGAAGTGCTCGTAGGTGTGGAACCCGAGCGTTACGCTGAACTGTTCGCCCTCGTAAACGGACTTCTTGCTCGGGGTAAGGCTAACGGCCAAAGCTTCGTCGGAGTAGGCCCGCTGAATGCTAATAGGAACGTCGCCGGTGAGGTTGCGTTTTTGGCCGTCGATGGTCAAGAAAATCTGACCGACGCTGAGTCTGCCCGTCTTTTTGGGCGCTTTTAGATTAAAGGTGTAAACGCGGGCCTTGTAACCGCCGCGACTCCCGCCACTGAAAAACGAATTGAACATGTCTTCCATGCTGGGGCGAATCACCTGGTCGGCGCTGTCGAGCTTGACGAGCGAAAAACCGTTGGCAGTCTCGATTTGTAAATCGCTACGGTTTTCAGGAAGTTCTGCTAACGGGAATACAAGCTGGAGTCCAAAGGTCTTGCCCGATTCCACTCGTTCCCGATCCACTTGCAGGGACGGCCGTGCTTGTGCGCACAGGGCAGCGGCTAGGCAAAATAAAATAATTCGTTTCATGCCCCCAAAAATACCAAATTTTAGCCTGAAAAACAAAGAAAAGGGGGGAGGTCTCCCCCTCGCTACAGCCTTCGTCTTTCGCTACCCCCTCTGCGGGCACATCCCGCAACGCCCTATCCTCCAAAGGGGGGGGGCTTTTAAAAAAAGTTGCGGAATATATATTATTTCCCCTTGACGCGTTAGTAAATTTTTGTTAAATTTGGCGCGCTGTTAAAAAATGGCGATAAAACGTCGAAAAAAAAGGATGGAAGGATAATATGTACTGCATTCTCGCTGCCCTCCTGATCAAGAGCTTCAAGAAGTACGCCAAGCGCGCTTAATTCGCCGCCTGGCTATTTTTTTAGATTTCTCTCTCTGGTGATTACCGGTTAAGCTGAATAGGCTGACCGGTGTTTTTTATTTAGTAGACAGTAGGAAGTAGGAAGTGGGTCGCTCGCCTTAGTCGAAGTTGGCGCTACTTTGTAGCGCACTTTGTGGCGGCTCGGTCATGCCCATTGACATGCTTCGCTTGCCATGGTCGCGACTCTCGCCTTAATCAAAGTTAAGACTACGGCGGTAGGGGGTAAAACCGGCGTTTTTGATGAAATCTTCGGCTTGCTCGATGCTGGTGAGGCCATGATTCTGGAGAACGTTCTCCTCGATGACGATACTGTTGATGTCATCGGCGCCGGCGTGCAGGCCGAGTTCGCCGAGCGAGAGCCCCATGCCGAGTAGCGATACTTCGATATGCGGGATGTTGTCGAGGTACAGGCGGCTGAGTGCCAAAAGCTTGAGGTATTCGTCGCCGCGCACGTGGCGGATCGGGAACTTGTCTGTCTGCGGCTGGAATGTCCAAACCACAAAACTCTTGAATCCGCCGGCGATGTCCTGAGTCTTGCGCACGTAATCCAGGTGCTCGATGATTTCTTCGGGCGTCTCGACGCTACCGAAGACGATGTTTGCGCTACCGGGGAGCCCCTTCTTGTGGCAGGCGGCGAGCGTGTCGCACCAGACTTGGGCGGGCAATTTTTTCGGGCTCAGGATTTGACGCATACGGTCGGAGAGAATCTCGGCGCCGGCACCCGGCACAGAACTCAGGCCCGCCTCTTTAAGAATATCTAGCAGCTCGTCGAGCGTGATTCCGTTGAATTCGGCGATGCGCACGAGCTCCACCGGCGAAAAACCGCGAACTTTCACGTCGAGTTCTTGCGTAAGCATTTTCAGAACATCGGTGTAGTATTCAAGCGGAATATCCTTGTTCACGCCACCTTGCAAAAAAATCTGGTCGGCTCCTTTGGCCTTCGCTTCGAGCGTTTTCTTTCGGATTTCGTCCAAACTAAGCACGTAGGCTTCGGGACTGTGCGCGGGCCTGCAAAAACTACAGAAACTGCATGTGATTTCGCAGACATTCGTGTAATTCACAATGCGAAAGGCCGTGTAGCCCACTTTGCCTTCGGGGTGCATGCGCTTGCGGATGGCGTCTCCTGCCTGCACCACCTCGGTCCACGGGGCGTTCTTCAGAATGTCGAGTGCTTCGGCGGGGGAGAGGCGGTTGCCTTCGATTGCTTTTTGCAAAAGGGAATTCATCGACGAGTAAGATAGAATTTATTCGCCCTATCATTGCCACACGGATTCGATTTTGCCAACGCAAAATCTAGATATGAAGAAAAACCTCTATTTGTTTTGCCGCACTGATGACAATAGTCACTTGCAGCTTTGCTGCTTAGTGGATATGATTCTCGGAACGGGGACGGCATCTCCTGTTCAATCCGTAAAAGAATTATATTTTGTCCGAGTATTTGATTTGAAGTTACCGGAGGTTTTCTGTGAAAAAGATCTTTGCGTTGTTGCTTTCGGCAGTTTTGTTTGTTGCCTGTGACGATGACTCTAATAGTTCAGCGCCAGCCACAGACCCGAGTGAAAAATCCTCTTCGTCTGTTTGCGGGGACTGCGATGGTTCGAGCCGTTCGACGAAGTCTTCCTCGAGTAGCGGTGTTCCCGAGGGGTATGTAGATCCTTCGACTGTAGTTACGGGGACTATGACTGACGAACGTGATGGGCAGACCTACAAGACTGTGACCATCGGTACGCAGACCTGGATGGCGGAAAACTTGAACTATAATACATTGAACAGTAGCTGCTCCTATCGTGACACGACCAAATGTTCCGAATATGGTCGTGGTTATAGCTGGTCTGCTGCGAAAAATGCTTGCCCGAGTGGCTGGCATCTGCCGACAAGAGATGAATTTGAAATTTTATTTACCACAATTGGCGACCAAGAAACGGCAGGCGCATTGCTTAAATCTTCTAGCGGCTGGTATGACAACGGAAATGGCTCGGATGCCTATTCCTTTGCGGCGCTCCCTAGTGGAGATGTGAATGACAATGGAATTATTGATGGCAATGAGGGATACAGTGCTAATTTCTGGAGTTCTTCTGAATCCCAGACCTATAGCGAATTCGCAATTGATATAAGCTTGTCTTATGATAAAGATTACGCGGCCATTGATAGTCAAACATGGAATATGCGATTTTCTGTCCGTTGCGTGAAGGACAATTAGCCGGGGCGTTGCGGGGCGGCGAGCGCCCGCAGAGAGGGTGGAGAGCAACGTAGTGCGAACCAGGGGGATTCTTCCCCCTTTTTTATAAAAAAGCAAGCCAAAATGCCCCCGATAATTGTATTTTTCTTTCGGTACCGAACGATACCTTTAAAAATGCACAAACTGCAAAAAAGGTTAATAATATGCAAGTTGATTTGAATACTGTCGATTGGAAGACGCTCCCCTTCGGTTATTATGACACCGATTACAATGTACGCTGCTACTACCGCAATGGTCAGTGGGGCAAGATTGAGCTGTCTTCTTCCAAGGACATTAGCATCCACATGGCCGCTACTTGCTTGCATTACGGCCAGGAAGGTTTTGAAGGCCTCAAGGCTTACACGGGCAAGGACGGCAAGGTCCGTATTTTCCGCGTCGACGAAAACGCCAAGCGCATGCAGAACACGGCTAACCGCGTACTCATGGCTGTGCCGCCTGTTGAATTGTTCCGCGAAATGGTTCACACTGTGGTGAAGGCCAACAAGCGCTTTGTTCCGCCGTATGGCTACGGTGCAACGCTCTATATTCGTCCGCTCCTGATTGGTATGAGCCCGGAAGTGGGTGTGAAGCCTGCTGATGAATACTTGCTCATGATGTTCGTGACTCCGGTGGGTCCGTACTTCAAGGACGGGTTCAAGCCGGTCGACATGATGATTAGCCGCAACTTCGACCGCGCCGCTCCGCAGGGTACGGGTACGGTGAAGGTCGGCGGTAACTACGCTGCCAGCTTGCTTTCCCTCGCCGAAGCCAAGAAACTCGGCTACTCCAGCACCATCTACCTGGATGCGAAGGAAAAGAAGTACATCGACGAATGCGGTCCGGCAAACTTCTTCGGCATCAAGGGCAAGACCTACGTGACCCCGAAGTCCGAATCCATTTTGCCGTCTATCACCAACAAGAGTTTGCAGCAACTGGCTGAATACCTGGGTTACACCGTGGAACGCCGCCAGGTTCCGTTCGAAGAACTCGCTGAATTCTCCGAAACTGCCGAATGCGGTACCGCCGCCGTGATTACCCCGATCAAGAAGATCGTGGATCCGGTTGCCGGCAAGGAATTCACCTATGGTGACGGCAAGAATCCGGGCCCGGTCTGCACGGAACTCTTCACGAAGTACACTGCCATCCAGTTCGGTGAGGCCGAAGACCCGTTCGGCTGGACTGAAGTGGTGGAACTGTAGTAGACAGTAGGAAGTAGACAGTAGACGGTAGGAAGTAGAATCTTAACGGAAACTGTCTTCAGAATTTGAAAATTTCCCGCGGAGAAGTCTGCGGGATTTTTTTTGTGATTGCGATAATTGCGTTTCTACATCAAATAATATATATTGGTAAATAATGCGCTTGGGCTATGAAGGGGCTGTCTATGGCTTGTATTAAATGGTTTGTTTTTCTAGGCTTTGTAGTCATGCTCGCCGCTTGTGGGGACGACAGTGATTTGGTCATTGAAACGTCTTTCGATGCGGCTGTTGAAGATATCGAAGATTCTTCTAGCAGTAGTGGTAGGGTCGAGTCTTCGTCCAGTAGCGCGGTGTATTCGTCTGCCGAAGAAAATTCTTCAAGTAGTTCGGAATTTGCGGAGGAAGAAAAAGGCAGGACTATTTCCGGTGTTGCCCAGAAGGGGCCGTTCGTCGCCGGGTCCACTGTCAAACTTTACGAATTGGATGAAAAAACTTTGACTAAAACGGGAAAGTTTTTTTCTGGAGAAGTCGATTCAGTTGGTGATGGTGGGTTCAAGGTGTCGAATGTGGAATTGACGAGCCCGTATGCTCTTTTTGAGGTGACAGGCAAGTTCCGTAATGAGCTGGCAGGCAAGTTCCCTCATGAGGTGATAGGTGAAGAGTCTAGCGATGAAATCACCTTGCGTGCTCTAGCCAATCTTGATGGACGCGAAAAGGTGAATGTCAACTTGCTTACGCATATGACGTATGAACGTATTCTTTTCCTGTTCGGGAAGGGGATGGACTTTGCTGCTGCCAAGAAACAGGCCGAGTCCGAAGTTTCCAAAGCGTTTTATTTTGGTCGCGAATTTGAAAATTTTGAAGACATAAATATTTTTGGCGATAGCGAAGAAAGTGCTGCTTTGCTTGCTACTAGCGTTCTTGTTGGCCGTAACGAGAATTATTTGATTATGTTCCTGGACACTTTTGGGAATGATTTTAGGAAGGATGGTACATGGAATGACGAAACCACTAGATACAATGTTGGAACCAGGTTTGATTACGATGTGCAGATTGTAGAACGAATCCATAATAATATTATGGGCTGGGAAAGCGGTCCTGTTCCGAAATTTGGAAAGTATATAAAGAAGATGTTGTGTGGCTTTCGAGGTTGGAGCAAATGCAATGTAGAATGTAAAGATGAAGGTGCTTTTATTCGCACAGGCAACAATTCATGGGATATTTGCCGAGGTGGCGCGTTTTTTCGTGCTGATTACTCAACTGTAGATACGTATGGATGGGCTGCAGGAACTGATGGGGAACTACAGAAAGGCGACTCGACGGGTCGTATATATAAGTATGACGAAGACTTAAAGGCGTGGATAATAGCGGATTATGTAAGCTATGACTATGTTACCCTTATGCTCAATGGATGTACGCATAAGCGTGAAGGCGAAATAGGCTTGAATCCCAGGGATAAAACCTATTATGTTTGCGCGTATTATATGGATTCTGAAGTAGGAATAGATGGATACGATTGGAAGAGAGCGCGGGAAATAGATTTCATTAAGCGAGATAATAAATGCGATAGTGAAGACTTTGGCCGGATTATTGCCGGAATAGATACCGTCACAAATAGATATTACTGTTCCGCGAATGGTTGGGTGGATTTTATGGCATGGAGTTTTGATGTGCCGAAGGAATACCGTTTTTATCCAGATATTGATTATGGATCCATGACAGACAAACGTGACGGCAAGACGTATAGGACTGTAAAGATTGGTAACCAGACCTGGATGGCAGAAAACTTGAATTATGCGGGTGACGGGATAGGGCATTGCTACGATGATGTCTCTGAAAACTGCGAAACGGGAGGGCGCCTTTATAAATGGGATGTGGCAAGGGATGTTTGTCCCGAAGGCTGGCATTTGCCATCAAAGAAAGAGTTCGAAACATTGTTCTCTGCTGTAAAACGAGTGTATGACAAATATGACAAGGCGCAATACAGCCTTGCCGATATGTTCAAGGCTACCAGCGGTTGGAAGAATGAATACACGAGCTGGACTCAAGGCCTAGATGTGGTCGGTTTTTCTGCGGTGCCTGCAGGTGGAAAGCATATTTATTCATACCGCATGCCTGAATACAACCTTGCTGGCAGTTTTGCGTTTTTCTTGACTTCAACTGAATACAATGAAAGATACGTGTACGTGATGCTGTTGGGAACGGATGAAGCCTCTGTAGTATACGATTATGAGGAAGGCGTTCCTCATTATGACTCCAAGGAATCGGAATTTTCTGTTCGTTGCCTCAAGGATGCGAAATAATCGACGGAGGTGATTATGGTTTATACAAAATGGCATGTCTTGTTAAGCATTGTTGTCTTGCTTGTTGCTTGCGGGAACGACGATTTGGTAGTGGAAACGTCTTTCGACTCGTCTGTAGAAGATATAGAAGAAATATCCTCCAGCAGCAGCGCTAAGGTAAAGTTGTCGTCTAGCAGCAAGGGTATTTCGTCTGCCAAAGAGAATGTCTCGAGTAGTTCGGCGCGCGAACCGGATTCTTCGGCGACAGACTCCGTGCCTGCAGCAGTCATCAAGGACAAGACGATTTACGGTGTTGCCCAGAAGGGACCGTTCCGCGCTGGAACCAAAGTCAAGATTTACGAACTGGATGCAAAAACCTTTGCCCAAACTGGAAAATATTTTGAAGGAAAAGTTCAGTCAGATAAAGACGGCTCGTTTGTTGTGCCAGGAGTGACCTTGTCGAGCCCTTATGTCCTTTTCGAAGTTTCGGGCAGTAATATTACCTTGAACGCACTCGCCGACCTGAGCGACCATGATACGGTGAATGTCAATGTGCTTACGCACTTGGAACAGGATCGCGTCTTTTATCTGCTCGAACAAGGACTCAAATTTTTTTCAGCTAAGATACTGGCCGAGGTTGATGTCTTAAGCGCGTTTTACATTATGGGCTCGTTTGCAAGTTTTGTAGACATGAGTATTGCCGGCGATAAGGGAAGTGCAGAGTTGCTCGCTGTTAGTGTACTCTCGCTATGCTATGGTGGCGAAAGCAAATTAGCGGAATTCTTGAAGGATTTTGCAGCTGACATCAAGGAAGACGGTAAATGGAATGACGAAATTGCCAAAGCAAAAATTGCGGATGAAGCGCAAAATAAATATTTTGAAGGAAAACTTGATGCAATCTACCAGGATATCTTGGGTTGGAAAATAGGTTCTCTTCCGAGTAGTCAAGACTATATAAAGCGTATAAATGATTTCTGGTCTAGAATTTATGACATTGGTTTTTGTCCTGCTTATCCTGCTTATAGTACAGACTCTGTGGCAAGGCATGTCAATAATAAGAATAGTTCAATTTATGACTCCGACATTTGCTTTTATTGCAAGAAATCGAAAATTTGGACTTGGCTCAGGGGGTCGTGTATAGATGGACCTGTAGATGAACCTAAACAAGAGGAAGTCCCTGCTTCTGGGTTTGATGGCCAGTTGCGTGAAGGTGACAGGGGTGATGTAGAAAAGTTCGACGAAATTCTTGGTCGCTGGGTGGACGCTAACGAAGAAGATCGTACACTTATGCTCGATGGCTGTACTTTTAAGCGCCGTGGAGAAATTAGCAAAAGTCCTAAAGATGGAGCCTATTACTATTGCGATAGTTGCCCTGATGCTATTCTTTGGTATAATAATGGTGCGGCACCTGGCGAACCCCCAAGTTGGCGGAAAGCGGTGGATGTAGATTTCGTTAGGCGCGATGAAAAATGTGAAGCTGGAGATGTTGGCCGGATCATTGAAAGGGCTGATAGCGTTACCGGGAGCTTTTACTGTACGGTGAATGGTTGGACTAATTTGAAGGACTGGAGCTATGATGTGCCGAAGGAATTCCGTTTTAATCCGGATATTGATTATGGAACCATGACGGACGATCGTGACGGTAAAAAGTACAAGACCGTGAAAATCGGAGACCAGGTCTGGATGGCCGAAAATCTGAATTACGCCGGCCCTAATGATGACATTAGCCGTTGTTACGAAGACATGCCTGTAACCTGTGAAGCTGGGGGACGATTGTACAGTTTGTCTGTGGCGGATACCGTTTGCCCCAGTGGTTGGCACTTGCCTAAAAAGGAAGAATTTGAAATTTTGCTTACGACCGTGGGTGGAATAGATAAAGCTAGCAATGAGCTCAGGTCTATCAGTGGTTGGACGAATGATTACAGCGGTTCAGATGCCTATGGATTTTCTGCGGTGCCTACTGGAGGAGCGTTAGTTGAATCGCATTATGGAGATTTTTTCAGTTACAGCGGCTATAGCGCGTTTTTCTTCTCTAGCGATGGATACGTCTTGTCCATTCAGCTATGGGGGAGGACGTCCTTTTCTGGCAAGGGAGGTGCTGTCAATGATCCTAATGAAGCCTTACTTCCTGTCCGTTGCCTCAAGGATGCGGAATAGCCGAACGGCGTAAAATGCCTCGCACCTCAATCATCCCAAGCGTTCTTTAAGGCGGGTGTAGCGGCGGGTGCTGCGGTTGTTGCGGACGGCCTGGTGGAAGGCGCCGGGGGCAGAAAGGATCCACACGTGGCCTTTCGCGCGGGTAATTGCCGTGTAGATTAAGTTGCGTTGCAACATCACGTAGTGGCTGGAGTCGAGAATCACGATGACGGCAGGGTATTCGCTGCCCTGGCTCTTGTGGATGGTGCAGGCGTAGGCGAGTTGCAGTTCGTCGAGTTCGTCGTCTTGGTAGGTGATGAGTTTTTCGTCGAAGAAGACGGCGATTTTCCGCTTTTCTTTGTAGATGCTGTAGACGATTCCGACGTCGCCGTTAAAGACGTTCTTGTCGTAGTTGTTCTTGATTTGCATGACGCGGTCGCCCACGCTCCAGCCGATGCCCATCATCTTTTGACGCGGAACGCCCGGGTTCAAGAGGTCTTGTAGGAACGGGTTCAGCTCGATGATGCCGAGCGGACCTTTGCGCATGGGAACAAGAATCTGCAAGTCGGATTTAAGGTCGATGTCGATTTTGCTTTTGACGCCGGTGGCGATGAGTCGCTGTAAGTGGAGCTTGGCTTCTTCGGGCGTTTCGAACGGGACAAAGTGGAAGTTTGGGCCTTCGATGGGCGACGGCGTGATGCCCTGATTGATGCGGGCTGCCTTGTCGGCGATGTCGTTGTCGCCGGATTGCCTAAAGATGTGCTGCAGGCGCACACTTGGAATGCGCGGGCACTGCAGCAGATCGTTGAGGACGTTGCCCGGGCCCACGCTCGGGAGCTGGTCGGCATCGCCTACAAAGACGATGCGGGCCGTTTCGGGCACGGCGTCCAGGAGCGAGGCCGCAAGCCAGGTGTCGACCATACTGAATTCGTCGACGACGAGCAAATTGCAGTCGAGCTTGTTGAATTCGTTCTTGTTGAATTTTTTGGTGACGGGGTCGACATCCAAGAGACGGTGGATGGTGTAGGCCTTTTCGCCGCAGCAGTCGCCCATGCGCTTGGCCGCGCGGCCCGTAGGGGCGGCGAGCAGAATGTTTTCGCCCATTTTGCGGGCAAGGTGTAGGATTCCCTTGAGAATCGTCGTCTTGCCGGTGCCTGGGCCGCCGGTAATGATGCAAATCTTGTGTGCGGTGGCAAGGCGAATTGCTTCACGCTGCACAGGGTGAAAACTGAACTTGTGCTCGCGTTCCCAGTCCACGAGCTCGCGCTCGAAGCCGTAAGTCGGCAACTCGTTTTCGTTGAGTCTGCGCTTGATGATTTCGGCGATTTTCTGCTCCGCGTTGTCCAGCGGCGGGTAAAAGCAGTCTTCGCCGTGGCGCTTGATGCGGCCCGCTTCGCAAATGCGCTTGAACTGATCCAATAGATTTTGAATCGCGTCGTCGTCGGTGACATCGATGCGCAAATTCTTGAGCGTGCGGCCGATTAAATCGTTGCTTGGCAAATAGCAGTGACCGTCCGAAAGTGAAGCCTCTTGCAGCGAGTAAAGAATCGCCTCTTGCAGGCGCATGGGACTGTCTTTGGGGACGCCCACCTTCATCGCAATTTCGTCGGCTTTCAGGAATCCGATTCCCCAGATTTCTTCGCAGAGAATGTAGGGATTTTCGCGGATTTTACTGATGGTGTCCTGCCCGAATTTCATCCACAGCTTTTTTGCAACGCTGCCCGTGATCTCGTGATTGTACAGGAACAACAAGGTTTCGCGGCTGTGGCGGTTTTCTTGCCAACTCGCAAGGAACTGTTCAACCTTCGCGGCCGAAAGGCCCTTGATTTTCTTGGCTCGGAAACGGTCCGGTTCGTAGTCCAGAATATCGCGAAGTTCGTCGCCGAAAGTTTCGACGATGGCCTTAGCCGTCTTGGGGCCTATTCCTGGGAAAAGCCCGCTGCCAAGATAGGCTTCTAGATTATTGTTTTGCGTTTCGACGATTTCGAAATGCTTGGCCTGGAATTGCTCGCCGAATTTAGGGTGGCGTCCCCAGTCGCCTTCGAAACGCAGGTTTTCACCTACGGAAAGTTCAGGCAAGGTGCCCGTAACGACCACCACCTTCTTGGTACTGTTATCAATAAGCCGCAGCACGGTGAAGCCGTTCTGCGGACTATGAAAGGTAATGGACTTGACGGAACCTTCGAGAACCATTTATTGAGCTTTGGGGACCTTGCCTTCGTCCAGTTCGGGGTTCCAGCGGTCAGGATCGAAACCTTCCATCTTGGTGAGCGTCTTGCCCCTAGTGCAAAGCAGGAATCCGAGAATGACGGCGTCGTGCAGGGCAATCACAAGGGCGGTCTTGTAGTCGAGACCGAAGCCCAGCGGAGCACCCTTCAGGTTTTCGGGGCTCACCCAAAGAATATAGTCGCAAGTAATGAAGGTCATGAACATGCACGGAATGAGTGCAATCCAGAAGTTCTTCTTTTTGCTGCGCAGGTAAACCGTGGCCACGCAAAGGCTGCACACTGCCATGAGCTGGTTACTCCAGCTAAAGTAATTCCACAGGATGTTGAATCCTTCGGGGTTCAGGTTGCTCCAGAAGATGATGATGGCGCAAATGGCGAACATAGGCACAGTAAGGAGCAGACGGTTGCGAATGGAGGTCTGTTCCATGCCGGTGAGTTCTGCAATCGTGAGGCGTAGGCTTCTAAGGCTAGTGTCGCCACTGGTGATAGCAAGGACAATCACGCCCACGACAACGAGAATCGAAATCGGAGCCCAGGGAATCACGGTAGAAACGAGGACGCTCAAGACCTTGACGCCCGAAGCGCCGGTCAAGAGTTCCGGCATCTGGTGGTAAATGAACATGCCGCCGGCGGCCCAAACCATGCCGATCAGGCCTTCGATAATCATCATGCCGTAGAATGTCTGACGGCCTGTTCTTTCGGTGACTTCAGTGCGGGCGACAAGCGGGCTCTGCGTGCTGTGGAAACCGCTAATGATACCGCAAGCAATCGTCACGAAGAGCATCGGGATGATTGGCTGACCAGCCGGATGCTTGTGGAAGTTGCTCATGATGTCGCTAAAGCAGAATTCGTCGAGTACGTTCAGGTTCGGGACGATTCCCACGAAAATGGCGAGAGAGGCAAGAATCAGGAGTGCACCGAAAATTGGGTAGATACGTCCGATAATTTTATCGATGGGGAAGAAGGTGCTCGCAAAGTAGTAGGCGAAAATGCAGGCGACCGCGACCCAGAACAAGGTGGGCGACACGGCAGAGCCCGCAAGAATTGGTGTGTTAATCAAAGCGGCAGGCGTGTTGGTGAAGACGGCGCCCACCAAAATCAGGGCGACCGAAATAAGCGTCATCACGACCTTGGCTGGACCCTTGCCCAGGAACTTGCGGGAAAGTGCCGGCACGTTGTAGCCGTTATTGCGCATGCTGACCATGCCGCTAAAATAGTCGTGGACCGCTCCGCCGAGCACGTTTCCGAGCGGGAGCAGAATGAACACGATGGCGCCGAACTTGATGCCCAAAATCACGCCAATCACAGGACCGATGCCTGCAATGTTCAAAAGCTGGATAAGGACGTTTTTCCAGTGCGCCATGGGAACGCGGTCAACGCCATCCGGGTTTTCGAGGGCGGGAGTCTTGCGGTCGTCGGGGCCGAAGACATGTTCAACGAATTTTCCGTAAGTAAAGTATCCGCCGATAAGAATCGCGATACCGATTAGGAATGTAATCATGTGATGCCTTCTTTGTTTTAAGTTAAAAGTAGGAAGTTTTTATTCCTCGTTAAAAGAGTCGTCGTTAGAGGTTTCTGCTGAACTTTCTTCTACTGCGGGGGCTTCGGGCGCCTCAACCGGTTCATCAGCCGGAGTTTCTTCTATGGCGGGGGCTTGTTCTACCGGGGCCTCGGTTTCGCTGGATTGCGTTTTCACGTTCCCGCCGCGGACATAACCCTTATCCTTGGCAATTTCGTCGGGAGTCTTATCCTTGCCGAATTGCGACTTGAAGTAGAGCACGTTTGTCGTGAAACTGGACTTGCCGGCGTAATCGTAGCCGAGAACCGGGTGGAACGAGTTGATTTGCAAGGCGATTGCAATGCCGAAACGGAATCCGTTGTTGCCCTTGACGGTAATGTCGGGGTAGATTTCGTTCTTTCTGAAGTTGGTGTAAGGGTCAATCTGGTAGAGTTCGCCATAAGACAGCATTTCGGCACTCTGGTAGCCAAGCGACATCATGACTTCGAAGAAGTTGACGGGCTTGTAACCGAAAACGAACGTGAAGTTGTGCGTAGAAACATCGAGGCCAAGCTTGCCATCGAATTCGTCGGGGCGGTAGCCGATGCTGCTGGAATTGTAACCGTAAACAATGCTCACGTCAAACGGCTGGGCGGCTTTCGGGAGCATGTACTGGAAGAAGTGTCCGAAGCTGTACTGGAATCCGATGCCGAACAGGCTGAATTTACGGAGGTCGCTGATGGAGGGCAGGTACATCATGCGGAGTACGGCTCTGAAGTGGTAGAAGCTTGCGCCCATTTGCAGGTAGGGGTAGGTGAATACGCCGAGACCGTTCAGGGTCTTGATTCCGTAAATGGTGTCGGAAGGTGCTTCCGGGTTGCCGTGGTCGCCAAAGATAGTCGGCTTGCCATCGTAGCTCTTGTCGTCATCGCCAATGGGAATGATTGAAATCGGAAGGCCCGCTTCGAAGGTGAAACTCTGCGGTACGGAAGCGCTTGCATACCAGTTGCTGTTGAGCACGTTGCCCAGGTTGTCGATAATGGGCTTGACGTAACCGGAACGATTGCCGTATTGGCTGTCGAACGCGGACATGGATTCAAACTGGGTGGCCCAACCGCTATCGTCCATAGCGGTTGCTGCTGCGGCTCCCATAATAAGCGCTGCGAGAAATAGCTTTTTCATACGGCGCCAAATATAGAAAAAAGCGAGTGCAGCGCAAGTTTAGCTTGCTGAAACTTGCATTGCCGAGCTGCACTATCTTGCCCTTTAGGGCAAATTAGAAAAGGCGCCGCTTGGGCGCCCTGTGTTAAAATTGGTACTGCACCGAAACGCTGGCAAAAACGAATGACTGCCACAAATACGGGTCTAGATCATTGTTGTCGATTCTAGAACAATGCACGTTCTTGAACCAGTTTTCGTAAATCTTGATGGCCGGAACCATGGCCAGATTTTCGGTAATGTAATAGTGGATGTTTGCAATGAAGGCGACTGCAGAACCCATAAATTCAGAGTCGTAGACGTCGCTCCCGAAGAAGGCGGAATTTTCAGATTTCACGCTGCTGTAAGAATAGCCTGCGCCAAGACCGATCTGGAAAAATTCCGGATAGAATAAGTTGTATGTAACTTCAAGTCCGGCACGCCAAATGCGCACGTCCTGCTGGTAGGAGTCTTCGGGAAACCCGATGATGTCTTGTTCCGATTTCCAATACTGGAATCCGAGCCCGAAGGTGAATGCTCCGAGGTTCACGCCCACCATGAAATCGGGTGCTGCAGTAAACGCGATTGAAGGCGGGTGAATGTCGCCCTTGACTCCGGCGGTATCTTTGCCGGAAAGGACGCGGTCGTTAAAGTCGCCCTTGGAAACCTGCGCGCCAAAGCCTGCGCTTACATAGTAGGTGCGCGGCCAGTAATAATCTTCGGCGAAGGTAAAGCCAGCCAATAGGCAGACGAACAGTGCGATGACTTTCAGTTTTTTCATTTTTTAACCCCTAACCAATAACCCTTATTTGCTGGCATAGTAGAACATGGCGTCGATGCACTTTTTGGCGGCAACGCGGGTTGCTTCGTCAAGTTCTACGTGCTGAGCCTTTTCCGGATGACGCAAGGTTTCCAAAATGTTTTCGAGCGAATTCGACTTCATGTACTTGCACATGCTGCAGCTGCCAATGAAGGTCTTGTTCGGAAATTCGTACTGCATGCGAGCGTTCAGGCCGCATTCGGTGAGGAGCAGGAAGGGCGTACCTTCGGGCTGTTCCTTGATGTAGTTCACCATCTGGCCGGTGCTGCCCACGTAGTCGCTGAGGAGGGCGACGCCCGGGTGGCATTCGGGGTGGCTTACGACCTTGAGGCCCGGGTTCTGGCTGCGGAAGAAATTGATGAGTTCGGAATCGTAGGTCTCGTGAACGTAGCAGCAGCCGCTGTGGAGCACGATTTCTTTCTTGATGCCGCGCTTCTGCATTTCGTCGATCAGGTTCTGGCCCATGAGACCATCGGGCACGAACACGATCTTGTCGTTTTCGAGGCTAGAGACAATCTTCATCACGTTGCTGCTGGTGACGCACACGTCGCAGTTCGCCTTCACGTCGGCGGTGGTGTTGATGTAGCACACGAAGGTGTGGTCGGGGTACTTTTCGCGGAGTGCCTTGACCTCGGCGCCGGTAATGGAGTCGGCGAGGCTGCAACCCGTGAGCGGGCCCGGAATCAGAACGTCCTTGGTGGGGTTCAAAATTTTGGCGGTTTCGCCCATAAAGCGCACGGCAGAGAACACGATTGTCTTCGCGCTTACCTTGGTGGCGTCCTGGCTCAGCTTGAAACTGTCGCCGTCATAGTCGGCCACGCCCAGAATGATTTCGGGGGCAACATAGCTGTGGGCGAGGATCACGGCGTCGCGTTCCTTTTTCAGCTCGTTGATTTCGTTGATGAGGGGGAGCATCTGTTCGCACTTTTCCATGGAATAGGTGCAAAGGACGGTGCCCGGCTGAATGGTGCTGAGACGTTTGTAGAGTTCTTCTGCTGTCATGGGCGTAAATATAGCAAATTGTAAAAATATTTCTATATTTGAAAGCGAAAAGTTTCCTGTGCCCTGAAAAGCCCATGCGGGAGCCCTACTGGGTGGCCCGCAAGGAGAGAATCCCGTGAAAACCGGGAGCGGTCGCGCCGCTGTAAGGGAGGACGAAACCGGCATGAACCAATGTCGCTTGCGATGTGAAGGAGCCGGGAGTAGAGTGAGCCCCGAGCCAGAAGAACTGTGGGAAACGCTTTTTGAGGAACGATGCGAACGACGTCTTTCTTAAAGGCCGCACGAGCTGCGGTCCTTAGCTGCTCGCTTATTGGGGGTGGGCTTTGTGGCGCCTTTGCGGAACCTTCGGGCAATTCCCTGGAGGATGTTTCGGTTATTTCGGCAAAATCAGTCGCGGTCGATGAAAATTCTTCAACGCAAGATTTGGGCTTGAGCGAGGTTTCTGCTCCCTCGGTGAGTGGTGTTGCCGTTTCTGGTACGGACTATATGGAAATCCAGCCGTCCGCCTGGGAAGGCCGTGGCCTGTCTGCTGCAGAAATATTGTCGTCACTTTCAGGAATTCAGAGCTATACGCAAGGGGGCATGGGTAGCTTTCAGACGGTGAGCATCCGTGGCATTGCGGCAAGGAACATCTTGATTTGTATTGACGGAATGCCGCTCAATGACGCAAGCGGCGGTGCAGTAGACCTTGGAGCAATCGATCTCAATAATATCGAGAAAATCGAAATCTATAAGGACCGGGTGCCTGCCAAGTTTGGGGGAGCCGGGATAGGCGGTGCCATTAACTTTATCACCAAAAATTCCGTTCGTGCGATGCGTAATCCTACAGGACGTGTTTTGGCGAGTTATGGCTCTCACCATTCATTCGAGGGTTCTGCACAGGTAATAGCCACAGTAAAAGATAGCGTGCAGTTCTCGGCGACAGCGTCGATGCGCCATAGCGATAATGATTATGAATTCAAGAATCGCAATGGCACTCTTTATAACGACAATGACGATTTTAAGGACAAACGAAGAAATGCCCAGTTCACGGAATATTCAGGAAATGTGCAGTATCGAATGCTTCATGGTGGCGGCTATTTTTCGACGCTTTCGGGTAATGTAATCCATACGGAGGCCGGAAACCCCGGCACCGAGGATTTGCAGACAGTCGTTGCAAAATTTACGGGGGATATGGGCCAATTTGCGTACCGCCTAGAAACCCCGGAATATTTCAATCATCTGCTCGTAGAAACGGGTGTTACCGGGAAATTTGAAAAAAATATTTCGGCATCGTATTATCCGCTTGATAAAATTGGTTTTTTGTCGCAGAATTATAGGGAATTTGGACTTGCGGGGTACAGGTTGATTCCCGATGTTTCGGCAAATCTTGTTTTTGGACAGTTTGAAGCGTTTTTGAGGGTGTCGGGAAGTGCTGAATATTGGGAATCCCGCGGGACTTTGCAAGATTTCGAAGTGAACCGATATACGGGGAATCTTGCGGGCAATATAGAATATCGCTTTTTTGAATGGTTCAGTCTTTTTGCCGAAGGAAACATCCTTAAGTCTATAGATGACATTGGTGGCGGAAGGGTCCTGATGTCAACAGGAATGGCTCAGGTAAACGAGTCGACCGACCGCGATTTGAATATGGGCGGATTGGTTCAGGCGAAATTCGGAAAGCAGGATTCGTGGTTCGGAGCCAATGTTTCGGTTGGACGATTTTTTAGGCAACCCCAGCTGATGGAACTTTATGGAGTGTATGCGGGAATGCTTTCTAGTCCTTCGCTTAAAGACGAATCGGCTCTCAGGTTTTCGGCAGGGGTTTATTTGTCGACCCCTCAAAAGCGTTCTCTGTTGCGTGCAACCTATTTTGAAACGCATGCGGAAAACGGAATATATTGGGTTACGAGCGGAAACCTGATGAAAGCGTTCAATATTAATGAATCGTGCATTCGTGGTGTTGAACTTGAACTGGAAAGCCGTCCGGTAAAAATGTTCCAGACCGTATTGCGGGCCACCTTCCAGGACCCGCGTGAAGAAGGAAAAAATATGGCCTATAAAGGAAACCTTTTGCCGGGAGAACCCGTTCGCAGCTATTTTGCCGAAGGTACGCTCTTTTTGCCGTTTGATTTGAGTGCAACGTTCCAGATGACGTATAGAACCCGGATTTTCAGTGACCGACTGAATTTTACGAGGCAGCCTTCGGTAACGCATTACCACGCATCACTTTCTTGGTTGCCGTGGGATAAGACTCGCCTAGTTTTTGCCGTCAACAATATATCGGACGAAACCTATCGGAACATTTATACCCCCTACCCGGCGCCGGGTAGGGAATACAAGTTCACAATCATACAGGGGTTCTAGCCCCCGCGCTAAAATAGCGTAAAGCCAGAAAAGGACAAACCATGAATAAAAAAATACTCTCATTACTCGCATCGGTCTCGTTTGCGCTGTTCATGAGTGCTTGCGGTGACGACAGCAGTTCCTCGGCAAGCATTGAATGCTTGGACAACGAAAGCTGCCTGGACGACGAAGATCTCAGCAGTGATTCTGACGATGCCAAAAGTTCCAGCTCGGCCAAGTCCAGCAAGAACAAGTCCTCGAGCTCAGTCAAAAAAGACGAAAAGTCCAGTAGCTCCGAAAAGGTGACTTCTAGCTCCAGTGAAAAGAAGGACGAAAAGTCAAGCTCCAGCACAAAGGACGAAAAGTCTAGTTCCAGCACGAAGGACGATAAGTCCAGTTCTAGTGAAAAGGTTGAATCTAGCAGTTCCTCTGAAGAACCGCAGTCCAGCAGTTCTGTCGAACTGAAGGTGACGTACCTGTCCACAACCCCGAATGCCGCTGACCTCGAAGTTTCGGGCGACACGCTGTTTGCAGTGTTCCAGCGTTATACTCTGTCAGATGACGGTTATACCGCCCTTTTCAACGACAACGGCTTGCTTGCCCTTTACAAGTTGAGTGACGGAACTCTTCTTGACACCATTCCTCTTGTGACGAAGAACCCGTCGGCCGTGAAGGTTGTGAAGGGTAACGTCTATGTGGCAACCCATGGCGAATACAATGAGTCCTGGGGAACCGATGCCGACGATAACCGCGGTATTGAAAAGATTGACCTGAAGAAAAAGAAGTCTGAACTTTGGGTGAGCGGTACTGCACTTGGTGGCGGTGTAACCTTGTTTGAAGTCAATGCCAAGACGGGCAAAGGCTATGTGGCAATCGACAAGTACTACGGATCGGTGCCCGTCGTGGAAGTGGACCTTGCAAGCAAGAGCGTGAAGAATATCGATGGCGTTACGGATGCGACCGGCGGATTCTTTATGGATGCGTCTGGCAAACTCTATATCGGTGACCGTGGATTCATGGATTGGGAAACCTATGAAATGGGGAACATGAATGTTCGCGTCTATGATGGCACCAAATTGACCGCGATGTTCAAGGACCTCGATCCGGATACGTATGAAGGATTTATGTACCAGCCTGCAGGAATATCCGTAGTTGGTGCTGACACGTTCATTTATATCTCCGACTATTCGTCTGGCAAGCTCTATTGGGTTGTCGATGATGGTGGAGAAAAAGGTGTCTGCGATGATGTTGACGCTATCGCCTTCTCTGGCGATACGAAAATCGTGACCGTGAACGGCAAATTGTATGTTCTCGATCGCAAAGGAAAGGGCAGCATTTCGAATATCAATGTGTCTGCAAAGGCTGTTAACTGGCAACAACCTTTTGAATCTGAAAACCCCTACGATGTCGTAGCTATCGACAATAACTCGGCTTGGGTCGCCATGTACAATACGGCAGAAATCCGCAAGATTTCCCTTGGCGACGGTTCTACCATTTCGAGCATCGACACGAAGGAATTCAGCGCCAAGAAAGTCGAAGTCGTGGAAGCTGAATAATCAAAAAGACTAAGGCTCAGTAACCAAGTCCATAGCCCTGCGGATCAGTTCCGCGGGGTTGTTTGTTTTGGGGGCATTTTCGCCGAGGTACTGGCGGTATTTGCGGGCGCCGGGTTTACCGTTGAAAAGGCCGTACAGGTGGCGCACCAAAATGGTGGCGGGCGTTCCGCGGGCGGCTTCCATTTCTACATAGGGGAGATAGGCCTCGAGTAATGCTTTGCGGCTTTCGGGCTTTGCTGCGGAGGTGTCGTCAAAAATGCGCTCGTCGGCGTCGCGCAGGAACCACGGATTTTCGTAGGCTTCGCGACCGACCATCACGCCGTCCAAATCCTGCAGCTGTTCCTGCACTTGGTCAAGCGTTTTGATGCCGCCGTTAATCGAGATGTTCAGTTGCGGCATTTCGGCTTTGAGCTTGTGCACAAAGTCGTAATGCAGCGGCGGAACTTCGCGGTTTTCCTTGGGACTTAGGCCCTTGAGCCACGCCTTGCGGGCGTGAATAATGAACACGCGGCAACCCGCATCGACAATGGTACCTACAAAGTCGCGGAAAAAGTCCCACGAATCGAATTCGTCGACACCGATTCGGCACTTGATAGACACGGGAATGCTCACGGCGTCTTGCATGGCCTTAAAGCAGTCGGCGACCAGGTTCTTGTCTTTCATGAGGCACGCGCCGAAGTTTCCGTTCTGCACGCGGTCCGAAGGGCAGCCGCAATTCAGGTTGACTTCCTGAAAGCCGGACTGTTCGACCATCTTGCTGCATTTGGCCAAATCGGCGGGATTAGAGCCGCCCAGTTGCAGCACCGCGGGGTATTCGAATTCCTGATGGCGCAGGAACTGGTCCGGATCGGTATGCAGCAACGCATTGGTCGTCACCATTTCGCTGTAGAGCAGGATGTGCTTGGACAGTAACCGCAAGAAATACCTTTCGTGGCGGTCGGTGCAGTCGAGCATCGGGGCAATAGATAATCTGCGGTTGAAGTCAAGATTCATAGAGGTCGCTTCGCTTTGAGGTATGAGGTCGTGCTAAAGCACTGTGAGGTCGCTTTGAGTTTTTTTGCTCATTGCTCATGCCTCAGAGAGCCGAAGGCTCGACCCCACTGCCACTAAATAAACATCATCGTGTTGAGTTTGGCGCGGTATTTCCAGGTAAGTTCGTGCTTCGGACCGAGAACTCCGAACAAAGTAAGCATCGCCTTCTTTGCGGCGCCGTCGTTCCATTCCGGAGCTTCTACGTACAAGTTCAGGAACGCCTGCAATGCGCTTTCAAAATCTTCGGCGCAAGCGAGCTTGCATGCTTCGTGGTAAACAATCGCTTCTTTGCCTTGAACGTCTTTCTTGGCGGCTTCGGCGTGGAAGTCGAGGAGCTCCAGCAGCGATTTTGCTTCGCGGTACTGGTCGTCGGCTTCGGTGAACTTGGCAAGGACTTCCTTGGCTTTTTCGGTGTCGCCCATGCCGAGGCTTGCCTTTGCCCACAAGAGCTGCAGCTTCTTGTCGTCGGGGGTCTTGGCGAGCGCTTCGTCGAGCATCGGGAGCGCCTGGTCAAAATTCTTTTGGGCAATGGCGTCTTCCAAGGCCATCTGGAAGCGCGCTTCGTCACTCACGAAGAACTTTTCGAGGCGCTTCTTAAGGTCTGCTTCGGGCAACACGCCCTGGATGACGTCTGCAATCTGGCCCTTGTCAACAATGTGAACTTCGGGCACCGAGCGCACGCGGAATGCCTGGATCAGCTGCATGTTTTCGCGTTCGTCGCAACTCACGACGCCAAGCGTAAAATCCATGCTGGTCGAAAGCTGCCCCAGCAATTGGGAATACGGTGCGCAGTCGGGGTACTCTGCAGAAGAGAAAAGCACCGCTACGGCGCGGGTTTCAGAGGCCTGTGCGACCTCGGTTTCAAAATTTTCAGTGGTAATCTGTACAACTTTAGCCATACGCTAAATATAGAACTTAGAACTTAGAGCTTAGAACTTAGAACCAAGATAATGAGCTTTTTTCTAAGTTCTACCAACTAAGTTCTATCAACTAAAATACTATATTCCCCAATATGAGTACATGCCCTTATTGCAAATCGGAGGTGGCAGAAATCAAGTTCCAGCATCTGGACTTGCGCATTTGCCCCAAGTGCTATTCCACGTTTTTCCCGTGCGACCAGACGATGGCCTTCCGCAGCGACCTCACCGACAAGTCCCGCGAGCTCTGGCTCAAGGCGCTCCTTGCCAAGAACGTGCAGGACCCTGTTTGCGAAGACCCCTGCTGCATTGATCACGGCGAACCTCTGGTGCAAGGGAAACTCCCGGATTACGGTTACGACGGCAAAGTCACCTCTTGCTGCAAGATGTTCCACATGCCGCCTTCCATGACCATCACGCTTTTAAAACGTACTTTGGAACACCCGTTCCAGGTGCCCGCTAAAGAAGGCAAGCATCATTTCTTCTTTATCCGTGCGCTCGACGCCGTGGTAAACAAACTCTTTGGCGAAAAGGAACCTGACGAAGATCCGCTGGATTTGGTGCAGTACAGCCTTCACCTGAAACCGATTCTGGAACCTGAAGATTCTAATGGCTAAGACATATATTATAATAGTGGCGATTGCCGCCGTCATTCTCGGCGTATACTTTGCCTTGCCGGATCGTCACTTTGTCGATTCCGTGTTCCCGTTGCACGATGGTGCCTCTGTCTTTGAATACGACGACAAGGCCGATGGCGGTTCGTCCGAGGTGACGTTTGCATTGACGGATTCCTCGGCTTCCTTTAGTTGCATGCTTGGTGCCGATACTGCCAAGAGCGCCTGGTGCGGACTTTTATTGGACCTCAGTCAAGGCGAGAAGGCGGAATACCGCAACTGGACTTTTGTGGATTCGCTCATTTTTGAATTGGAATCTAGCGGCACCGATGAAATCTTGGTGAAGGTCTGGACCTTTGATCCTGATGTTACTGACATCGCGAAACCGCGTACGTTCCGTCTGCTCATGAAAGAAATTCCGCTGATCAAGGGCCGCCAGCGTATCGCCTTCCCGTTTGAACAGTTCTATACGCCGGACTTTTGGTATGACGACGAACATGTCGATCGTACGTTGAACCGCCGTCATCAGGAAACGGTAGCTCGCGTCGAAATCGCTCCGGGCTGGAATCAGCCGCGCGGCAAAAAGTTCTCGCTCAAGTTCTATTCCATTACGGCAAAGGGTGTGAGCAATTTTGCCTTTGGCGTCGTGATGTTCTTAATGCTTGGGCTCATGATTGTGGCGATCGGCCGCACGCATTCGTACAACAAAGAAAACGAAAACAAGAAGGCGGAACCTAAGGCATGAAAAAAATTATCATCGCAACAGCTACGCTTGTTGTTGCTGTCGCCGTATGGATTTGCCTGTTCGTCAAGTTTAGCGCAACTGAACAAATCCTGTTCCCTGGCGGCACGTTCCAGGTGTATGCCGTTTCTGACGCAAATGTGGGTGGATTCTCGACGGTCGAACTTTCCAATCAGGATTCCGTCATTTCTGCCCACGTGAACATTCGCTCGGGCATGGGTTACCCGTATGCAGGTGTGGGCGTTAATTTGCTCTCGGTCAATAATCGCCCGGTAAACGGATTCTTTGACTTCTCGGATTTTGATTCGCTTGTGATTGATGTCGAAACGGTCCGCATGCAGCGCGTGGGCATCAAGATTCTGAATGACGACCCCGTGTACAGTAAAAAGAATGTGTACCAGAGCTATCGCCCGATGGTCGCTCAAGCGCCGGTGATTATTCGCGACCGCGTGAGCCGTGCCTCCGTGTCGATGCTCGACTTTAAGGTGCCTGAATGGTGGCTTGCCATGCAGGGCCTCGAAGAAGACGATGGCCTGCGTTACATGAACCGCGGCATGCTCTTTGAAATCACGAACGGCGAAGGAACCATGCTCGGCATCCCCGACGACATCGTGGTGCGCTCAATCAAACTCTGGGGCGAAAACCGTACCTTCAAGGCGCTCATGTATGTGGCGCTTGTGGTAATGGTTTTGGTGTACGCGGGCGTTGTTGCGCTGACAGTTCGCAATTCCGCAGGCCATATTGCAAATCGCGAAAAGAAACTGGACGAATTGAAGACCCGCATGGCGCAAGCGGCCAAGTTCTTAAAAGAATCGGACCGCTCGATTGCCGAAGTCGCACTGGCCGTAGGCGAAAAGAATCCGGCCGCATTCGAAAAAGCTTTCTCCAAAATCTATGGCGTAAAACCTCTGGAATATAAGGCTAAGAAATGAGACGTATTTGGACTGTAGACCGCGTGATGCGGCTTTTGATTATGGCCGCCGGTGTCGGCATCCTGCTTTGGGTGCTGCATTATTTGAGTGGCGTGCTCGCTCCGTTTTTTGCGGCGTTCCTTATCGCCTACATTTTCGATCCGCTGGTTACAAAAATCCAGAACAAGGTCAAGTTTCGCATTGCCGCTGTCATAGTGGTGCTTACGCTCATGATTCTTGTGGTGGGTGGAGCCTTGTGGCTTTTTATCCCGATGGTGGTGGGCGAAATCAGGCACCTTGGCGAATTGATTCCAAAACTGTTTAACGATTCTACGTGGGCCGAACGCTTGTCGATGTTCGTACCGAAAAACTTGTGGCAAGAAATAAAGACGTTCATTTCTTGGAACAAGGTTGCTGTTGCCATGCAAACTCTCGATTTCTGGAATGCCGCGCAGTCCGTGGCCGGAAAGGTTTTGCCGAGCGCATGGAACGTACTTGCCAAGACTTCTAATTTGTTTGTATGGCTCTCCGGCGCAATCCTCATTTTTATGTACCTCGTGTTCATCATGCTTGATATGCCTAAGCTTCGCGGCGGTATCAAGAAACTGTTTCCGACAAGGTATAAAGAAGGTGCGTCTGATTTCGCAAAGAAGATGGACGTGTTCATGGGTAGCTATTTCCGTGCGCAATCCTTGGTCGCATTGACGGTTGGTATTTTGTATGCAATCGGCTTTGGAATCATCGGACTGCCAATGGGAGTCGCCTTTGGCTTGTTCTCTGGCGCACTGAACATGGTGCCGTACTTGCAGCTGGCGACAATCCCTGTGGCCCTACTGCTGGCAGTGGTCTATGCTCTTGACAAGGGAATGCCTTTCTGGGAAGTGGCCGCCATCGTTGCTGTAATTTACTTGGTGGTACAAATTATCGAAGACATGATTCTTGTTCCGAAGATTGTCGGATCGTCGATGGATTTGCCGCCCGTAGGCATTCTCCTTTCGCTTTCTATCTGGGGAAAGCTGCTTGGATTCCTCGGCTTGATCGTTGCGATTCCATTCACTTGTTTGTGTCTGGTGTACTTAGACAAAATTCAGAAGAAAGCAGACACGATTGTAGAGTCTGAAGGCGAACCACCGCCCGAGGCTTGATTTTATAAGGATTTTTCAAAAATTTTTCAAAAAAAGTGTGCCGCGACGCAAAAAAAAAAGTATAATATCACTATAAAATTCTTAACCTACTCAAGGAGTTAATAAAATGAATAAGCAAGATCTCATCGACGCCATCCTCGCTAACAAGGAAGCTGGCATTGAATCCAAGGCTGCCGCTGGCCGCGCTGTTGACGCCGTTCTCGACGGTATCACCGCTGGTATCAAGAAGGACGGTCTCGTTCAGCTGATCGGTTTCGGTACCTTCACTGTTAAGGAACGTGCTGCACGTACCGGCCGTAACCCGCAGACTGGTGCTACGATCAAGATCAAGGCTTCCAAGACTGTTTCCTTCAAGGTCGGCGCTGGCCTCAAGGAAACCGCTAAGAAGACCAAGGTTGCTAAGAAGTAATTTTGCTCTAAAGCGATTTGCTTTTGCACTCGGGATTTCCCGGGTGCTTTTTTTAGTTCGGAATTCAGAATTTTGAATTAAGAATTGCTTGGTAAGGCGGCTTTGCCGCGATATAAAACTCCGAACGCTAAACTCTGAACGCTGAAATTACTATCTTCTAACTTGTTGAACATCAAATGTTTAGGAGCGAAAATTATGGTTCGCAAGTTTGTTGGTTTCGCCACTGTTTTGGCTGTTGCGCTCGCTTTTGCTGGCTGCGGCACTGCAAGTACCCAATCGGATGACCACTGCACCGTGGACCCGAACGCTGCGGATTGCGCTAGCGGAGAACCGGAAGAACCGGCGGTTGATCCTGCTGGTGAACCGTAAGCCGAAATTATTTTTCATTTTTTGCGTTTTGCCTTGAAAGCGTTACATTTTTTGTCTATATTTGCGCAAGTTTAAACCTTGAGCGAATTAGACAGGAAGATGAACAAAAATCTTGCAATGTCGAAGCCCCAGAGCTGCGAGACCTGCGCAATCCACTGTGCAACTGCAACGGGTTTTTCCAAGGTTAATAGTTTTTCTGATTTTGCTGGACTTTTTAGTTCAGCATTTTTTTTAGGATTTAATAATTAGACAAACGGAGATAAAAAATGAAGATTGAAGGCATCGACAAAGTCCTTATCATCGGTTCTGGCCCGATCGTGATCGGTCAGGCTTGCGAATTCGACTATTCCGGCACCCAGGCTTGCAAGGCCCTGCGCGAACAGGGTTACAAGATTGTGCTCGTGAACTCCAACCCGGCTACCATCATGACCGACCCGGTCATGGCCGATGCCACCTACATCGAACCGCTGAACGTCGCCCGCCTCACCCAGATTATCGAAAAGGAACGCCCGCAGGCCCTCCTCCCGAACTTGGGCGGCCAGACTGGTTTGAACCTCGCCTCTGCTTTGAGCAAGGCTGGCGTGCTGGACAAGTACGGCGTGAAGGTCATCGGTGTGAACCTCGACGCTATCGAACGTGGCGAAGACCGTGAAATCTTCAAGGAAACCATGCAGAAGCTCGGCATCGATACTCCGCGCTCCGGCATTTGCCACTCTGTGGAAGAAGCCGAAAAGATCGTGGCCGAAATCGGCTACCCGGTGGTGGTTCGCCCGGCATACACCATGGGCGGTGCAGGCGGCGGTTTCTGCTACAACGTGGAAGAACTCCGCACTATTTGCTCTAACGGTCTTGAACTCTCCATGACGCACCAGTGCCTCATCGAAGAATCTATCCTCGGTTGGGAAGAACTCGAAGTCGAAGTGGTTCGCGATTCCAAGAACCAGATGATTGCCATCTGCTTCATCGAAAACATCGACCCGGTGGGCGTGCATACCGGCGACTCCTTCTGCGCAGCCCCGTTCCTCACCATCGACAAGAAGCTCGAAGAAGAACTGAAGGAAAAGGCCTTCAAGATTGTGGAATCCATCGGCGTGATTGGCGGTACCAACGTGCAGTTCGCTCACGACCCGAAGACCGGCCGCGTGGTGATTATCGAAATCAACCCGCGTACCTCTCGCTCCTCTGCCCTTGCTTCCAAGGCTACCGGCTTCCCGATCGCCCTCATTTCTGCAAAGCTCGCCGCAGGCCTTACCCTTGACCAGATTCCGTACTGGCGCGATGGAAGCCTCGAAAAGTACACCCCGAGCGGTGACTACGTGGTGCTCAAGTTCGCACGTTGGGCATTCGAAAAGTTCCGCGGTGTGGATGACTGCCTCGGCACCCAGATGAAGGCTGTGGGCGAAGTCATGGCTATCGGCAAGACCTACAAGGAAACCCTCCAGAAGGCTATCCGCGGCCTCGAAAACGGTCGCTCCGGCCTCGGCTTTGCGAAGGACTTCAACAAGAAGAGCAAGGAAGAACTCCTCGAAATGCTCAAGACCCCGAGCTCCGAACGCCACTTCCAGATGTACGAAGCCATCCGCAAGGGTGCTACCGACGAAGAAATCTTCGCCGCCACCTACGAAAAGGCTTACTTCGTGCAGCAGATGCGCGAACTCGTGGAACTCGAAGAAGAAATGCTCAAGACTCCGGGCCGCCTGCCTTCTGACGAACTCCTCATCAAGGCCAAGAAGGACGGCTTCAGCGACAAGTATATTGCCAAGATCCTCGGCATCCGCGAAAAGGACGTGCGCAAGAAGCGTACCGAACTCGGCGTGGTCGAAGGCTGGTGCGCAGTGCCGGTGAGCGGCGTGAAGGACCAGTACTACTACTACAGCACCTACAACTGCAAGGACGAATCTACCGCTTCCACCAACCCGAAGAAGATCATGATTCTCGGCGGTGGCCCGAACAGAATCGGCCAGGGTATCGAATTCGACTACTGCTGCTGCCACGCTGCCATGGCTCTCCGCGAAATGGGTTACGAAACCATCATGGTCAACTGCAACCCTGAAACGGTCTCTACCGACTACGATACCAGCGACAAGCTGTACTTCGAACCGGTCTGCCTCGAAGACGTTCTGCAGATCTATCATAAGGAAAAGCCGGCCGGCGTGATTGTGCAGTTCGGTGGACAGACTCCGCTGAACATCGCCCGCGCACTCTCCGACGAAGGCGTGAAGATTCTCGGTACGAGCATCGACTCCATCGACATCGCCGAAGACCGCGACCTGTTCCGCAAGATGATGGACCAGCTTGGCATCCCGATGCCGGAAAGCGGCATGGCCACCAACATCGACGAAGCCCTCGCTTGCGTCAAGCAGATTGGCGGCTACCCGGTGATGATCCGCCCGAGCTTCGTGCTTGGCGGCCGCGGCATGGAAGTCATCTACGACGAGAACATGCTCCGCGAATACGTGGCGAAGGCTGTCGGCGTGACCCCGGATCGTCCGCTCCTCATCGACCGCTTCCTCCACAACGCTCTCGAATGCGAAGCCGACGCCCTCTCTGACGGCGAACACGTTTACATCCCGTCCGTGATGGAACAC
>CACVQR010000011.1 GCA_902756345.1 Fibrobacter succinogenes | reverse complement strand
ACTTGCATGTATAAGACACGCCACCAGCGTTCGTTCTGAGCCAGGATCAAACTCTTCATTAATTTTTTAAAGTCTTGGTCCCGTTAATCACGTTCGTATAATTGACTATTCCAAGAAATCTCTTGGACCCGTCACTAAGCACATCTCCGATTCCTTCAATCTTCCCGGCGGCCTCGCGGGCCTCCGTTTCGCGTTCGTTTGGGCTTGAACCCTCTCGTTCGCGGGTGAGGCCAATTATAGAACTTTACGCCGTGTCCGTCAAGGGGTTAAGGCAAAAAATTTTGTTTTTTTTCACTTTTTTCGCTAATGACTAGCTATAGTCTGCGTCGATCACTAGTTATCAACAATCTATAAACCAAAATTTTCCCTGAGCTACAATTCCACCGTCATTCCGGCGTGCATTTGTTCGGCGCGGTCGCCCAGGACCTCGTGCAGGATTTCAAATGCGCGATTTCCGGTGCAGTGCCCGGTATAAATCTTCTGGACATCCAGTTCGCGCAGGCGCTCGGCAAAGGCGCGCACGACTTCATCTTTATAGCGGAACAAATGGAATCCGCCGAGAATCGCATAAATCTTTTTGCCAGGGAACGTCGCCTCAATTTCTTTGACAATGTTGTCTGCGCCGCCGTGGCTGCAGCTGTTCATGACAAACAAACCCTTGGACGCATCGAATACGAGACTTTGTTCGTGATCGAAACTGTCGTAGCGGTACTTGCCGTTTTCCTTGACCGAAAGATGGGCACGCTCGCCAATCGCAGAGAGGCCCGGTGTCTTGTGCGGCACCAAGTACACATTCGGTGCAATCTGCATATCGCCTTCAGCAAAGCGGATGCGGTCTGCGAAACGCTTTAAAAAGCCCTTGTGGATTCCAATGTATTCGTGGTAAGTAAATCGCCCCAGCAATTTGTGTGCATGGTAGCAGTTTTCGCCCGCCCCCTTGCGCAAGTAAAAAGGAGCAATCTTGTTCAGCGCAAAGAACCTGGCCATGCCATCGCTATGGTCAAAATGCGCGTGACTCAAAATGCCCATGTCGATCTTCGAAAGGTCCACGCCCATTACGCCCGCGTTTTTTGCAAACAAGTGCGACGCTCCCGTGTCAAGCAAGTAGCGTTTGCCCTCGAATTCCACATACACCGAGAGGCCCCACTCGCCAAAGAGCTTGCGGGAGCCACAACAACTAGCAATGTTATCGATAAGGACCTGAATCTTCATATTGCAAAAGCCGGATTATTCACAGTCGAGGCAAGTCCATTCAATGACGCCATCGCAGCCGTCTTTAGTGCCGGAAAGGCGTTCGCAGGTATAGCTTTCGATGTCGATCAGGAACCCGAGTTCGCCCGCGTTCTGGGTGCAGCACCCGTCGCAATCGCTATCGGCGCACTTGTCATAGACAACGGCATCTATAGTGCGGTCATTCTGGCGGAGTCTAAAAGTCTTCAACTTGTACTTGCCAAAATCCTTTTCGTGAATGGATATGATATTGTGTTCGCGCACCCATTCTTCGGTTTGCTGGTCAGACAGCGCTGCAAAATACCCGGACCATTCGCAACCATTGTACACCACGCATTCTTCGCTGCCCGGATCCGGCCACGATATGTACCAGGTAAGGTTCGCCTTGTTCCACACCGTGTCGGCAGCGGGTTCGACAGCTGAAGACTCCAAGGCAGAACTCGATTCCGGCGCGACCGCCTCGGAGCTACTCGATTCCACCCATTCTACAGAACTGCTGGATTCAGGAATTACGGCAGAACTACTCGGTTCTACCGGGTCGCTCGATGTGCTGGAAGTACCGCCGCAAGCGGCCAACAAAGCAGCCGCCACGACACTTGAAAAAATATTAAGACTCTTCATACCCCCCCCAAAAAAAAATTAAACATTGCCGAACAATTTCCCGTCACTGAAGGCGTTGCCTACGCGGCGTTCCATCACGTAGTAGCCATGGCCTGCGGAATCGTAGCACACCGGCGCGAGCTTTTCAACTGAGAGCTTGCCGGACTCATCGAGTACGGAATCGTCGACAGACACATTCACGATTTCCCCGAGCAAAAGTTCCGAATCTTCGTTGTAGCTTACGAACTTGCATTCCAATGCGAGCGGGAGTTCTGCAATCAGCGGGGCATCGACATGAGCACTCCTGATAGAGGTGAGTCCAGAATGTGCGAACTTGTCGGCGACCTTATTGCCCGACGTAATTCCCAGGTAATCGATGGCCTTGATGTTCTTTGCCGTCGCCATGCTCACGGTAAACGCCTTGCGGGCCAAAATATTCGGCATGGTCTTATGGCTGTGCGCCACGTAAATAGCAACCTGGTTTGTATCGCTAATGGAGCCCCAAGCGGCCACCATGGCATTCGTAGAACCGTCTTCGTTATACGTCGCAATCACCAAGGTAGGCTGCGGGTACAAGTAAGCTTTAACACCGAGATCTTTACGCATTGTTTACTCCTTTTAAGTTCTTGATTTACAAGATATAAAAATTTTCTGATTTCATCGCTATTTTTCTCTATAACACAAAGTGTGTTATTTAGAATCAAAAACTTGAATTAACCGACTAAAAATCAGTGATTTTCGTAAAATTCAGCGATTTTTGTGTTATAAAAACATTGACTTTTGCAACTGCAGAATCTAGTTTTATAGATATGAAGTCGGTCCTCGAATACAGAGATTACCACGCATTTATGCAGGATTACTACGATTCCCGCAAAAAAAGCGGAGCATTTTCGTGGCGTGAATTCAGCAAGAATGCCGGTTTTTCGTCTTCAAACTACATGAAACTGGTTTGCATGGGCAAAAGCAAACTGAGCAAAGTCAAAACAGCCCAAGTTGCCAAAGCCATGGGGTTGATTGGTCACGAAGCCGAATACTTTGAGCAACTCGTTATTTTCGGAAATGCCATAAAGGATAGCGTCAAAAAAACAGCTTTCTTGGAAATGTCAAGGATTGCCCAAGAGCACAAGGTTCGCGTTATCGATAGCGATGCATTCCAGTACTACGAATCCTGGAAATACCCCGTCATTCGTGAACTTGCCCCCATGATGCCCGACGCTCAGCCACGAAAAATCGCCGACGAATGCAAAGAGTATGTTTCGGCTGAAGAGGTCCGCGACATTCTCGCTTTCTTAGTGAAAGCAGGATTCCTCAAGAAAGACGGCGATAAAGTCTATTCGCAAACTGAAAAAGCAGTCGTCGGTTCGCCAGAAGCCCTCCCGATCGCCATTCGCGAAATGCACAAGGAAATGGGCAGCATGGCCGTGCGTGCAGTAGACCGATACAACGCAAGCGAGCGCTACTTTACTGGAATGACGATCGGTGTTAACGAAGAAACCTATTCACGAATTGTTGACGAAATCAACATTTGCGCCAAGAAGATTGCCGCCATTGCAAATGAAAGCGATAACTTAAACCAAGTCTACGGACTGAATCTTCAACTTTTCCCTTTCACAAATAAGATTGAAGGAGAAAGCCATGCTTAACATTAAACAAAATTTCTACATGGCGGGAGCAATTGCCCTTATTGCGCTGGCCGCCTGTTCCTCTGACAGCCCTACCACTGCGGGCTCCACGACTATTCCGAATGCGACCGCCGAAGTCAGCAGTTCTTCGAACGTCACATTCTCAAGTTCGTCTGATGCAATCATCAATGGGCAAGACATCGTTTTCACAACAACAGCAACCGCAAAAAAGGCTATCCCCCAAGGAGAAATCACCATCTATGGTTTGGAAAACGGTGCACAAGCATCATGTTCTATCGGTAAAAATGCCAAAACAAAATCATACACAGCAAAAATTAGCATCATTAACGGGAACGCCATGGAGAGCACACTCTCTCTGCGAAACTTCGGTGATACCTGTAAGGATCTCCTGAAATCATTCAAAGAGTCCTGCTCTTCAGGCGTGGCATATGCAGCCCCCGATGCAGAATGTAATCAAAGAGGGGACCTAAAAATATTCTGTAACGCCTCCAAGACCAATTCCGTAAGAATATGCAATGGTTCCGATGATAACTGCGCCACTGCAGAAGCAGACTCTACACTCAACTTCAACGATATCGTTGATGAATTCTCAAGACAAGCCGGCGCAATATGCGAGAGCATTGCAGATGGCTTTGACACTGCCACATACAACCCGCAGACATCGAATTCCGACAGCAGCCTAGAGGTAATCGAAGATTCCCTTCCCACTTTACCCGTGGCAGCAGACGTTCCCGTATTTCAGAACCTCCTCGCTCCTTTTACAGCCAACAACGAAAAGGTTCTCCAATTCGACAGTCACGTAATCGCATATAATACGGCTCTTTCTCCCAGTTGCGAAAACATCATGGTTTCATACGACGAAAATGAAATGATTATTCCCGTGAAACCCATCTCCGGCGAAGCCATTGCCGAATGTTTCCCCAAAACAGCACCGGTTCTAGAAGAGAACCATCTGACTGAAGACGGAAAGACAAAATTTTACGCCGTAATCACCAGTATGGGCGAATCTCCGCAGGTTCTAGTTTTGAACAAATTTACAGGCGAAGAAATCAACATCTATGTGGTGTACCCCGGGAACAACTGTTTCCTTAGCGCAACCGGTCCCATTGTCATGTACCTAGTCGCCGACACCGAAAATACCGCCATAAATAAAAACATAATTATAACCGGCAAAGAACTCCGTAGCGAATCATGGAATTGCGACGAAAAGGGAAATTTCCCTGACAATGTCAAGCCTTACGGCGAATGGTACCGAACTGATTTAGCCCTTTAACTACCTAGAGCCATCCCTCAGTCTGAACGCCACGCAGGCGATGTCGACGACACGCGGCAGGCTCATTTCGCGGCTCATGCCCTGCGGCAAGTTTCGGAAGCCCACGTTCTGAATTTTTTCGTAAAGCTTCTGGATAGTCGCAGCAACAGAATCACCAGCGGCAGAGGCATCGGACGATTCCGAATTACTGGCCGCGTTCTGCAACAGATTCAAAAGCACAAAGCCCGCCCCCAGGCGCTGCTGCTTGTCGACAAGCGTGTTGAGGCGAGAGGTGTCGGACACCAGGAACCCGATTTGCAACAAAGTATCGCCCGCGAGTTTCACCTTGACCTGGCGCTCGACCGGCGAGGTGGGGCGCACCGATTTTTGCAAGGGCTGCATGTAGGCTACAAACGGGCGCGCGCTCGAGACCGCGGCTGTTGATTGTTGCGATTCCGGCGATGCCGAAGACTTTGCGCATTCGGCCTTGTAGTTTGCCATGACCACGATGTTGTCGGCAAGGTCGAGGTAATCGCCGCAGGCACCTGCCACCAGAATAAAGCTGTAGCCCTGCGCCGAAATTTCGCGGATGCGGTCCGTCAGTGGAATCAGCGGTTCGCGGTCATCGCCCAGGAGCTTGCGCACGCGAATGTCGCGAATCAGGAAGTTCACCGCGGACGAATCTTCGTCGATCAAGAAGGTGCTGGCCCCCGCTTCCATAGCCTCGAGCAAGTTCGCGGCTTCGCTTGTTGAGCCCGACGCCGAAAGCGTATTGAAATTCTTGGTGGATACGCCGCCCGGCAAGTCTCGCACAAACATCGACAAGTCTGTGCCACGCACGCTGCGGCCGTCTTCGACGCCCACGCGGAGTGCAGATTCATCAATCACGATTCCTTCGCGGCCATCACCCGGAATATGCGGGTAGACCGCGCGGGTCAAGGCCTGCAGCAAAGTCGATTTTCCATGGAAGGCGCCACCGGTAATCACGGTGATTCCCTTCGGGACTGCCATACCACGAATTTCGCGACCGCACACATTCAAGGTCACCGCCATCTGTTCGGGAGCGGTAAACGGCACCGCACCTTCGAGCGGCAATTCGCTCAAGCCCGATGCTCGCGGAAGCACAGCGCCATCGGGCACAAATGCACACAGCCCGCGGGCTTCTAGCTCGGCCAGAATCTCCTTGCGTTCGGCAAGTACGCGGTAATAATCTTGCAAGGCAGCCTCGTCGGACTTGCTGTAATAAAGGCCTGCCGACACCAAGTCCGGCATAACCATTGTCAAGATTTCGGCAGCGGTTTCGGCCTGGATCTTGCGGCCCTCGCCCGGGAGCCTTACCTGCAGGCAAGCCCGGAGTTCGCCGTTGTCAATCCACAGGGAATTTCGCACCAGCATCTCGGGTCCAGCCGTATCGAATACGATTGCGGCGTCTTTCTCCGGATACTTTTCTTTAACCAGTCGCGAAAGCTTGCGGTGCAAGAAATCGCTTAGCGCCAGGCGACGCTCAAAGGTACCACCCCATTCGCCCGCATAACCGAGCATCGAAAGATTCGCCTTGATCACGACTCTAGAGGCCGGTGCATACGGGTCGCCCTGCACATGCAGGAATTCCAGCGCAAAGTCGCCAAAATCCCAGGGTTTATCTGCCAGAGACTTGTACAGACCGTAATTTTTGCCGTTTAAAGTGCGAATTTTCTGGTAAAGGGCTTTCATGCGATTGAAGATAGAAATTAGTAGAAGTTGGTAGAGCTTAGTTGGTAGAACTTAGAGAAAAGAGCATATTCCTAAGATCTAAGTTCTAAGCTCTAAGCTCTTTTTTGCCTTATTTTCCCCAGGTATCCAAACTTTTTCATAAAAAAAAATTAAATTCCCTGAAAACTTTATATTTTTAGAACAAACAAACAGGAGAAATCCATGAAAAAGCTTTACGTTTTTGCGCTTTTGGTCGCATTCCTCTTTACCGCCGCCGTCGCTGACGACGATCCACCTCCGCGCGGTAAGGCAGCAACCATCACCATCATCACCAACCCGCCTAACAGCGACGTGTTCCTCGGTGGCGAACCCCTCGGCAAGAGCCCGATCGAAAACGTGAGCGTCAAGTCTGGCCGCCAGACTCTCGTGGTGATTGACCAGGGTTACGAACTGGTGAACCAGCGCGTGAACATTTGGCCGGGCAACGACAAGCGCAATGTGTTCGACTTCGGCACCAAGATTCCTAAGGGTGCTATCAAGGTGACCACCATTCCGGGCAAGTGCCTCATCTACATCGACGGTGACAACGCCGACAAGACCGACGGTGCCGCACTCACCATCAACAACCTCGATGCCGGTGACCACGTGATTCGCGCCGAATGCTCCAACCGCAAGTCTGCCGAAGCTCTCGTGACCGTGAAGGGCGAAGAAACTGTCGAAGTGACTCTCGACGCTTCCGGCAAGAAGAAGAAGAAGTAATTTCTCTCTCAGTGGTTTATGCCATCAGGCCTCCGACTCGAAGTCGGAGGCTATTTTATTTATATTTAATTGCAGATTCATTTCTGGAGTTTTCATGAAACGCCTTTTATTGCTCGCAGTATCTGCACTGCTTTTGTGTTCTTGCGCAAACAAGTCCATGACTCGTTACGAAACGCTCGCCCCCGTCCTTAAAAAAGAAGGTTTCGAAGGCACGATTGCAAAAATCGAAAAGAAAAAAGAAGACCTTTACGGCGAGAAGAGTGCCTTCCTTTACCACTTTGACGAAGGCATGCTTTACCATTACGCCGGCAAGAACCAGGAAAGCATCAAGCACTTTGCGCAGGCCGAACAGATTTACGAAGACCTGTACACCAAGTCGGTTACTAACGAAGCCGCGGCTATTGTCACCAACGACAACATTCGCCCCTACCGCGCACGCCCCTTCGAAGTACTGATGATGTACCAGTACCAGATTTTGAACTACCTCGCCATCGGTGATTTAGATGGTGCCTTAGTCGAAGTCCGCAGGGCGCAAATCGCCTCCGAAGCACTTTACCAGAAAGACAAGGAAAAGGTGAACGACAACGGCTGGCTGCGTTACCTGAGCGCCATCGTTTACGATATGGCCGGCGAAGAAGACGATGCCGCCATCGCCTACCTGAAGGCTGCCAAGGCATTTGAAGAGGGCAATGTGAAGATGCCCAAGGAAGTCTGGGAATACATCAATGAAAGCCTCACCAAAATGGACCGCGCAGACGACCTGAAGGGCCTCAAGACCGAAGCGCTCACGAGCACGCCCAAGGCAACAGCCGCCCGCACCAAGGGCCAAGAAATCATCGTGGTGGGTTACGCTGGCCACAGCCCAATCCTTGGCGAAATGTACCTGTCAGGCACCTACGTGAGCGGCACCGCCATGAACCTCACCTACAAAGACGGCAAGACCGGAAAAATCAACTCGTTTACCGTTTTCGCACCCCCTGTTGCAGGCGCGGGCAGCAATACATTCCATGTCGGGTTCGCCCTTCCCGAAAAGAAGGAATTGCCCCAGCGCACAAGCATGTTCAGCGTAAATCTGGACGGAACCATGCGCGTCTCGCCCGAAAAGGTGGCCAATATCGATTCTGAACTCGAGCAGAACATGAAAGACGAGAACGCGACCACCGCGGTCCGAACCATTACCCGCGTAGTGCTCCGCACCATCGCCGCCCAAAAGGCCAAGTCGGCAACCAACACGGGCAACGGGATCTTCGACCTCGTGAAAAACATCGCCGTAGACGTGGGCCAGAGCCAGTTGGAACAGGCAGACCTACGTATCGGTCTATTCATGCCCAACACCATCAACGTGACCCGCATTCCGGTCGATGCCGGGGACCACGATGTGACCATTTCTGCTCTGGACAGTCAGGGAAGAGTCATCGGGGACTACAAGTTGGGCAAAATTAAGGTCGGTAAAGGGCAGAAAAAAATTGTCGTCGTTCCCTCGATTGACTGATTTTAGTATTTTATGAAAAAATAACATCCGCTTTTTGAAATAATAATGTAGTTTCAAAGGCAAAGTTTAAGGAGCAAATATGAACTTAAAAGCTTTAGTCGCTGCTGGCGCTTTGCTCGCCACCCAGTCCTTCGCCATTGTGGGCGTCGGCTTCCACTATGCCCCTGGTTTTGGCACCAAGATGAAGTCTGCCGAACCGGCTCCTATCGCCAACAACATTAATCTGAGCCACGACGGCTTCGACGGCATGATGCAGGGCTTCGGCTTCAAGGCATGGATTGACCTCCTCCCGGTGATCGACATCGAAGCTACCTTGAATATCCAGTTCGGCTCCTACGACGCATCTCTTTGGGTCGATAATCCGGCAGACGGAACCGTCAACGAAATTCCTCTCGAAATTGAACTGGGCGGCACCCCGTTCGGCAAGGCAAACCCGAAGTTTGTCGCCATGACCGGTGACCTCTCCATCACCTACCCCATTACGACTTTGCCTATCATTCGCCCCTACATCGGTGGCGGTCTTTCTTACCACCTGAACAGCTTTGTCTTGAACCAGAAGTTCGCTTCTAGCTTTATTCAGCCGAGCACCTTCGACGAAGTCGCAGCAATTGTGCTTGACCAGACTATGGACAACGACGCCAAGTCCCAGGCTCTCCAGGCCAAGGGTCAGGAAATGAAAGCCCAAATCCAGGACAAGGCTCTTGACGAAGGCCTGAACACCAGCATCGGTGGTCACATCTTGGTGGGCCTCCGTGCCAAGCTCCCGATTATCCCGATTGCCGCTTACGGCAACTTCAAGTACTACATCGGCGGTGACTATCCGAGTGAAGTGGATCCCGGTAACATGACCGTTGAATTGGGTGTCGGACTCGCAATTTAATCATAATCCCAGGTAAAATAAATGACGACTGAAAACACAAGCACGACCAAGATTCTTATCATCGAAGACGAAATCGCCATTGCCGAAGGCCTGATCGACCTTTGCAAGCTGAATGGCTACAACGTTAAGCATTGCGCCGACGGCGAAAGCGGCCTTGCCGAAGCCCTCTCCAAGCAGTACAACCTGGTTCTTCTGGACTTGATGCTCCCTGGCATGGACGGCTTTACCGTCTGTGACAAAATCCGCGAACAGGACAAGAGCCTCCCGATTATCATTCTTTCCGCAAAGAACGCCGATGACGATATCATCAACGGTCTCAAGTACGGTGCAGACGACTACATTCCGAAGCCGTTCTCCGTCCCGATGCTTTTGGCCCGTATTGACGCCGTGCTCCGTCGCAGCCGTCAGACCATGGAAAACGAAGGCAAGCTCGTCGCTGGCAGCCTGCGCGTGAACTTCCGCGAATACACCGGCACCCGCGGTACCGAAGAGCTCGCCTTTACCCGTAAGGAAATCGAAATCCTTGAATACCTGTGGCGCAACCGTGACCACGCCGTTCCGCGTTCCGAACTGCTCCGCAAGGTCTGGGGTTACGAAAACGCTGATTCTGTGGACACCCGTACCGTGGACATCCACATTACCAAGCTCCGCAAGAAAATCGAAGACGATCCTTCGCATCCGAAACTCTTGGTCACCTTCCGTGGAGAAGGCTACCAGATGCGTTCTGCACCTGAATGCGACAAGTAAAAGCTAAAGTAGCTTCGGCTCTAACGTACTTTAAAAAACACCAGGCAATCATCATGGAACGCCTGGTGTTTATTTCCATTTTCTTGGTCATCGCAATTCCTCTGACCATCTTGTTCATCAAGACTTACGAGCAATCCACGGCACTCGAAGAAAAGAAGGTGGAAGAACGCATTGACTCTGCCTACGAGAGCCTTCGACTCAGACTGTCTTCGGACTTCAACCTGGAAAACAGCCGTTCCTACAAGGACTACGGCATTTTGAACTCGATTACCGTGATTGGCGGCAACAGCCGGCTCTTCTCGGAATTCTTCTCGTTCCCGGATTCCAGCGGACCGTACTGCGACTTCGACTCGCTGTACCGCCAGTGCCGCAAGGGCCTGCTCGGACACTTCCAGATTTCGCATAGCGGCGAACTCCTGACGCCCTTCTACCCCGACACCAGCACCGGTATCGGCAAGTCCATGTGGGACAACTTCTCGTTCGACGACCAGGAACAACGTAAGAAGACGCGCGACCTGATCCAGTACTTGCTCATAAAGCTCGACATTCGAAACGGGCTCCCGAAGCGCACTGTGCAAACGGTGGACTCTACCGAAGCGATTGACCAACTTTACGACGAGATTCCGGACTTGCAGATTCCCACCCGCGTGGAACTCACGTCTGAAGAAGAAGCCCTGACTTACATGGCCGAAACTGCCAAGAACGATACGACCATCACGCCGGACATTCCCGTATTTACCGGTAGCAACACGAACGTCAACATTAGCGACTTGAAGATTCGCATGACGTCGGACTACATCGTGTTCTTCCGTACGATTTACATCGGCATGCTCCCGATTGTGCAGGGCTTTGTCGTCGACAAGAACATCTACCTGAACTACATGACTCAGGAAGAACAGATTGCGTATGCCAAGTTGCCTTACGCCATCGAGCTTGTTTACGAAGACAACGTGCTCTTGACCATCGGCAAGAAGAACGCCGAATACGAACTGAGGACCAAGCGCCCGCTGCCGCCGCCCTACGACAAGATTCTGTTCAAGATGTACTCCAGCGAAATCAGCGGATCTGCAGACTTGACAATTCTGTTTAGCGGCCTGATTCTCTTGATCGTGATTGCGGTATGCCTGATTACCATTTACCGCTTTACGCAAAGCAAGGTGGCCCTTGCCGCCAAGCGTCAGGACTTTGTGTCGGCCATTACGCACGAACTCAAGACTCCGCTTACCGCTATCAAGATGTACGCCGAACTATTGCAGAATTCCTGGGTGGCAAGCGAAGAAAAGAAGCAGCGTTATTATGGCCAGATTGCAAGCGAAGCGGACAGACTTTCGCGTCTGATCCAGAACGTGCTTAATTTGTCTAAACTCGATGGCAACCGCTGGAACGTACAGCTGCGCAAGGAACGCCCGAAGGCCGTGCTTGACGACTTTGTGGCGACCTACAGCAAGAACATCGAAAAGCAAGGGTTTGAGCTTACGGTTTCGACCGATACGGATGCCGACAACGTGGCGCTCCTGATTGACCGCGACGCCGTGATGCAGATTCTGATGAACCTAGTGGACAACTCGCTCAAATTCTCGAAGAACGCAAGCTACAAGATGATCAGCATCGAGCTGCGCGTGAACAACGGCGACATGTACCTTGCCGTACGCGACTACGGCCCGGGCATTCCGGCTTCCGAAATGAAGAAGGTGTTCCAGGAATTCTACCGCGTAGAAAACGAAATGACTCGTTCTACAAGCGGAACGGGTATCGGCCTTTCGATGGTGAAGAAGCTCTGCACGCTCACCAACATGAAGATCGAAATCGAAAACGCGGGTCCTGGTCTGCGCACCAAGATTCACTTCCCGCCGCTCGACATCTATTAATTCCACAATTTGAACATTATTTAACAAGCTTTGTAAAATTCGCCCCGGATTTAAGTCCGGGGCGTTTTAAGTAACAATTATCTAAAGAAAATATTTCATCGCGACGATGCAATTTTTAGTATTTTTTAAGACGCCAAAATACATTCTTATGGCAAACCGAGGAGCATGTCATGACTCAAGAAGACATTCTTAATAATCCGGAAAAGTACGACCTTTCCATCGAAACCGTTGGCAAGGGAACTTTAAAATCGCCCATGAAGGGCGTTCCGTTTGTTTCGGAGTCTGACCGAGTAAGCCTTACGGCCGACATTGGCCGAATCCAGAAATTCTGCGAATGCGGAAAGGCGATTCCGTCGCTCGAAGCGGCCGGCCCTCGCGAAACGATTTTCCACGACCCCGCCTGGACCCGCGCAGGCATCGTGACTTGCGGCGGCCTCTGCCCCGGTCTTAACAACGTGATCAAGGGTCTTGTTCAGGTACTGTGGTTCGACTACGGCGTCAGAAACATTTTCGGCATTCCGTACGGCTACCGCGGTTTGAACCCGGCCTACGGATATTCCCCGATGATCCTGAACCCCGACGTGGTAGACGCCATTCAGGAAGACGGCGGTACCATTCTCGGGAGCTCCCGCGGAAACCAGGACGCCAAGGTCATGGTCGACACCTTGATGCGTCTCAACATTAACGTGCTGTTCTGCATTGGCGGTGACGGCACGCTCCGCGGCGCCCACGACATTGCCGAAGAAATCAAGAAGCGTCACCAGCCCATTTCGGTGATCGGCATTCCGAAGACTATCGACAACGACTTGAATTTGATTGACCGCACCTTCGGTTTCGAAACCGCCGTGCTCAGCGCCACCGACGTGATTACCAGCGCCCACAACGAAGCCAACGGAGCCTTTAACGGCCTTGGTCTCGTGAAGCTCATGGGCCGCGACTCCGGCTTTATTGCCGCCTACGCCGCACTCGCCACGACGGTCGTAAACATTTGCCTGGTACCCGAAGTACCCTTTACGCTCGACGGACTCTTCAAGGCACTCGAAAGCCGCTACAGCAGCGGCAAGACGCATGCCGTGATCGTTGTTGCCGAAGGCGCCGGACAGGAACTGTTCAAGGACCAACCCGAACGCAAGGACGCGAGCGGAAACATCTTGAAAAACGATATTGGTGAATTCCTGACACGCAAAATCAAGGAACATTTCGACAAGGTCGGCAAGGAAATAAACATCAAGTACTTTGACCCGAGCTACATGGTCCGTAGCATTCCGGCCCAAGGTACCGATGCCATTTTCTGCTTCCAGCTCGCCGAAGCCGCCGTACACGCCGGCATGGCCGGCAAGACCGACATGGTCGTCGGCAGCATGAACAACGCATTCTCGCACGTTCCAATCGAATACGCCGTCAGCGAACGCAAGAAGATCAACCCGAACGGAGTGCTCTGGCACGCCGTTCTCGGCATCACGCGCCAGCAGGACTACTTCTCCGGTAAGGGGAAGGGGAAGTAATCCTAAATAAAAAAAGAGGAAACAAAAAGCAATGCTAAAGCAAGAAGACAAGGTGTTAATCCGCACCGCACTCATGGAATATCGCTATCTTTTATTCAAGACTTACCACGGTACCGACGACGAAAAGTCGCGGATCGCCCAATTGAATAAAGTACTGCAAAATTGGCGAGTGTAGTTTCTGTTAAGGGGAAAATGAAAAAAATCCTGGTCACATTGCTGATGTCTGTTGCAAGCGTCGTATGCCTTGCAAACGAAGACCTGCGCATTGCCGATTCCTGCTATAACGCCCGTGCAGAACATGCCATTGGCGACAAAGCGAATCCCAAGAACGCAAGGCTCATGATCGACAGCTACCGCAAAGCCATGAACGACGTCTCCGTCGAAGAAAAGGCTACCGAAGGCTACGTGAAGAGCTTGTTCTTCGCATTCCGCTTTGTGCATTTCGAAAAGCACCAGCGCAAGGCAAAGCTCGACAGCCTAAAGACTATCAGCGAATCCGCCTACCAGAAGTTCCCGAAGAACAGGGAAATCGCCCACGTATACGCAAGCGCCCTTTCGATGTGGGGCAACGAGCGCGGTGCCCTCACCTCGGTCAAGGAAGGCGTGGCTACCACCGTGCGCGATGTGGCCATTATGGCCGAAGACTACCAGGTGCTGGGGCGGGCCCACTTCGTACTGCCCTACGTGCCGCTGGTGCTTTCATGGCCCGACAAGAAACTTGCCGACAAGTACTTGAGCCTCGCACTCGAAAAGAACCCGCGCGACTTGTACAACTATTACTTTTTGGCAGAACTGCGCTTTGACCAGAAGCGTTACGCCGACGCGCTGAACATTATTGACCGCGGCCTTTCGCGCGGAATCCGCACCAACTTTTTCCTTGAAGACAAGCGTGGCCGCTGGCACCTGAAAGAACTCCAGAAACAAATCAACGCCAAACTCGACAAGAAATAACCTAAATCCTTTAGCGAAATATATAACGCAAGAAGGCCGCACCCCCAAAGGTGCGGTCTTCTTTTTGCCGAGAGAGTTTCTTTGTTCTAATACAGGGACCTAGAGACCCAAGTCAAGCGCGTTTGCCTTGCCGCGGCGCACACCCCACAGGAAGTCCTGCGTGCGGTCTACCACGGTCTTGCTGCCGACCTTGATGCGGTACGCAAGTCTTGCAATGTACACGCCGGTCGATACCAATCTGCCGTTCTTGGCGCGCATGTTCCAGGCGAGGAACAGCTTGCCGTTGTTTTCGAGGCAGGTGCCCTGGCCATGATTTTTGAACACGTCGTCATTGCAAGTGATCACGTTAGAGTAGCTGTTCACAAATTCACCGAGACTAGAGTAGTAGGTCGCTTCGTAGCGAAGTTCCGTACTCTGGGCCACTGCCTCTACGATTTCCTGAATGTCCCTTTCGCTTCCGCTGTTGTACTTGCTGACATTCTTGGAATCGATCATGTGATTCTTGTAGGCGTCGACAATGACCGGGTCAAGGTCGAATTTCTTCTTGGCGTCGTCAATCGACATCTGGCCCGCATCGACGGCGGCGATAATCTGTTCGATCGAGTAAGACTGCGTGGCGCCGGTTGCCTGGTCGACGACAATCACCTTGTCTTCGAAATTCTGGACGGCGTTCTTGATGCCTTCGATTTCGTTTTCGACCAGTTCGGCCATGTTCAGGTCACCCAAGAAATGCCCCTGCGTGCCGTAAGCGGCTGCGGCCTGTTCTGCGTTGAGAATCGAGGGATCCTGAATCACCTTCGGCACGGTTGCAGATTCGCTCGTGATAATCGTCTTTGCACTGTCGTAAGAGGCTGAACCAGGGTCAACCTTCACGACACCCGGGCTGGTCACATTCACCTTCTGTTCACCGGTAATGCGTACCCACGGGTTGTTTGCGTGCGGACCTACATTCACCATGTCCAGAGCGAAAGCGGCGCTCATTGTCGGAGCGAAACGCACGGAGTCGCCCACGGCCGGAATAAAGTCGTTATCGTTACCCTTCGGGAAGATGAGCGTCCACTGGTTCGGAGCAGTCGCAGAGATATCACTTGCAGACTTGACGGCGGTGCTCATGATTCCGTTATTCCATATATGGAAATTAAAGATGTCAGAAGTCTTTTCCTTGTTCTGAATGGCTTCGCTGAAACTGAGTTCGAGCTGCGTGTTGCCATCCTTCATGTAAGAAACTTCAGCCTTGGTGACGATAGGTCCGATCTGGTCTTGCAGCGCGCCATCTGCCGGGAACACGGAGCGCTTGCCGTTGTCGGTATAGGTGTACCAGACCTTCACAAGGCCGGTGTACACCTTACCGGTGGAATCACCCGTAAAGATTGCGCTGTTGAAGCCGTTGCCATTTGCAACGATAGAAGCTTCGTTAGAACCGTCCCTGTAAATAGCCTTGTAGGCGTTGCTGAATCTTGCGTTCTTGGCAGAATTGAAGATGAACTTGACAGAGTCGAGCGCATTCTTGCCACCGAGCGAGCCATCAAACTTCATCCAGATACTGTCGCCGCGGCCATCGCCGTCGCGGTCAAAGATTTGCGCAAGCTCGATCTGCGGTACCGGCGGCAGCTGGAAGTTGATGCTGTTCCAGATTGCAGTGTTACCTGAAGCCTGGCCCTTCACATACAGGGCGCCGCCCCAAAGTTCGCCGACAGCCTTCACGTAGAACGAACCCTTGCCGTTTACGAGCTTGACTTCGGTAATCGGGTTACCCAGCGAGTCGCAAGGAATCAAGGCGGCATCGTTGGTGGTCGGGTAAACGATATTGTCGTTGGCCCAGTCTTCGGCATATTGCACATAGACCTTGTAAGACTGACCCACCCACATCACAACATTCTTGTTCATGTTGAGCGGCAAGGAATCGCTACGAACAGTAGAACCGAGGACCTTGCCAGTGGAGTCGGTGTACACGATGTTCGGCAACGCGTAGGCGCCCACCACAAAGTACACGTCCTTGTACTGGGTGTTGTCGGAACGCAGCGTTACGCGCAGGTAGTACGTGCCCGGAGCAAGTCCGCGGTTATCCTTGATCGATTCCTTGTCGATTCTAAAGGTATCGAATTCCTTGTTCACGGTAATACCGCCGAACCACATGCCGGCCGTATCGAGTTCTACACCGTTAGAGGGCAGGTTACCGCCGAACAGCGTAAAGATGGAAGAACCGCGTTCCAGCGTGAGTTCCTTTCCGCCTTCGGTAAAGTCGCAGGCGAGCTTGTTCTTGCGGATCTTCTGCCAGACTTCCCTGTCGATCACGGACGGGTCGTTGGTCGGGTTCTTGAGCATAATGCTTGCTTCGGTCTTCAAGTCGATCGAAGTGTGCATACGGAAGTTTGAAGAACTGGTATGGCGTTCAGCATAGAAAATATGGAAGGGATAGGTTTCACCCGGAGTAAGGCCGAGGGTATCCAGATCCACGGCACCGCGCACCTGTGCGTGCTGGCCGCCAATGTCCACCACCAGTTTGTTGTTAATGAACACCCACACGTCGTCATCGCCCAGGAAGTCGAAGTACTGGCCCGGAATGTATTCGAACGTGGCGTGTACCTTCATGGTAAAGCCGAAGTTGTGACGCTTGTTGTCGCTACCGCCAGTCAACTGGTCGAAATAGGGGTTCGGAATGGTACCGGCCTCGTCGAGGTACTGGAAGTCGTCGAGCAGGAACATGCCGCCCCTGTTGGCTTCGTTACCCTTGGAAATTGCATCCTTCGAAATTTCGGCCAGCCAGAAGCCCTCTTTATCCATAGAGATGTAGAGGTCGCGGCAAGTCATGTTGGTGAGCTTGTTGCCCTGGGCATCGACTGCCAAGGATTCCGGCACAAACCAGTAGGCCAAATGATCGGTAATCGTACACTTTTCGGGGAACGGAGTTGCCGGAACCGGGACGCCGTTCGGACCGAGCTGGGTGTCGACCATGCCAAGCATGGGGCTACCGCTACAGCCACCGGAACCGAAGTCTGCGCTAATGCCGTATTCAGGGTTTCCGTTACCGCGGACGCCGTCGCCCTTGCTGCCATGCAGCCAGTCGAACATCATGACCGGGAGTTTCTTGACCGGGCAGTCACCCAGAATGCCGGCAGGGTGTTCCGCGTAAACGCCGGGTTCGCCTTCCTGGTTGCCCTTGACCCAAACGGTATCGCTGAGGGCGGCCACGGAGTCGAGCTTGATTTCAGTTGCAATGGTGGGTTCAGTAGCCGTAAGACCATTCGCACCGACAAAATTGCCGCCGATGGTCTGCTTAAAATAAACCCCAAAGTTTTCGGCGGGGACCTTGACAGCCGCAATGAACCATCCGCAGTAGTTGTCCAGCGGAATCATGGCAGTCGGGGCGCCATCCACGTACACCTGCGCGTTGGTGTTGGTCCAAGGCGTAAAGAAGGCGACAAGCTTCATGCCTTCGCCAACGGTGACATCGCCACCCGGATTGTCTCCTCCCGGGTTGCCCGGATTGTCGCCGCCCGGAATGCCCGGATTAACGCCGGGGCCAGTGGGAGTACGGCCACTGGTGAACGACCAGGTACCATCGTTCGAAATGGTGATTCTTGCCTGCTGCGAAGTCGGGTACAAGTCGCTAAAGGAAATGCCCTCCGGGACTAAAAGGGTCTGGCAGTCGACATCGCTAAAGACATACAAGTCGTAATTAGGCAAGGTCCTGCGACTATCAATATTGAATCGTTGATCCCGCTGAAGGCTAGAGCATTCCTTGACCCAAGAACCTTCTACATTGTTGTAAATAGCGTAATAAAGTTCACCTTCGTGAGTAGCTGTAAGCGTATACGTCGCCGCGAAAGCCACGGGAACTAATAAAGCGAGCAACTGAGTTGCTCTCTTGAATAAATTACACCTCATCCACATCTCCTAGGGCCATAGGCCTAACTGTACGTACTTTTTACAATATTGTATTGTAGAAATAAATTTTTTTTTCAAAAAAATCAACTGGACGAGAACGGAAAAGGGTTAATTCTGCTTAACAATCGTGTAAAGGGCGTGTTTTGGGGACAAAATTCCCGAAAAAGACAGCGTTTTTTTTTGAGAACAAAAAAACGCCCTTTCGGGCGTTTTCCAAAAATTTGCGATTTTAGCCTAAATTCCGAGGTCGATAGCGTTCACCTGGCCGCGGCGCACACCCCACAGGAAGTCCTGGGTGCGGTCGGTAATGACCTTGGTGTTCACCTTGATACGGAACTTGAGGCGGGCGATGTAGACACCCGTGGCAGCCAACCGGCCGCTATCCGAACGCATGTTCCAGGCCAAGAAGAGCCTGCCCTCGTTTTCGAGGCAGTTCTTGGAACCGTTTGCCTTGAAGATGTCATCGTTACAGGTAATGATGCCGGAATGGCTGTTCACGTAGTGACCGAGGCTAGAATAGTAGATCGCTTCGTAACGCAATTCGGTCTTGTCGGCGACAGAGCTTACAATCTTCTGGACATCGGCCGGAGTGCCGCTCTGGTAGTTCTTCAGGTTTTCCTTGTTCAAAAGGCCGTTTTCGTAGGCGTCCACGATTACCGAGTTCAAGCCGAACTTCTTCTGGGCATCCTTGATCGACATTTCGCCGGATTCCACCTTGGCGATAACTTCTTCGATGGTGTAGGTGCGCGGAATTGTACCTTCCTTTTCGGCGGCCTTGGCTTCGTCCTTGTTGACGAGCTTGCCGTTGTCCGGATTCTGGACAGCCTTCACGATTTCGGCGATTTCGTTTTCCACGAGTTCGGCCATGTCGAGGTCGCCCAGGTAATGGCCCTGCGTGCCGTACTGTGCAGCCACCTGTTCGGCGGTAGGCACCGTTTCACCACCCACCAACTTGGGCACGGTCGCCTCTTCGCTACGAATAATGGCGCGGGCGCTATCGAAGGCTTCAGATTCTGTCGAGAGGCTTACCACCTTCGGGCTGGTTACCGTCACCTTCTGTTCGCCGGTAATGCGAATCCAGGGGTTCAGTTCATGCGGGCCGACCCCCACAAGGTCAAGCGCCATGCCGAGCTGAGACGGCGGCATAAAGCGCACGGAGTCTCCCACGGCGGGCACCACATCGGTATCGAGGCCCTTCGGGAAAATCAACTTCCACGCGTTTTCGGGAGTGGTCAAGATGTCGCTTGCGCTCTTGACGGCGCTGTCTTGCACGTTGTTTTTCCAGCAGTGGAAGCGGAAGAATTCGGTGTTTGCATCGGAGCCGTTAACGCCTTCGCTAAATTCAAGGGCAAGTTGTGTGTTGCCGTCCTTAAGGTACGAGACTTCGGCAGCGACAATAACAGGGCCGACCTGATCGGTGAGCGAGCCGTCTACCGGGAATATGGAAGGCTTGCCGTCATCGCCGGTATAGGTGTACCAGATGTTGACCAGGCTGAACAAGTCGCTAGAGTTCGTCCTGCGTCCGGTAAAGATGGACGGTTCAAAACCAGTCCCTTCGGCGGAAAGTGAAATGGAAATATCACCGACCTTGTATTTGCTGATCTTGTAGGCGACCTTGGTCTTCTTGTAGTCTTCGTTTTCTTCTTGGAAGATATACTTGACAGAGTCGATGACCGTGCGGTTGTCGATAGCCTTGTTCAGCTTGATCCAAATGCTGTCGGCGCGGCCATCGCCGGTGCGGTCGTAAATGTAGGCGGCCTCGATTTGCGGAACCGGGGGTACGGCAATATTGATCTTGGTCCAGTGAATTTCCTTATTCTTGGCGCCGGCAGTAGTCAGGGTAAGCACGCCGTCGACCACTTCGTCGGTCGCCTTTACAAAGAAGTTTGCGCGGCCTTCCATCAACACGATTTCGGTAATGGGCTTGCCAGTAGAATCGCAAATGGTCAGGTTCGGAGTCGAGGCCTTGACTTGCACCGCGATACCGCTGTAAATGGAGGCCCATTCTTCGGCGTACATAATATGCACGGGGTAAGAGCGGCCAGCCCACATCTTTTCGGTCTTGTCGAGGTTAATAGGCAAGGTATCGCTAGACACGTCGCGGCTGAGTTCGTTACCGAAGGCACTCCAATATTCCGTAAAGTGAATCGTATCTTGCGTGTCGAAGTCTACGATAAAGTAGGTGGAATCCTTGACGCTTGCAAACGCGAGGTTCGGCAGTTCGTAAGGTTCAATGGTAAACGGAATATCCTTGTAGTCATCCGGATTGCTCTTGAGGCGAACGCGAACATAGTAGTTTCCCGGCGGCAGGGCTTGCGCCTTCGTGATCGCCTTGGTATCGATGGTGATCATGGTGAAGTCGTTTGTCACGGTAATGCCGCTGTAGTAAGCGGAATCGAGTGTCTTGAGGGCGACGCCGTTCTTGTCGAGGCTCTTGCCGTAAAGGGTGAAGTTGGACGGGCCGCGTTCGGTGTGCTGCTTTTCGGGGCTTGTAGAGAAGTCGCAAGCGAGAACCGTTTCGCGCACGATCTGCCATACTTCCTTGATAATCAACTTCGGGTCATCCGAAAGGTCGGTCAGGAACATGCTCGCTTCGGCCTTCAAGTCCATGGAGGTACGCATCTTGAAGTTCGATTCGTTGCGGTGACGCTCGGCGTAGAAGATGTGGAAGGAATACGTTTCGCCAGGAATTAACTTGTCTGCAGGATTGTTCTTGCCGATGGTGTCGAGTTTGACCTTGCCCTCGATCTGCGTATGCTGGCCGCCGATATCCACCACCAGCTTGTTGTTGATGAACACCCACACGTCGTCGTCACCCAGGAATTCAAAATACTGGCCAGGCACGTATTCGAAGGTGGCCTGGATCTTCATGGTGAAGCCGTAGTTGTGCGTCCCGTAGTCAGAGGAAATGTTGTCGTACATGGGGTTCGGCACAGTGCCTGCCGAATCGAGGAACTGGAAGTCGTCCAAGAAGAAAAGACCTCTTTCAGGGCTTTCGGTATTTTTCTGGCCGAACCAGAATCCGTCGTCAGTCAAGGAAAGTTCAAGATCGCGGCAGGTGGCGTTGGTGTAGCTATTGCCGGCGGCATCGGTTGCGACAACTTCGGGCAAGAACCAGTTGCCGAGGTGTTCTGTAACTTTGCAGTTGCTCGGGAAGTTTGCAGCAGGAACGGGAACGCCGTTGGGTCCCAGTTCTCGTTCGACCATGCCCTTCATAATCTGGTGACCATTGTCGTTCTTGCATCCACCGGTACCGAAGTCCTGGCTTGTGGTGCCGGCCTGGGCCTTGGTGTTTTCTTCGTCGCTGCCATCGCCATGCAGCCAGTCGAACATCATGACCGGGAGCTTCTTGATGGGGCAGTCGCCGAGTTCGCCAGGGAATTCCGTATAGAGTTCGGGTTCGCTGTACTTGGAACCCACAATCCAGACGGTATCGGAAATTTGCAGCAGGGAATCCAGCTTGATTTCCTGTTCCACGGGGATTTCTTCCTTGGAAGCGCCTTCGGCACCGATATGCAGGTCACCGATGGTCTGCTTGAAAGAAACAAAGGCGTCTTTGGGGGTCAGTACGGCGCGGTATTCGAACCAACCGCAGTAGGGACTACCCACCGGAGTGGTATAGTCGGCCTTGCCGTTCAGCATGATGACCACACCCGTATTGCTCCACGGAGCAAGGAAACGGATCGTCTTCTTGGCAGGTTCCACAATGACCGGTTTGGTCGTTGACTTTGTCAACGTGCCGTCGGGGTTAATCTGGAGCCAGACCTGGAACACCTGCTGGCTGTCTACGCCGTTCTTGTACTCGGGGAACAGCTCGGCGAGGAAGGGTTCGTGGCCTTCGTTCAAGTACGAGGCGCAGGTATCCTTGCCCTCGGCGCAGAAAGAGCCGAAACGCAACTGGCGCACGTCTTCTCTACCCTGTCGGTCGGAACCTTCAAGACGTTCCTGAGTGAAGCAGACTTTAAACGTACCGTCGTCTTCTTTGCTCAACTGCTTGTACTTGAAATTGGCTTCGTTATCGGCGTAGAAAAGGTTATTGCCATCGTAAATAACATGGGCTATGGCAACACAGTCCTGCGCAAATGTGTTAACAACTAAAAGGGTCAAGCATAATGCTAAACCCCGGAAAAAGTTTTTGCACTTCATCCGTTCTCTCCATAAATGTCCCACACACAAGACACAACCGACAAAAAAATAGGTTTTTTCGCAATACCTATCTGCAAATATTCCTTTACTAGGTGGTCTTTTTGCGAATTTTATAAGGTTTATTGAGAGAAGTTCAATAAAACCCACTAATTAAATACAAAAAGCGAGGCCTGCGGGGTATCAAAATCCTAATTTTTAGGAGGAATTTACAAATCAACAGGAGTTTTTTATGAATCGAGTTTATCTGGTCGCCTCCGCCAATATGGAAGCCAAAGTCAAGGAAGTCATGGACGCAGTTGCCGGTGCCGGCCTGATCGCTACCGCCTACAAGCCCTGCGTGAACGGAGCCGAAGCCGTGAAGGAACTGAAGGCCCACAATTCCGCCGTGCTTATGGAAAAGATCGCGGCCGATTTCCTTTCGCAGGACTTTGATTCCGTAGACGCCGTGGTGGTCGAAGGTGCCCAGGGTATGAGCGACGTGATGGCCCAGAAGTACAACGACACGCTCGCAACCGCCCTCGATGCAAAGATTTATTCCGACAACGAAGACGCTGACCTGTTCTGCCCGAACCGCATTCTCTTCTGTCCCAAGTGCCTCGCCAAGGACTTGGCTGAAGCCCCGGCCGAACGCAAGACCAGCCAGGCCATGTTCCGCGCAGGCCTTCTGTTGAAGGCATCCAAGGCCAAGAAGCGCATTGTGCTCCCCGAAGGTTCCGAGCCGCGTACCGTGCAGGCCGCGAAGCTCGTGATTGACCGCGGCATTGCCGTGCCGGTACTCATCGGCAAGAAGGACGAAATCCTTGCCGTCGCCAAGGAGCAGGGTGTAACGCTCCCCGCCGATATTGAAATTATTGAACCCTCTGCAGAACTTGCCGAAAAGTACGTGCCGACGCTTGTGGAACTCCGCAAGTCGAAGGGCATGACCGAAGACCAGGCCCGCGCCGCTCTTGCAGATAACGTAATGCTCGGTACCATGATGCTCAAGATGGGCGAAGTGGACGGCCTTGTTTCTGGCGCCATCCACTCTACCGCCGACACGCTGCGCCCTGCCCTGCAGGTGATCAAGTGCGCTCCGGGCGTGAAGTCCGTGAGTTCCGTGTTCTTCATGTGCATGCCGGACAAGACCTACATCTACGGCGACTGCGCCATTAACCTGAACCCGACCGCCGAAGAACTCGCCGGCATTGCTCAGCAGTGCGACGACACCGCGAAGGCCTTTGGCCTGCCGAGCCGTGTCGCCTTGCTCAGCTACAGCACCATGAACAGCGGCAAGGGCCCCGATGCAGACCTGGTTCGCGAAGCTACCAAGATCGTGAAGGAAGCTCGCCCCGAAATGCTGGTGGATGGCCCGCTGCAGTATGACGCGGCGACCGTGCCGAGCGTCGGTTCCCTGAAGGCCCCGGGCAGCACCGTCGCAGGCCACGCGACCGTGTTCGTGTTCCCGAGCCTCTCTGCAGGTAACATCGGTTACAAGGCGGTGCAGCGCAGTGCCCATGGCACCATCGCCATCGGCCCGATGCTCCAGGGCCTCGCAAAGCCGGTGAACGACCTCAGCCGCGGCGCCCTCGTGGAAGACATCGTCTACACGATTGCCCTCACAGCAGTACAGGCGGGTTAATAGAAAAGAATAATTTATACAAAACAGGGCCGCTCGATTGAGCAGCCTTTTTTATTTTTCAAATTCCAATAAAAAATTAGTCCTTTACACAACGAGCCGACAAATGATTCCATCCATAATAAGATGCCACTTGCACATAGACATTCTGTGTTTCAAACAAAACTCCAACTATATAATCATTGATTCCAGGGCTTGTCGTCCATAGGTAAGTAATATAACCATCATGTTTTTCCCCACCCACACTATTGGTGACCTTATTTGATACCGGTATTGGTAATAAAGCGAAGCCACAATCGTCCGTTCCATTAGAAAGTTGCCCAGGATTCAAGGGAGTCCATCCAGCAGTAGCCTTTAGGCGCATGCCAGCACTATCGGCACCCCCAACACTATTGAAAAGTTCATTCCACTCATCGCCGCTCGGCAAATGCCAACCTGTTGGACATGCGTTCAAAGCATTTTCAAACTCGTAAATCCGTCCCTTCGACGAGCAAGTATCTTCCGCACACCAAGAGCCGTCATCAAATCTCAAATTTTCAGCCATCCACACTTGATTGCCGATAGTCGTGTACTTGTACACTTGTCCATCTCGTGCATCCGTAAAAGTTCCACGCATGTTTTCTGGGCAGACTACAGATGCATCGAATACATATTCCGCAGAGGAGCCATCATCGGAACAGGCATAAAATATCGAAGCAAATGCCATCAAACAAAGAAAAAAGAACCGCTTTTGATATTTCATATTCAATCTCTTACACAACGGATTGTCATTTTGGCTCTGTTTATTCCAAATGAAATTTCATTTGAACTAAACCAACTGCAATAAGAAGAACTCAAATCCTTGGCGGTGGAAGTCCAATAAACGGAAGTTACATATACAACTTCAAGATCTCCGTTTTCAAGCAACGCACCCGCGGGTAAAGAGTTGAATCCACAGTTATCGGAACCAGGTGTGTAGTGTTCCCCAAAGCTTTTGAAACTATTTAATCTAGAAACGGCTTTTGCTCCTTCACCCATATTATTGGCTAATGCACTCCATTCGTCTACAGACGGAACATGCCACCCTGTGGGGCAAATCGTATCCAATAATTCCTGGTCAAATAAATCAAACCACTCACCATTTTCGTGGAGGGAATAAAACCTTCCAAACGTATCGCAGAAACCCTCAATCTTGTCGTAGCAGACGCTATAGGGTGCGTTGAATTTCAGGTTCTCGGCCATCCATACCTGGTTGCCGATAGTCGTGTACTTATAAACCTGGCCATCGCGGGCATCGGTAAAGGTGCCACGGTTCGGTTCTCCGTAAGCGTTCATACCATCTGCCGGGCAAACCACCGTCGCATCGAAGGTGTCAATGGGCTCTTCGGGCGCGGAGGAACCGTCGTCACAGGCAGAAAACAGTGCGGCCAAAAAAAGAGCGCTCCAAAATTTCGTTTGGTAATTCATTAATCTTTTATGCAACGAATGGACATTCTATGTTGATTCGTCCAAAAATAAATTCCTTCAGGATTAAATGCACATTCCTCGGCGGTTTTCATGCTACGGGCTGTTGATGTCCAATAAATAGACAATCTATATTCTCCAGAAATATCCCCATTTGAAAGCCAATATCCGGCTGGTTTTGAATTAAATCCGCAATCGTCCGAACCAGTTCTGCCATTTTCTCCGAAACTTGTTGAACTATATAATCTGTAGATCGCTTTTGCACCACCCCCCATAGAGATTGACAATAACGTCCACTCGTCTACAGACGGAACATGCCACCCTGCGGGGCAAATCGTATCCAATAATTCCTGGTCAAAGAAATCAAACCACTCACCATTTTCATGGAGGGAATAAAATCTACCAAATGTTTCGCAGTATCCTTCAATCTTGTCGTAGCAGACGCTATAGGGTGCGTTGAATTTCAGGTTCTCGGCCATCCATACCTGGTTGCCGATAGTCGTGTACTTATAAACCTGACCATCGCGGGCATCGGTAAAGGTGCCACGGTTCGGTTCTCCGTAAGCGTTCATACCGTCTGCCGGGCAAACCACCGCCGCATCGAAGGTGTCAACGGGCTCCTCGGGCGCGGATGAACCGTCGTCACAGGCGGAAAGCAATAGTGCGAGGAATGCTACGCTAACAGACAAAATGCTTTTAGAATATTTCATAATCACATCCAAAATAATAATTATTGTGAGAGCGATTTGCTTGTTTTTCTACAATCATTTTATTAAATTAAGCCCAATCAGTTTTTGTTGAACTATACACGTTCTTCAACCTGATGATTTTTATATGGCTTTTTAGATGGACTGCAAAATCGGTCCCTTCCCTTTAAATTAAACGCACCGAAAGTGCTGCAATCGGGCTGAGTTTTTTCAAAACTCGGTCTTGAAACGTTTTTCTCTAAGGAGAAAGGAATACCATATGGATGAAGAAAAGAACAAGACAACAAAGCGCAAGCATGACCCGTTTTTCCGATGGCTGTTTGCCGACGTCAATCACACGAAAGCCTTGCTAGAGCTTTCCGGCAAAGTCAACGTGAAGGTTGACAAGTTTCTCTCGACCGTGAATCTCAACACGCTTGTGCGCATTCCCGATTCATACTCCAATGTCAGCGACACTGGCGAAGGCGCAATGAAAGATTGCGAAAATTACCACACAATGAGGCGTCTTGCCTTTGGCAGAAAATAAATATATATTTTCAGAAAACCCTACGCTTCGGCAATGGAAAAGCAAGCTTTTCCGCTGCACTCAGCTTGTAGGTTTTTGGCAGAGTACCTCGGCAAAGACCTTTTCAAGGAGTTGGACATGGCATTCGTAAGCATTGGGCAAAAATACGGCTTTGAAAGTGCCGGTGATTATTTTCGCAAGCAAATTGCCGAAGCGGAAACTAAAGGCCACGACGACGCAATCAGCGTCATGCAAGATGTGGGACTTCCGCCGGAAAAAATTGCCGAAATAAAGGCTCGGCTTGACGCACTAAAATCTTCAAAATAATATTAATAGTTATTAATTTATACAAAGAACGCCGCTCAGTAGAGCGGCATTCTTTAATTGCTTTCGCGGCGAAGCCGCGGAACATTTAGAATTACACGAACTTGTAGAGGTCGGTAATGTCTTCGTTGTTCTTGTCGTAGAACCAGAACTGGTTGATGTGGGCGTGTTCGTCTTCGACCAGGCTGATGCTCATGCCATGCTTGTATTCCAAGTAGTTGAACATGCGGTTGTGGTCCTTGCAGAGCACGTCGATTACCTGGGCGCTTACCACGAGGGTCACTTCGCGGAGCTTGCCCTTGGCCTTGGCGCGAGCCATCCAGCGGTCGATCATGCCGAGCGTGGATTCGAGCGTTGCAATGCGGCCATCGCCGTCGCACACCGGGCAGCGTTCGGTCTTTTCGGTCATCAGGTTCACGCGGACGCGCTTACGGGTGACTTCCATGAGGCCAAACTGGCTGATGGGAGCGGGGCTGATCGGGGCCTTGTCGCGGCGGATTGCCTTGCGGAATTCCTGGTAGACCTTTTCGTTGTCTTCTTCGGATTCCATATCGATAAAGTCGATAATGATAAGGCCACCCACATCGCGGAGCCTAAGCTGCTTTGCAATTTCGTAGCAGGCGTCGATGTTGGTTTCGAGGATGATCTTGCCCTGGTCCTTGCCGTGCACCTTGGGACCAGTGTTCACGTCAATAGAGACGAGTGCTTCGGTCTGTTCGATGACGAGGTTACCACCACGCGGAAGCGGTACCTGACGCTGCAGGGAACGTGCGTAGTCGTTTTCGATCTTGAAGTATTCGAACAGGCTTTCGTTAGAGCTCCAGAGCTTCACCTTGTCGAGCTTGTCCGGCGAGAGCACCTTGAGGTATTCACGCAGGGCGAAGTATTCGTCGCGGTTGTCGATATACACGTAGTCAGTGTTATCGCTGAAGTATTCGCGGACGGTCTGTTCAATAGAATCAGATTCTTCGTAGATGCAGGTTTCGGCAGGCTGGTTTTCGAAGTTGTACTTCGTCTGTTCCCACTTGCTTTCGAGTTCGCGCATCTGCTTGTTGATTTCGAATTCGGATTCGTTCAGACCGTTGGTACGAACAATGTAGCCCACGTCGCGACCCTTGAGGCGGCGGACCACCTTCTTGAATTCGCGGCGCTTGGCCGGGTCGCGTTCACGCTTGGACACCCCAATGAAGTTGGTGCCCGGCATGCACACGAGGAAACGACCTGCAAAGCTCAGGTGAGTGGTCAGACGGGCACCCTTGGTGCTAATCGGTTCCTTGACCACCTGAACCATGATTTCCTGGCCTTCTTGCAGGATTTCGTCAATCGAGACTTCCTTGGAAGAACCGTCCTCGTCGTCATCGTCGCCATATTCGCGGCGGAGGAGTTCGTTTCTGTCCATGGCGTCTTCTTGATGCAAAAAGCCTGCCTTTTCAAGGCCAATATCAATGAACGCAGCCTTGAGTGCCGGAAGCACCTTCTGGACCACGCCCTTATAAATATTGCCCAGAACTCGATTAGAAGATACACCCTCGACGACAAGTTCAACGAGTTCGCCGTCTTCCATGATGGCGATACGTTTTTCGTAAGGGGTCTTACTAATCAAAATTCCGCGCTTGCACTTATTTGCCATTAAAGCTCCTAAAAGTAAGCAAAACTTGTTGGACGTCCCTAAGAAGCTTTCCAAAAGTATGGACGCTTCCGAACCCACGTGCTTCTCTTACGGAAAGTACCGCATTTCCACAGCGTAAAGTCTAGGGAACATAAATATAATAAGTTCGTAACCCCATTTCGGATTCTAAAAAATGAAATAAGGCGGAATTTCAAGAAAAAAAGGCAAAAAAGACAGAAAATTACATATATTATTAAACAATAAGAAGAGAGGAATATATGGGATTTAATTTCCGCGGGCTCGCTTTTAAGCAATCCTTGATGATTTTGGCCGCCATCACAATCGTGTTCGGCTTGATTTTTGGCATCATGAGTTACAAGACTCAGAACATGCTAAACAAGATGACTGTCGAAAACGGTGAAGAGACCAGCCGCGCCAACGTGAACTACATCGACAAGCTCTTTAACGCAAGCAAGCTCATTGGCGAGGACTTGTCGCACAAACTGACCGATCACCCCATGACCAAAAGCGACATGGACGACTTTTTGCTGCAGTCGCTCTTTAACGCCCGCAACCTGGTGCCCCAAGTGGTCGCCGTGGTAGTCGCCTACGAACCGGGCATGGGCCCTGAAACACCGAAGGGTGAATACATGAGGCTCGCCCGCTTCAATCACACCGATACCAAGCTCGTGACCGGCGCCAATTACCAAGACAAGGAATGGTACGCCAGCACCAGGGACGGCAAGACATCGCGCTGGCAGGAACCGTTCATCGGTGAATTTGTTCCGGAACCGATCGCCGTCTACACCGTTCCCCTTTTCAAGAAAGACAAGAATGGCGAAGACGTGCTAGTCGGCGTGCTTGCCGTTGACATGTCCATCGAATTCCTGAAAGAAGAAATCGGATCGATTCCTGTTTCGAACTCCGGATACGCCTTGGTTACCACCGCCAAGAACTTGGCTGTGGCGTACCCCAAGGAACTTGCCCAAGGAAAAAGAAACCGCGACATTATTGTAAGGGAAAAGCGCGGACAGAAGCTAATCGATTTTGACCGCAAAGGCCGCGACAGCAGCGGGCTGTTTATCGGTACGGTTGCCGACGGCGAAGAATCGGCCATTTACTACACCACCATCAATTCGACCAACTGGACATTCATGGTCGTGTGGCCCATTCAGAAATACCTGGAAGACCAGAGCGCCATGCGCAGGCTATTCCTGCTGATGGCTCTCGGCGGCTACGGTATCATATTCGTGATTATCTTGCTGATTTCTTTCCGCGTGGCAAAACCGCTGAAGGAACTGGCCTTGGCGGCAAGAAAATTAGGACGCGGAAACTTCGACGTCGCCATTCCAAAAATGAAAGGCCGCGACGAGGTTGCAGAATTTGCATGGGCATTCTCGAATATGCTCACCGAACTTAAGGACAACATCGAAAAGCAAAAAGACATGAAGCGCATCGAGCGCGAATTGGACCTTGCAAGAAACATTCAGCTCTCGATGCTCCCCGGCGAAGAACGAGATGAAAACTCCGATGATGACCGCCACGAACTTGCACCGTTCCTGCTACCGGCCAAGGAAGTGGGCGGAGACTTCTACGACTTCTTTAAAATCGACAACGATCATTTGTGCGTAGTGATTGGCGACGTGTCCGGCAAGGGCGTTGCCGCAGCCCTGTTCATGATGGTCGCACGAATAATCCTCCGCACCATGACCAAGAACTTGAAGTCTGTCGTTGACGCTTTCAATAAAACCAACTACGCTCTCGCCAAACGCAACCGGCTGAACATGTTCGTAACGGTCTGGGCAGGCATTATCGACCTGCGTACAGGACATATTGACTTTGCCTCGGCGGGCCACAACCCACCTGTCGTACGACATAATGACGGCTCCGTGGAATTTATTCCCAGTAAGGCAGGGCTCGTGATGGCCGCCATGGAAGACACCGTTTACAAGCAGCAGTCTTATGAAATGAAAAAAGGCGACACCCTGTTCCTTTACACCGACGGTGTGACCGAAGCAACCAACAGCGAGAACAAACTGTTCGGAGACGACAGGCTGCTCGAAACAATTAAGAAAAGCGGCGACTTGGACACCGCCAATACATGTACCTTTGTCAAAAAAGAAATCGACAAATTCGTACAGGATGTTCCTCAATTCGACGACATCACCATGCTCGCCGTCAAATTCAACGGAAGCGACGAACCCGTGTGGGAACGCTACGAAAAAACGATTGACGTTTCGGGCAACAACAAGGGTGAACTCAAATCGTTTGTAGAAGACATCTTGACACCAATGGATGGAGCAAAGAAAATGCAAATGCAAGACGCTTGGGAGCGTTATGAAAAGATAGTGGACGTAATCCCCGAAAACCAGGACATATTGACCGCGTTCGTCGAAGGAATTCTTGCGCCCATGGACGGTTCCATGAAGTCGCAGATGCAGATCAACATCGCTATCGACGAAATCTACAGCAACATCGTGAAGTTCTCGGGCGCAACCCGCGTGACCTTGATCGTGGAAGTCAGAAAGGCGACCCTTACCGCAAGGCTCACCTTTATCGACAACGGCAAACCCTACGACCCGATTAAGCAGGCCGATCCCGACATAACGCTTCCGGCCGAAGAACGCGAAATCGGCGGACTCGGAATTTTCATTGTGAAAAAGACGATGGATAGCGTGAGTTACCGCAGAAATGGTGAAAATAACGAACTCGCCATCACAAAAACCTTGTAATATTCTGTAAACTTTTTTAAATTTCTAAGAGAAAGAAGGATTAACCATGCAGATTACAAAGACTAACGATAACGATTCTTTGACCATTGCTCTCAAAGGAAGACTGGATACCTTGACTGCTCCGCAGCTCGATGCCGAAATCCAGGGCAAGCTTGACGGCGTGAAGTCGCTGGTGTTCGATTTCAAGAGCCTGGACTATATCTCTTCGGCAGGACTGCGCATTCTGCTGATGGCCCAGAAGGTGATGAACAAGCAAGGTTCCATGGTCGTGAAGAACGCAAGCTCCGAAATCAAGGAAATTTTCGAAGTGACCGGGTTCTGCGACATTCTGACTATCGAATAACCAGCCTATTTAATAAGATTGGTCCGCAAGACTTACCCCCGACCCCGGTCGGGGATTTTTTATTACCGGGGCCGTTGACATGTTTTATGCATATAACTATATTTATGCATAAATAAGATTTTTAAAAAGGATATAACATGGAATACAAAATTAAGGATATCAACCTTGCTGTGGAAGGCCGCAAGGAACTCGACCTCGCCGAAACTGAAATGCCGGGCCTGATGGCTCTCCGCAAGGAATATGCAGGCAAGAAGCCGCTCGCTGGCGCCCGCATCATGGGTAGCCTCCACATGACTGTGCAGACCGCTATCCTCATCGAAACGCTCGTGGACCTCGGTGCCGACGTGCGCTGGGTGAGCTGCAACATTTTCAGTACGCAGGACAACGCTGCTGCCGCCGTGGTGGTGGGCAAGAAGGGCACTGTGGAAAATCCGCAGGGCGTGCCTGTGTTCGCTTGGAAGGGTGAATCCTTGGAAGACTACTGGGAAAACACCGCCCGCGCCCTCGTGTGGCCCGACGGCAAGACCGCAGACCTCATCGTGGATGACGGTGGCGACGCCACCATGCTCGTGACCTGCGGCGCCGAATTCGAAGATGCCGGCAAGGTGCCCGAATTCAACCCCGCAACCGACAGCGAAGAATGGGGCGTGTTCCTCGCCACCTGCAAAAAGATTTTCGAGAAGGACCCGAAGCAGTGGACCCGCGCCCGCGAAACTCTCCGCGGCGTTTCCGAAGAAACCACCACCGGCGTGCATCGCCTGTACCAGATGGCCCAGGCCGGACGCCTGAAGTTCCCGGCAATCAACGTGAACGACTCCGTTACGAAGTCCAAGTTCGACAACCTCTACGGCTGCCGCCACTCCCTCATCGACGGCATCAACCGCGCCACCGACGTGATGATGGCTGGTAAGATTGCAGTCGTGTGCGGCTACGGCGACGTGGGTAAGGGCTGCGCCCAGTCCCTCCGCGGTCAGGGCGCTCGCGTGATTATCACCGAAATCGACCCGATTTGCGCACTCCAGGCCGCTATGGAAGGCTACGAAGTCAAAACCCTCGACGAAGTGGTTAGCTACGCCGACATCTTCGTGACTACCACCGGCAACACCGGCATCATCAGCGCCGCGCAGATGGGCAAGATGAAGCACCGCGCCATCGTGGGCAACATCGGTCACTTCGACAACGAAATCGACATGGCCGGCCTCAAGAAGATTCCGGGCATCAAGAGGAACGAAATCAAGCCGCAGTACGACGAATGGATTTTCCCCGACGGCCACAGCATCCTCGTGCTCGCCGAAGGCCGCCTGCTGAACCTCGGCTGCGCCACCGGTCACCCGAGCTTCGTGATGAGTGCAAGCTTCACGAACCAGACCATCGCACAGATTGACCTCTGGCTCAACGCTCAGGGCAAGCAGACTGTCGCTGGCATCAAGTACGAAAGCGGCGTCGTGTACACGCTCCCGAAGATCCTCGACGAAAAGGTCGCACGCCTCCACCTCGAAAAGCTCGGCGTACACCTCACCAAGCTCACGCAGGCTCAGGCCGACTACATCGGCGTGCCTGTGGAAGGCCCGTACAAGGCGGATCACTACAGATACTAGTGGTTAGTGGCTAGTGGTTGGTGGTTAGGAATAACTGCCAACCGCGCGAGCGTCATCCCGGCCCCAGTGCCGGGATCTCCTTTTAGCAAAATCGCCGTCGGCATTCAAGTCGGCGGCTTTTTATATTTACGCCATGCAGCCATACATCCATCAGTTTGCAAACTTTTTGCGCTTGCACATGGATTCCATTTCAGTGGGTCTTGTCGCGACATTGCTCATCATTTACGGTGGGCATATCAACGCCTATTTCAAGAAGATAACCAAGAGCGTCCCTTTTCTCGGACGATTTGCACTTTTCGTGGTGCTTTGCAGCGCGGGCTATGCGTTCATGTCATCGCAGCTGGTGAAACTCCTAAAGATGTTCCTACGAAGTCAGGCGGACTTACCGCTCATCGGGATTGTCGCGGGAGCTTTTGTTGTGCTTGCGTTCTGCGCCCGCAGCGGAAAAGACATTTAGTCTCGAAAACGCTACCTGTTCCACCCGGAATGCCCCTCGCCGTAATAGAGGGCGGCGTCTTCGGGGCCAAAGTCGTCGGCCACGGTATCGCGCGGAGAAAGCCACCCGCGCATCTTCTTGATGCGTGCCTTGCGAGCCTCGGCAACGGTGTCTGCTGAAGCTCGAGCAGCACGGTTTGCAGCGTCTTGTGCGGCATCCTGGGCAGTGGGGGCTGCGGCAGGAGTCGCAGCAAAATTCGTGCCAGTTTCATTGTGTTTTTCGTCAAGTGAATCGGCCATACATTAAAAAGATAGTTTAATCTCCCTCGAAAAAGATTATTTTAAAGGTATGAGCGCAAAAATTCGTAACACCTTTTCTGCGGCGATGTTCGCCGTCACGGCTACCACCTCCGCCGCGCTTGCCCCGGCTGCTTTCGCACAAACTGCGGCCGACACCGTCTCGTTCGTGAACTTCGAAAACCGCGAAGTCGGCGTGTACGGCAATGCCGAAGCCAAGGAAGACTTCAAGCGCAACGACTACGACAAAAGCTGGTGGTACGCCATGGACAAGAACAATGGCGAAAATTCCAAGGTCGTGTACGACGGCGAAGAACACGGCAAAGTACTGCAACTCAAGTACCCCAAGGGCTGCGTAGGCCCGAACGACAACGACACCCCCGCCTGCGCCGCGCAAATCATCCAGCCCCTCGTGAAAACCGCCGACACCATGTGGAGCGCCTACGACATATTCTTCGAAGACGGATTCGAGTTCCAGCTGGGCGGCAAGCTCCCCGGCCTATGCGGCGGCAAGTGCTACACCGGCAACGCCATGCCCCAAACCGGCGACGGCTGGAGCGCGCGTATTATGTGGCGCAAAGATGGCAACGCCGTGCAGCTCATCTACTTCATGGGGCAAGAGTCCGTATACGGCGACGACTTCAAGTGGGACTTGAACGGTACCATCCCGCAAAAACAGTTCTCTACCGGCACCTGGCACCGTATTGTAAACAAGGTAAGCATGAACACCATCGCCACTCCCGGCAACGGCGACAAGAACGGCCGCGTGCAGACTTGGTTAGACGGCGAACTCGTACTGGACGTGGATACGCTCAGGCTCCGCGACTACGACACCGTGAAAGTCGACAAGTTCTACCTCTCCACATTCCACGGCGGAAGCAGCGCCGAATGGGCCCCCACCCACGACTGCTTTATACGATTTGACAACTTCACCGTATCGACAGATTCCATCGCGGTAAAGGCGGGCGCACCGGACACAACCGCCCGCGACTCCAGCGGCACCGAACGGATTATGCCGCGGGCTCAGAGCCGCGCCACGGTCACCCCCGTTGAAACCTACCGCATCGACGGCACCTTTGTCGGCCGCAAAAACACCCTCCCCGACGCCGCCACGCACCAGCTCAAGAACGGGAAACGGGTGAAAGTCGGGAGGTAGGGGTTACTTCCCAGTGACCACGTGTTTTTCCAACGTGCCTGATAACTCCATTTTCTTTTAAGGTCTCTAGGTGCTTCTGGACAGCTGATTCATTTATGCCAAGCATCTCCGCTAGTATTTTTCGTGTGACCGTCGGATTATCTTTGATAATTTGCAAAATGTCCAATTGGCGTTCGTTTAATGCGATTTGACCACCTATTTGACCACCCATTTGACCACCCATTTGACCACCTACCCCATTTGCAAGTTCCGCATCAAATGAATAATTTTCGTTCAACGGCTGAATGATGCGGAATACATCGTCTTCGATAAACTCGGGGTCAACACCGGAATAAAGACGCCCGTACTTGAACATTTTGCGCGTGCCAGACCCGAGTTTCTCCGAATAGCCGATATTGCGAAAAAAACTCGCGATTAGCGGATTCTTCGGGAACGGCTCAAGATTCCTGAGCGTTATCGGCCCATTGAACCGAGCCCTGTTCGCATTTTCCACATACATCCTGTCTTGCTCTATCACAAACTTCGCCTGGAACGAACTCGAATACTCGCGGTGCATCAGCGTATTCACCAGCATTTCACGGGCTACAATATTCCGGAGCGACTTGCGTTCGGCACCCTCCACATAAAATTTATCAGGCAGATGCAACGTCGCAAACTTGAAAAGCTGTTCAAAACTTTCAATAAGGTTTGTCACCACGGTCAAACGGTCATCATACCTATCAACGTTCACCTTGCGGACAAGAGCATCTGTCTGGTAAGCCGGGCAAACATCGCGAATAACCTCGTCACGACCAAGGAGCATCACTGCAGCAAGGTTAAACCCGTCTTTGCCGGTCGCATGGTCCTCGGCGTAAAGCCCAGCACTCTTCAGCAAATCCATATTCGGAAGTTTTTCCCACAGGTGGCTACCGCCGGCATTATTCTTCGCCAGGATCCGCACCATCGGCAGCAAATCCAAGCGCAAGTCCTTCAACTTCACGTACGGATACACCTTGCGTTCCGTGTAGATTTCTTGCTTGCGGATATACATCTGCGCAATCTTTGCCGTCGCGCTCACCTTGACGTCCGCTTCATCCACGCGGTCGTAAATCCGTTTCTTGAACGAATGTACCTCGCCACTCGAAGGAACGTGGATATGAATCAAAGTCTTCTTGCGATACTTGAAAATTTCCGGTTCAAGATAGAGCGTTGGGCTGAACAAGTTCGGATTGCCGATGGCACTGATAAAATTCTTCACCATGGACGGCGCGGCGTTTTCAGGAACGCCGACAACTGTCCCATTGTCAAGTACCCCCAAGTAAATATCGCCACCAAATCGGTTCGAAAACGAGCAAACCGTCTCGAAGGTATCCGTTTCGATTGTGCCGCCAGCCCGCTTGAACTCAATGGCCACAGTTTCCCCAATCATTAGGGCTTTCTCAAATTTTGCAAGATCCATTACGCGACCTCCCTAACTTTCTAAATCCCTAAATCTTTCACTTCAAACACAAGACACTCACAATATGGGGACCCGCCATTTATCATATTAAACTTTTCGAAGGGAATGTCGGTATTGTATGTCCACGGGATTCTTTCACCGTCATCGTTAATAGCAGCACTATCATACCACATCGCAGTAATGTTATTGCGCTTACCAATTCCATCCACGAGTTTCCATTTACCCTTGTCCCGTTTCAAATGAAAAGCTCCACCCTTAAAGCAATTTCCTTCGGCACGAATTGCTCCATCAAGTTCCATCAAATCATCCGAATAGCCGTAAACAACAGTTAAGCCGTTTCTCTTGGCACATTCTCTTTCTACATCATAGAGGCCATCTAAATAATCGCGAGGAACCAAAGCCTCTGCAAATTGTTTTGCAGAATACTTTTGAAATTTCATCATCAAAATGTACCGCACAATTCGCTTATACTCGTCCCCAAAGTGGGCTAGAGTCTTTTCTTCAATAATGGCAGAATCCTTGCATACACTTGCAATGCCATTGATGAAAACATTTACATCGTGAAATGATTGTTTTGTCATAGTAGCTCCTTTGAAAAAAAAAGAAAAACATTTGATAATCATCAAATGCCTTTCGGAGCCTACACTATTAGGAACCGCAACTGAAATGTAGATAATATTAGGATGCTGGCAAGAGGGGCAAGAAAATTTTACAAAGCAGACCATTTGGTCGTCACCAACAAAATGGTCCTCAAGTAAGTATCGCCTGCATTATATCCATAGGTTTTATTGTAGCATTTATTGTAGCGTTTTTTGTAGCGTTTTTTGTAGCATTTATTGTAGTGTTATTGTCGCCTTTGCAGTCGGGTTTACAGAATATACAAAAAGATATATATTTGTAAACAACGGAGGCGCTATGGCAGAACTTTCCATTTTCTCAGCTAGGCTTAAAAATGCCCGAGTCATGAAAGGGCTCTCAATGGACGAACTTTGCTCGGCCATGGGAAATATCGTCTCGAAGATGACGATTTCAAAATACGAGAACGGCCAGCTGGCACCGAACAGCAGAGTCATCATCGCACTATCCAAGGCATTGGAGCAGCCCATCGACTACTTTTTCAGACCCTTCACGGTTCAAGTGGATTCTGTGCGATTCCGCAAAAAGAGCTCGCTCCCGCAGAAAAAGGAGAATAGTCTCCGCGAAACCATCGCCGACCTGATGGAACGCTACATCAACATCGAGGAAATCTGCAGCAGCTCTGCCGCGAAACACCTTATCCCCCAAATCAGAGCTAACTCCGCCGAAGAAGTCAAAATGGCCGCAGCGATTGTCCGTAAAGAATGGCGGCTCGGTCTCGCTGGCATCGTGAACGTAATTGACCTGCTCGAAAATCGCGGCATAAAGGTTATCGAAATCGACGCCCCGGAATCCTTCGACGGTATGAGCAGCCTGGTCAACGAAAAATTCCATGTTGTCATTCTGAACAAGGCTTTTTCCGTCGAACGGAAACGCTTTACCGCGCTTCACGAACTCGGGCACCTCGTACTTCGCTTCCCCAAGTCCATCGACAAAAAGCAAGAAGAGTCTTTCTGCCACCTGTTCGCAAGCGAAATGCTAGTCCCGGAACCTGAACTCAAGCGAATCCTCGGCAAGGCTCGCAAAGACATTTCGTACCAGGAACTGAGAGCCATCCAGCTCGGTTACGGAATTTCTTGCGACGCGATCATGTACAAGGCGAAGGAATGCGGTATCATCTCGGAACAGCGCTACCGTACCTTCTGCATCCAGAAGAACAAGGCGACAAAATTCAGGGCGCTTATCGAAAAGTCGCTGTACCACGACGAAGAATCCACCCGGTTCGTGAGCCTAGTCTATAAGGCACTGAGCAAGGAACTCATCACCATATCCAAGGCGGCAAGCTTGTTGCACCTGGACATCGAACAAGTCCGTAGGGATTTAGCGCTGGTATGATTGAAGAACGAATTGCAAAATGGAGAAAAGGCCTATGACCCAAAAACTCTGGAACAAATGCAAAAAGTGCGGCTGCGACAAGCCCGAAGACACCGAAAAACTTTGCGAGCAGTGCAAGGCAAATCGCCGGCAATTCTGGAGCGACCTTAAGAAAGTCGGCGGTGTAGCCGTGGGGGCACTCTTGGTGGTATTTGCTGGCGGGAAGATGAGGAAGAAATAAAAGTACCATTTTGCCGACGCTGGCAAAATGGTACTCGGCATTCTCTGAAAACAAATGACCTGTTATTTGGCTAAAAGACCATTACTCTTTAAAAACTGAACAAACGCATTCAAAATATTTGAATTTCTTGATATTATATCAGATTCAGTGAAATCGGATTTATCTTCACCCAATTTACGAAGTTCCAAAATTTTTGTCCCCTCTTTTTTCTTTTTCTTGCCATTGACAAATCCAACATAATATTTCCATTTATCTTGCAATCGATAATCGGATGCTCTGATATTTATTCTTTTCTCCAATAAAGCCTTATTTCCAAGAACTTCCAAATTCTTCAAATCTTTCAACGATTGTTCATTTTCCTGTCGTTTCTTTGCATAAATATGCTCAATTTCAAAAACAGTCTCAAGAGACGGTATTTCCTGATTTTCATCTTGGAAAGCCCACCACGTAATCATTGATTTTGTAATGGGGCGATTATTGGCAAATTTATAATTGTGGAAAATTCCCCTTACATTTTCTTCATTAAATAGGTAATCAGCAAACGAAATATCTTTATTTTCAATAACATTTATCATTTCCGTGAATACAGGGGCTCTCAAAGCATTCAGGCCAGGATGAATAAAAGCGTACGCCCAAATAAATGCTGTAATCTTGTTGAGAAATTCATAGAATTTATTTTCATCAAGCATATTGTCAGCATCTTTATTATGCATAAAGTACACTGACACAAAATAATTCCACATTCCATTCGGCGCATAGTTTAAAACAAATAGTCGTTTTAGAATGCGTTCTGAGAACCGATCAGAATCTTGATTGGAAACATCATTCCAAAAATCAGCCAAACATTCAAGATTATCCAATGTTTCATCTTTCTTCAAAAGAGAATATGTATTTTTCTCGTAGAATTTACGTAAAGCCTCTGTTGTTGTAGATTTGTTCTTTTGCAATGACCGTTCATAATACATATAGCGTGTGAAAAGCTCATCCATTGCAGTTCCCGTTATCGGGTGGAATATTTTTTCACAAACATCTTCAAGCGACTTCCATCTCTTTATAAAAGCATCCTTTTCACCCTTAGATGAGTAATACTTATAGAATTGGGCTTTGAAAATATCCGCATCAGACAGGGGTAAGCCTCTATCGTTCAAAGTAGAGAAAATTCGTAAAGCTGTATCTTGCGATTCAGCCTCAATCGGTAGCAAAATACAATTGTTTAATATGCGCGTTGGTAAATACGAAAAATACCCTGGAAAAGTCCCTAAAAATTCATTTATTCTTTCTTGGAAGAATTGATAGTTAAGAGCATACTTACTCTTCATTTTATCAGTAATTTTACCAGTACGAAGAATAGTGAGGAATTCGTCTTTATCGTTATCCGTAGCAACTTCAGAATTGATTTTTAGGGCATCCTTATTTGGTGTTCCAAATTCATCAGTTTTCCATATGCACTTTTCCAATCTTTCTCGAGTTTTTATGGAATTTTCATCTTTCATGTTTCCATACTTCTCATAGAAAGCACGCAGAAGTAACATCAAGGTTGTTAGTCGTTGTTGACCATCAATAATTTCCATTTTCCCTGAATCATTCTTGAATGTAACGATAGGACCGAGAAAATATTCGTCATTATCGCTATTAAATTTGGAATAATCATTATCGGGAAAAGCAAATGTGAAGATATCCTCCCATAAAGTCTGACACTCAGTATCTTCCCAAGCATAAGGACGCTGATAGTCCGGAATTAAAAAATCAGACTTCTTATCAGCAAATAATTGACTGATTGTTTTTTGGTCAATATTTAGTTTTGACATATTCGTATTCCTTTTTGGAAAAATCTCTTACAAATTCTTCTTAAAATTCTCGGCCTGCTCAAATATCTCCCCATAGACTTCGTCGCGTTCTACGGGCGGGTAACCGAATTCATCGAGAAGGATTATCAGGTCCACTTTCAATGCGGATTTAATGTCGTCGCGCTTGTCCCAGTCGGGGTATGCGGCTTGTTCGTCAACGAGAATCTTGACGCGTTTCGAGAGGGCAATTAGTTTGTCTTCGGGATAGGTGAAGTGGTACTTGACGCAGAGCGATTTTAGAATATCATAGAACGCGGTTTCTTCGAAGCTGAGGCCCTTTTCTTCGCCTTCGGTGAATGCCTTGCGGACTTGGACAATCATGTCGGTCAAGGTTTCGGCCATTTCTTCATAGACTTCGCTTTTCAAGATGTCTTGTTCGGTGCGGTCGTTGTATTGCTCCACGAGCTGTTGCATTTTCTGCGTGAAGTTGACGCCCTTGACTTTGTTCACCTTGCGGATTTGCCCGATGGCCTTTTGCAAGAGCATCTGCAGCAACTTGATTTTTGTATTCGGCAGTTTGATGCGGTTGATGTGCTGCAGGTATTCGTCGTCAAAGATGTTCTGTTTTGCCTGGTCGGCTTCGGCATCGCTCAACTGCAGAACGTCTTCCACGCCTTCGCTCTGGAGTGCCGATGCAATCATCTCGCGCACACGGGCGTTCATCTGCGCGGTATCGGGGGCATTGCCCTTGGTGAGTTTATGCAAAATGGAGCGAATCGCGAAGTAGAAATGCGCACGGTCGCGCTCGGCCTGCGTAATTCCCTCGTTGCCGACGCAAATGTCGTATGCGGCTTTCAAGCGTTTCGCGAGGCCCATAAAGCGAGCTTCCTTTTCCTTCGTGGTTTGCACGAATTCCTGCGCCTGCTTGAGACATTCCAGCTTTTTCAATTCCGCACCGTCACCTGCACTCTTGAAATACGCCGACGCATCGAACTTGTACATCAACTTGTCAAGCAAATCCAGATGGTTGCGGAATTCCGCAATCGCTGCGGTAATGTCTTCTACATTCTGCTCGGAACCGGCACCGTACTGCTTTAGTGCCAGGTTCATCTTGCGCTTGATGCCGATGTAATCGACGACGATTCCCTTGTCCTTGCCCGCAAACGTCCTATTCACGCGGGAAATCGTCTGAATCAGGGAATGCTGCTGAATCGGCTTGTCGATGTAAATGGCATCGAGGCACGGAACGTCAAAACCCGTGAGCCACATATCCACGACAATCGCAATCTTGAAGTTGGAGCGTTCCTGTTTGAAAAGGCGGTCCAGTTCCTTGCGGGCGTCCTTGTCGCCGAGCAAGTCGTAAAGTTCCTTTTCGTCGTCCTTGCTGCGGGTCATGACCATCTTGATTTTTTCAACCGGTTTCAGTTCCCGCTTTTCCTTGTCGGTAAGTTCGGTCGCCTCGCCCGCAAATTCCGCATCGTCGCAAATTTTCGCCACGCCCCATTCTGGGCGCAGTTCCAAGATGTTCTTGTACAATGCATACGCAATCTGGCGACTATAGCAAACGAACATCGCCTTGCCGCGAACGGTTGATTTTTCCTGAACACGGGCCTCGTAATGCGCCACGAAATCCTTCGCCACAGCCTTCAATCGGTCGGGGTCGCCGAGAATCACGCCCATCTGCGCGACATCCTGTTTGCTCTGGTCAATCTGGTAATCGTTGGCACCCGCTTCTGCGGCTTCTTCGTAATACTTCTCAATCTCTTCGAGAACGGAATTGTTCAACACCACCTTGGCGGCACGGCCCTCATAAACGATGGGCACCGTAATGCCGTCCTTCACCGATTCGGTCATGGTGTAAATATCGACCTCGGGGCCGAACACATCGAGCGTCGCATCAATCGGCGTTCCCGTAAAGCCCACGTAAGTCGCATTGGGCAAGGAGTTGTGCAAGTAACGCGCAAAACCGAAACTCGTCTTGACACCCTTATCGGTCACGGTAATTTTCTGGTCCAGGTTTGTCTGCGTGCGGTGCGCTTCGTCCGAAATGCAGACAACATTATCGCGGTCGGTCAGCAATTCAATATCTTCGCTGAACTTCTGGATGGTCGTGAGGAACACGCCACCGCTTTTGCGGCCCTGCAATTTTTCACGCAGGTCGGCACGACTCTCCACGCTTTCGACACGCTCGTCACCGATATACTTCTTGGATGCCGTAAACAGTCCCGAAAGTTGGTCATCCAAATCGGTGCGGTCGGTAATCAGCACAATCGTCGGCGTCTTAAATGAGAGCGACTTCATGAGCAACCGCGTCAAGAAGAGCATCGTAAAGCTCTTGCCGCAACCCGTCGCGCCAAAATACGTGCCGCCCCTGCCGTCGCCATGCGGTTTGCGGGCCTTGCAAATGTTTTCGTACAAAGACCGCGCCGCATAATATTGCGGATAACGGCACAGAACCTTCTGCTCCTTTTTGCTGCTGTCCGGGAAATACTGGAAGTTCTTGAAAATGTCCAACAGGCGTTTGCGATTGAACATCCCCTGAATCATGGAGTAAAGGCTCTCGATGCCCTCGGCCTCGATTCGCTTGTCGCCAAATTCCACGCGACGCCACGCATAAAAGTAATCGTACTTGGCAAAGAAACTGCCCGCCCGGTTGTTCACGCCATCGCTAATCACGCAGAAGGCGTTATAGACAAACAGCTGCGGAATGTCGCGGCGGTAACGCACCGTCAACTGTTCGTAGGCGTTGAAAACCGTCGCCTCCTCGCGCACGGCACTCTTGAACTCGAACACCACAAGCGGGAGCCCGTTCAAAAAAAGAATTGCATCGGGAATCCGCTTTTCGGAGCCGACAATTTCAAATTGGTTTACAATCTTGACGATATTGCAGTCGGCGCAGTATTTCGCCACCACATCGGCCGCCAGCGGCATCGCCTCTTCATCATCATTGACACCGACGCCCGATTTTCTACGCTCACCCAGCGGCCTAAAATCCAAAAGCTCAATGAGAATGTCCTTGTCCTTCGGGTTCTCGCGCTTGAGCATAAATCCGTCCGATAGCCATGAGCAGAACTTCTTGTTGCTCTCGTAGAGCGCACTCGCCGAAAGCGAACGCAACTGCAGAACAATTGAACGGATTTCATTCTCGGTAATGCCCTCGGAATCGTAGCGACGGTGCAAGTAGTCGCGCATGTCCTGCTCAATCAAGACCTCGCCCTCGCCACGGTCAATCGCCTCGCCGGGCACGTACTTGCAGCCCTCCTGAACCAGGAGGTCAATAAACACTTTCTCTAAGTCGGCTTCCTTGAACGCCATGCAGTAAAAATAAATTCATTATTTTTCTGCGCAATAAGCAAAATGGCGTTTTTGAGGCAAAAAGCCCCTAATTCTTCTTTATTTTCCGGATTACCTTGTCGAAATCAGAGTCAATTTTTTGCGTGCGGTTGAAAATCTCGTATTCCCCGAAAGCTTTCTCGTCCGCCTGGTCCCGGCTGACTTTTCCATTGCCATCGAGAATGTCGTAGCGCCTGAATTCCAAGAACTCGTTCACGCTTGCGGCAAACTGCTCCATGTTAAAAGCAATCTCCCGCTCTATCAAGTCTTCGATGTAGTCAAAATAACCGCTCACAGCGCGTTCCAGCTGACGGATCTGCTTTTCTGACAAATAATTCTTGGCAATGTTCACATCGCTTTTCAGCACACGCCCGCTCGGAGAATTTTTCCAGGTCGTAAGCCCCATGTGCTCTTTTTTGTGGTCGGCCCTCTCGTACACGATTTCTGCAGCAGTCTGCCCCGTTATCGCATAGTGAAACTTGTTCTGAACCGTGGCGAAAAACTTTTTCGTTATTTCAGAATCCTTGTCGTAGTCTATGGAACACTCCGCAAAAATATCCGTTATCTGCTGCCAAATGCGGCGTTCGCTCGCACGGATAGAGCGGACTCTTTCCAAAAGTTCCTTGAAGTAGTCCTTACCGAAAACAGCGTTACCCTGCTTTAAACGCTCGTCGTCGAGCACAAAACCCTTCTTGATGTATTCCTTCAGGATTCCCGTAGCCCAAATGCGGAACTTTGTGGCCTTCGCAGAATTTACACGGTAACCGACGGAAATAATTGCATCGAGATTGTAAAAAGAGACATTGCGCTTTACGGAACGGCCATTTTCATTTTGAACTGTTTCCAAAATGGAAACAGTTGCGGATTCACTAAGCTCTCCTTCCTCGTATATGTTTTTCAAATGCTTCGAAATGCCCGGAACATTAACATCAAACAACTCGGCCATAGCCTTCTGCGTCAGCCAGATGGTCTCGTCTTTGACTAAGGCCATGACCTTGACATCTTCTTCAGGACTACTGTAAAGAATATACGATATCTGCTTGGCTAGTTCGTTCGACATATCTCCGCCGTTTCTCTACTCACTTGTGCACTAAATATATATTTCTAGAGCAGATTTGTCAAGACTTTTTTCTGCTATTCAAACAGCCTTGACGGTTCGAGTTGCAGGTCGGATTCGCCGAGGAGTTTGTAGAGATTCTGGCAGAGAATGTAGAGGGCGGCGAGGGCGTTCATCACATTTTTCAAGTGCGCGTGCTGATAGTTCGGGATTCCCTTTTCCGGAACATCGGCACGGAAATGCTTGACCAAGTTATAATCCTGCCACCAGCCAGCAGCCGACTCGCTGTCAAAACCGGCAAACGGGACAAAATTGATAATCTCGTAAGGATACTTCGTAGAAACCCTTTGATCTTTAATCTTCGGGTCGTCATTCACAATGACGGTCATTTTCTGCAAGATGTTCTTGACCTTCGAAGGAGCCTTCACAACCTTGCAATATTCTTCTGCGATGGAATCAATTTCACTACAGATGTTCAAGAACAGATAAGTGTAACGGCTGGAGAACGTTTTGAAGTTGCTCTTGTCAATCGTCACAAACTCATCCGTTTCAAGGAAATCTTTTTCAAGCAGAAGATACTGCTTCCAGAAAATTTTGGAGAATTGTTGGGGAGTCATTTATTAAAAATCCTTTTTCATATCATTCAGCCTAGCCTTTTGTTCTTCTTTTAGTCTAGGAAGGAAATCAAGATAATCCCCTGCAACCTTTGCAAGATAATACAGAGAAAACTGCCTTGTAGTTAATGGCCTAGGGTACGATTTCTTCAATTTTTCGGCACTTTCCTTTAATTTATTCAAAAATTCCTCATGTTCAATCAGACCATATGACTCCTTACGAAATCTTTCTTTTATGGCCTCAATAAACTTTCTACTGTCATTAACATTCGTTAAACTGACATAAATTCTTGCAATTACATCTGGATCAATTTTTTCAAATTCAAAATCTTGCAAGCTACCAAATCTGCAAGAGATTTTACCACACAAGTCATCAACGTTTTTAGGGTTTTGGGGGTCAAAAGTCTTTTCTATATTCGTAATTTCATTTTTCTGTTGTTTTGTCTTACGAATAGTTAATTTTTCCCTTATGTGCTCAACAAAGGCTTTATTTTTTTCTTCATGTACAAGATAAGCGCTGTCATAGGCCCGGCCATAGTTATCGTCCCATTGGCTTAAATCACTATATTCCATTTCATTTGCAACATCATCAACGTATTGATACATTTTTTTTGAAAACTCTTCAGCAGACTCCTTCAAAACACCTTCTGAAGCATACCAATACAATCGATAATACAATGCTATTAACGTATCTGGATTTAAAATTGTTTTTGACTCAATAGATTCATAAAACGAATCTAAGGCAAGACGACCTTCATCATCGCTCAGTTCATACCAATGATATAGTTGTTCTGTCCAATACTGTTTTTTCCTATCAAACCAAATAGTGTCTTTTATTGCTGCGGTAATTTCATCTTTGTCAATAATAGATGATTCGAGCCATTTTTCCCAGATGGCATTCCACTTTTCAGTATCACAAGCATGACTCATTTGACTAATGCATTCTATTTTACCAAAAGCATCATCAAAAGGATCTTTAACATTTTCATCATCTTCTTCATCAACAATGTTTCCCGCTCCACGAGCAAAAGCCCTTGCCATTTGAATTTTCTGGGCCGCAACAACAAATGGATCATTGCGAAGCATGGCTAATTTTGCCCCGTAAACAGAGCATAAGAAATCGGCAAAAATCAAGGAATTTAATTTTTCTTCTTTTAGTAAGTCCTTTGAAATATTTTCAAAATTTGGACCAATGAAAATTTTCAAATCATCAATAGACTGTTTAAATGCACGATAGTTATGCTTAGGAGATTTTTCAAGAATTGATATGAGCAAAGCCTTATGAGGTTTTAGTAATTCATAAATTTCCTCGCCAAATATGGTTGTACCATTTTTGTTCTCCGGAAACCATGCCTCAATGATTTCTTCCGGTGATGTCTGAATTTGAAATTTTTTGCCAACAACCTTTTCTTCTGTACTTGAAAGGCGATGTAAAGTTTGATTTATCGCTTTTTCAACAATTAAATTCACTTTACCCGTTCCACCAACTTTACCTGTAATTTTCTTTTGGTGAATTTTTTGTGATTCATTTATTTCTTTCCAAACATTTTCATCGGCAAGTAAAATACAGGGAACTTGCAAATGTTCTACATATTCGTTTAAGTAACCAAGTAATTCCGGCAATGGCATGTCGGCTCGTTCCACATCGTCAAAAACAACCACAAGATTTTTGAAATCCTTTTCTTGTTTTTCTTTGAGCAAAGATTCCCTAAACACGTCTGTAAAACACTGAAAATCTTTACCTATGCGTTCACCGATAATTGTACCGCCAGGAATAGGAGCACTTGCACCAGCAATCATTCCGATAATAGGAAATGAACTAGTAAATACCTTTATTTTATTTGACTTTAAAATCGGATGGAGTTTTTCAAGGACTCTACCATCCATGTCTGCTCTAGATTTGGCCCCAAAAAGACTAACATAAAGAACAATATGTTTTTCACAATCAGTCAGCCAATCCTTAACAATTTTCTTATCACCACCAAGATATTTCTTAATAAAATGGGTCTTTCCAGAGCCCCAGTCACCAGTAATCAATACCGCATAGTCCGGTTTATTAGAAGCACTTAAGTAACCATCTAGAAAATTTGCAATGTGTTGATTATTTCCAAAAAAACTATTTTCGCTAGACATAACAGCAAACTCCTGTTCAAATCTCAATACTTGTAAAATTGACCTATAAAATTTTACTCATAATTCTATCTTTTTGATTTTTTGATCAAACACAATCTCGCTCAGATTCGGGAAGATACTGCATCCAGAAAATTTTAGAGAAGGATTGGGGAGTCATAGAATAAGTCCGATTTACATTAATCTACTAAATTTGAAAAGTGCTTATATTGTTTTTTAAGACAAGACTCCCTTAATGGTTCTCTTCTATCAATTACTTAAACAACGACAAAAGTTACGCAAAATTTAGAGATATTTGATTTCCCTCAACCTTAGCACATGTAAATCGATAACCATTTATTTCTCCATTCTTTCCTAAATAACTTTGCAATGTCAATGGCGGGAGAAGAGTGACATCATTACATGGCACCAACATTTCCTTGATCTTCAACTTTCCATTAGACGGATCAACGAATGACTTAAAATAATTACTATCAACTTGAACAAAAAGATTTTTACGACTATACTGCATATCAGCCTCATAAAAAATCGTTAAGTCGAAGTATTCCTTTCCTGCTAAATCATTAAATATTCTAATTGTATCTCTAAATTCATCCGTTTCTGCTACACTAGAAAACATTTTCACCAAATTTTCATAAAAATGCTCATCAATTGCGATTGTTTTTGCATCTAGCCAATACGAACAATCAAGAATAATGTTAGAGTTCTGTTTCTCTAAGCTGAAAATGGTTGTTTCCGTGTCCTTATAAAAAGGCGAGAATGAAAGAAATAGCCATTTCTTGAAAAAAGGGATAAACTTATAAGTAAATAAAACATTATCCCATTTTTGCTCTGATCGAATTTCGTTAGCTTCTTCGGCCAAACGAAGAATCGCTTCATTAATTTTTTGGTCTTCTGTATTCTCAGGTTTTTTTGTTCTTGCAATTTCTTTTTTTAATAAGTTTTCAGACATGTTAATCTCCTATTTTGTATTTAATAAATACAGGCCAATGAAGTTTACCCTTCCCCTTATCATCTTTCACATCCTTTTTAGCATTTATCACATCGAAAGATTCTCCAAATAGCTCCTTCAAAACGCCAATTTCAACAATTTTATCATGTTTTGATGTTGGAACAAAAAATTGATCCAAAATTTGCCTTCGGGAAAAATGATTCATGCTTCCTGGAAACGATCCAAAAGAATCCTCTTTTGCACTAGAATTAAAAATTTGCCAAAAAGGATTTATTAAGCCTTTGTCCCTATATCGTGTAAAGTCATCCAATGTCCTTTTTGCAAACCATGCTGAAGGAGAAAAGACCGCTTCTTCGAATGGATTTGCATTTATATCCCCTCCAATCAAATCTAACTCAAAATTTGACCTAATTTTTTTGGCAAGCTTTCCATAACGATCGCCTTCAGTCATTCCATTTCTCCAACTTGAAGGCATATGAACATTTGCAAAACAGCCATTCTTTGTTTGTAGGATTTGATAGCGATCTTGAGAATTACACTTTATACAAAATGAATCTAAATTATTTGAGGCGTAGATGCGCAAATCCGACATTCTCTTTTGCCCACGAACTTGTGCCACATTATATTTATTCCGATCTAGTGTAAATGTTGGCTTCACCTCTTGCAAGAAAAGAATCGTATCTGTTTGATTAGACAAATACTTTAAAATCAGTTCATATAATGTTTTAGATTGCGTTATATTATAAGAAACAAATGTTAAAATGGGACCGCACATATTTTTATTTCCTGTTTATTCAAAAATAAATAAAATCTCAATTTTCAACATCCTTTCTTGCAAATTTCATTAAATTCCGCTTCGGTCAAATAAGTATAAGCCTGCGGAGGTTTTTTGCCAATTTCATCAATAGGCACAGGCTTATTAAAACGAACAGGGTTCTTGACCTTTATTCCATAAGCGATTTCGCTTTCGAAAAAGTAGGCGTCATATTTGTCCTTTTTTATTCCACCAACTTTAGAGTATTTTTTCCACAATCCAGCTGGAGTTGATTCTTCAACGCCATCATAATCCCATACACCTTCAATTTTTCCCACGGGCAGTGTGGAATAAACTACGATTTTCTTTATATCTGACGAAAAACTCTTTTTTCTAAATTCAATTTTTTTCGAGCCCTCAAAAATTTGATTTGAATATAGGGGAAAAATTGATATTAATATAGCATATGGGACAGAATGCATTCTTTTGCCTCGTTCGAAATCATCGTGATTGATTGGGGATAACCATTTACAAGATGTTGTTTCTTTAGACTTTCCAAATTATATGGTTTTTTAAGATTTTCCGTTTGTCTGAACAGCATTAAAAAGCAATCTCTGCTTTTAGAGCACATCGATTCTATTTCTACTTTTGAAAAAACAGATCTTTTTCCAACCAAGGAAAGAATTTCATCAGGATTCGATGAATGAAGTACTTTTTCCAAAATACCGCAGCATTCAATTTTTTTATCTGAGTGTGTTCTGTAGAAAAATAAAATATCACCGGGGATAAGTTTTCTTGAGTTACTGTTACAAAGATAAGCCTTTCTAATGGCGTTCGAACAAGGCTCTCCGCCAAACAAGTCTAATGTTGTTGTTTCAGGGAACAACCGGTCATAAAAACGTTCTTCCGTCGGTATTAGAAACGCATTTTTTGAAGGGATAAAGTAGCGATACCCAAATTTTTTATGAAACGACAAAGCCTCTAATGCATTTCGATCATCAAAAGACGGTTTCATATGGCGTCGATAAATCAATTCTCCAGTATCAGCCTTTTTTTCACTGTAACGTTCAAATCCAAAATCCTCAAAAAATTGACATATATAGTTTTGTTCAAAAGCGGTCACATAAAGCCAATCAACATCTGAATCGTAGCTCATTTTAAAAAGTTGTCGCAAAAGGAGTTCTCCCTGTTTTGTTCCAGAGTAGCCCAACTTAAATGTGCATATTTTCACCACTTTACCAGCCATTCCATAGGATGGTTCTTCATTTTTGTAAATACACAACCCAGCGATTTTTGACTCATTCCGAATTACAAAACAATCACGATGCTCTAATTGACATTTTTGCGTAAACCAGTTATCAAATCCTTGATAATCCTTCCTTAACGAATCGAAGAAAGCATCATGTATGTCCAATTTATAGCATTTCTCGCTGCTTATAATTGGATGCAGGGGTTCCGCTTTTAACTCTGAAGGAAGTTGCAAATTGATAAAATCAACAGCATCTTCCAATCGATAGACTTTATCCTCTAAGCCTATTCTTTTCGCTTTTGCATGAATTCCATAATCATTAGTAACTAAAATCGAGACGGCATTACAATAAAGAGCATTTAAAAGCGAGACATCAACATAATCATGAGAATTTAAATCATCTATTTCAAAATGTTCTTTAATGAAATCGGTAATTTGGATTTTTGTTAATAATTGATATTTTTCACAAGCGAGCAACCGCAGCTTTCGACGTACTTCATCTTTATCACGATTAATATCATTTTTTTGAACATCCAATAAATATATTAAAGCATTTGCCTTTTGAGTTTTCTGAATAAATTCATTTGCCAAATGAGATTGAGACTCGACATCATTCAAAGATGTTGGTTCTAGAGGAAGTAAAATATTAGTATCAATTAATATTCGAAGCATAACCGTTAACTAAACAAAGATTTAAAAATATCGGAGCAAAGGCTTCCTAGTAGACCTAAAAGAAATGCGACAATAACATATAAACCAACTTGGCATTTAGCCATCTTTTTTTCTTGAAATTTAATCAAAAAACTACTCATTTCGATTTTTTGATTTTCTTCACTTTTTTTACTTAAATGATATGCCAGCATGGGCTTTTTTATTTCTTCACCACAAAGATACTCTTTCCATTTATTATTCTCAAATAGACGAATTTTCGCTGATGCATCCGTTATCATTGTTTTACAAGGAATATCATTTATCAATAGAAAATGAATCTTATCAAAATAAACTTTGTGCTCATCCATTTCTTTCCGGTCATCACTCGACATCAATTTCCGATCGTTTACTCGAAACTCTAGAACAACATTTTTTTCATAAGACGGAACAACGAAATTTGGTTTTGATTCCACGATTATTGAAAATCTTGCTAAATCAAATTTGTTTATTCTAATTCTAAAATATTCATAATATTCAGTCACAGCTTCTTTTTTTACAGACGCATCAATTTTTTTCGCGACCTCAAAATGAATTACCAAATTCTGATTTTTTATTTCTTGGGAAATTTTTTGGGATTTACTTTGCTCTTTAAGAGGAATTAGCAATTCATCCTTTTCATCTTTATCTTTTTTGTTGTGAAAATTCGAAATAGCAAAAATAAGGTTTGGCTTTGGGGATTTATCAATTTCCGCAATTTTGAAATCATCTGTTTCTTTTATCCACGAAACATGAGCATTAAAAATATTGTCTATGGTATCCGAATCATGAAGTTTTTTATTTAAGCAGACCACGTTGTCTTTAGAATAATCTCCCGGAATTATCAGAGATACAACATGATCATCACCAGCAATTGGACACATTACGCCAACATCCAATGCTTTAATTTTATTGTCATCAGAATTCCATAAATTAAAATGCAATTGATAATGCAAGTTAGTCTTTGTGGACATGAACTTGATTGTATCTAATGCAATACATTCTTTTAAAGCCATTCGATTACTCCTAACAGCAAATTTTTGACAATACAACAGATATCATTTTATCTAAAATTATATTTTCATTTTCTTTTTTTTCTTGTAAATTAAAAATTTTTTCAATTGCATTTTGAAATTCTACGGTAACTTTCTCTTCGGGAAGTACAACTTCATATAATTTTAATCGTTCACCAGAAACTTCATCAAATGTGGAACCTGTATTTTCTGAGGCTATTTTATCCTTTAACGAATTAAGACAATAGTAAACGTAGCCAAAGCCATATTTTTCGTTGGGAACAATCGACTTAAAGCCTTGATTAGTACATAATTCCGAGACAACTATACCCATCAGCCCAATAGGAGCTCGAGATGAAAATAATACCGAACCTTTAGGAAGGAGCCATGTACTAGCACTATCATAGCCACTTTTTGTTATGTCTTTTGCCCCTCTTGAAATAAATTTTAAGCCTGTTCGAGAGAGATCTGCAGGAGAGATCCAAGGAATTCCATTTTCACACCAATACTCAGGAACTGTAGTTGAAGGCGTTGCCCCACTCACCATTTCTCCCAAATCACCAATCGTTCCCATCCTCCACCCGTCCGGCAAATTGTTTGGGTCGATGTTGTCGATAAAGGTGTGGCGGTAGAGGGTTTGGGCGGTTTGTTCGAGGGTGGCGATGAGTTTCTTGTTGGTTTCGATGCGGGTGGCGAGGGTGTTGTATTCGGCGACGATTTCACGCTGTTTTTCTATCGTTGGGACGGGGACCTGGACTTCGCACATTGATTCCCATTCAAAGAATTCATGGGCACTTCCGTGGGAGAAGTAAATTGCAAGCCTGTCAAATTCCGGGCGACGAAACCACATCATCAGATATTCGGAATTAAGAACATTCTCGTCAATCACTTCAAACACCTGATATGCGGAAGACACTGTGCAATCAGGACCTTCTCGTAAAGCAATTGATATTTTTTCTCCATTACGAGTAGTTGCACGATTATACGCGAACTGTCCGGTTCGAACAATTTTATGCGTTTCAGGATTTTCCGCAACCTGTTTTGGATTTTGGAAATACTTTTGGTTACAGATTCCTTGAGATAAGTTCACTTTCAAGTCCCTGTTCCGCACATCTACGGGCCGTATATAGTCTCCAAGCCGTTTCATATTCTGCCCTGTCATAGATTCTCCAAGTCTATCAAAACCATCCACGAGCCTTTTCTTGTCGTGCCTTCGTGCTTAATCGCGGGGACTTCAAGTTTACCTAGTTTGTTCAAATAATACTTGGTGGTATTCAAGTTCATTCCCAAGTATTTTGCAATTTGACCCTGAGTTGCACGTGGATTGGCTACCAGATAATGCATAAGTTTAATTTCAATCGGCAAGTATTTTTGAGTCGATTGGGTGGCGGATTGGGTGGTCGATTGGGTGGCGGATTGGGTGGCCGCAGTCTCTTGCTTGGCAAAAAATGCAAGCATCACATCTTCGGGATGTACGGTATATTCCGTCTTGACTCCATAATCCTTGCAAAGTTTGCACATGTTTTCGATGCCCCTGCCCCACGCTTCCACGTAGCCCGCCCTAAAAAACGCGTTTGCGATTTTGGGGTTGTATTGTTCCGAACGGTGCCGTTGCATCAATGTTTCTGCAGTCCAATTGGCCGGGAAAATGCAGTCATTGCTTATAAGAACTTCGTTCTCGTGTATGCGAATTTGAATCGGGACTCCAGAGGAGTAATTCGAATGCATCAGGGCGTTGTAAACGGCTTCGCGCATGGCATCCTTTGGAATGGGGTAGCGTTCCACCCGGATCAGGCCGTCGTAACTGATGCGTGCCTTGAAATACTTGAGGTAAATGAGCTCGACGACTCGATCAGCCTGAATGAACAACGAACCGTAAATTTCATCCTGGTATTGCAAATCGGGGCCATCGCCAAAAAAACCTATTTTCACGTATGCGCCGCCAAACCATTTTTCCGGCTTGCGGTGAAAAAGCAAGACTGCGGCTCGGGTCAATTTTCCATCTACAACCAGATTCAGGCTGTCAAGCAGTTCTTCGTCCGTCATCGACAAATCTTGTGATGTCATCCTGCCCGACTTTTTCGCCTCCCGGCGGAAGATGTCAAAGCTTTCCTTGTCCAAATCCCTAAAGCTAACCCCATCGACAGGGAGAGCATCCCATTTCGTTCCGGTCTTGTTCAGCAAAAACTGCGTGAGCGAAGCACCTTGCAAAAGCTGCTTGGTACTCCCGGTCCGATAGTGATATTCGCCTTTATAATTTACGGGATATGTACTCGGAGAAACCGATATTTCGATGTATTCCTTGGAATCTACAGAAAGCAGGTTCACATCGACCAACAAACCCAATGCATCCCTGACTTTATTCGGGATATCTTCCATGAGCTTCTTGGCATTCTGCAATCCGACAACATGCCCCTTGTCATCTACACCTACAAAAATCTTTCCACCTTGAGCATTCGCAAAACCGCATATCCACTTGATATACTCATCTCGCCATGATTCCTTGTACTCGATGTTCTGACTTTCGGGCATGCAGTTCCTTAAAGGTTAATCATTTTGCCTTAATATACATTCGTCCGCTTTTGTATGCAATAGTGCCTGCTTTCCATCACGCTACAATTCAAATCCCAGGTTCTTGAACACTTTGGCGAGTTCCTTTTCGCTTTCTTTTTCGGCCTTGAGGAGGGTGCGCATTCCCGCTTGGAGTTCACGCATCTTTTCGTCAAAGTTCACGGTCTCGTCGCGGTTCCTGAATTCAATGTACTTGCTCGGCACGAGCGACCAGTTTTTCGCCTCGATTTCCTTGAGGGTAGCGGTGGCGCAGTATTCGGGTTCGTCCTTGATTTTCTGCGTTTGCCACTTGTGGTAGGTGCCGCTGATTTTTGCGATGTCCTCGGCGCTGAACTGGGTGTATTTCTTTTCGAAGGGTTCGCCCATCTGGCGCAGGTCCATAAAGAGCACTTCGCCTTTGCGGTTACGGTACTTGCGCATGGCATCGCCGACCTTGACTTCGCGGGCGGTCTTGTTGTTGTTCAGAATCCAGAGCGTCACGCTGATGTCGGTGGAGTAGAACATGTTGCGGGGCAGAATGAGGATTGCCTCGACCTTGTCGTTCTGCAAAAGTTCCTTGCGGATTTGCTGTTCGTCGCCTTCGCCGCTGAGGGCACCATTGCTGAGCAAAAAGCCTGCCACGCCGTTTTCGGAGAGTTTCGAGAGGATGTTCAGAATCCAGCCGTAGTTCGCGTTGCTCGTAGGCGGCACGGTGTAGCCTTTCCAGCGCGGGTCGTCGAGGAGTTCGTTTTCGGCACGCCACGATTTTTGGTTGAACGGCGGGTTCGCCATGATAAAGTCAGCCTTCAAATCCTTGTGCTGGTCTTCGGCAAAGGTGTCGGCGGGTTTGTCGCCAAGGTTTCCGGAGATGCCGCGGATGGCGAGGTTCATCTTCGCTAGTTTGTACGTGGTGCCGGTGTATTCCTGACCATATACGGAGACTTCGCGTTTGTTGCCGTGATGCGCCTCGATAAACTTCATGCTCTGCACGAACATGCCACCCGAACCGCAGCAGGGGTCGTAAATCTTGCCGCGGTAGGGTTCAATCATTTCGGCGATGAGTCCGACGATTGTCTTGGGCGTATAGAATTCGCCCTTGCCCTTGCCTTCGGCGATGGCGAACTTGCCGAGGAAATATTCATAGACGCGGCCAACGACATCCTGTTCCTTGTCCTTGATGGTGTCGATGCCGTCGATGTCGCTGATGAGCGCCGCGAGTTTTGCGGTGTCGAGCTGCAGACGCGAGAAATAGTTGTCGGGGAGCGCCCCGCGCAACGCCTTGTTCTTCTTTTCGATGTTCGCAAGCGCGGTATCGATCAGGAGCGCAATGTCGCTTTGGCGGGCATGCTCGATGATAAAGCTCCAGCGGGAAGTTTCTTCCAGGTAAAAGACGTTGTCCTTGTTGTAGAACTCGGGCATTTCCACGTATTTCTGGCGGCCGGCGGCGATGAGCTTTTCGCGCTGTTCCTCGAACTTGTCGCTTGCAAACTTGAGGAAGATTAACGAAAGCACCACGTGCTTGTATTCGGCGGGTTCCACGCTGCCGCGCAACTTGTTCGCAGACTCCCAGAGGGACGCCTCTACGGACTTTTCGGGGACGGATTTCTTTTTTGCGGGCGCAGACTGCGCGGAAGTCGATTTTGTTCTAGGCATGCCGGAAATATATAATAATGGAATGACAATGGAGTGACAGGGGAGAGGAAAACTCAAAGATATTCCAACTGTCGCAAATTTTGCGACAGTTCAAAATTGCCCTTTTTACCGAAATTTCGTCAATTTTCCACAATTATTGTCAATTTCGTTGAAAAATCTATAATTTTTAACAGATTTTATGTTGAAATATCTATAATTTTAGGGTATATTTATGTTGAAAAAACTATAATTTTTGGATAAAAACGGCGAGGAAGCATGTTCAAACGCAAGGCATATGACAAATTGAAGGAGTGGAAACAGACTTACTCCGGGCGGTACGCCTGCCTTCTGGAGGGGGCGCGGCGCGTGGGCAAATCCACCATCGCCGAGGAATTCGCCAAGAACGAATACGAATCCTACATCCGGATTGACTTCGCCAATGTCACAGACGAAATGCTAGATGTCTTTCGCGATATTTCCAAGCCGGACCTTTTCTTTTTGCGCCTCCAGGCAGAGACGGGCGTGAACCTCAAGGAACGTAAGTCCGCGATTATCTTCGACGAAATCCAGTTGCAGCCCAAGGTGCGCCAGGCAATCAAATACCTTGTTCAAGATGGCCGCTACGACTACATCGAAACAGGGTCGCTCATATCCATCAAAAAGAACATCCAGGGAATCGTCATCCCTTCCGAGGAGCACAAGATTAACGTCTATCCCATGGATTACGAGGAGTTCATGTGGGCTATTGGCAAAGATCCCGCGGTGATACGCGAAATCTACAAGGCCAAGACACCCATCGGGAACGCCACCAACAGAAGCCTGATGCGCGACTTTCGGCTTTACATGGCTGTCGGCGGCATGCCGCAAGCAGTTGACGCGTACATCCGCAAAGAAAACTTCGAGGTCATCGACGGCATCAAGCGGAAAATAAACGACCTGTATTTTGACGACTTGAAAAAACTGGACCCGACGGGCCGCCTGTCCAACATCTACAAGGCAATCCCGAGCCAGCTCGCGCTGAAGAAAAAGAACTTCGTCATCACCACGGCAACAGGCAAGCAGAAAACGCCAAAAGACGAGGAACGCTTTTTTGAACTGATGGACTCCAAGACGGTGCTTGCCTGCTACCACGTAGCCAACCCGGCCTCGGCTCTCGCACAGACAAAGGATTTGGACAAGTTCAAACTCTACGCCGCCGACACGGGACTTTTTATCTCGCTGATGTTCGATAACTCGAAACAGACCAACGAGATTTACAAGAAACTTCTGAGCGACAAGCTGGATGCCGATTTAGGCTACCTGTACGAAAATGTCGCGGCCCAGATTATAGCATCAAGCGACAGGGAACTGTATTACCACACCTGGCAAAAAGAAAACAGCACGCATTACTACGAGATTGATTTTCTGCTATCGCACGGCCACAAGGTTGTCCCTGTCGAAATCAAGTCCTCGGCGGCACGAAACCACGAATCCATCGACCAGTTCGCCAAAAAATATTCCAGAAAAGTTTACCGCAGAATTCTTTTCTCACAAAAAGACGTGGATCACATCGGGACACTACAACTCAAGCCACTGTATATGTTGCCGTTTGCATTGGAAGAGATGTAGGTATTTCCGCAATTTTGTCCAATTTTTCCATGCACCCCTTCGTATAGATTTCGGGCATAACCGCGACACAGTTGGCAAAAGTCGCGGACGAAACACTATCATAGGAGTAAAATCATGGAAAAAGCTATTCTCGGTAACGATATTTTTGAAAAATTCAACGTGGGCGAGCTCAGGCTCTCGGGCAAAACGGTCGCTTTCAAAGGTATCGCGTGGTCCAAGCATCCGACTTTCGAGGGGGTAGAACTCAAGCATATCATTACCGCAAAAGATACCGGCGGCACGTTCAGCTATCACTTGGTGAGAATTGCGCCGAACAAGAGCATCAAAACGCACATTCACGAAACCCAGCTCGAAACGCACGAGGTTATCGCAGGGAGCGGCATTTGCACCAATGACGGCGCCAAGCTCGAATACGTTCCGGGCATCATCTCGATTATGCAGGCAAAAGTCCCGCACCAGGTAGACGCAGGCGACCAGGGACTTTATCTGTTCGCGAAGTTCATGCCGGCGCTTTGTTAAGGAGATCCCCGCTTACGCGGGGATGACAGAAAAAGTAATGCTAAGAGATTGCGTCGCCCTTACGGTCTCGCAATGACATATTAGTCATCTGTCTTCACGGCGCGTTTATATTCCTTCGGGCTCAAGCCGACCACTTTTTTAAAGCAGCGGTCCATGTGGCTTTGGTCGTAAAATCCAGCGTCAAAGGTCACCTCGGCCGCGGGCCTTTCTTCGAGCAGTTTTTGCGCCTTGCGGACTTTGCACTGCATCTGGAACTGATGCGGCGTGAGTCCGAAGGCCTTTTTGAATTCGCGTATCATGTGGAACGGGCTGATGCATGCATCATGCGCCATTTGTTCTATCAAGTAAATGTTTTCGGGATTTTCAAGGATGCTTTTTTGCAATTCATCTAACCGCGCGACTATACTTTCATAATCCCGCGCGCAGTCCTCAGCAACAATCTCGTCGGCCTCTAAAGCGGTACACAGCACCGCCATCGAATAGCATTCGTCGCCGACAGTTTTGATTTCGTGCAACGTATTCGGTGGAATTTGGAACCGTTCTCCGGCGCCATAAATTTTCGCCTCGCCGTTCAGCACCATGCAAACGCGGCCCTCTTCAATATAGCCGACGATCATGTGGGCGGTATGCGTATGCGGCGGGTACGACTTGCGCCATTCCTTGTAACGCACGCATTCAATCCGGTCATTCTTTTTGCTGTACGAAATCTCGCTCATTTTCTACCTAGCAAGGCAACCGCAAATTAGCTATTTTTCAAGCTCCCCATTTTTATCTAAATTTACCTCTCTATGTTTCTGGAGCTTTGTACACTTCTTTTGTTCGTAGCAGTCTTGGTGGCGGCGCTTGCCTTCAAGGTGAAGCTGGTGTTTGCCATGCTGGCGGGGCTTGCGCTTTTTGTAGGTTATGCGCTTGTGCGGGGGCATGGGGCGCGGCGTGTGCTTGCCATGTGTGGGCGAGGCATTGTCACGGCGAAGGGAATTCTTATTTTGTTTGTACTGCTCGGGTTGTTGACAGCCTTGTGGCGGGCGGGTGGTGTAATCCCGCTGATGGTGGTGCATTCGGTGAAGGTTATTCACGGTGGCGGTTTCTTGCTTGCGGTATTCATGCTGAACTGCGCGATGTCGCTCTTGACGGGGACTGCGCTTGGTACGGCGGCAACGGTGGGCGTGGTTTGCGCGACGGCGGGGCATGCGCTCGGCGTGTCGCCTTGCTGGGTGGGCGGCGCCATTTTGGCGGGGGCGTATTTCGGGAACAGGATTTCGCCGATTTCTTCGATGGCGCTTTTGACGGCGAACATTACGAATACGGATATTTATGCGAATGTGCGGCGGATGCTGAAAACCACTTGGCTCCCATTGCTTTTGAGTTGCGCCGTTTATCTGGTTGTTGGTCTCTGCGGTTTCGCGAATGATTTAAGCGGGGTGGCGGGCGGCTTGACTTACGCAAGCGGCGTTAATGCTGCGGGGAGTTTAAGCGTGGCAAGCGATGTTGCGGGCAATTTTTCGGCGGAACCGGTGCGAGCGCTTTTCGCAAAGGAATTCAGTCTTTCGCCGTGGTGCATTCTCCCTGCGGTTTTGATGATTATTTTATCCGTACTCCGGGTGCGGTCTTCGCGGGTATTGCTCCTGAGCGCTCTCGCGGCTTTACCGCTTGCTTTTGTTGTCAAAAAACATTCCTTAGCCGATGTATTGCAAGTGATTGTTTTCGGGTTCAAAGCCCGTACTCCAGAGCTCGCGCCGATGATTAATGGTGGTGGACTTCTTTCAATGTTGAACGTGTTCTGGATTGTGGTTATTGCGGGGTGCTATGCGGGGATTTTCAAGGAGACCGGGATGCTTGCGCCCCTAAAATCAGCGATCGAAAAAATCGCGACCAGGACAAACTCTTTTTGTGCGACGCTCGTGGCTTCTTGCGTTACGGCCTGCGTTGTTTGCAACCAGACGCTCACCATCATTCTGACCCACCAACTCACGAAAAATCTTGACACAGATTCTGCTTCGGGCGCTAAAAAATGTTGCGACACAGTTAAACCTGGCGATAAGCCAAACGCAATCGTCAAGAACGAATCCCACGCGCTTGATCTTTATGATACGGCGGTGACGGTGATTGCGCTTGTGCCGTGGTCGGTTGCGACGGCGATGGTGCTTGCCGCGGCCAATGCCCCTGCAAGTTCCGTGCTGTGCGCATGCTTCTTGTATCTGCTGCCGATTTGCCGACTGGTATAGCGGATTTACATTTTTCTATTTTTGCTCATTGCAAACTTTTGCGGAGTCAATATGCCAGAGAATTTTTCGAAATGGGTTGCCTGCTGGGGAAACGCCACCTCCATTACCGACCGCAAAGAGGCGACTTACGCCAAGGACTTGACGCTGCGTTACCCGATTCGCGCGTGCTTTTCGGGGAACAAGTTGCGGTTCCATTTTTCGAACCTCACCGGCACAGAACCCGTGACGATTAGCGAAGCGTATGTCGCGCATTCCCAGGCAACCTCCGCGCAGTCCACCGCCAGCGAAACAAGTGCCACGCAGTTCGAGTACGCGCCTACAACAATTACGTTCGGCGACCGTACCTCTGGCACGATTCCCGCGGGTGAAGAGATTTTGAGCGATGAAATCGCATTCGATGTCGTTGCGGGCGAGACTTTCGACGTGAGCCTGTACTTCGCTGATTTTACACAAATGAACGCGGGCACGGCGATTACGGGCCCGCTTTCGGGCGGCAAGTACAGCTACGGCAACTTCGCAAAATCCGCGACACTCCCCGATGACTTAACGCGCAAAACGAACTGGATTTATTTTCTCAACACGATCGACATTTTCACCGAAGAAAAGAACTTTGCGCTGGTGTGCTTCGGCGATTCCATTACGGCGCAGGACTGGCCCGATTATCTCACATTGCGTTGCGCACGCGAGGGCTTTAACAATGTGGCGATTATCCGTCGCGCAGTTAGCGGCACGCGCATTCTCCGCGAATACAGTTGCATTACCTACGCGGCCTACGGTTTAAAAGGCGCCACGCGTTTCCCGATTGAGATGAACGTGGCGGGCGCACGCGCTGTCATCGTGCAGCACGGCATCAACGATATCATCCACCCGGTCGGTGTCGAGGTCAACAAGTTCCGCCCCTGGAGTGATATGCCTACGGCCGACGACCTCATCAACGGCGTGCGTTCACTCTACATTACGCATGCACGCAAGCTCGGCCTCAAGATTTACAGCGGCACGCTACTCCCGATTTACGGCTGGCGCACCTACAACGAAAACCGCGACATCATTCGCACGGCATTCAACGAATGGCTCCGCACCGCCCCCGATTTTGACGGCTGCGTCGATTTTGACAAGGCGGTGCGCGGTCACGACAATCCGAAGGCGTTCAGCAACGGGTTCGATTCCGGCGACCATTTGCACCCGAGCGCCAAGGCTTACGAGGCCATGGCCGAATGCGTTCCCGAAGAATTGTTGAAATAATTTTGCGATTTTTCGGCGATTTTTGCGAAATAAGATTATTGTAATGTAAGCTATATCACACTGTTTACGGCTGTAAAATTATTCGTTCCTTACAATATGGCTTTTGGGAGTCTAGAAATGTATCTTATAGGCATGAACTCAAGAGAACTTCAAATCGTTAAACAAATCGTGTTGCTGGTTGCCGTAGCTGTGACCCTCGGTTTTATTTACGGTTAATCACAAGCGGTTTTAAACATTTAAAAAGTCATTGGCAAACGCCAATGACCTTTTTTTATTCTCTTTCAACTAGCAATTAGTAGTTGATAGCAATGTAGAAGCTGCCGGCACCGAAACGACGGTCAAAGCTTTCAAAGCCATCCCACAGGGCATCCCATGCAAAGCCAACTTCGAGCTGGGTCGCGGAATTGCGGAAGAAGATGACACCGAGTTCTGCGCCACCGGCAAGACCGATTGCAAAGCTTTCATCGCTGTCGTTATAGTGGTCGTCTATCTGAATACCGAGACCGATACCTGCACCTAGGAACGGTGTAATCGTTCCGGTGCTCGGGAAGAAACGGCCACCCAGCAAGAATGTTTCGTGCCATTCCCATTCATCGCCAAAAGACATGTTCATGTTGTTCACGATGGTGATGGCGGCCTGCGGAATCACTTCAAAAATGCGGGCATAGTGGAATACGAAAGCCTGTTCCCAGGAGCGTTCGACACTATGGCCCCATTTCTTGTCTTCAAATTCGTAGTTGTGCCAAATAGCGGCACCCAGACCGTAGCTCACGTAGTTGCGGGTGGGGCGCTTGTGGGCAAAGTTGTCGTTCGGATCGCCGTCGTTACGGTCGGCGGGCACGAGCACGACGACTTCGGGTTCTGCGGAGCGAGATGCCGTAGAAGCGTAAGCGCCATCGTCGGCATCGTCAGCAGTATTGGCAAGGGCGGACTTCACGGCACCTTCAATGGCCACGTCGAGGTCGTCTACGGAGCCGGCTTTTTGTTTACCGCTACCGACCACGGAACCGTCCTTGACCTGTTCGCAAACCACCACGAAGGTAGAGCCCATGGTCATGACGTTGGTGCGCAGCTGGATTTCGGCGCTGCCGTCAACCGGGGTGTTGCCCGTCTGGCTCACGGAGGCGCGAACAATGGACTGCACCATGTTCGGGGCGTCGGGCGCAAATTCCGCGCCTTCGGGGGCGAGGACTTGAACGTTTGCGGCAAACGAGATTGCCGCCAGAGAGAAAAGGGCCGTAATAATCTTCTTCATGTCCCTAAATATAGATAAATAAAATAGACGAAAGAAAAAGCGCCCCCTTTGCTTATTACTACCTTTTAGCGATGAGGAATGAGAAATTCCATTCCACAGGCCACTTCCAACTTCCTACTGTCTACTTCGTACTAGTTTATGAATAAAGCCGCTATTATCGTTGCCGTTTCGATGCTTCTGAGCCGCGTGCTCGGAATTTTCCGCGAAATGCTTTTGGCGCATGCCGCGGGCGTGTCGCTCGAAAAGAACGCGCTTGACCTTGCGTTCATGATTCCGGACATTTTGAATCACATGGTGAGCACCGGATTTTTGTCGATTATCTTTATCCCGATTTTCACGGGCTACAAGGTGGCCGGCGACGAAAAAGGCGGTTGGAAGTTCTTTAGCAACGTGTTGAATACTTTCGGGATTGCACTGTTGATTTTGGTGGTGCCCGCGTTTATTTGGATGAAGGAACTCTTGCAACTCTTGACGGTCGAGGGAGCCACGCCGGAACTGATCGAGCGCGCCGCTTACTATGGCCGCATCATTTTGCCGGGGCAGGTTTTCATTTTTGTCGGGAGCATTTTGGTTGCCGTGCAGCATACCCGCAAGCAGTTCCTGATTCCGTCGCTCACTGGCCTAATTTACAACGTGGCGATTGTGGGCGGTGGCGCTTTAGGGCTTGCGCTCGAAAAATTCACCGGCACGGAATACGGCCTGGAAGGTTTCGCCTGGGGCGTGCCGGTCGGCGCCTTTATCGGGTTCTTCGCGTTGCAGATTTTTGGCGCCCGGCGTGGCGGCGTGCATTATGAACTCTTGGTGCAGCCGACTCACCCCGATATCGTTCGCTACTTTAAGATGATGCTCCCGATGTCGCTTGGCGTGGGTTCCATGTTCGGTCTTGAATTCATTATCAGGAGCTTTGGCGCGAACTTCGGCACGGGCGGTATTTCGAGCTTGAACTACGCTTACCGCGTGATGTACACGCTGGTGGCAGTCTTTGGATTCTCGGTGAGCGTGACGAGCTACCCCGACATGGCACGCCTCGTGAAAGAAGGCGATTTCGGCCAGCTGAACCGTAAAATCTGGAAGAGCCTTTCACGCATGTTCTGCATCTTGATTCCGGCGGTGGTCGCCGTGTGGGCGCTGAGTTTCCCGGCAGTGCGAATCTTATTTGAACGCGGAGCTTTCCAACGAGAAACCACCGAAGCGATTTCCGAAATTTTGCGCTGGTACTTGCCCGTGAGCCTTGGCCTTTGCCTGCAAGCAGTGCTCGTGCGTAGTTTTTACGCCTGCGAACGCATGTGGGTGCCGACCCTTTTGAATACGGGCATTTTTGCCGCGACCATTCCCGCTTACATTCTGCTAGGCGCTCCCGAAATGGGACTCGGCATCAAGAGCGTGCCGATTGTCGGTGCGACGGGAGCCATTCTCCAGGTGATTGCGATGATTGTCATGTGGGCCAAGAAGAACGGCACCGACGGCATGAAGGAAGCGCTTTTGAACATGGTGCGTGCCCTGGTCGCTTTCGGCATCATGATTGCCGCCGCTGTCGGGCTTGACCGCGTCTCGGGCACATTCGTACGCGAAGCAAACTTCGTGGTACTCGTGGTTTACGCGTGCGCTGCAGGCATTTTGCTCTTCACGCTCACACTGATTATCCAGCGTTACCTTGGAAGCAAAGACGCCAAGGATATTCTCAACGAACTCCTTGGCAAAATAATGAGGAAATTACATTTGGCGAGATAAGCTGATGCTGAGTTTCCTCAGCATGACATCTAGCGCCAGGATTCCATGATCTTCATGCAGCCGGCGAGCAGTTCGGCGGAACGGTCCTTGGCCTCGGTTTCCACGTAGCAGCGGAATTCCGGAGCGTTGCCGCTCGGGCGCAGGTGCACAATGTCGCCGGAATCGAATTCCATACGATAGCCGTCGGTTTCATCAATCGAGACGACTTCGCCGTGGAACGGCTTCGGGGCCGGACCATCTTTCGGCTTGAACTTGGAGGGCTTTGCTGTGAGGGCGCCAAAGAGTTTTGCGCCGAGTTTCTTTTCGCGGATTTCGGCGAGCTTTGCCTTCGACACTTCGGTCGGGAATTCTTTGAGGCGGTCACTCACCGTAAAGCGCTTCGGAAGTTTCTTGAGTAAATCCACCACGCACATTTTCTCTCTTCTAACCCTGTCCATCACGGCAATCATCGGGAGCAATGCATCGCGGGTCGGCAAAGCCGGAAGCGTGCGGGTTGTGCGAGTCTCACCGCCGCGGCCATCGCTATCAATGAATTCGCGCGTGAGGTTTGTCTGCAGCAAGAATCCGCCGTTAGCTTCGTAGCCTGCGACAGAGACGCTTGCGTCGTTTGCATCGACCAGGCTTTCCATGCCGGCAATCACATACGGGCTTCCGATTCGCGTGCGGCAGATTTTCTCGAAGCTGCCAGATTTTTCGAGCGACGTGTTGCAACTCACCGGAGTTGCAATGCGCTTGATACCAAGCGCCTGGGCAGCCAGGATGCCCAGCACGTCGCCACGCAGCCACATGCCTACATCGTCTGCCAAAAGCGGGCGGTCGCTATCGCCATCGGTACTGAAGATGGCATCTACGAAATCCTTGTGCGCAAATTCGCGGGCCAAGTCTTCGTCTTCTTTACGAATCGCTTCGGTATCCACCGGAATAAAGGTTTCGCTGCGGGCAAAAGGCTTGACCGTTGCACCCAAGCTTTCGAGCACCTTCACCACGATGTCGCGGCCCACGGCGGAATGCTGGTACACGCCAATGGTCAAACCTTGCAAAGCTTTAGTACCGAAAAATTCCGGATAACGCTTGCAATAATTTTCTTCGGCTTCGGTTTCCACAGCCGGGAGCGCGGGTGCATTCTTGAGCATGCCCTTCGCATCGAAAATCGATTCGTCGAAATCCACCGACTGCGAAACAATTCCCTGTTCGTCTTTCTTGGTGATTTCGCCCTGCGGGTGGTTGAACTTGATGCCGTTACGGTCTGCCGGAATGTGGCTACCCGTGACCATGATAGTCGGGAGCGCCTTGTCAATGCCATAGAGGGCAATCGCCGGGCTCGGAATGCGACCGCAGTAAACAACCTTCCAGCAGGAATCTTCGCCGGCCTTTACAAGCGCCTTCAAAATGCGTTCGGTACTCGGGCGCAAGTCGCCTGCAATTGCAATCGTATGGTCGCACTTGTAGCTAGATTCGCAGTACTTGATAAACGAGCGCGCGTACACATAGCACACGCGGTCCGTCATTGCCGTCACCAGGCCGCGGGCACCGCTTGTACCGAATGCCACGCCGGACTGTTTCATTACTTCTTGCATCGAAATGCTCATAGATTCCTCTAGTCGTTATAAATGCAACGGACGTTTACCGCAGCGTATTTATGCGCGTTGTCGTATCCATCCGTATCGTCCACATGATAGGCCCACAAATAGGCAAATTCATAACCATAGCCCGTTCCCGAAACATCGTACTCCGTAGAGCTCCAATATAAAGATTCGTAATCCCCATTCTTGTAACGCCCTTCGTAGTGATAATATCCACCAATCTGGTTCGTGAAATACACGGTGTATTCGGGGTGGCTATTGAAATATTCCTTGAGTTTTTTCCATTCCTCAAAACTGGGCAAGTGCGTGCCTTCGGGGCAAATTCCCTGATACGGCAAATCAATATCACCCAGTTTTTCCTTGTCGTATTTCGTATCGATATTCATCGCCTGCGCCCACGTATAAAGGCGGCCATGCTTTTCGCAATTTTCAGGGACATCGTCGTAGCAGCGGCTACCTTCAACTTCAACATTCAAGTTGCGCATCATCCATTTTTGGTCACCTAACTGAATGCTCGTCAGTTCCGGATCGTACACTTCATTCATCGAAGAATACACCGGCTCGCTAGACGAAGAAGACTGCGCGCTTGAAGAGCTCAGTTCCACCTTTTTAGAATCATCCCTAAGGCAGCGCACATAGGCTCCCGTAATTTTATGACCGTTGTCGCGACCTCTAGATCCGTCGTTACGGAACGACCATAGCCACGCAAATTCATATTCATAAAGCGCCGTCACTTGATATTCCGTAGAACTCCAGAAAAGAGCCTCGTAACCTTCGGACCTGTAATAGCCCTTGTAATCGTAGGCGCCGCCAGATTGCTGGTTGAAATACTTGTTATAGTCAGGATTTTTTTCAAGGTAGCTGAAAAGCCAATCCCATTCCGCATAACTCGGCAGGTGCGTACCTTCGGGGCAAATGCCCTGATACGGCAACTTGATTTTGCCCAGTTCTTTTTTGTTGTAGCTCTCGTCAACCTGCATCACTTGCGCCCAGGTGTACATGCGGCCATACTTGTCGCAATTTGCAGATTTGTCGTCATAGCACATGCTACCGTCAACGGCAACATCCAAATTCCTTGTCGTCCATATCTGGCCACCGACATTCACAAAACCGGAATCCGTAGGCGCAACTTTTTCGACACTGCTGCTGGACTTTGCCGCACTTGACGAAGAGCCTTTTTCGTCTTTACTACTCGAAGAAATCTTTGAATCGCTGGAGCTCGATTCAGCAGAAGAGCTGGATTCCTCCTTGAGCAATTCAGGATTGATGTTGCGGTAATAAGTCTTTTCACCTTCGGTCTTGCAAAAGCATTCGCCAAAATCAAATTCGGGCGAATTGGCGACAAATCCATTGAATTGATAATTGTCATCGACACCCAGCTTGTACTTGCACCCCGTAACATCGGCCCAAAGGTGATTGTCCCCTCTTTCGGTAAGGACATTGATCTCGAAGCGTTTTTTCGACTTGTCGTATTTCGCCTTGGTACACCTTGCGTAGAACGACAGCATGTAGCTCATGCGTTCGGACACCCTGTCGCACACTATCTTTTCCAGATAGCTATCGCCGGATATCATTTTGGACCATTCGGCGTTTTCTTCGAAACCGTATTTTTCGTAACACCGGTCAGCAACAGGGTCAACCACAGGCTCTTCCGGCGCACTGCTTTTACTGTCGCCCCCGCAACCATAAAACGACGCCATGGCCGAAAGCACACCAAATAGAACAAAGTTCCTCTTCATAAAAATAAAGGTAGAAAAGATACCGGCATCAATCATTCCGAATTCCGAAAACTGAAATCCGAATCAGTATAACAATTGATACAGCCGTATACAAAATCAGCGTTTTTCCTGTATCATCCCCTTAAAAAAGAGGATATTTTCTACTTTGGATGTCAAAATAAGGGATGATTATGCTCAAAAAAATCTTGTCCGTGTGCGCCCTCGGCGCTTCTGCTACCCTGGCCGCCCCGCTCCTCACCAACGGCGACTTGTCTTACGGTGACGGCGGCTGGTACATTTGGAACAACCCCGATGGCCCCGCCAAGTACGACGGTAAAATCGGCGTCGAAGGCCTCGGCGTAAACGGCAGCGAAGGCGTAAAGGTCACCGTGACCGAACTGCCGAACCCCTCTTGGGGACTCCAGTTGCAGCCGCCCAAGTGGCTCGCCGACTCCGCCTACTACAAGCTCACCTTCAAGGCGAAGGGCAACATGCCTATCAACGCCATTGTGCAGGGAGGCCCTCCCGATTGGCGCCAGAAAGAAAGCGCCTCGTTCATGCTCACCAAGGACTGGAAGGAATATTCCATGATTTTCCTTGCCGACCAGAAGGGTTACGGCGTGAACAACGTGACATTCCATGTGGGCCTTGCCAAGGGCTGGCTCCAGATGGACGACGTTTTTATCGAAAAAGTCGAAGGCATGGATGACATGACCTGGTACAACAATTCCGCCGCACGCATCGACAGCCTGCGCAAAAAGGACTTGACGCTAAATGCTGCCCCTGGCGCCCAGGTGAAGGTGGAACTCATGCGCCACGCATTCCCCTTCGGAACAGCACTCGCTCTCTACCCGACTAAGGACAGCGTCGAAACCTGGTACCGCAAAACCGCCAATAAGTACTTCTGGTACGGCGTTCCCGAAAACCAGTTCAAGTGGCCGGAATACGAACCCAAGAAGGGCAAGATCCGCCGCGAAGAATTCAAGCAGTACCTGGATTACGTGAACGATTACAAGTGGGGCTTCCGCGCCCATACGCTCGTGTGGGGCCACCAGGGTTACGGCTTCGACAAGCACTTCAGTAACCAGGGCAGCTGCAAGGATATCTCGAAAAAGATCAAGGAACGCATCACCCGCGACGTGAAGGAATACAAGGGCCGTATCAAGGAATACGACGTGTGGAACGAAGCATTCCACGAACCGTTCATCTTTAACAAGTGCGGCTGGGACCTGTTGGATAGCGCCCACGTTTGGGCTCACCGCGCCGACCCCGATGCACGCCTCTTCATTAACGAATACAACGTAGTGTCCGCCGGCGAAACCGACCGCCTGTACGAAATCGTGAAGGGCATGCTCGAACGCAAGGTTCCCGTACACGGTATTGGCGTGCAGTGCCACTTTGGCGACCGCCAGCTGAACCCGGCATTCATCAAGGCCCGCCTCGATAGGCTCGGATCTTTGGGTCTCCCGATCAAGGTCACGGAACTTGACTTTGGCGATTGGCAGAAGGGCATGTACTTCGGCGAAGAAGAACAGGCCAAGCGCTACGAAATGTTCCTGCGCATCGCATTTAGCCACCCGGCGGTCGAAGGCATTATCCTGTGGGGCTTCTGGGATGGCCGCCACTGGGTGAAAAACGGCGGTATCGTTGCCATGGACGGTCGCGAAAAGCCCGCTGCCAAGCTCATTTACGACTTGTGGCACAAGGTATGGACCACCAACGGAACGTTCAAGGCCGACGAAAACGGTGTCGTGAAGTTCCGCGGCTACCCCGGCAAGTACAAAGTAACCATCGGCGACAAGTCCGAAATGGTTGAGTTAAAGTAGACGGTAGACAGTAGGAAGTAAACAGTAAAAATTTTTCAGAAGATGCTCCCACGCGGGGGCATTTTTTTTCTATCATGAGCTAATAAACCTTAGTGAGGAAACAATGAAGAGTTCTTATAAAATGGCAACGGCTACATGCGCCCTGTCTTTCGCATTGGCATTCACCGCCTGCGACGATTCCACCTCGGCCAGCGACAACGGCGGCAATAGCGGTAATGGAGGCACCGAGACGAATGTCAACTGCCCCAACGAACCTGTAAATTGCCCTGCTATCGAATACGAAAACGAAGTTTACGACCTTCGCGATTGCAATCATTACAAGATTCAGACCTTCGGCACGCAGACATGGATGACCGAAAACTTGAACTACAATTCTTGCGAAATCAACGGTCAAAACTGGTGCTACGGTAGTGACGCAGCCAACTGCCAAAAGTACGGACGCCTTTACACCTGGACAGCCGCAATGGGCCTCGATAAATCTTACCAGAAGAATTACGCGAACCTGCCCGAAGGCACCGTAACCAAAGGACTCTGCCCTGTCGGATACCATATTCCGAGCGACGCCGAAACGGACATTCTCATTGCATACCTTGAAGACAATGACAAAGTGGCAGAATTCAACTTCCAGTTCGGCGGCAAGAATAACTTCGCAGGTTTCGCCGACTTAGACAGAACCGCATACTTCTGGACTGCTGACGAAGACCACTCCGAATTCGGCGGAAAAGAAAACGTCCGCATCTGGAGCTATTCCGAAACATTTAGCTTCGGCGGCGGTTCCATATTCAAGGATAGCGGACTATCGATCCGCTGCGTGAAGGACTAAAAATTTCTGCATAAAAGAAATTGCCCCGCGAGACAATCGCAGGGTTTTCTTAATGGTTTGCTCGACGAGTCGCGCGGCCTACTATATCCTAGTAATTTTCAGCAGTGACTTCGAAGAAGGACTGCGGGTGGGCGCACACGGGGCATGCGGCCGGAGCCTTGGTGCCCACGACAATGTGACCGCAGTTGCGGCATTCCCACACCTTGACTTCGCTCTTTTCGAACACGGCCGCAGTCTCCACGTTCTTGAGGAGTGCGCGGTAGCGTTCTTCGTGGCGCTTTTCGATAGCGGCGACCATGCGGAACTTCTTGGCGAGAGCGGTAAAGCCTTCGGCTTCGGCAGTCTTTGCGAAGTCTTCGTACATGTCGGTCCATTCGTAGTTTTCGCCGTCGGCAGCAGCCTTCAGGTTAGCAGCGGTGTCTCCGATACCGTCCAATTCCTTGAACCAAAGCTTGGCGTGTTCCTTTTCGTTGTCTGCGGTTTTCAGGAACAGTTCAGCGATCTGTTCGTAGCCTTCTTTCTTGGCGCAGCTTGCAAAGTAGGTGTACTTGTTGCGAGCCTGGGATTCGCCAGCGAAGGCGGCCTGGAGGTTCTTTTCGGTTTGGGTTCCAGCATACTTGTTTGCCATAAATTCCTCTCTTGGTTGAAGTGTCTCAAAAAGAATATACACATTTTTAAGACCGTTCTTGGCAAAAATAAGTCCAATCGGAGTCTTTTTTCTGCAAAATAATATATATCTAAACAAAAAGGAGGCCTTTTATGACCCTCATGATTATCCAGCTCTTGATTGTACTATTGGCACTTTACGTGGGCTCGCGTTACGGGAGCCTCGCCCTCGGCGCGATTTCGGGAATCGGTCTTGCGATTCTCGTGCTCGGCTTCGGCCTACAGCCCGGCAAACCGCCTACCGATGTCATTTACATCATCATCGCGGCGGTGACCTGCGCAGGCATTCTGCAGGCATCGGGCGGCATGGATTGGCTGATCCAGATTGCGGAGCGCCTGTTGCGCAAGCACCCGAACCATATCACGATTCTCGCTCCGCTCTGCACGTTCTTCCTCACGGTTCTCGTAGGCACCGGCCACGTGGTTTACACCCTCATGCCGATTATCTGCGATATCTCGCTCAAGAAGGGAATCCGCCCGGAACGCCCCTGCGGCGTGGCCTCCGTCGCATCGCAGGTCGGCATCACCTGCTCGCCCATTGCAGCAGCCGTCGCCTCGTTCGTCATCATCTCGAACGCAAACGGATTCAACATCAATAACCTGCAGGTCATCGCGATTACGATTCCCGCGTGCCTTTGCGGGATCATGGCCGCGGCAGCCGTCTCGTACAAGCGCGGGCTCGACCTCGACAAGGACCCGGCATTCCAGGCCCGCCTCAAGGACCCGCAGATGAAGGAATACATGTACGGGAATACCGCTTCCGTGCTCGACAAGGAAGTCTCCAAGGAAGCGAAGCGCGCCGTGTTCATTTTCCTCGGTGCTCTCGCCGTCATCGTATTCTTCTCCATTATGCAGATTGCGGGCCACGACATTCGCCCGCAATTCCCCACCGGCAAGGTTGTTGACGGCGTAGCGCAGGTAAAACCGCTCGCCATGAACATCATCATCCAGATTGTAATGATAACGGCCGCGGCGTTCATGGTTATCTGCTGCAAGGCGAGTCCCAAGAAGGCCGTGGCGGGCGCCGTGTGGCAAAGCGGCATGGTCGCCGTCGTCGCCATTTACGGAATCGCCTGGCTCGCCGACACCTACTTCGCGAACTACATGGACGTGATGCAGGGAGGCCTCAAGGATATCGTGCAGCATTACCCGTGGGCCATCGCATTCGCGTTCTTTGCGGTGAGCGTGCTCATCAATTCGCAGGGCGCAGTCGTGGTCGCCATGCTCCCGCTCGCCTATAGCCTCGGCATCGAGGGCCCTGTGCTCCTGGGCGTACTCCCGAGCGTATACGGCTACTTCTTTATTCCGAATTACCCTTCGGACATTGCGACCGTGAATTTCGACCGTTCGGGCACCACCGTTATCGGCAAGTACCTGCTGAACCATAGCTTTATGCGGCCGGGCTTGGTGAGCGTCATCGTCTCGACCATCGTGGGCACAATCTTGGTGAAAATTTTCTACTAGAACATCACCTGTTTGCAACAAATGACGGATAAAGTAAGCTTTATCCGTACATTTTGCCGTTCGTCGTAAAAACGTTCGCTATGCATGGAATTGTTAGACTAAAAACTTATTTTTTTTAGTATGAAGTTTAAACACGCGGCATCATTCATACTCTGCTTTATATTCGTACTGCTTTCCACTGGGTGCGTCACGACGAACGTGCACAAGTTCCGCATGACTGCGTCCGAAGCCCCCGAAGTACACGGGGCAAACACACAGCAGGCCTCTCACTCTTCATTATGGCGATTTACCGGAAAAATCAACTACAACGCCGAAACGAACATAGACATCACCAAAGACGTATCTGAAGCACCGGATCTCGACAGGCTTTTCGATGTACCGATAAAGTTCAAGGATGCCTCATACAAAATGGGCGGCCTCGATTTCAGTGGTAAGGGGGACTTTCTCTATAAAGCAAGCAATTTTGTAATTGGCGGCGGCTTAGGCTATAAAGACGGAATCTATTCGCACCTTACAATGGGTGCAAACTACTCGCATTTCGAGTTCGGCGTATTTCTCGGAGGATACAACCAGTACATCGACATAGAATACTCGGGAGAAAAGGACGGCGATAGCTTCGACAGCCACGGTCACGATTTCAGTACAAGCCTTTTTGCCGGTCTCTATGCAGGCTTTTACCTAGAAAAGTTCTTTGCCAACCTCAGCGTAAGTTCTTACAGCCCAAGCCCCCAAATAGAAGGAATCGACCTAGATGTTCCGCGCATCACGACAGCCTACCTCACCACAGGCTACAGGCTTAACCGCTGGCTTGAATTCAGCGTCGGCGGCATTGCGACCTTCATAGACACTTCCGAGGGGAATAGCTATCCGGGCGTTACCGGCGGCGTAAGCATTTACCTGTAAACAGCGGGTGAGCACGAAGGCATCCTGTTTCCTGCGAGAACCAGAAAATTTCTTTTTAAAGGACGAGCAATCGTCCTTTTGTTGTATATTTGGTAAAAAAAGGCGGTACTTATGCTGATGGAAAAGATTGCATCCCCTGCTGATGTGAAAAAGATGGACACAGAAAGCCTCAAGGCACTCGCGGCAGAAATCCGCACAGCCCTCATCAACAAGATTTCACATTGCGGCGGGCACCTGGGCCCGAACCTCGGCATTGTAGAAGCAACCATCGCCTTGCATTACGTTTTTGAATCGCCCAAAGACAAGATTGTCTACGATGTTAGCCACCAGAGCTACACGCACAAGATTTTGACAGGCCGCGCCGAAGCGTTCCTGAATCCGGACAAGTACTGGAGCGTTACCGGCTACACCGAACCCTGCGAAAGCGAACACGATCAGTTCATGATTGGCCACACCTCGACTTCCGTAAGCCTTGCGCTCGGGCTTGCAACCGCCCGCGATATCAAGGGTGAAAAGGGAAATGTAATCGCTGTCATCGGTGACGGTTCCCTAAGCGGCGGCGAAGCATTCGAAGGCTTAGACAACGCTGGCGAATATGCCACCAACTTTATCGTGGTGGTAAACGATAACGAAATGTCTATCGCCGAAAACCACGGCGGCCTTTACGGGAGCCTTGCAGAACTCCGCGCCACGCAAGGCAAGAGCGAAAACAATTACTTCAAGAGCCTCGGCTTTGACTACCTGTATGTAGAACAAGGTAACGACATCGAAGCGCTTATCGCGGCATTCAAGCAAGTGAAAGATTCCACGAAACCCGTGGTCGTGCACATCCACACGCTCAAGGGCAAGGGCTACAGCTTCGCCGAAAACGCGAAGGAAGGTTTCCACTGGGCAGCCCCCTTCGACATCCCGACCGGCGTGGTGAACTGGGGTAGCGGCGAATCTTACGGTGCAATCCTCGGCGACTACCTGATGAAAAAAATCAAGGCGGACCCGAAGGTTGTCGTGATTCATTCCGCAGTGCCTGCAGGTATCGGATTCTTTGCCGAGCAGCGTAAAGCGGCAGGCAAGCAGTTCATTGACGTGGGCATCGCCGAAGAACACGCCGTCGCTCTCGCCTCCGGACTCGCGAAGGGTGGTGCAAAGCCCGTGTACAGCACGCATAGCACGTTTATCCAGCGCACCTACGACCAGCTCTCGCAGGATTTGTGCGCGAACAACAACCCGGCTACATTGCTCATTACCATGTCCGGCGCCGACGGCATGAACGACACCACGCACCTCTGCATTTTCGACATCCCGATGATGAGTAACATCCCGAACCTGGTGTACCTCTGCCCCACCTGCGTAGAAGAGGCCATTGCCATGATGGATTACGCGATTGACCAGACAGAACATCCGATGGCCATCCGCATCCCGAACGGGGTCGCACACCGCAGCGTGAAATTCGATACCGACTACTCCAAGCTCAACACATTCAAGGTTGACAAGCGCGGAAGCAAGGTCGCCCTCATCGGTCTCGGCAGCTACTACGCCCTCGCTGAAGAAGTCGCCGCGGAACTTGCAAAGAAGGGAATCGACGCCACCATCATCAACCCGCGATTTGCCACGGGCATCGACTGCGAAGTGTTGGAAGGTCTGCGCGCCGACCACCAGGTTGTCGTAACCCTCGAAAACGGCGTGGTCGATGGCGGCTTCGGCGAAAAGATCGCCCGCTTCTACGGCAACAGCGACATGCGCGTGCTCGTGAAAGGCCTCAAGAAGGAATTCTACGACAAGGTGCCCTACGGCGAGCTCATGGAAAAGAACCGCCTCACGCCCAAGCAGATTGCGGAGGATGTGATGGCGGTGCTGAGGTAAGGCTAGCTAATGAAAAAACTCCCCGAGCGCTAAGGCCGGGGAGTGGGTTTACTTGGTCGTTAGGAAAATATCTTTCTAGATGGTTTCCGCGAGCTTCTGCATCTTCTCGAAATCGTGGGTGGGATTGTCGACCACTTCGGGGATGCCGAACGCATCCTCTTTCAAGGTGAGGCCATACAGCCCAATGTCATCGGCAAGTTTCGTTCCTTCGTAAACCTGCAGGGGAAACGCCCCCACCTTCCCGACCCCATAGCTCTTGATAATCCCAATATCGCGGGCGAAGGAATCGTAAGTTTGCAACGGAAGCCCGTAAATCAGGGTGACCATCGTCGCGACGCCAAGTTCCCTACAACGGTCCAGCTTTTCGCGGAGCTGCGCTTCGGTTTTGTAGCCGCCACGCTGAATAGTCTTCAGCACCGTCGGATCAAGGCTCTGCACGCCAATCTCAAAACTCACGTTCGGATTCAACGAAGCCTCTTCCATAAAGCGCTCTGTCAATAATTCCGGACGAATCTGCAGCGTGACCTTTCCGCTGAAACCGACCTTGCGAATAAGCTTCAGATACTGTTCCCCGTGCCCCTCGTAATCATTGAAGAGCGGGTCAAGAACGTTCAGTTTTTTCACTCCGTGTTCCTTGAACAACTTGAGTTCATCGAGATATCGCTCGTAATTATCTATGCGATACACCTTGCCCGAAAGCGTATCACGATGCTTGCAGAAGGAGCAGCGGAAAGAGCAACCGCGGCGAGTTTCAGCCCGCACGGTATCAACACCACCGCCAAGGGAGATGACGCCCGAAAGATACGGAGATTCAAGTTCTCCAAACTTGGGCAAATCCATCATACGCGAAACTCCTTGATTGATATAGTGGCGTAAATTCGCGAATATCTTTTCGCCGTAGCTGAGCGTAAACATATCCGCGAACGGGAAACGTCTGCGAAGATCCTCTTCACTCCCAAAAATGGAGGCTCCCCCCAGCATAATGAAGATGTCCGGAACACGCCGACGAAGTTCTGCGCCGGCGAGCGCAACCATCTTTTCGCACCAACCGAAAACACTGAACGCGACCACGTTGTAACACCCGATGAGTGCCCTAGTAACAACCTCGCTTGCCACGAGATTCCAGTCAATATTGAAATCGCTGTTCATCTTCTGAAAGCGATTCAAATCGCTAGTGAATACGTCAAGCGTATCTCCCGCATTGGTCGGGCTGTTCCGGAATGCAGAGACAAGGCAACTTGCGCCATAGGCGTCGCGCGGCTCATTTGAGCGGCAGAAATTGCTGCTCACGAGCAACACGCGAAGCGGAGCGCGAAGGACAGGGGACGTCATGGAGGCCTCCGTTTTTCACTATCAAGGTCTACTCAACCAGATTTTTCCCAAAGGGTCTTCAGGACCCATGCCATCAACACGGAAAAAGAAATCATTATCCACAAGAAGAGGCTTGTATTCCAATTCCCACTTAGTCACCTCGCTTTGATCATTCCAGTAAATAACAGGGTCTTCTTCCGCCTTAAGGCTATACCATCGCCTTTTATTAAGATTGTATAGAACACTTAGATCAAATACATGATTGGAACGATAGGTGAGCCAAACATGGCAATCCAAAGTTTTTTCGTACACTCTTCCCTCTTCTATTATTTTCTGAAGGCTTTCCGTGCTGACCTTATACATCCACTCACCCCTAAACGCAACATCTCCTATTGTCAGGCTGACCTCCTCTTCCACGTAATTCGCCTGCAGTATGGCGGTCATCATGGCGCTGCTAGATACATTATGACATGCGCTTTCTGGCACACCACGAGCATACAACCAATTCATCAAAAATCGGTGCGTAAACTCATGAAAATCACGGCTATTTTGATGAGCCTGCTCTAATCCGAACCCAGCCAAGTCTTGATAGCATACCCTAGCCTGATCAGCTGGCACAAATTTGGCTCTATTCTGAAAAGCCTGTAGAAAATCGTCTCTATATGACATGGTGAAATCTCCTTTTTGGATGATGTCTAGGCGATGATGACGCCGGTCTGGATGAGGAACGCACGGATATAGCGGTTGTAATCGCGTCGGAAGTTCGCAAAGGCGCGCGGGTCACTCGGCGTGCACGGGACAATAAAGAACTTGGTCGCCCCATCGGCAATGTGTCGCAGAATGGGGTGTTTTGCGTGCCGAGCCAAGGCCCATCGGCCGCTTTTCAGCATTGCATTGCACATTTCGTTGATTTTGGAATCGTTTGAGAGGTTTGACATAGGTTTCAGTCCTTTTTGATGATTGTTTTATGATGTTTCTCGTTAATGATGCCTTTAAAATCGCTTTTTTATCAGTTATTTTTGGTTAGAAATGAGGTCTTCTATGGGTCACGTAAAAACAGGGGCTATTTGTGCCCTAGCAGGAATTATTGGTGGTGGCGTTTTGTCCTATGAACGCGAGAATGATGAATCAGCTAGATTTCTCAAGCACATGGATGAGGAAATACAGGTTCTCAGGGATCGTGCTGATGTTCATGGCGAGTATTGGGATTCCTTGAAAAATGTCATCTATGAAAAAGACTCTTTGTTAAAGGAGTATGTTGTTGCATATAAAGCGCAAAGAGCGGAAATCCAAGAAAACGAAAAATCAATAGAACTCTTGAATGATGTCGTAAAACAGAAAGACCGTGAAATTGAAAAGTACGAGAAGAAGTTCGGTGGACGCTACACCATGGAAAAGGAATTCGCATTGCTGTACGAATGCCTTTATGGTAGTTCCAACGGTTACTATAATTCTTACAGTAGCTACAGCTATTCAAGTTACAAGGATTGTTGCGTAAAAGCTGTGCGAAAACTTCAGGAACAATACCCTACAGAGAAGAAACTTACCGAGTGGGAAAGTGTTTCTCAGTTCAAGTGTAAGCAGTAAACGGAGTCTTTATGACGTTGTCTGAACTCGCCGATAAAATTAATGAACTTATTGGATCGCGGAAACGGAATCAGAAAATTCAGGATTATTGTGACTATCGGAAGAAGCGAGGACAACCGTTGGGAGCAAAAGAATCTGTTGAAAATACTTTCAAACAGTATTTTGCCGAAGCCGCCAAAAGTCGTAAGGATGGTCTGCCCCATAATAAAGGTAGGGCTTACGAAATGCTCCTGGATTTCTATGAGTTTCTTGAAAAGGAAAATGAAAAAATAGTTCTCCATAATTTGCCTGAGAATCCTTTTAAGGAATTGCTATCAGTTAAGGAACGTTGCTTAATTCGAGAAATGCGCGACAATTTCAATAACGATATCAATTGCAAGCCTCAATCTTAAGCTAAAACATCATTGCGTCAGTCCCACGGTTCCTTGTGGGTCAAATGATATCCGCAACCATGCGGGCATTCGTATATGTACAATTGCCCAGCACCTTCTGATTCACGTTTACGCCTAGCCTTTTCAGCATCTTCGCGAGATACATAGAGATCTTTTGATTTTCCGAAGCTATCTTCGCAGCGACAAGCTTTATGCAAGACGTTGATGCGCGATGCGGTCGGAGCGAGATGCCATAGGCCACAGCGTTCGCAACGGTAGGCGTAAAGGCTCCTGCCGTTTCGGAGCTGGTAGTCTGCAGATTGTTGGGCTTCCGCTTCTGTATTGTAAACTGAAAGCGGATTCTTGGTAGTATTAGAAAAGCAGGTTGCTGATTTCATAAATTATGATCCTTTATGGTAATAGAGGCCTAAAACCCATTTTGTTAAAATGGGCCTTTTTTGAACAACACTCCCAAACAAGGATTTCTTACGGAGAAATCCTTTGTTCTGGGAATATTTGTTTTTTATTATCTTCTAGTTTGTTTGTTCTTCTAGATACTTAAACAGTTTTTCAAAATTATCCTTGGTTGCCTTGGATATCGAATCGCTATTCTTTTGTATTTGATTTTTGAATACCGTAGATGTTGAAGCGTGCTTTACGAACAATCCGTTTTCATCAAGAAGATTAAATTTCTGCAAATCTTCCTGTGCAAACAAGGATTCGATGGTTTTGAACTTCTCGTCTACATTACCTAGAGTGTAAACTTTTAAGGCAGAATCCGTCTCATTCACCTTTTTCATAAGCCGTCCTGCGTCATCATTATCAGCAAGAAGAATTGGATTATGCTTTCTAATTCTAATCAATTCTTTACTCGTTTTCTTACATTCAGTTTCATTCCCACCGACACCATTTATCGGAAGGAATGTAATGCCTTTCTTTTCAAATAGTTTCTTAAATGCCGTAAGATAGTTGTAATCCGTAATACCTTCAACAAAGATAACTGTTTCATCAGGATTGACCAAAATATGGTTTTCTATGGTCAAACTCTCCTTTATAGGTAAAAGCGAATCGGGATCATTTTGGCAGACTGCAGAGAAAACATTTTCAATGTGAGAAACACTATTTTCATTCACAACGATTCTAAGCTCATCAAGGTTGTCCATATCAACAAGGAATGGGGAATGGGTTACAATGATAATTGTAATGTCATTCTGAATAGCAAATTCCTTTAAAAAAATCCGCAATTCTCTTTGTCCTTTCACATGGAGGTTTGTTGCGGGTTCGTCCATCATGATGATGTCTCCAGCCTCGAGTTCTGTTGAATTAAGCAAGTTGAAGAACAGATTAAAGAACCAACGAAAACCAGTTGATTGATAATCAATTAAAATGCCTTGATCACCTTTATAAAGACAAAAGTGAATCTTTTCCTCTTGCAAATCTATTTCAAACTTATACCTTGACTGGTCAAGATAGTACAATTTGTTGAATTTATCCGATACTACTTTAAGTTTGTCGCTCAATTTCTTTGTTAGGGCCTTCATTTTGCTCATGTTTTTACGAAGAGTCAATTCATTATGAGCATTCTGCACAATAGACACATCTTCACCAATTGATTTAAAAAGAGCCATAAAGAATGGATTGTTTTCTATGGCGTCATATTCCACATTTAAATCGTCATTTGAAATCGGTTTTTCCTTGTACGAGAGAATTTTTGGAATAAAATTATACCCATATTCCTCTTTAAAAAGAGAATTTAGTTTGTCAATATTGTCTTGTTTTGCAGAATTTTTCTGAAACCAATCCTTTACTATGTCCCTTCTGGAAATTCTGTTTTTGAATTCATCCCAATAATATAACTCGTTTGTGTGTTTTTCATATTTATCTAAAATTTCAAATATTCTACTAGCTAGGTCACAAAAATTTTCATCAGACATTTCACTGGAATTGACGGATGAAAACTCATTTTTAAGTTTTTGTATATCATTAAAATTACAAAGAAAATGTCTTTCGTTTTCAGCAAGGGAACTTATATCATTAAGAATCGTCTCTTTGTTTGAATAAGTGCATTCATACTCCTTTTCCTCGACATTTGGGACTACGACCGTATCATCCTTTTCGAATTCTCTAATGTATGCGTATTTATCTTCTTTGTCGCCTTCATCTCTTGCGAAAAGGGAAATTTTAGGTTTTTTGCATTCATCAGCATCAAACTGCAAGTCAGTAACATCACGTTCTGAAATCTGTTTGTCACCTAAAACACGAAGTGCATCCAGAACATTACTTTTTCCAGAATTATTTGCTCCTATTACGATAAGCAAGTTACCGAGTTCTCCCTTTTTTAGAGAACCATTAAGTACCAGTCGCTCGCGCCTCGGTTTTCCATCCTTAAATCCGATATTTCGGAACGCTTCTATTCTCAGAGATCGTTCGGCCATTTTTATTTCTCCTTGTTGTTGTCGATGATATTCCTAATATCATCGTACGGTTTAATAAATTCTATTTCCGCATCAGTCAAACGACGATTGCGAAGTAAGGGATACACTTTTAATAAATATTCCATGACGCTGTCAAAATCCGATGTTGATACAGCCAACTGAAAAAACTTGGCTTTGGAGGATTCTGGATATTCCGTCAAATATTTGATAACTGGTGAGATGGCTGTATTTTCAGCCTTATTGATACGTTCCATATCGCCTGTAATGTCGGATAAAAGCAGCGACATTACATTCTTTTTTCCAGATAGCGGATTATCCATTACATAATCAAAGAGTTTTAGTACGTTTGGGCTAATGACTGATTTATTGCCTTTATCATAGGCCTCCATAAAACTGTATATGGTCGTCCTAGACATATGCAAATAATCCGCCAAATCCGTAATTCTCAAATCCATTTCTTTAAATCGTTCGCGAATCATGTTCATAATATACATTTCTGAACACAATATGTCAAGTAAAAATGACGAATTGAACAAAAAACGTTCATTCTACCGTTGTAAACTGCAAATCAACCGTCAGAGTTTGCTGAGTCTCAAGAATTATTCCGCACGCTCAGCATTGCTAAAACGGCCACTTTTTATGTCGTTTTAGCAATAAAATGAATAAAAAGTGCTAAATCGGCACAATTTTTTATCGTTTTAGCACTTTTTTAACGAAAAAATGCTATTTCAACAATCAACTACGCTTGGCGCAGTAAAAGTTCTACACCGGGAGCACAAATTGACCTCGTCATTGAACGGGCGGACAAAATCGTCAACCTCTGCGAAATCAAATACAGCCAAACACCTTATTCTATTGACAAGGACGAATACCAAAAGTTGCTGAATCGCAGGGAGGCGTTTTCCAAGGAAACGGGACTTCGCCATTCACCCTGGATTACAATGATTGCAAGCGAAGGCCTTTCGCAAGGAATGTATTCCGACATTGCACAAGGCGTCGTTACGAAGGATGAACTGTTTGCGTGAAATCCTGTGAAGCAAATCACTCCCGCTCAGGGCAATCAAAAAATTGCGGTCCCGCGCGGGTTTCATGGTATATATTACTTGTGTCTAAAATTCCAAGGAGTATTACGATGAAAAAAATGTTCCTCGCGGCCGTTATCGGCGCAAGCGCTCTCTTCACCGCATGTGGCGACGATTCCTCTTCGGCATCCAGTTCCCCGACCTGCACCATTAACAAGGGCAGCCAGGTGACCATAACCATGACCAAGGACGGCCAGACGGAAGAAATCGTGTACGCCCTTGATGGCGACAACCTCGTGATGACCAAGGACGGCGAGAGCGAAACTACTCCGGCAGGCGGCATGACGCTCGACGACGTTGGAAACATGGCCGACGAAATGTGCTACGACTTCATGACGGGCGCAATGGACAGCAAAGACGATACGCAAGAAGATTAAAACAGCAATGTGCGAAGGGTAGTAATTACATCGCTCCTGTGCGGAGCGTTTTCGCTTGTGGCGGGGCCGCTTGCCGGCGCAGTTCATGCGGCGGGGTTCGCGGGTGTTTTCGACGCGGGCTGGTCCACAGCCTACTACCCGCAAGATTCCATCACGCACATGCACCAGCGCCTGCACGCGCTCGGGATGGACGAGGTTGTGTTGCAGTATGCCGCGGTCGAGGCGACGCACTTGTACTACCCCTCGCAACTGGACTTTTTGCAGAACACGCAGTACAAGAACAACGAACTTTTCCCCAAAAGCATCGAGGCGGCGAAGGCCACCGGGACCAGGGTCTGGCTCGGGCTTTACTACAATGGCGACAACTGGTACACGCCACCGACCGCCGAGCAGCTCGATACTTTGTCTGCACGCAACCTGAAGGTACTCGAAGAAATCTATTCGCTGTACGGCAATGAAACTGTTGTCGAGGGCGTGTACATTCCGCAAGAAATTGCGCGCTACTACTGGGATGGCCTGCGCACTGACGCGACTCCGGAAATGCTTACGAAACACTTCTTGAAACCGGTCACCGAAGCCGCACAGGCTAAGGGCTGGAAGGTGATGGCGGCCCCATTCTACAACCAGAACCTGGAAACTCCCGAGAAACTGCAAACGTTTTTCGAGAAACTTTTTGCCGCAGGATTCAAGCCCGACGTAATCGCCGTGCAGGATGGCGTAGGCGCGAGCGACGCGGGCAAGCACCACGCCGAAACTACGAATGTGGGCAACTACGAACGCGCGGTGGCACAGGCCTGCAATCAATACGGGATTGAATTCTGGGTGGACATGGAACTGTTCCGCACCGACGATTCACACGCGCTTGCCGACAGCGCAAGAATCTCGGCGCAGCTCGATACCGCATACGCCGCGGGGGCTTTGATGGTCATCGGCTATGACTTGGCCGTGCTCGGGAATGCAGGCCTTGACTCGCTAGAGAAATGGAAACTGGAACCCAGCGTGATACCTACGTCACCCGATTCCACAGCCGCCACCGTGACACCGCACGAAAACCACGAAAATCGCCGTGCATCCAACGTCCGCATGTTCGATACGCAAGGCCGCTACCTCGGCACCGGCGAACAAAAAATCAGCCCTGCCATCAGGACCGTGAAGAAGCGGTAAATTACTTCACGCACCTAACGGATCTTGCTTCGTCTTTGCCGAAGGCGCTTAGCTTGGCTGCCTTGATGCTGAAATCCAGGAGCATGTAGTAAGCTAGGCCGTCGGGAGTTTCCGATGCGGTCCAGAGGTGGGCATAGCCGCCGATGCCATCGAACTTGCCGCCCGTAGTACCGTTTCCGGCAAGGCGGTAACCTGCAGGCAATGCATTAAAGCCGTAAGCGTCCGAGCCGTTTCCTTTCTTGAACCAACCGCTTGTCGATTTGAGAGCATAGCCAGCAACTTCTGCGCCACCCGCTGCTGAAATAAGTTTTTCAAAGTCCGCGCTGTCAGGCAAACGCCAGCCTTCTGGGCACACGGTGCGGGCCATGTCCCAATTGTAGAGCCGTCCGTACTTGGAGCATTTTCGGTCGTCGCCTTCGGGGCATGCGCTCCCTTCAGCCTCATAATTTAAGTTCTCGGCCATCCAAGTCTGGGAACCGATTTGCACAATGTCGTAGCTTTGTCCGTCGCGCGGGTCGGTAAACGATTCCGAACAGGCAACCATCAAGGCCACCAGGGAAAACAAAGACAACAAAATAATAAAACGCATAAAACTCCTAAAAACACTCTATATATAGATTTTTCGCCTACAAAGTTGGAAAACAGATAAAAAATACCCCCGACTGTTAGGTCGGGGGCGGTAATGTTCTTGGATCCTATCGGCCCGTTGGGCCTCCAGGATGACAGTGCAGGTTATTTCACGAAGGCGCCGTAGATGGCCTTGATGGCCTTCTCGGTATCGGCTTCGTCAACACCGGTGATGATGTTGATCTGCGAAGAACCCTGGTCGATGATACGGACGTTGACCTTGTTGTCGGCGAGAGCGGTGAAGAGCTTCGCGGCCACACCAATCTTGTTCGTCATGCCGTGACCGACAGTCGCGATGAGCGAGATGCCCGGGAAGACCTTGATACGGTCGGGGCGCATCTGCTGCGTGATGTCTTCGAGAACCACGTCCTGCACGGCGTCGAGAGCCTTGCTATCCACCACGATGCTCATGGAGTCGATGGCGCTCGGGCACAGTTCGTAAGAGAGGCCTTCGCTTTCGAGCACGGCGAGCACGCGGCGGCCAAAACCGACTTCCTTGTTCATCATGGACTTTTCGATGTAGATCATCGAGAAGCCCTTACGGCCGGCGACACCCGTAATCGGGAGCTTTGCTTCTTCCGGAGTGGGGCCGATGATGGTGCCCGCATCTTCGGGGCGGTTCGTATTGCGGATGTTGATAGGAATCTTCTTCGCGCGGCACGGGGCGATGGATTCGTCATGGAGCACAGAAGCGCCGGAGTAGGCGAGTTCGCGGATTTCGCGGTAGCTCACGTATTCGATCGGCAGCGGATTTTCCACAATGCGCGGGTCAGCCATGAGCATGCCCGAAACGTCGGTCCAGTTTTCGTACTTGGCGGCATCGATGCCGTTGGCAAGGATTGCGCCCGTGATGTCGGAGCCGCCACGGCTGAAGGTCTTGACTTCGCCACGGAGGTTGCTGCCATAGAAGCCCGGCAGCACGTAAAGCTGGTTTTCGTCAGACAAGGTCTTCGCGATATCTTCGTAGGTCTTCGGCGTAATGCGGTACTTGTCGTCGAAGGTGATCAGCGGGAAGGTGTCAACGAAGTTTGCGCCCAGGTACTTGGCCATGAGGCGTGCGCACAGGAATTCGCCACGGCTTACCAAGAAGTCGGTGCTGACGGATTCGGGGTGGTTCTTGAGCTTGTCTTCGAGGCTGTCGAGGTCTTCGGTCAGCTTGTCTTCGAGACCGAGGTCCCTGCAGATTTCGTCATAGCGCTGACGGATCAGGTTCCACGGGGTCGAGAAGTCGAGACCCTTGGAGGCGAGGTCGTAGGTGCTATAGAGGAGGTCGGTAAGCTTGGTTTCCTTAGGATTGCGCTTGCCGGGGGCGGAAACGACGATGACCTTGCGGTTCTTGTCGGATTCAACGATGGCCTTGATCTTCTTGAACTGGCCGGCATCGGCGACAGAGCTGCCGCCGAACTTCTCATTTTTTCCTTTCGGGCCACCAAACCTCTCGGCTTCGAGCGCAACCGCTTTCCTCACGGTCGTCGTGCCCAAGCCTACCCATCTGGCCAGCCACTTTTGGTTTACGGCGCCCTTGCGGTCGCCTTTGTGTCTATGTCTGCGACGGTGTTTTACCGTTGCGGGGGCAATAATAGAAAAAACGACAAGACACGGCAAGGTTTGTCAAAAAAATGTCACGAAACCAGGCGAAATTTGGACAAACCTTTTACTTTTTCGTCAAAAGTGATTTAGTAATTTAGCGGTACAGACAAACTAAGCAGCTCTTAAAGGAGAACATATCATGAAAAAAACGCTGATTGCCGCCGCGGCATCGGTATTCTTTATTGTTGCCTGCGGTGACGATTCCTCATCAAACGCATCGAACGATAGCCAGACACAGCCAACAGAAACCGACACAAAAACAGGGCGATATCAAGTCGACGAATCAGAGAATCTCTTGATCATGATTCCCGACAGCACGTACAGATCCGAATGCGTAGCCGTTGGAGAAGATTTCGTATGGGAGCGCCTACCCCTAAACGGTCCCGATACGCTCAAGTATGAATTCCGAGGAGATTCCCTAGCGCTATCCGCCTTCCGAAACGGCAAAAAATTGCCAATTGAAGAAGTTTTCATAGGCGGGAAATCAGGAAAATTCGAAGGAACCTGGTCACAGCCCTCATTCTCACTCACATTCTCTGACGGAAAGTTATCTCAAACGACCATTCTCGACCTAAGTCAAGAAAATGATGAAAATCCCGATTTCATGAACTCCTTTTTTATGGCAAAACTTTATGACGCAATCAACGAAGGAAACCTCTTAACTACTGCAAAAACCATATTCGAAAAAGATTCTTCTAGCGTACAACGTGCCATTGAAGAAAACAAGGTCAATATCAAAAAAAATGAAAAGACCAGCCAAGTCTTCGAAATGAAAGGCAAGACGTTCTCAATTGACATCAAAAACGCAACCGAAACGCCCATTTACGACGGATTCTTTTTCAAAACAGTCAGCGAAATCCAAATAGAACTTTCGGACGGCTCCACGACCTGCAAACTGAACTATTCAGAAAAACTCGTCGACAAGGATTTATGCCATGGCGAAAAATCCGAATTCCTTGTGACAAATGTCTTGAAGAACAAGAGAGGCGAGACGATGCGGGATTCTGAAGGAAATGAAATCGAATCTGCAACTCTTTATAGGGATACGGGCAACGACAGTTTCTCGGAATGCTTCCTTAAAATGAATCTCGACTAGTTTTGTAAAAAATTAGGCGCGAATGTAAATAATTCGCGCTTTTGGTATTCAGAGCCTCTAAAAAAGCGTGTATAGTATAGAGGCTTTATGAACAGACACGAATCCATGTTACGCATTGCGGCAAGCTCCGACATCTCGGTGCTACTGCTTGGGGAATCGGGCAGCGGCAAAGAAGTCGCCGCCCGCTTTGTCCACGCTCACAGCAAGCGGGCGGGCGGGCCCTTTATCGCCCTCAATTGCGGGGCGATTGCCAAGGGACTCACCGAAAGCATTCTGGAAGGCCACCGCAAGGGGGCTTTCACCGGCGCCAGCGAAGAGCGCCTGGGAGTGGTGCGCTCGGCGGACCACGGCACGCTTTTTTTGGATGAAATCGGCGAGATGCCGCTCGAAATTCAGTGCAAACTGCTGCGTATTTTGCAGGAGCGCTCCGTAATGCCACTCGGCAGCTGCGACCCCCAGCCTGTAGACTTTCGCCTGGTTTGCGCCACCAACCGCAACTTGCGCGCCGAGGTACATGCAGGGCGATTCCGTGAAGACCTTTATTTTAGACTGAACGTGTTCCCCGTGAAAATCCCGCCGCTCCGCGAACGCGAAGACTTTGCGGCTATCGCCCAAGAAATCTGGAAAGAAATCGCCGATCACAATCCGCTTAATGCAAGCGAGATTGCATTGCTTTCAAAGCGCAAATGGCCCGGAAACGTGCGCCAGCTCAAGAACGTATTGCAACGCTATTCGCTTTTAAAGCCCTACGACATTACCTTGGGCAACGTGCTCACCGACGAATTCAGCGAGCCCGCCACAGTCGCGGACTCCTGCACTCTATACCAGGCAAAATCTAGGCGCATTGCCGAAACGCCCGAATGGAATTTAATTTGTTCGGAGCTCTCCAAAAATAGCGGCAACAAAAGTGTCACCGCGCAAAAACTAGGCATCAGCCGCGGCTGCCTCAATTATCAAATCAGAAAACATTCCAGTTAAGTTAGAATCGAATGCCAAGCGTCAGGTAGTGGTAGCCGCCGTCAAACGCTTTTTTGGGGCTGTAGGCGTAATCGAAATGCGCCATACCGACGGCAACGCCAAGGCCCGCACTGATTCCGTCTTCGGTATCGGGGCGCACCGCATAACCCATGCGGAACGCAAGCAAGTCAGCGTAATTCAGTTCGCCACCGAATCGCCATTCGGGGTCCTGCATATCGGCGCGGCGGTAAGCGTCGGCAGACACATGCAAGTTCCAATTGCTCTGCAAGTCAAAGAACTTTGCAATCGGCAAAATGCCCGTAATGCCTGCCTGCAATGCCATCGGGGCAGTTTCATCTTCGCCGTCGTAGTCGCTCATGTAACCAAAGTTCGTAAGGGTCGCGCCAAAGGCAAAGTATTCATTCACATGGTAGGCGCCACCCACATCGCCAAGGAACGCAATCGCCGATTCGTCATCAATCGTCTGCACACTCAAACGCGCCGACGTTGCCCAGTTAAAAACCTTGCTGCGGTTACCGAGGCCCGCCGAGAGCGACCAGGCGTAGGCACCGTATTCCGACGTCTTGAAACCCTCTTCGTCGCGGCCCTCGATGCCGTCGTAACCCAGGAATTCAAATCCAGCCGACGCCGTGAGCGGGAATTTCCAGAACTCGAACGGGAGCGCCAAATACGCCGTCGTAAAGTCATCGGCCGTCATTTCCGGGAAAATAATATGGTTGATACCTGCCTCGGCCTCTTGAACCGCGGACATAGCCAGCGGGTTACGCGAAATTTCAGAAGCATTCGCTGCATCGGCGACGCCCACCCCCGAAAGGCCGGCAGTCCTAGCCGAAGCATGCATCGAGAGGTACTTCATCGATACCCCGCCGGCATCCACATTCCAATGCTCCCCGGCAAAAGCAAGGGAACATGCAACAAGACTAACAGCGAGGATCTTCTTATTCATGCCCTACAAGATACAAAATTTCGGGAAGAACCATCCACGAAAAGGGCTTCTTCAGTCTACTTTAACTTAAAAATCAAATACCTTATCCGAGAAATTCTTGGAATTCTGATACTTCGAGAATACCATCTCTATCTTGGTTTCCTGATTGCCAATCATAACAGAAATCTTCATGGCAGACATCATTTTGGTAGACGGATTATATTCAAATGTCGTAAGGGTATTTGCCTTATCGGTAACCTGTTCCATTTTCACAAGGTGCTTTTTAGATGCATCGTAATATACGGTAGCAGAATCACCTTCGATTCGGTATACATCACCCGATACCAATACAGGTTCTTTCCAATTTCCCTTTTCCATCGGGTTAGAGCTCGGGGACTGCATCATTTTTTGCATCTGTGCACTGTTATTGACAATCTTTTCAGACTTATTCTTCAAGTCAATGATCTTGATTTTATTGCCCGAAAGAATCATGCGCTGGCTCAAGAGCTTATTCGTCATTTCGAAATAAACCTTGTTGGGTCCCTTACGAACACTATAAGTATCCATTGTCTGCGAACCAATCATCGGAGAAGTAATTGTCGTTTTGAACTTCATCTCCAAAGAATCTTCGCTAATGGACGATGTCTTCAAGCCCTTCCTTACATCATCTAAAGACAGAGCAAAAGATGCCGTGCAGATAAGCAACAGAGAAATGAGTACTTTTTTCATTTAATTATTCCTATTAGTTAAAAAAGGTTATACATAACAGAAAGACCGATACCTGCTATAGAGTAGTTGGTCTCATAGCGATATTTCGATCTACTCTCAAGAATAAAAAGAGTATTGATATCATAAGACAAAGCAACACTCAATTTTTCTTGAATGCGATATCCAATGGCCAAGCCGCTTCCCCAAAAAAATCGATGCGAGTCAAAACCATCAAAATAATGTTCTTCCATTGCTGATTCAAATTCATCGTGAACCGCAATGAACGCCAAGGACAAATAGCCCTGTACATACATCTGCCAAAAAGAAAAAGTCCATATCATAGGTTTTAAGCCTACGGACCAAAAGGCAACACTGTTATCCCCATCGTTATAGGCATAACCGAATCGCTTTAATTCAAAGGACATTGAATAGTCTACCGAATTATCAATTTCATCAAAAAATCCCGACTCAAGTGACAGAGCTACAATTCCGGCGGGCTTATAAATCACGTTCTCTGACTGTAAACGGCTTTCCCCAATACGTCCGCCAACAAAGAATGCGTTTGCATTAATCACACATAAAGCAACCACGATTAAAACGAATCGCATACAGCATCCTCCGAGGCAACATATTTTGAATCATTTCTTGTTTCTAGAGAACGTACTCCGTTAACATTTTCAAAGTAATAGTCTTCCTTTCCAATTTTCACATTGTAATAGAAGGCTCCGTGAGCAGCGGGTTCCAACAAGGTAAGCGATTTGCTTTCTGTACTACTCACAGGTTGCCTATCAGGATCAATTTTTGAATAATCCTTATCCGTATAAATCTTATAACTTGAAAAATTCACCGTATCACCTACAATGCAAACGCTTTTACACCATTTATAATACAGCGATTTATATCCAGCTTCATATACGGTTTCAAATGAACTACCCAAAGCATAGAAACATCCTTGAAGATCTTCTAACGAGGCTTTCTCGGACGCAAGAGACAATCCATTTTCATCAAACATGGCACAACTCGCCAATAGAGACAGAAGTAATCCTACTAATATTTTCTTTGGATAGTTCATAAGTTACCTTAATTTATATACACTCTTGATAGTATCGTTGTTCCCTTGCGGAGTACGATATACTGACCAGATATCAATGTAATATTTTTAGTCGATATGTAATGCTCTCCAGCACTCCAATTACCGCTAAATATCACTGTTAGAGAAGTACCTGATATATCAACCATTTCGAGTGTATACTTACCATCGTCAGGAATATCTACCGTAATTCCATCCGGATCAATGACAACATAATCGCCATAGCTGCCAACACCTGGAATTTCAGGCAAAGCGTTTGTCGGACGAGGTGTAGCACCCCACAGCAGATTCCTATTCTGATCCAAAATCACGATTGAATCTGCCTGAGCAAAGCTATACGAAAGTCCATAATGTGAGGCGTCGTTAGTAGCATCCCAATCACTACCATCTGTACGGCGCAGCGCAAACTTCACGCCATTTCCATAATCAGATTTTTCACCAGGATTGAGAATAACGTTGTCGTACTTGAACGATATGTAGTAGAGGTCGCCATCTACGTAAGTGATATTCGAAGCCGTGGCAAACTGGTTGTCATATATATTCAACTCAGGCAAGGCAGATTCACGAACGTAATAGCGGACTTCAAAACCATTCAGCGGAATTTCGCCGACGTTTTCCACCAGCATCGCAATGGTATTCACATTAGATGCACCGCCTTCATCTCTTGCCAAAGCACGAACCTTCGGAGTCTTCGGCTTTGCAGGACCGGTTCCATCGTAGCAGCTAAATTTGGAAATCAAATTACCTTCGCCATCCAATACAGCCACCTTATCCGTTACATGGAACAGACCATCAACAGCATCCGGATCGAAACTCGGGTCATCATCGTAATTCCACGGAGCATTGTTATTCGTTCTATAAGCACCTATTTGCGGACCATTACCATAATAGGGGCTTCCACCAACAGGAATGCTTTCAGGCAAGCGCAATTCTGCGTAGAATACATCGGCAGCATCTGCATAAATTGACATTCCTTCTATCGGATAGAACGACTGAGCGGCCACATAGTAATCTTCTCCGCTATAGTAATAACGAATCTTGACATTTTCGAGAGATTCATCAGAAATATTCTTCAAGCGGAAATTAGCCTTCATCCAGGTCTTATCCGAGTAAGAAGGATAAGCCATTTCTACCTGAATCTTGGGATCAGGCACAGTCCACTTATCTTCACCCCAAGTAATCATTGATGCAGGCAAATCACTTTCTGCATTGGCTATCGCAAGAGCAGCAAGGCCAGTAACACCAAGAGGCGTAACGGTAATTTCATGGTCACCCGAAGCAAGGCTCAGAACGAGACCGTTAACCGTCTGCGCTGTCCAAACTCCGGAATTATTCATGTCAAATGTACCCATTACAGCTCCGTCAACCGCAACTTCTACTGCAGAGGTCATAGTTTCATAACCACGTGCGAGCAAATACAGATTATAGCGACCTGTAGTAGTCGTAACCTTCCATGTCACAGAACCCAGATTTTCAGAATTTCCTTGACGTAAGTAAGCCATTCCAGCCAAATCGCAAGCCTGGTCTACAGAAAGGTTTTCTCTGTCTTGCAGGTCAACCACGCGAACCACCTGAAGGTCTGCTTCAACCATATCAACTTCACCACGGTAAAGATCCTTAACTTCTTCATCAGTCAATTCAGCCTGGAAGAAGCGAACTCCCGACAAATTGGCACCAATAGATTTGTAATTCATATTTGCACCAGCAACCGGTTTACCCTTCGTATTCCATACGAATTCGGAAGCCAAAGCCTTTTCTTCAACAAAGTCCCCATTCTTATACAGGCGAATCTTTTTGCCTTCTATAGTGAACACATAGTGCATCAGAACGCCACGTCTCACAGCAGCTTGCTTAAACACAAGCTTCTGACCGGCATATTCAAAGAACAGGTCATGAGCATCACTTAAACCCACCAGCCACTTTTTATTGGCATCCCAACTGAGGATAGCGAATTCCGTTCCGCCACGCGAGACATTCGACATAAGCTTAAATTCAAGGCTAAGCGGAACAGTGCCAACGCCATCCCATGTCTTTGTCGGTTTTGCATAATCCGTAACTTTAGCAAAGTGCAATGCGGCACCATACAGCCACGGACGATACATTGACGTCAAATTCAAATGCAAATCAGTGCCAGTCATTTCCTTTGCCACACTACCCGCGCCATCTACCATCGGGTACCAGAGTACCAGAGACTTCGGGAAGGGGTAAATTTCTTCGCTAACAAGCTTAGTCTTTATATAGTTATGACCAAAGTCATAAGCTGTCATAAATACTTCTGCCTTGCAACCAACACACTGAGTTACCATTTTCTTCGTAAGCAAGAAGTCTTCTTCAATAATAGAACCACCGGCCTTGATTCTGCTATCGATAAGCTTTCCGCCCCAATAAAGTTGCAATTCAACCGAGGCAATTCCGCTTTCGACATCGTCAAACTCGGCATCGACAACGATTCGCTTCTGCAATTCATAGTCTTCAACCTTAACCGAGGCATCCTCGAATATAGGCAACGCCGAATCAGCCACGACATACGGACCAGCAATCTGTACATTCTTGTTTACGCCACCATAAAGCGCAAGTCTCGATTCAAGAGTATCCTTTGAAGTCACCTTGGCCAAGAAATCATTCTTGCGTACATTGAGTTTAAGTACAGAATCCGTAACTTCCTGGAATTCTGCAATCGTTGCATTATTCTGGAGCAACTGAATCATGTAATTACTTTCACCAACACACGGATACGGGTACTTCAGGTAACCATTTACGAGGCCAGCCCAAATAACGGTATCTGCATTCATTTTATCAAGCGTGCAAGCAAATTCAGGAACAACCTTTTCTTCTTCCTTGATTTCCTTGACAAGAGCTGCCTTACCCTTATCCATCAGCATGAACTTAGAGAAGGTAGGCGTTTTGCCAGAAACCTTAATCATAGCCCAACCTTCTGGAACATAGCATGCAACAGGACTATTTTTATTGCATTTAAGGAGTGGATAGCCTGTAGCATCATAGAATCCAAGTTCCTGTTCTTCCAACGGAACAATCGTCTTAGACTTGAAATCAGGCTTATAAATCTTCACGTCGAGCGGATCTTGATTTCCAAGGCTTTCCTTTGTCACTTCGATGGTCACGCGCGGCCATTTCGAATCATCGCTCTGGTCGAATTCATGAGAAGGAAGCACTTCTACAATAGTACCGACCGGATCAAGGCCTTCAAATACACGTGGCAAATCCGAGACATTCGCTATACGTACCGTCACATCTGTACTTGATTCAAACGAATTCTTCGGGAAGAGTACAGAAGCATTACCATACATAGACTGTATAGTCTTCGACTCCGTCGGCTTCAGCAATTCACCGATATGCACATCAAGCTGCTTGAAATAGACATCTCCACCAGCGTCATCCAAGCCGTATGTCAAGAAGAAGCTTGTATTGCCTTGCAAGGTGTTTACATCAAGTTTGCTCAGCAGCGGATAAGGATCAAAACGCTTTTCACGCTGGGTACCCGAAGCTACCGGCACCATTCTTGTTCCAGAAAGATACGAAAGCGTCCAATGAGCTCCATTTCTCGGTACCAGACCACGAAGTGTCACCATTTCGTCCAAACGTTCCTGCGGAACAAGGCCGTTACGAGATACATCAAGTTCATCACCATTCTTAGAAACTGCAGCCGTGAAATATTCATGCTCAGAACCATCTTTTCTATTAAAGACTTTCGGGTCAGAAAGTTTGAAATTCTTCACCCAATCATTACCAGCAACAATCTCTGCCTTACTCTGTTTTGCTATACGTTCCCTGGATATCTGTTCCGTAGCGAGCGGCTGCATCAGATTATAATCCACCTTTACATCGTCATCTGCACGAACGTATTCAATGTTCGCATTGACAATATCACCGGCATTGTAAACTGCCTTAACATTTCCGTTCTTATCTGTATCAACTTTCCAACCATTTTCAACAGATTCCTGAGATAAGACTAATTCTGGTTTAATATTAGGTTGGATAGATCCAATTGTAGAAGTTAGCGCCTCATTACCTTCTGCAATCTTCGCAAAATTTATGCTCCATACCTTACCATCATATTCATTTGCAGCAAGAGTATCTTTCTTGTAAACACGAGGTGCAACATTATTAACCCATGATTCTTCCAAATCACCCAAAAGTTTGCTTACAGACGTCGGGGAAAGCACATTCTCATACATAGGATTCTTTATGTAATCCAAATCAGCAGGAGATCCAAAATGTTGAATCCATTGAGCATCATTCCAATCTCCAACACCATAGTGAATTCTAGATGCCGCATGATAATATCTAAAGCAATGGTTGTCCTGATCATCTATAAGACGAATCTTACCAGCATCATCTATATCGCACAATTGTTCACCACTAGGTAAAATCGGAGCGAAACTATCTTTATTATAAGGATAGGCAACCTTCACTTCATCAAACTGCTTTACGACCTCAGTAATTTTGGCTCGAGCAGTCACATAGAAATCAATACTCGGATCAAGCCAACCATTATAGCCAATCGTCGTACCAACATGCGTTGTATCATTAGCAGTTGTTATAACATCTGCCACCTGAATTCCCGCCACAGAGCCAATTGCCGTAGCGACAAAATCAACCTTCTTACCGTACTTTTCCTCATTATATTTATTTTCATTATCAACACCCATGAACGCAAATTGATACTTCGAAGGCGTAACCGGTCCTGTTTGCTCTTCGTCAGGGAATTGCAACGGATTGTTTTTAGGACATTCTGTACCATTGTAACTAAATCGTTGAACCTCAAACGGAGTCACCATGCCATAGTAATCTTTATGAGTCCAATTCATTCCGTCATAGAAATTCACGGCTGTTTTGCATATTGGGAAATAGTTTCCATCTTTATACAAAGTCTTATTGGTATGGTCAAAACGAACATACTTATTCGCCAAGTTGCTGTAGCCAAATTCAGGCTCCCAATAAGAATCATTCACCTTATATTTGATCTTAGCGAATACATTCGTAGCACTGCCGCTATTTGAGCAACCACAACTGTAATGATCATTATAAAAACCATTATGATTATCTTCATGCACAATTGCCATTTGAAGCATATTTTTATGCGGATTAAATCCTTCTGTAGGTGGCACATCACATTTATATTCTTTTTTTTCATTCAGTTTACACCCATCATTACATTCATATCCATTGGCTTCACTCGGTTTACACCCATCAGTCACCGTTTTCGAACCTAAGCTGAGATCTGAATTATATTCTGGGCCATCAGATACGAAAACATGTTTTTCTTCCCAAAGAAGAACCCCACCTTGATTAGGATAATTATTAATGAAGTTTGTCAGCCTATCATCTGAAGACCTAAACTTTCCCTCCATTTTTTTCCAATTTCCATCTTGATCGCTCATTATATCAAATTTATTTGAAGCTCCATTATAATTTTTTATCGCTTCATTTTTCGCAAACACCTTTGTATAAACCATTACATCATAATGCCTATTTCCATTTCTATCATGGCCAACAATAACATTATCTCGGGCATTTAACTCAAGATCATCTATAGTAAATACGCCATCATTGTCTTTATCAAAAACCACATCATTTACAACAATGTTAAAGGCATATCTCCGATCCCTTACATAATATCCAACCTCCCAATCAAATGGATTTGGCTTTACAACCATCTGCATCCTATATCCCCAAGTTGACAGCATAGTTACAATCGTCACTGGGAACGACTTTCTCTGACGTCGAATACCGAGACTAAATCGATTGGCTCGATAGAACGCAGGATTCTGCGTACCCTTCCAATCCCAATAGTAACCCAGTTCACGTTTTTCTTCTGACAATACTTGAGCTTCAGCATTTGCAGTCAATAAATAGTCCGGTTTACCGACAAATCGAAGTTCTCCATTATCATCAGGTTTAGCTTCATCCATCACAAGAACCGCTCCATTATCGGAATCATTTTCTGATTCAGGAGCAGCAATCAAATGACCTGCATAAACAACCTTGAACGGATAAATCTTGGGCTGAGCCTTGTTACCATCGTTATCAACCGCATTAATTTCAAAAGTATATTGGCCAGGATTAATACTTGCAAACTGCCTATCAGAAACACCATCCCAACTGATAGAATAGGCATTCCTCTTAGAACCAGCAACACAAGTATCATTATTCATCAATGTTTTTACAATTTCACCATTAGGATTTTTTACAACAGCCGTCACTAAGGCACTTCTGCCGGCAATACCAAATTCGTAACCGACTTCGCCAAGCCTTACAACAGTATTTTCAGAATCCTTTTCAGAAGAAATTACCAACTGACTTTCCAAATTATCATAATCAGAAACTATTTCCGGCATTCCGAGAGATAATTTCCATTCCGCACTATCAACAATAACGCGATTTCCAGGAGTCTTTTCAGTAGCAATTGCAATCACTTTCGCCTTATCCGACCCCGGATACATTTCATTTGAAGTCAAACCGTTCCACGGAAGATTCATCCTAAATGAATTTGTATTAACAAAAAGTGTTGCAAAGTTCTCATTCAACAACTCAAAGTACTTTGAGCACAAATCTCCCATGGCACCACAATACATGTTCGCATACGCATCCTTCACAGAAGACACATCCAATATAAATGGTTCATTAGTCTTAAACCTTAATTCAAACGCAGTTGCATTGCTTAAATCCCATGCACTAGTATAGTTATATGCTGGACTTATCACACTTCTAAAATCTAATTCTGGAGCAAATTGCGTTGTGTCGTCATACAAGAACGACTCTTCATCGGCCTTGGTAGAATTTACAAACTCCATAGACGAATGTGTATATTTCAAAACCAATGTCGGTGCAGAATAATTCTTTGCAGCTTCCACTTTTCCCACATATTTAATCGTCCATTCATCCTTATCCTGCCAAATAGACAGGCCCTGCGGCAACGTTCCACTAGGCTTTCCGCCAAACGGAGAAATAATCATTGAATCTAAATATTCTTTTTTAGCAACTACAGTACTCGTCGGGTCAAACGGATCCGCCACCAAAATTTTCATTTCCATGGACCATTCGCTACCATCATCCACACCCAACATCTGTGAACTGATAATTTTTTCTTCACCACCTGGAACTTGATCTACGGGAAGAGCAAACGTAATTTTAGGCTTATTCGCAATTGCAATAGGATCGAGCACATCCAACGTAACCGTCTCTACTGTTGAAACCCAATCACACTTCGCGTCAGAGTCATCTTTACACCCTCTCACAGAAAGTCGTATTTCATAATCACCTGCAGCCAGATTGGTCCTATCCCATATTGCAAGATTATTGACAAGCGTACTTACCAGCTTACCAGTAGACTGAACACCCTTTTCACTCCAGTCGGTATCGCCAACTTTACGCCATTCAACCTTATATTCCGCAGTTTGAATATTGCCGCCGGGAACAATAGGATTCGGCGCGATACCAGCAATCTGAATGTAATCATCTGCAATCGCAGCTGCTACCGCCGATGTGGGATATGTTAAAACAGGATACCTATAACCAATACTAAATGGCCCACTATTGCTGCTAAAGTTGCCAGACTTATCGTAACAGCCCACCATTGTTGAATAGCGGCCATCCGTAATAGTCATTCCGGCATTTTTCATAGAATATTCAACAGAGACCTTCTTCGAATCATTCATTTGATCCGCAGAAACTTCGCCGATATAATTCCAAGCGCTTTCTCCAGCTTGGGAAACCAGTTTCTGATAGCAAGCATAAGACGATTTATTCACATCCAATTTGGAAGAAGACACAGTAAATGTGGCTTTGTCTACATCTGCAGCGGAAGCATACACCGGTTCATTAGGAACAACATTATTCACTACCGGCAACGTTCTATCAATGCGGACGGTCTTTTGCAAGGCAATATTACCCGACGAGTTACCCGTCTCATCTACAAGTACTACAGACAGGGAATATTTTCCATCCGGAATTTTTGAATCACCCGATTCTACGAATTCATAGGTCGCATTCGCCTTAAAGTCATGCATTGCAATAAAAGACCTTGCAAGCGACTGATCTGTATCAGTCAAAATAACCTGAATTCGCACAGAATCGTGGGCAACATTATTCTGAACATTATTCAATTTGAAGCTCAGTTTTAGCAATTCCGCGGAGTTCACCACAAAATCACTGCCTGTATTCTTGGTATATGCCGGACAATTTGCACACTGTTTGGAAGAATTTGCAACTGTAGCCGTTGTCACAGAACCCATATCGATTGCCGGAGCGTCATTATCAATAACAATTTCTTGGATAAGGGTAGTTCCGTTAATACCATTCTTGAAAGAAACCCCATCAGATTCCAGAATATTCTGCCATGCAGCATTTACCGTATCCTTGTCATCCGAATACAAATCCTGCAGAATAATACCCATCGCAATATTCGGTTCCGCATAATCTACAGACTGTACATAAACTTTAGACTTTCCCTGAGGCAACTTACCCACAGACAAACCCCAGCCAAAATTCATTTCTGACACGCCCGTACCATCATAACTCTTCACCCATATCGTATCATTCGTACCTTCTGGGATGGCAAAAACGCGAGTTTTTCTTAACGACGACCCATCATTATTCAAAATCTTTGCCCAAGAAGCATCCCTAGCAGTATTCGAAAGATTTGTGCTGGTCAAAGTCAAAGCAAGGTCAGGCTTCTTAGTATCAACCTTTACCGATACATTCATATTGTAGGTAGAGGTATTGTTAGACGCATCCTTTGTTGTGAGTTTCCACTGGAGGATATAGTTTCCATCTTCAATATTATTCTTCTCAATAAAGCCATCACCAAGATGCGCTTCCATTCGCCATAGTTGATCCCATGCTGCATCATTATTTTCATTTTTCACATAATTAACATTTGCATCTACACAACTATTCGGAACCTGCGTATACGATCCATTATCGGATTTAACCAAGCATACTTCTGCCTTTGTAAACGCATACGGATCACCCTGATTGGCAGCAGTAATATAAATATCATCCAAAGAAGATACAGTCTGTAAATATGTCGGCCAACCTTCGCGCAAGTACGGAAGGGTCGCTTGATAATAGAACGAGAACTGTTGAGAAGCAGACATATCCATTACGTTCTTCACAAACACAGTTACAAGGTTCGGACCTTCCGCTTGTATCTTATTATGAGCAAATTTCTTATTTACATCTGTTATAAGCTTATTCGCTTCATCAGCCAAATACATCGGACGGAATACAAACTGTCCCATTTCATTTATAGGAGGTACAGCAATTGCCCTATCAATATAAATTCTATCATTTCCATTTCTTTCGATATATGAATCCCACGTTCCATTAGTATTACGTTCAAAATAGAACTGAACATCCAAGTTAAAGTCTAGACCTATTTGCCATATAAGATCTGGGCGCAAATCATCTATCTGGAAACGGTATTCCTTAATCTCGTCCTTAACAATCATTGCCGGCATTTCTTTTCGTGATATTTCACGCGTAATAGATCCATTCGTCCAATTCTTATACGAAACATCTTTCAAAGACATTGCGTAATAGTCTTCATTTGTAACAAGATTCTTATTTTTCAAATTTTCTGCTGGCCCTGTGGGAGCGTAAAAATTAGAGAGGTCGAAACCTTCTGACGAACCATTTTTCGCTATGTACCTTTGAGTATACACACTATTCAACTGATTATAGTCAACAATTTCAGGAATATCGCCATAACCATCACTACTTTCTTCTATAAGCAACAAGGGATACGCTTTCACAACATCGCCTTCTTTAGTCGAAACCATCTGCAAGCTCATATACGGTTTTTCGTAAAGCATTTCGTCCATATCGGAGTACGAAATTAATCGTTTTGCTCCACTATGCAAAGAAACTTCCTTAGAATGCTTTGCTTCTAAAGACGCATTAAAAGTCATATTGGTAGACTGTTCCAGGACCCCATACTCCCCAAAAGCTACCGATGTCAACGCCATTTGCGATGTTGCAAAGCCAATATTTGTAGCATATTTGGCTATTTTACATGGGATTTCAGTACCCGTCCAACTAAGAGCAAGACATACTACTTTAAGCCCTTGGTCTATCAATTTTCGATTCGACTCAAATGCGCCATCAACAGCAAGTATGTTTCTATAAGACCTATAATCAGAATCGCTTGTAGACATGGTATGTAATGGATAAGCATTGCGCAACACATCCTTATCTTTAAATAATGAAACGCCACCGCCATAAGCACTGTAAGAAGGAACGTCATAAGTTCCTTGCTCAAAGAAATTTATTGAATAATTAATTAATCCACGCGCCATATCCTTATGCCCAGCTGCAAGACAATTTTTCAAACGGTCCTCTGAACTTGCCAAGCTTGCCAAATTTGAAAAATTATCAGCAAATTTAAGCGGATTAAAAGATATTCCACCTATATCGCAATTATCTGCCGAAGCCTCCATCCCCTTATACTTAGGCGAATAAGAAGAAATAAAGGCAGAAACAAATTTCTCTTGGAAATTTTGCGGAATTATTTCTTCCAATACCGTAATAAGATTCACCCAGAACGTTGGCAGGTCATCAATCATTCCTCCCAAATCAATCCATTCCAGTAAAGCACCAACAACATTATCAGCAACAAAATCAACAGCTTTTCCAACAGCAAAATCCGTCGCACCTTCTAAAATTTGTTTCGCCATTTTCTCATTATTAATTAAATCAGATGCATGTTCCAATATCCAATCCGTCACGCCAACATCAAATCGTGCATTCAAATTAAGATTTCGAATATCAATTTTCTTATGTCTTAAAAATTCCGACAATTGAAATGAATAAGCGTCAACAATATCCTCTTTTAGACCAAGCGTATCCAAAAGGAAGGTTTTAACTGAAGACTTGTACACATCAATCAGTTGCTCATTCAAGTGTTCTTCATCTACATGATATTTCTTCTGAAAGAGAAAGTCCGCACGAGTACGTCTCCCATTACCAACGGAAGGCATGCCATAAGAATAAATTATACGATATAACGGATCCGAATACGTGTTTCGCATCCCCATTGAATTCAGCAATTGTGTTCTACCTATTAAAGTATCGACTTTACTGTCTTTAGCATCCTCCCTTATGCTATTATAAAGCAAATCACGTTTATCAGCATCTTGAGCCGAATACCACAATGCACCATCTGTAACATTATAGTCTTCAAAGTAGTGATCGTTAAAATTACCGCTTATAGAACCCTTCGCTATACTACCAAGCGCTTGAAGTATTGTTTTAGTAAAAGACATTATTGAATCTTCTACAAAATAATCAGAACCCACATAAACAAGCGTAACCACCGGTATTAAAAATGCCAATGCTGATCCTAACGAATTATGAGCATGATAATAATCCATATCCTTACTCAACAAAGCCTGGTCTGCAAAACCCGTACCTTCATGCGGAGTATTAATAAACAAAATTTTTTCAACATCACCCTGATATCCGCTGCCCTGAATATATTCACGAGCAACCATACCACCCATACCATTCGCAACAAACACGTAACGCGACGGCAAGAAATCCGGGCGCTCTTTTTTCAACGTTTCGAGAGTAGGATAATTCCCATTTTTGGCTTTATAATTATTCAACCACGCATACAAAAACGGATCTATATCTGCAAATTCCGCCTTATACGTATTCTTAGGAGTATAACTATTGGCAGAGCCACTCCACGTGTCTCTTTTTTTCAAGAGGCCTATTTTATCTGCGGCATTTGTTGGCAACGGCAAATTCACTTCAGCCAATTTGTTTGCAAACCAATGTTCCAACGCTTCATCGACAATGGAACTTATCTGCATATCCTTACTGGAACCAGAAGAAAATTCTTTCTTACCAGCATCATAAACCATCACGTTTTCTTTGCAGTTGACCTTCTGCACCGTATTCCCATGCCCAGCCAATTCCGATACCATTGCAGAAGGCGCATCTGCAGGGTTTTTATACGATCTGGAATAAACGTTCGCCTTTGTATTTACAACGTTTTCTTGGAAGTATTTTGCCGCACCAGTTTTACCCCAAACTTCACTATTTTCATAGTGTTCGCAATAGTCTTGCAGCAAACCTTTGTTTGACGGATTCATTCCATCAAGAAGGATAAACAAAGTGGATCTTGCAGGTTCCATCGGGGCAGAGAACGCAATGGAAACCATAGACAAAAACAGAAATACGTGCTTTAAGCGCATTTTTCTCTCCAAACGTTAATTTATCACGAATATATAGAATTTTTTTAATAGTTTGTAAACAATTTTGTGTAAATCATCTTGATAATTTATCCACAAAACGCAAACAAAATAATATAAATTTAAGATTCGTATTACAAACGTAATACAATGCAATACAAGTGCTATTGATACTCGTCAATCGCTTTTTCTAGATAATGTCCAGAAACAAATCCGCCGGTAATACCGACAACAAACGAAGCGGCCGAGCCAATGAAGAGGTACTTGCTATAAGGACTTTCAGTCACAAATCCGCCCACAAGCATCATTCCACTAGCCCCTGCAAAAAGATATGCAAACGCCCTAACCCAATTAGACACCTTAGCATAAGGTCTAGAATATTCGTTCGCGAGCAAATACCGCCTAATCTCGGATAAATCGTTCACGACTTTTCCATCTAGATAAAACTCTGTACCTATCAGCAAATCATCGTAGTATATCATATGATGTTCACTGGATACTTCTTCTAACGCCAATACAATCGCTTTAAATAGGTTTCTCATCGGCAATTAACTCCATTATTTATAATCATCAATTGCAATATGCAATTCTGTCACAGACGTGATACCTAGAGCCAATCCCGCAGCAAACGATACACCCCAAGAAATCCCAATAGCTTTAGACCCCGTAGCAAGAAAAAGAGGACACGCAACAGCTGTATACAAAAGACTCCCTACCCCCAAAAACCACGTTACACGAGAAGCCCAATAATTTCCACGCGATTCTGGGTTCGCCTTTAAATATGGATAAAGCTTATCCACATCAACCTTTTCATAATCCAGCTTATATTCCCACTTCAAAAGCCCCACTTCACGATACAACATCTTGTGGCAAAGCATCGGATCTTTTTTAAAACAAGTATTGCCATTGACATCATATCCATTAACAGCGTCAACCTCGGTACTATCTTGAAGTTCGCTTTTCAACGTGTCAGGCATCACCTGCGCAAATAACGCGCAAGGAATCAAAAACGCAAGGGCAATCGCTTTAAGCAGGTTATTCATACACTAGAAAATATTGTACAGAACAGAAAGACCAATGCCGCCAATAAACAGGGATTCGTTATTATTACCGGCCCAGCTGCGAGTCTTGCCGTAACGCCAATGAACCATGTTGTAATTTGCCGTCACGCCAACAAGCAAGTTGTCCATGACGTAATAGCCCAAACGGAATCCGTATTTCGGGTACAAACGTTCCTGGTCAATAAATTTTTCGCCGACCTTTTCTTCCATGTAATCCGAAAAATTCGAATAGATCAACAAATACGAAAGACCGCCAAATGCTTCGACATAAACATTATGAATCTTGACAGACCAAGAAATCAAATGGATGTCGAGCATGTACAGCGACACACTCTCGTCACCATCATCGTATGAATACCCTGCTCGCGTGAGTCCAAAGGACATCTTGTAGTCCACCATATTTTCCAGTTCGTCAAAAACACCTACTCCAAGGGTATAGCCCACAATGCCCGCCGGACGATACACGTTATTTTTGCATTGCAATCTGGAATCGCCTAAATTACCATAGGCAAAAAAGGCATTCGCATATGTCGCAACAAGGAACAGGCAAAGAATTAGTACACGCATCTTGCCCCCTTCTGCTTTGAATAAATGGCTTCACGCCAATAATAAGGCATTTGGCCATAAACATACAATTGTTCTTCAGCACCACCTAAATAATTCATCACCGCATTGTGGGGACCATTCATACGGAAATTTACGTTCATCGTCCCATCCGCTTCCGGGCGCTGGGCTTCAATATCCCATACGTAAATAGAATCATTATAGGGAGACTCTAAATTCACATCCTCTTTCGAATAAAGACGGGTATGAAAATGCAAGACACTGTCTACACACATCTCTGCGCACAAAAAGTCTCTATCACCCATTCCTTCATAGTAATAGCACCCTTGAATATCTTCAAGCGATACCGCCTTATCGGGCGCAGTCGTAAATCCCTGATCCAGGAAAGAACACCCAGCCAAAAGCAACAGAGCCGTTGCAGCCAATAACATTTTCATAAAATGTCTCCTCGCACCCAAATCTAACAAATTAACAATCTTGTGTAAAACAGAAAATCAATTCCTTATGCAACGAGCAGACAATTTAATCCTTTTTACAACGGATAGGCAATTTAGGCTGATTAATATCGGCATATGTATTTGTTGAAGTTATAAGATACGAATATGAGATAGACGCAGTTCTTTTCGTAGAAGTCCAATAAATAGTCATTATATACTCACCAGATAAAGATCCATTTGACATCCAATACCCAGCAGGCAAAGCAGAAAAACCACAATCATCGGTTCCCTTTTTATAATATTCGCCAAAATTTTCAGAACTCCTTAATCTAAGTCCCGCATTCTGAGGCCCACCCATACTATCAGCTAACTCATTCCATTCTGGAGCAGATGGCACATGCCAACCTGCAGGGCAAATCGTATCCAATAGTTCTTGGTCAAATAAATCGAATAGTTCTCCTTTTTGGTGCAGCGAATAGAACCTGCCGAACGTATCACAGAATCCATCAATCTTGTCATAGCAAGCGCTATAGGGTGCGTCAAACTTCAGGTTCTCTGCCATCCACACCTGGTTACCGATAGTCGTGTACTTATAAACCTGACCATCGCGTACATCCGTGAACGTTCCGCGATTCGGCTCGCCATAGGCGTTCATCCCATCGGCAGGGCAAACGATTGCCGCATCGAACGTATCGACAGGCTCGTCCGGAGCAGAGGAACCGTCGTCACAGGCGGAAAAGAACAATGCAAAAAATGCTACGCTAACAGACAAAATGCTTTTGGTGTATTTCATAATCGTATTCAAAATAATAATTATTGCGAGAGCAATCCGCTTGTTTTTCTACAATCATTTTATTAAATTAAGCACAATCAGTTTTTGTTGAACTATACACGTTCTTCAACCTGATGATTTTTATATGGCTTTTTAGATGGACTGCAAAATCGGTCCCTTCCCTTTAAATTAAAAGCACCGAAAGTGCTGCAACTGGGCTGAGTTTTTTTTCGAAACTCGGTCTTAAACCGTTTTTCTCCATCGAGAAAGGAATATCATATGAATAAAGAAAATAACAGGACGACCAAGCGCAAGCATGATCCGTTTTTCCGGTGGCTGTTTGCCGACACCGACCACACAAAAGCCTTGCTAGAACTTTCTGGCAAAGTCAACGCGAAGGTTGACAGGTTCCTCTCGACAGTGAATCTTGACACACTCGTGCGCATTCCTGATTCATACTCCAATGTCAGCGACACTGGCGAAAGTGACTTGGCATTCCGCGTAAGCGTCATATCGGGCGCTCCAGTGCTTGTAGGGATTGTACTAGAACATAAGTCCGGCAATGACCCTGACACACTCAATCAAATTGCAAAATATGTAAATGCATTAATGAAAATGCATGGTGAACAGCGAGGTTATGACCTCATTCCGACGATGGCCATCATTTTCTACAACGGACGCACGAATTGGGACCCGTTTAAAAAGTTGGTAGAAGGTTATCCAGAAGATTACCTGCCTTCTATGTTGCCGTTTATGCATGCCTTTGTGAATATGGCCGATATCCCTGATAGCGATTGCCTTGCCTGCGAAGACGTAGCGACCGGTATGGGAGTTGTGGCGATGAAGTATGCTTACGACAAGGAGAAGTTACTCAAAGTGCTTCCGCAATTCAACGAAAGATTGCGAAAATTGCCCCGCGACGAGGCGTCTTGCCTTTGGCAAAAAATAAATATATATTTAGCAGAGTACCTCGGCAAAGATATTTTCAAGGAGCTTGACATGGCATTCGTAAGCATTGGACAAAAATACGGCTTTGAAAGTGCCGGAGACTATTTCCGCAAGCAAATTGCCGATGCTGAAGAAAGGGCTGAAAAAGCTCGTGACGAAGGCGAAGCTAAAGGTCATGCAGACGCAATTAGCGTATTGCAAAACATGGGACTTCCGCCAGAAAAGATAGCCGAAGCCAAGGCTAGGCTTGATGCATTAAGTTCCTCACAAGCAAAATAATTTTTCAGCAAAGGCTCCCTCACGGGAGCCTTTAAAATTAAAGATTCGTAAAGTAAAAAAAGTCCCGCGAACTTTCGCGGGGCTTTCAGCTAAACTTAAGGTCGATTATTCCACATCGCAGCCGGCACTCGGATTCTGCCAGCCGTTTTCCGGAGGAGCTTCGCCCGCCTTCCAGCAATGCAGCGTATCGAGCACGTCGCCTTCCTTGAAAGTGGACCAGTCCGTCACCTTCTTGAAGTTGTTTTCTAGAGAGGTGTTGTATCGGCTCATGTAATGGTCGATCAAGTACTGCGGACATTCCACTTCTTCGATGTAGTAGGTCGGATTGTCTGCGGCCATGTACCAGTCGGCAAACCAGTGGCAACCGCGCAACAGGTTCGGGAGGCCGGCATCGCCGAAGGCCGCGTCGCACATATCCTTGATGCAGGTCTGGTATTCAACGAGAGTAGCGTCGTAACCGAGCTGGTTCTGGCATTCGGTCAAGAATCCGCCAAAGCCTGCACCCCAGTTAAAGTCGCTGCCTTTTTTCACCTGAGTTGTAAGAGCGTCAAAAGCGCCCACGCCACCACCCGGCACCATCAAGTCAAACTGTCCTGCCGGAAGATTAGGATTGCCGCCAGCCACATCCATACCGATGTTAGAGGCCATCACGATCATGTGCTTGCCCTTGAGAGCCTTGTGAGTTTCCCTGGGCGGGTTGTTTTCCATCTCGTTCGCGAAGTGACCGTCGTACTGCAAGTGATAGCATTTGCCGCACTTGCTGTTGGCTGTGCCCGCAACGTAACCATAAGACAGGTTCTCTGTCACCTGGATCGGAGCCATGTCGGTGCAGGTGAACACGCCCTTTTCCTTTTCGTCGCCGCAAGCGCTTCTGGTCCCGTTGTAACCGAACCAAGCCTTACTGACGTCACCCAAGGTAAAGGTAGGCACTTCGACATCGTGGATGTTGCAGTTACGTGCAGTGCCAAAGTCGGCAAGGAACGCCTCGTTGGAAGACGTATCTGCACGAGTTGTATCGTTCGAGCTTTCCTTAAGCCAAGAGCAATGCGGTTTGCAGGCGTCCCAGTAGCGGGTATTCCAGCCGCGCTTTGCCGTAGCGCTAATGTCCTTGGTGTATTCAGCCGGAGGCGCACCGTAAGATTCAAGAGTCGGGAACCCGTCGGGGCCCAGTTCCGGATTCGTGTTCACGGAGCCGCTGCTTGCAACAGGGTCAGAGCCCGCACTCGATGTGGGGTCAAGCGGATTCGTTGCGCCCGCAGACGATGTCGGAATCGTCGGATCGGTCGGATTCGTGCCACCCGCACTCGATGTCGGGTTCTGCGTATTGCCTGGGTTCTGCGTATTGCCCGGATTGCTCGGGTCAGTCACCCCAGCCGAAGAATACGGATTGTCGATTACGCCCGCACCCGGGTCAATGACTGCATTCGGATCTGTTGCATTGTTCGAAGCGGTATCGTCACCGCAAGCGCAAATCATGGCGACCGCACCTGCAGCAATTACACTCTTGAATAACTTACGATTCATAAAACCTCTTACGGGGCGCAACCCTGCGGATATTCGTCCGTCAGGCATTCCTGCGTTTCAAGAGCATCACCCTTCTTGTAGTCAGACCAGTCATCACGCCAACGGAAACGGTTGTCCTTGGTCGTGTTGATGGTTGTCATGTAGTGATCAATCAAGTACTGCGGGCATTCCACCTCTTCCCAGTTGTAAGTCGGGTTGTCAGCAGCCATGTACCATTCGGCATACCACTTACAGCCGCGCAGCAAGTTCGGCCACTTTGAAAAAGCCTTTTCGCAGCCGTCAATGATGCACTTCTGGAAATCGGCGACTTCGCCGTCCCAGCCAACCTGTTCAAAGCAGACTCTTCCGATGCCACCACCATTGGCACCAAGTACCGAAGCGTCTGTCAAGCCCAACTGGGTCGAAAGGGCATCGAAGGCGCCCACGCCACCACCAGGAATCAACAAGTCAAACTGGCCAACTTCCACATCGTAACCGATATTGGATACCATAACCACAATATGCTTGCCATTCAGAGCCTTGTGTGTTTTCTTGACATCGCCATCGTTCTTGCCGCCATTATACTGCAAGTGATAACACTTGCCACAACCGAACTTATACTGAGCTCCGGAACCGGCAACATAAGCATACGAAAGAGTGTCGTTCACAGCAATAGGCGCCATGTCCGTGCAAGAGAATGTACCCGTAGCGTCCTTTTTGTCGCAAGCGCTATTGGTCCCTTCATAACCCATCCAGTATTGCTGAACAGCGTGTCCCAGGGTATAGGCAGGAACCTCTACGTCGTGAACATTGCAGTTACGTGCAACGGTACGGCCAGCCTGGAATGTTTCTTCGCTCGTGGTATCAACACTGCTGAGCCAAGAACAGTGGGGCTTGCAGCCATCCCAATAGCGGCTATTCCAACCGGTCTTTCCGTTATCGCGAATTTCTTTGGTATAAGCTGCAGGAGGTGCACCGTAAGATTCCAGAGTCGGGAACCCGTCGGGGCCCAGTTCCGGATTCGTATTCACGGAGCTGCTGCTTACGGTAGGTTCGGTGCCCGCGCTCGAAGTCGGGTCGGTCGGGTCCGTGCCGCCTGCGCTAGAGGTCGGATTCGTCGGGTCACCCGGATTAGCGCCTGCCGAAGAAGTCGGATTCGTCGGATCACCCGGATTGGCGCCTGCCGAAGAAGTCGGATTCGTCGGGTCGCCCGGATTGCTTGCCTCAGACGAAGAGCTGAGCTTTACAGGTAAACCGGTATCAGGATTGATGCTGGCATTTGCAGCACAGGCGGTAAGGTCAGCGAGATTGACATTCTGTGCAAGGGGAGCGCCTGCCAAATCCATGACGATTCCGTCGGCATAGTAGCCCACTGCGGCACCGGCAAGATCGGTCACGTTACCGTCGGCATAAATGACCCAGTTGTTCAAGAGCCACGCGTCCGCCATTACGACAGCCTTTGCGCAGGCGTTATCGGCAATCGGAGTTGCAGGATTGCTCGAAGCGGAATCGTCGCCGCAAGCACAAATCATGGCGACCGCACCGGCCGCAATCATCGACTTCATCAGTTTACGTTTCATACATCCTCTTATTGTTTTTCAATTCTAAAAATAAATTCTGTTGCCCGATTTTCAAAGCAAAATCAAGTTACTAAATCATTATATGTTCCCTAAATGTACACAAAGCCCCGAAATATGAGAACTGCGTCACGAAAAAATAAAAAGCAAAGTCCTTGCCTATGCAAATTGCATCTAGCATAGCAACCAAGGACTTTGCCGGCTATTTCGAGCAGGCTGTATTCCAGCCTGCCCTCCATAGCCGCATCCTGCAAAAAAAAAGGCCGCACTTACACGTGCAAGCCTTTTTTAAATGTGCAGTGTGTAATGTGAGCGGCTTTGCCGCAATGTGTAATGAGGAATGAATCATCTCACATTACACATCCCACATTTCACATTCGTCACTAGTCGCGGAACTTCACCTGCTTGGTGCCCTTCACGACTTCGCCGATCTGCACCCACTTTTCGCCCTTGGCTTCGAGGTGAGCGGTAACTTCGGCCTTGTCAGCCGGATCGATGAAGATGAGCATGCCCATACCCATGTTGAAGGTATTGTACATCTCGTCCTTTTCGACGGAGCCGGCCTGCTGGATGAGCTTGAAGATCATCGGAGGATCCCACGTGGTGCGGTCGATAATCACGTCGACATCGTCCGGCAGAATGCGCGGAATATTGCCCTGGTAGCCAGAACCGGTGATGTGGGCGAGGCCCTGAATGATCTTCTTGTTGCAAAGATCGATGAGGCTCGGGTAGTAGCTGCGGTGCGGCACGGCGAGAGCTTCACCGATGGACTTGTCCATGCCGTCGACCATGGTGTCGACCTTGTAGCCGGCCACGTCAAAGAGCACCTTACGGGCCAAAGAGTAACCGTTGGTGTGAAGGCCAGTAGAAGGCAGGCCGAGGATAATGGTACCCGGCTTGATCTTCTTGCCATCGATAATGTTTTCGCGTTCCACCACGCCAACGATGGTGCCGGAAATATCGTAGTCACCCGGACCGTAGAAGCCCGGCATTTCAGCAGTTTCGCCACCGATCAGCACGAGGTCGTTTTCGCGGCAGGCCTTGGCCATACCGGCAACGAGCTTGTCCATGACACCCGGTTCCAGGCGGCCGGTAGCCACGTAGTCCAAGAAGAACAGCGGACGTGCACCCTGCACCAGAATGTCATCGCAGCAGTGGTTCACAATGTCCTGGCCCGGAAGTTCGTGCGTACCCATTTCGATGTCGACCTTGAGCTTGGTGCCCACGCCATCCACGGAGCTCACGAGCACGGGATCCTTCATGCCGAGGTGGTTCAGCGTGAATAGGCCACCGAAGTTACCCACGTCGCCCAAAACGCCCTGGTTGAATGTAGTACGTACGGATTTCTTGACACCGACCATTGCTTCGTCGGCACGTGCCAAGGACACTCCTGCGTCTGCGTAATTCATCTTTTATCCTTTTGCCCAAGTCTTGGGCACGTGTTAGCCCTTAGTGGGCATTTTGTTTTTCATCAATATTTCTGAGCGCATCCAGAATCAGGCTCGTGGTGTCGGACATCTGGTTGATGTTCACGATGTCAGGCATCAGGTGCGTGTCGAGCTTGAACAACGTCTCGTCGCCCCAGGAGAGCATTTTTTCGAGAGCGTCTGGGCCTGCCAGTTTGCCGCACTTGGCACAGCAGATTCGACCATCCTGGAATGCGATAAAGCCCTTTTCGCCACTGCATTCGAACATGACCGTTCCCGTCACGCGGCTCTTTTCCAAAGTTTGCGCAAAATCGATAAAGGGGAGCACCTTCGCGGAAGCAAGGAGCGAAAGCCTTTCGAATTCGTCGAAGGCCTTGTTCTTTGCACGCAGGCGGTCGGCGACCACCTTGTAAAGGTACACCATGATATTCGGGTTCTTGTCCAGGAACTTCACGAACTCGTCGCTTGGAATGTGAAGCACCGTGGCACCTTCTTCGCCAGCAACCACCGTATTGCTCGTGGGTTCGTTACAAATGATGGACATTTCGCCAAAGCAGGCGCCCATTTCGAGCTGGGCAAGCGTATTGTAATGGCCATCGGCCAAAAGTTCGCCACAAATAAAAGCTCTGCCACTCTGCAACACGCAGAACGAATCCCCGACCGAACCACCGTTGATAATGATTTCCCCCGGCTCGTACTCGCGGATCTGCGCATTCAAGAGCAAATAGTCTGCACAGTCCCTGGGCACCTGCTGCAAAAAAGGTGTCCCAAGTTCATAGTTGGCTGCAATCCAGTCACCAATACCAGTATGAGTCTTCATGTTCTAAAAGATAAAAATATTATGGTACCAGTCAAAACCCTTTCGGGTAGAATCTGCCCCATTTGTAGAGTTTTGTATACACAGACGCAAATTCGTAAGAATTTCGGCAGGGTATGCGACAGCCGACTCGAAGAAATCGTTCCCGCCGCCGGCACCCTTGATGCCGTCATTCTGGTATACGCGTTTTTCCTTGAACGCCCTGATGTACTTTACGCGGGGTTCGGCCATCAGCAAGTCCTCTACGGTCGCGAACATTCCCGGATTCACCCACACGTCGGCGCTGTCTGCCACCTGCAAGATTTCTTCGAGGCTGAACTGCAGATCCTGATTGGTGTCCGCGGCCCACAGGTAGCAGCCTCCGGCGTCTTTGATAAGTTGTGCGGTAAAGCTCTTGCCGCCCGGCGCATGCCACACGCCGCCGTAGCTCATGCCCACAAGCACGCGAGGGCAGGGGTGTTCTGAGTTCGGAGTTCGGAGTTCGGAATTAGGAGTTCTGAGTTCGGAGTTACTAGTTACTAGAGAATTTGGGGTTTGGAGTTCGGAGGTGTAGTTGGTTTTACTTTGTTCAAAAATCGAATCGGCAAGCGCCTCCACGCCGAACAGGCGCCCGAACAGCTTGATCCATTCGGCCTTCGCGAGCGGGGTGCGTTCCTGCCATTCCGACGTAAGCATCAGCGAAAGCCCGATGGCGCCAATGCGCTCGTAGTCGTCCATGCCGCCGCCAGTCGCAAAGTCGAACACCAGGTCGGGCTTTGTCGCCATCAACTTTTCGAGCGAAAGCGTAGGCCCGTTACCGACCTCGGCCACCTCGCCTTTTTGGACTCGCACATACAACAAGCTATCGACCAGGTAGCGCCCCTCGCCCACCGCCACAATGCGGTCGCGCAGCCCGAGGCGCAGCATGTAGCCCACCTGCGACGACGAAAGCGCCACCACGCGCTTGAGTGGCGCGCCCAGCTTGAATCGCTTGATCAAGGTATCGCGCCCCACGATCGAGCGGATTTCGGCATAATCCTCGCCGCAAAGCTTGCCCATTTTAAGGTTTTCGCTATATTCCAGCGCCGGAAGTTCGCCGCAGTCGGCCGTTTTCACGTCGCCTCCGGCCTCGCTTTTGCAGCCCGACAGCCCGAAGGCCGAAAAAGCCATAAAAAGCCCGAAGGCGGCGCCCATGACCATTTTTCCACAAAAATTCAACATCCTAGCTCCTAAAAAAGCACGTAAATCGTTGATTTTTAACATCTTATGAAAATTTCCGATGCAATTTTCCTAAACATAATGTATTTTATAGCCTAGATATTAGCAATGGAATCTTTTATGAAAACAAAGATAGCCTCTTTTTTGAGCATTGTCGCTCTCAGCTTGCTCACCCTCGCAACCGGCTCGTTCGCCGAAGAAGAAGAAGGGTTTTACGAAAAGGACCACGTCCGTGGGTTCATCTCCATTGGCGCCGACTACCGCGGCATGCGCAAGGAATTCCAGCGCTACGTGAACAACACTGCCTTCCAGAACTTCGGTCACCGCGTCAAGTACGCCGTCCCCGATAGCTCCGGCAATATCGATACGGTCCAAACGACTTCGTACGGCGCATTCAGATACGACAAGTTCGATGACTGGTACCTGGGACTCCACGTAAACGTAGGTGCCCAGTACAAGCAGTTCATGACCTGGATCGACTTCAACTTCATGCCCTCCCAGGTGTCCGAACGCAAGGCCGACTGGTATACCGCAGATATTCCCGCAACCGCACTGCCCGAAGGTTCATACGCCGTCACAGACGATTATTTCCCGCTTTACGACGTCGAATGGTTCGCTTACGGCGCCGACTGGATGTTCGCATGGAAGCTCTTCGGCGAAAATGCGCCGATCAACCTGATTCCGGCAATCGGCTTCGGTTTCAACCTCATCAACTTCCACTTCGCCTCCCACTTCGACCATTTCGAAAAGGGCAACGAAGACCACGTGGAAACCGTCCGCGACCGTTTCTACAGCACGTTCGCAACTACAGTCAACTCCGAACTTGAACTCCGCATCGAACTCGGTCGTTTGGCTCTGGGCGGCTACATCGGTTACCGTTTCATCCGCTATAACGACCTCGACGTCGAAGGCTTTACCATTCAGTACGGCGCAGTCCCGAACGGCACGGACAACGTCGGCGATACCTACTACCTCGGTCTTCGCCTGACGTGGTACTTCCTTTCTCAATGGGAAAAGAAGCAAAAAGACAAATTATAAGACCGCTCGGCTTTAAAGACTGCTCGGCTTTAAAGACCGCTCGCGCCCAATCGTACTAAGTACGTACCCAGAGCGCTCGCTCTCGTAACCGCCCCTGTTTAATAACAGGGGCTTTGTTACTCACAAAGGCAATTTGGCTCTATCGTAAAAGCCGCTCGCCTCTATCGCATTAATTAAGGCTCGCTTTAATTAAGGCGGCGAGGCGCGTGAGGATCGCGCCCCACCGCCACCTTCGGTCGAGGATTACGCCCTTTGCTAAAAGCGTGTTCGCGCTGGAAGAAAAACCCGCAGGGCGCATCGCCGTTCGGATTGGAATCCAGGATTTTTTCCATGGCCACGTAATGGGCGCAGGTGCGCCTCAGGCACGAATCCGTTTTCCAGCGGACCATGTATTTCGCCTTCGGGTAAATGAATTCCCATCCCAGCACAAGAGTCGGGACTCCCAGCAGGCGCAACCTGTCGGGGAGCGGCGCGTATTCGCCCTGTGTAGATAAAAGCACCACGGCATCAAGGCGCCTGTACATGGCAAACAGCAGTGCATCTTCCATGAGCAACATGTTCGGGCCCACGCAACCGCTCTCTGCGGGGTTATTAAAATGCACGCTGTAACCGGCATCCATCAAGGTCTGCTCCAGCCTGAACACGCCCTCGCGGTCGCGCGCGAACACATGCGGGTCGCGATACGGGTGGTAATAGTGCGACTCCATTTGCAACTCGCGGTACTTGCCGCCCTCGAAGTAGCGTATCGCCTGCGATTCGACCCAGAGCCTTAGACTCCTGAAGTCCAGGCTCGAATGAAACCGGTGAACGTTGCGGTAATAGTCGTTCACCTTTTTCAGGGTAAAGCCATCCAGGAAAAATCCTATGCGGAGCGGTTGCGGCATAATACCTCCATAAAAAGCGTGCCTCTTACTAACACGCTTTTTTTGGGGTACCTAATACCATTTTTCGATGTTAAATTTTCTATACAAAAAAACTAAAGAAGCTTTTTCTTTTTCAAGTCATCCATCAAAGAGCCCGGCATCCAATCCTTGAGTTCCTTGAACTTCGGGTCGTCCAGGGTCTTGCGCCAGGTATCGGCCTTTGCCTTGTCGCCCTTGTCGCTGTAAATGCGAATCAGGTTCAGCGCCGAGCACCAGTAGCGAATGCTCTTGCCCGTGCGCTTCAGGTAATCGGCGGCGCTTCGCTCGTAAATGCCCGCGGCCTCGTCGTACTTTTTGAGGCGGTAGAGCATGTCGGCCTTGATCTGCAGCATGACCGGGTGATTCGGCGCCCGCTTGAGCCCGCGTTCGGCAAGCTTAAGCCCTGTCGCAAAGTCTTCCTTGTCGTAATGCATCCAGATGAGCGGCGTCAAGAACAGCGGCCAGAATCGTTCGGACTTTTGCGAGGCGCTATCGAGAGTGGCCAAGTAAAGTTCGCGGTTGTCCGACTTGAACGGAACCCAGCTAAAGCTCTTGTCTATGTAATAGGCGTAAATGGCAAAGAAGGCGCGAGCCTCGAGTTCCTTGGAATCTTCGAATGCCTTAGCCGCAGAGCGCGTGGTCATTGCCCCTTTGACCGAATGCCCCGTCTCGCCCTGCACGAAACCCATCTCAAAACGGCGCAAGGCATCCCAGAGGCCGGCAGTCTTGCAGTTTTCCAGGAACTTGCCCGCCTTCTGCAAAGCGGCCGTGTCGCCCTTGTCGTCGTAAATGCTGATGCGCACGATGTTTTCGAGCACGCAGCCCGCGCCCTCGTTCTGTGCGCGCAACTTCCTGGAAATTTCCAGGGCGTCGCCATAGCGCAGGGCCATGGTCGCCGAAGTCGCCTTGGACCAGAGTTCGGCCTGCTCCTTGGGGAGCGAAAGCGTAAGAGGTTCGTCGGCAATACAAAGGTTCGCCAAAGCAAAAAGGGCAAAAATAATCGTCTTCAAAAATCGCATCGGTGCAAATTTAGAAAATATGGCAACCCGCGAACCGTCCCAAACCTGTTGATAAACTATTGATAAAAATCACGAATTCACTATTTATCCACAAAAAATGGCTCCGTCTGGACAGTTTCAGAAGGCCCGATTTGCTTACTTTTTAGTCCAAGTTGGAATATAGTCGAAAGCCTTTGACTGGGGTCGCAAACGAGGTGTGAAGGCGCATTCTAACGTGTTGACAGGCAACAACTTAGTAAATGCCATTTTGGACAAATGTGCCAAAATTTCGCAAAATTCCCCAAAAATACGGAATTGTTTCTTAAACCTTACATGAATTTTTAGTATTGCCTAGTCACCCAAAATTATCTATAACTGGTATAGGAGGTTAACAACTTATCAACATGTAAGTAACACGCGACGGAGGTCTTATGAAACTTTTCCATAAAACATCTGCATTGTCATTCTACATGATCCACTCCGGCTTCATGGCATTCAAGACCCGCGTCAAGGAAGAACTCGACGCTGCCGGCGGCGGGAACCTGGACGACCTCCTGGACGACGACAGCCTGCATGCCTATTACCGCAACGGGGACTCCCCGGACTACGTGGCGGCATCGCTCTGCCCCACCTGCGAAGAAGACTAAGTCAGAAAGAATTTCAACTCCGAATTCCGAAATCCGAATTTATCAATCTCTCCCTCCTAGAAACAAAAATTCCCGCAGCGCACCGCTGCGGGAATTTTTTGATATCTATTCTAAGTTCTAAACTCTACCAACTAAGCTCTATTTCGCCGGGCAGCCTTCGACGGTTTCGAACTTGCCCTTGTTCACGGTCACGATCTTGGTGTTCATGTTCATGCCGCGCTTGAACTTGATTTCGCCGTACACGCCCTGGAAATTCGCAGTGTAGTTAATCAGGTTCGTGAGGCTGTTCGGGTTCTTGGCCATGGAGTTGAACACGATGTTGGCGGCGTCGTAGCTGAGTCCACTGACTCGGTCTTCGCCGGGTTCTGCACCCCAGCGTTCCTTGAAGTCGCTCACGAATTTCTTGAGGCCGTCGTTGTTGCCGCCCATGTCCATAGCAGGCACGCTAAAGTAAGAACTGTCCACCTGGCGCTTGCCCTGGATCAAAAGTTCGCGGCCGTACCAGCCGGAAGCACCCAGCAACGTTCCCGAAATCTTGTTGAAGGCCACCTGGCCCGCCATGAGGCCGGCGTCGCCCGGGTTCGTTGCCGGAATGAAGATGCCCGGAATGTTGAACGTGGAATCCTGCATGTAGAAGCGACGTTCCTTGGCGTTCACGGCGTCGAGGTCGCTTGCCCCGCGGGCAATGTTCTGGCGGCGGTTCAACTGCTTGAAACGCACATCGCGAAGCAGGCTGAATTCGGTCTTGTAGTCGGGGCGGCCTTCTTCGTAGTTGCGGAAGGCGATCACGGAGCCGCCGCGACGTTCCACGGCGGTGGTAAAGCTCTGCGACATCGAGGCGCCATAACCGCCGAGCGGGCTCAAGACCGCGTATTCGCGGATGTTCAGGCACTTGGTAGCGAAGTCGGCGATGCTCTTTGCCAGGTTATCCATGGTGATGTTCACCTGGAAAATGTTCGGGCCCATCTTGGCGATACCGTCGTCGGTTGCCGTCGGGGTAAGCATCGGGATGTGCTGGAAGTTACTGCCAAGCCAGGCGGCAACGGTCGCGGCCGGGGCACTCATAATGGGGCCGATAACAGCCACAATGCTATCCTGGTTAATGGCCTGCTGGGTGCGGAGGAGCGCCTGGGCGGCGTCAGCACGGGTATCGGCCACGCGCAGGTTCACCTTGCCCTTGAGTCCGGCTTTTTCTTGGGCGAGAATCACGCCCTGGATAGCCGCCGCGCCGAATTCGGCATAGTCGCCCGAAAGGGGGGCGAGCACCAAGACCGTCGGCATACCGGCGCCGCGGTCTTCCAAGGATTCAAGTCCCTTCTCGGCAGTGTTGGAGAGGTTTTCGGCTACCCCACCTGCAATCACCTTCTTGTACCAGTAACGGGCTGCCTTGTAGCGCTTGGAATTCTGGCATTCGCGGCCGATCTGCAGCTGCATCCAGCCCACGATGTCCTTGTCCACCGGGTACTTTTCCAAAAGGGCCTGCAACTGGTCAGCGGTCAAAAGCGAGGCGGCGAGCGTCTGGATGGCGACATCCTTGGTGCGGCTGCGGGCGGCCGGATTCTTGGAGTAGGCGAGAATCCGAAGCATGGCTTCTACACCTTCGTAAACGCTACCCTTTTCGACCAGCACGATGGCGTTAGCCAGTTCCATGCGTTCGCGGTAAATCGTGTTCACGTAGTATTCCAGGAATCGGGAAGAAAGCTTCAAGGCTTCGTCGCGCTTGTGTTCGCGCAAGTAGCATTCCGTGAGCATCACGGCGGCACGCTCGCCCGAGGACTTGCGGAAGCTTGACTTGTAGACCTTCTGGAGCGGGGCAATCGCCTCGGCACACTGGCCGTTCTGGATTAAGTTCTTTGCCTCACGAATTTCGTCTTGGGCAAAAGCGGAAGCGGCAAGCATTGCCACCAAAGCAAAGGGTAAAAGACGTTTCATACTAGGATTCCGCAGCGGCTTGAACCACGTCGTGTTCTTTCTTGATTTGTTTTTGGAGAGATTCAGGCAATTTCGCCCAGTCCATGACATCGACCCGGAACGGGAGTCCGCTATCGACAAAAGCCTTTTCGACGGCGGTCATCGCCTCGAAAGAAAGGGGACTGTCTGAAATAACCACCAATTCCAGTTCCGTATCGGGAGTAAGGTCTACTCCAGTGACACGGGCTCCATGCGCCCAAACTTCCAGCCCCTCGAAATGAAGGGCCAAGATCCTCTGGACCTTTTCCAAATGATCTGATTCAATACATAAAGCCATACGGGGTCAAATATAGCTAAACTCAAAAAAAGTTTTGCTATTATTGAAACATGATTGCGTTCCTATTTATACTGCTTATTGGCCTTGTGCTGATTTATATTAACGTGAGCAGCGTCGCCAAGGGAAAAACGGGTAAAATTATCGGTGCCGCAGTGCTGTTCGTGCTCTTTTTGGGCATGTTCTTGCGCTCTACACTGATCGGTAGTTTAATTGTCACCTTTTTTGCGGTCTGGCTCCCCAATTCTCTAATTCTTTACATTCCCTGGACACTCTACAGAATCGGTTACTACTTTACGCAGCCGCATCACCTGAGCCGCCACCTGGTACGCCGCGTAAGCCGCTACCTGCTCGGAATCACATGCGCATTCACGTTCATATTCATCGGCTACGGCATGCAGCACAACGATGAATACAAGACGAACTTGCTTACTATCGACTTGCCGGGCGTTTACACCGAAAGCTTTACCGCGGTATTCTTTAGCGATATTCATGTTGACCCGCTGTTCGACCCCCAAAAACTGGAGCGCCTTATTGCGCAAGTCGATTCCATCAAGCCCGACTACTTGTTATTCGGCGGCGACCTCGCCGATATTACCACCGAAAAGATGGATCACGCGGGTTACGATAGTTTGTTCAAAAAACTGACCGCCGGAGCGAAAGTGGCGGCAGTCGCCATCAACGGAAATCACGAAGCGTTCATGGCGCGCTCAGGCAACAACCCCGAAGAATGGATGCGCAATGTTGGCTTCGTGGTGCTCGACGATTCTACCGCATGCCTGGGCGGCGTCTGCTTTACGGGCCGCACCGACTTTACGGTTGCCCGCAGCAGGGACACCGAACGCAAGCCGCTTAGCGAACTCATTCCCGATTCTATAAAGATCGTGGAACACGTAAAAGATACTACGGATTCTCTCGCAGATTCTACAAGGACAGTTGCCGCACAAGATTCTACCATGGATACCGTTGCCGCCCCTGCAATTACTTACGACACAATTCCACTTTACCGCCCCTGGATTCTCTTGGACCACCAGCCCAAGGGAATCGAAAAAACGCATGCCGGCAGACTCCCGGACTTTGCCCTTTCGGGCCACACGCATAACGGCCAGTTCTTCCCGGTCACCTTCCTTATCGACTACGTGTGGAAACTCGCCTACGGCAAGGGCGCACTCAGCGGCGTGCTCTGGCTCGTGAGTTCCGGCTTCGATTGCTGGGGCCCGCCTGTACGCCTAGGGAGCGACTCCGAAATCTGGGTCATCAAATTCAAGGCGAAAGAAGCCGATTTAAGCGATCAATAACAGCAGGGCGACACATAGGTTTTCATTATAACTAAAATAAAACCTTGACCCTTTGCAATTGTTTTGATATATTTACATTAGACTGATAAGAATCCGGACTCCTTCCGGATTTTTTTCAAGGGAGCATTTTATGAAAAAGAGCATTTTCGCCTTAATCGCCTTGACAGTGTTATTCCTTACCGGTTGTGCATCCACATACGGCCTCAAAGAAAACTGGGTCGATGACGACGATATGCAAACCATTCTCGCCGAACCGAACATTCAAAAAATCGCGCCGCTTCTCGGCACACCGGTCTTTACCGAATACCGTGGCGACACCGTGGAATTCGTGTACAACTACAGACCCCACCTTTACAAGTCCGTGCGTGACGGGCGCGACTTTAAGCCCAATGACAAGGACCGCGTCGACTTGTGGAGCGTTCGTACCGAACTTGTGGGAATCATGGTCGTGAACAACCGCATTATCGGACTTCGCCCAAGACCCGACTACGCCGCAATCCAGAACAACACCGAAGTGTCGCAACATACCCCCGCTTGGTTAATTCTACTTGGCATTTTAGCCATCGCAGGAGTCGTGACAGCGGTTATTCTTTCTGAGTAGGGAATGTCATGCTCAAGTTGTTTTTATCCATTTTATTCGCTAGTTCGTTTGCCTTTGCCGTAACAAACGATGCCGCATGCGTTGATTTCTGCAAAAAATGCATCGAAGAACAGTCGGAATTGTGCACCGAAATCATCGAGACATGCCAATGCAACGAGTCTGGCGAAACAGATTCTGGTAATGTCGAAAATTCTCAACCCGAAGAACCCGAAGCCGTGAGCGAAACCGTCGAGCCCGCTCCAAGCGCACCTATCATGAAGGCTTCTTTTGCGCCGCCTCCAGAAAAAAAGAAAGACGGCGCCATCATGAACGTCAACTTCGGTTACAAGGGCGACAGCGAATACACCGCCGAACTGCAAGCCGACGGTTCTTACGAAATGAAGGAAAAGAGTAATACGGGGATATGGGTTGCCATTGGGGGCGGCATCGTGTTAGCACTCGTCATCATCTTAGCATCACTATAATGAAAAATAAAATCCTCCCGTACCTTTTATTCTTATCAATTAGCGTTTTCGCTAACGACACCTGCATTGAATTTTGCGGATCCTGCATGGGCAAAAGCGATTCCCCCGCTTGCGCCAAGGTGGAACTTCTTTGCAAATGCTCCGAGATGATTGACAGCATTCCCGCAGATACCGTTGCCACAGACACCGTTGCCGCAGACACCGTTTTAAGCGATACCGCACAAAGTTTCGACTCAACCGCTGTAACAGAAGCTGATTCTGTAAACGCAGCTGACACTTCGGCAAGTATCAGCGACAGCTCTGTTGTTCCGCCACAAGACACCATCGCCATAGACACTGCAACTCGCGATACCGCCACTCAAGAGGCGGCCCCCGACACAAACCATGCAATCATTACGCCCTCCGCCCCGCAACACGTGGAAGTGATTCCAGACCAAAGGAAGCGTTCTTTCTACAAGGGCATTTCGCTTGGATTTGATTATTTCCAGGAATATGAAGTCGCGAACCACGAAGTGAATCGGATACACGATTTCGGAACCGATCACATCGGGGCGAGCCTAGGCTTTTTATTACGTTGGTATTTTTACCAATGGGGTTCTTTCCAGACGGGATTAAATATTGTATACCACCATGCAGACTATTACTTTAAAGAAGATGACTTGTATAACTACAATGCCGATAATGCCTATGGCGAAATAGACTATCACAGCATTCTATTTGAAATTCCCCTGCAATTCCGTTTTGGATTCCCTATCGGGAAAACAAAAGAAATCAGTCCCTTCGCAAGCATAAGTACGCTTATCAGAAAACCCATATACGCCTGGATTCCCCACTACTATGCAGACTGGAGCTGGGAAAATAGAATATATGATGATTATTATTACGGCTACGACAATGGTTATAACACCTATTATACTAATTATTACCATACAGACAATTCATTTGATTGCGACGGGGCATTCACTATCGCGGACTGGGAATTTCTTGAACACCTGGGATTCGGTATAGAATTCTATAGGCATTTTTCAATACAATGGCAGATTCTCTTGATTTCGTTACGAACGAATGTTGATGAAATTTTCGCCTACGTGAGCGGCCTCTATACTTGGCGAATAAGCATGGATTTTGCATGGTAGGAGATTCAGTATGAAATTCTTTAAAAGCATTATCAGCATTCTATGTTTAGCTTCTACCATTCCGTTTACGGCATGCAGCAAAGAAAGCCCTTTTGAAGTGGCAGAAGACGAAATAGCAAACGCCAGCGACGATGTTTACGACGCCAAAAGAAAAAGCATGTGCTTTAACGGAAAGGACGAATACAATAGCTGGTGCTGTGAAATGTTTGGCGAAAAATGCAGCGTCAAATATTCCAGCAGTTCCAGCTACGTAAGCGAATCCGAAAAATGCCGTCTAGGTACAAGCACTTATGGCGCTAGCTATTGCTGCGATTACTATGGCTATCAGTGCCAGTACACATACTACAGCAGCTCCAGCTACGTAAGCGAATCTGAAAAATGCCGCCTGGGTACAAGTACTTACAGTAACAGTTACTGTTGCTCCAATTATGGGTATCAATGCAGCTATTCTAGCAGTTCATCCCGCTATGTATCTAGCAGTTCCAGCGCTCTCTATTACTTGACCACAGCAAAGTCAATGAAAATTACCCTGACCTATTACAAACAGCTTTCAAGTAATTGGGACGGTTTAGACAACGCTGGCGACCCGGAAGTTTCGTTCACGATTTACACTTACAGCGACGGCGTTTTAGGGCAAACCATAAACACCACCACCTTTATCGACAAGCAAGATACCAGGCTATGGAGCGGTTCCGTCACCAAATCCTATACAATCAACAAGGGGACGGACCAGATTAAAATTTGCCCCAAAGTCATCGACGAAGATGTTTCGGTAAACGACTCTTATACTTCAGGTAAATGCTTTACGACTTCCAATATCGGGTACCTAAAATCTACCGATATCAAGGAGCACGAAGATTACAACAGCAACTACGACCTTGAATGGGAATGGTACTTACTTTAGCTTGTTGTAAACTTCGATCTGGCGCTGAATGATTCCGTCCCAGGTGAAGCATTCGTTGATGCGCTTCTGGGCGCCGGCGAGCAGGTGCTTTACAAGCTCGGGCTCGGCGGCGAGACGCTTGTAGGCGCTTGCGAGGGCCTCGGGGTCTTTTTCGGGAACGAGAATTCCCGTTTCGCCGTCAATCACGACATCGGGGATTCCGCCCACATTGCTTGCCACAATGGGGAGGCCGAGTTCCATGGCTTCGATGAGTACGACGCCGAGGCCTTCGGTGTCGCCCTTGCTGTCGACAATCGCCGGGAGCGTGAAGACGTTGGCAGTCTTGTACTCGCTTGCAAGCGCTTCGGGCGAAAGCTTGCCGGTGAAGATGATTTCGGCCGGCAGATCCTTCGACTCCGTTTCACTGCTACCCAAAGGGCATAACTCAACTTGAGAACTAAAGTTCTTAGTTTCGTATAGCTCAGGATGACACAATGCATCTGCTTGCATCTTCAGCTGTTCGGTCAAATCGCCGACGCCGACGATTCGGATTTCGAAACTTTCACGGGGCAGGTACTTGGCCGCTTCAATCAGGTAGCGAATGCCCTTGCGTTCAATGTGGCGCCCGACGAACAAGATTTTGAACTTGTTATTTATCGGGTGCGGCTCCATTCCGAATTCCGAATTCCGATTTCCGAATTCAAGAGTCGTGCCGTACGGGCTCCACTCGACATCGACGTTGCGGAGGGCCTTGATTTTACCAGCAGTAAAGCTCGAGTTCGCAAACACGGCCTGCGCCTGGCCGATTGCAAATTTAAGGAGCGGCTTGACCCATTTCTTTTTGCGGATGAGCAGGAGTTCTGCCCCGTGGAAATTCAGCACCAGCGGAATTTTGAACAACTTAGCGGCACCGAGCGCGATGTAGGCGTGCGGAAACGGCCAGTGCGCATGAATGATATCGGGCTTAAACTTGCGGCAAATTTTAATGCACTTGAAGAACCCGCTGATGATATAGGGAATCGCCAAGAGCTGCAGCCAGGGCTTGTTTGCCATCTTGCTCGGGGCGCCTTCTTCGTGGGTCAGGAATTCCCATTTGGCGGGAGCATAGCGAAAACGGTTCACCTTGACGCCATCGATTTCGTGACTTTTGAGCCCCTTGTACGCAGGCGCCAAAACCTGGATGTCGAGGCCCGCCTTTTTGAGGTGCGCAATGGAGGTCCGCAACCAAGGGACTTCGGCGTCTTCGTGAAAGCGCGGGTAAACCGAACCGATGACTAAAACTTTTTGAACGCCGGATTGTTCAGTCATAACTACACAGCCGCCGGCGTGGGCGCGTTCTGAATGCAAGCCGGGTAAAGGATCGGCTTAATGACATTATCCAAAATGGCCTTGATTTTACCATTGTTGTCGGCGTCGGCCTTCTGTTCGATACGGCCCTTCACTCGCTGCCAGCCATCAAGCTTGGAATCGAGCAATAGCATGCCGATTCCCGATTCATGTTCCAGGAACCCGATAATGTCGCTTCCACGGCTGCCACTGCTCAACACGGCGAAAATGGAATTCCAGAACTGCGTGAAATCGCCCTCGTCGGGTAATTCCTTTTTCAATGTTTCAAAATCAAATTCCAGATATACAAACGAGCTGTTATCCTCGTCACTGCGGATAATTTCTTCTTGACAACGTCTTTCAAAGATCTCTTCGGTATAAATCGAGATATTATACTTGTGTTTTCGTATCAAATTATAGAGCAGCTCTTTCATCATCGACTCAAATTTAGGCTATTTTTACGACATGCAGCGATTGTTAAAATTGAAAAAAGTGCTCAAGAACAGCATTTTGGCGACCTCCGTCGAAAATTTCAAGGGAATCAGGGCCGGAACCGCAAAATACCGCCACCTGACCGAAGACGAAATCCAGATTCTCGAAAAAAACGGTAACCGCTCCGAATCCTGGGACAAGGTCATGGTCGAATCTGACTTCGACGCAAACCGCATTATCCGTTCGTCGTTCATGGGCGAAGTCTACCTGCCTAAATTTTTCGGAACGCTTTTATTGCCGGGCGACGTGTCGTTCCCTACAGGCATTTACGACAGCCTTGTACACAATTGCTTTATCGAAAACGCATTGGTCCATAAGGTGGCCATGCTCAGCAACATTCTGGTGCGCAGCAGCGCGGTTATCCAGAACGTGGGCTCCATCATCAGTAGCGGAAAAATCAGCTACATGATCGGGAATTCCATGCACGTGGGCAACGAAATGGGCGGCCGTAAAGTCGCCGTGTTCCCCGAAATTACCATGGAACTTGTAGAAGCACAGCTGTTCCACAAGCCGGACCCCGAAGTCGCAGCAGCCTTCGACGAACAGCTCAAGGCCTACCGCGAAGAGACTGCGTTCCCGTTCGGCGTCGTGGGCAAGGGCGCCGTGGTCTGCAATACAAACATTATTCGTAACAGCTGGATCGGTGCGCACGCACGCATCGAAGGTGCCGAAAAAATCCGCAATTCCGTGGTGCTTTCTTCGCTCGAAGAACCGAGCCACGTTTACGATTCCGTGATTCTCGAAAATTCGAACGTGCAAAAGTCGGTCACCATTCACACCGGTGCCGAGGTGCAGGGTTCTGTACTCATGAGCCGCACCACAGTCGCCTGCAAGGCAATCGTGAAGTCTTCGATTATCGCGCCGTGCTGCCACATCGAAGAAGGCGAAGTCAACAGCTCTTACGTGGGCCCCATGACCCAGATGCACCACCACTCGCTCTTGATTGCGGCTCTTTGGCCCGAAGGCTGCGGAAACTTGGGCTACGGCGCAAACGTGGGCAGCAACCACACCGGCCGCATGCCCGACCAAGAAGTCATGCCCGGCCAGGGAATGTTCTTTGGCCTCGGCGTGAATATCAAGTTCCCCGCGAACTACCGCGAATCGCCATTCACCTTGATTGCGACAGGACTTACCACGCTCCCGCAGCGCGTCAAATTCCCGTTCTCGCTGATTCGCCCGGGTGACCCGCAACTGGTGGGTGTGGCACCTCGCCTGAACGAAATCGTACCCGGTTGGAACTACGCCCGCAACGCCTACGCGCTTGACCGCAATCTCTACAAGTATTCGCTGCGCGGCAAGGGCATTGTGCCCGCCACCTTCTACAGCATCTTTAGCCCCGAAACCGTGCGCTATGTTTTCGACGCCTACCAGCGCCTGCAAGTGAGCGCTATCCGCGACATTTACACCAAGGAACACATCGACGGCCTCGGCGAAAACTTTATGCGCGAACGCATTCGCCAGCAGGCGATCAAGACGTACCAGGAATACATGGAACGCTACGCGCTCGAGCAGATTATCACCCTGGTTGTAAACGATGCAAACCTGCAGGCGCAACCCGTAAAGGAACTGCGCCGCATGGCCACCAACGACGCGAACAAGGACGTGATGCGCGTGGTTGTGTTGCCCGAAACATTCGACGAACTGCTCAAGCGATACCGCCAGCTTGAAAAGGACTGGTACGAACGCGTGACTCACGGGCTCGACAAGGACAACGAACGCGGCCGCCAAATTTTTGACGACTACGATGACGCGCACCCGATTGACAAGGGATTCACCGAATGGGAAAAAGCCCGCGTCGAAGAAAAGTTGCGCCGCCTGAATTCCATTGTCAAAACGAACAAGCCCGAATAGCAAAGATGTGTTCTGCCACGCTGATTCTCGCCCTATTGCTTGCCATTGAATTCGTGGCACGCCTCGTGCTTGAAATTCGCGAACGCAGGCTTACGCAAATGCGCGGCGGAATCTTTACCTTGTTGCGCCTGGTCCCGCTATTGAACGATATCGTGCCGCTGCCCGAAAACAAGAAGGAACCGGCCGAAAACGAATTCGTGAAAAAGCACGAAGAAGGCCACAAGGAATTGCGTCACGGCATTTTGCGGAACCTCGCTAAAGTAGCCCTGTTGCTCCTGGCCGTATGGCTATTCGCCTTCTTGCTTGCAAGCCACGGCATGTCGCTTGTGGAATCTGTGCTGTGGTTACACCTAGCGGCCATTCCGTTCCGCATTGTATTCCATTTGTATTGCTGGCACCAGGAATATGAAGCCGACCGCTACGCCTTCGAAAAACTCGGCAAAAAAGTCGCCAAGGCGGCCATGCGAAACCTCGCCGAAAGCGAAATCCCGTACACAAAATTGTTCGCAGTCGTTTACCGCGAACACCCGACTGTCGCCATACGCAGTCAAAAAATTTTGAACAAAGAAATTAAGGCGGCCTAATTCACGCGAGGACGGCGCCCCAGCACAAGAATCGCGCCGTTCACCACGAATGCGGCAATCATCAGGATATCCCCGGTATGCTGGCCAAGCGAACCCGGTAACGCCGGACACAGTTTACCAGCGAGCGCCAAGATTCCACCTGCCACAATGGCAGCCCCTACAAACTTGGGCTTTGCCTGGAACCCTAAAAGTCCCCACAGAATCGGCACCGTAAACGCACCCGCATAAACCGCTAGCGCCAAAAGCAAGGTGCCGATGATATCGGTAAACACGAGCGCAAGCAGGAGTGCCACGATTCCGTTCAGCAAGATGATGATACGGGCCTGGAATAGCGAAGGCTTGCGGCACAATCCGTTAATGATAATGGAACTGCTCAAAAGCGTGGTGTCGGCACTGCTCAGCACCACACTCAAAAGCGCAAGTGCAAACACCGGCAAAAGCGCCGACGGAAGCACAGCATCTGCAATCGCCGTAATGCGGGCGCCCTGCACGTGAGCAAAGTTCACACCATAAACCGCCAGGAACCCGATCACGAATGCCACAGGAATCAAGACGCATGCGGCCATGCCGATCGCCTTCTTGGCAGTTGCCGCATCCTTCGCGCAGAACATGCGGCTATAAATATCGGGGCCTGCCGTATACGTGGTGCCGTAAGTGAGAATCAGAAGGAACAAGTCTAGCGGCGTAAAGTTCGCGTTGAACGGGAACTTGGGCGCTACACTTGTCGTAGCGCTTGCCAACATGCTGCCGAGCTCACCGCCACCAAACTTTGCAAAGCCCGCCAGCAGCAAGAGCCCGACAATGATCAGGCACGCCTGCAAAAAGTCAGTACGCAAAATCGAAAGCTGGCCGCCCGCAAGCGTGTAGCCCGTAAACACCAACGCCGACACAATCGCCGCCGTCGTATAGCCAAGCGGAGTAAAAGTCATCAGGAGCTTGGCCGCGGCAATAATCTGGGCCGCCACAATGCCTGTCCAGGCAACCGGAATCACAATGGTCGCCACCAGGCGCGGGCCCTTGCCGTACAGGTTCTCGACCAAATCCGGCAAGGAATATTTGCCATGCTCGTAGGCACGGCCCGCAATCGGAATCAACGCAAACAGGCCAAGCGCACCCACCAGCATGAACCAGCTCGCGGCCCCGCCGAGCTTTGCGCCGCTATCGACGGCGCCAATCACGGCCGACCCGCCAAGAATCGTTGCAACCAGGCTACCGGCTACCGCCTTCGCCGACGCCCCTTTGCGCGCCACGAAAAAATCGGGAATGTCCTTTACGCGCCGCGCACTGCGCACCGCAATCGCAACCAAAAGTACCAAGTATATAATTAAAGCGATATTCATGTTCTTCCGTCATGCCCGCAACAGCAGGCATTTCCATTTCTAAAATTTAAAAAAAGGCTAAAGATTGCTTCGCCCCTTTCAGGGACTCGCAATGACGTGAATCTAGAATTTCCGGCTCATGACAAACATGACCGTGCGCAAGTCCCATTCGCTCCCCACCTGCTTTTGCAGCAATTCTTCGGTGGTCGGGTAGCGGCGATTTTCGAACTTGCGGTCGCGCGAGACAGACGCCATGAGCATGCCGTTCCATTTTTCGTTCAGCCTGATCGAGGCCATCGGAGTTATACTCACCGTTATGAAACCCGGATTGTAATCCTTGTACGCCTTGTCAAAATCATATTCGTGCTTGAAGCCGCTCGCATTCACCGAAAGCATGGCCATAGGCACGCGCTCGAACGGCATCATGTAAATCAGCGTGCCGCCGTACTTGTACTTGAATCCGTTCACCGTGTTTTCGTTGCCGGCCTTCCACACCTCTTTATCTTCGGCGCCTGTATACGCAGAATACTTGAATTCCGCCGTTCCCTTCAGAATAATCTTGGTCCAATCGCTCTTGGGCAAAAACGCAAGCAACGGTATAGTGAGCGCCGAATGGTAACGCACGCCGTATGCGTACTCCGTAAACATGACATCTTGCCGGTAGTTCCTTTTTTCAGTATCGTACACGCCCATGAATGTCACGGTTTTGCCATAGTTCAGCGCCGTCCCCGTATTCGCCTCGGCACCCAGTTCCAGCAAGTGCATCAACTCGATTGCGGCATCCAGTTTTAGGCCAACCCCGGCAAAGTTCACATCGCCTGCCGCCAGGCCCTTAAAGCTCAGCAGTTTGCCGAAATCCTGTTGCACCTTAAAATGGTACGTGTACGCGGGCGCCGCAAACGCGAAGAATGGCCAGTTGTGCAAGGTCTCTGAATTCCTGAGTGAATTATGCGGCAACAACAAAGCGGCAATCGAAAACACGCCCTCGCGCGAAGTCTTGAGCCCAGTGCTATCGGCCACGGCAACGGAATCCTTCTTGACTGCCGAGCTGTCGGCGGTTTCGGCGGCAACGGCGAACGCGGCGCCAAACAGCACCATTACGAACACCAGCTTGCATATTTTTCGCCAAGACATAAGCCTTGGGAATATAGATAAACATCCCGCCCAAGTTGCCCCGCATACCCCAAAATTTGTATATTCTTGAGCACAGAGGTTTATATGTCTCGAATTTTTAGCTCTCTCGCAATTCTTTTTACCGCAATCGCATTTTGTGCCACAAGCACCCTCGCCTTCGACGTATCGGTCAAGGCGAACGTCGATAACGCCCAGGTGTTCGTGGGCGACATGTTCAATTACGAAATCCAAGTGGTAGCCCCCGAAAACGCAATCGTCGACTTGCCGAGCTTTGTCGGAAACCTCGGCAGTTTCGAAGTCAAGGAAATGAAGAACGAAAAGGTGACCGAGGGCATGCCCAAGGGTACCGCCAAGTTCGTGTGGAATGCAACGCTCAACACCTTCGTGAGCGGCGATTTTTTGATTGCCCCGCAGCAAGTGAGCGCCGTCGTCGGTAGCGATACCGTCAAGACAAGCACCGACCCCGTGGCCGTCAAGGTTTCTACCCGCACCACCGGCGAAGAAGAAGACATCCTGGAAGTCGAAGACCCGCTCGACGACCCGCGTCTCCCGCAATGGCTCTACATCGTGCTGATTGTGGTGGGGGTCGCGCTGCTGGTGTTCCTCGGCTGGTTCCTGCATAAAAAGTTTGCAAAAGCAGGTGCCGCTCCCAGGCTCCCGCCGTACGAAGAAGCGGTACTTGCGCTCAAGGAACTCCGTCAGAAGAATTACCTCGCCGAAGGGAACCAGGGCGACTACTTTATGGCACTCGGGTTCATTACCCGCCGCTATATCGAGCGCCGTTTCGAAGTCGATATTCTGGATGCCACCGTGGCCGAACTCAAGCAGCGCATGGCGCACGTGGCAGGCCTTCCGCAGGCCTACAAGGAATCGGTCGTAACGCTTGCCGTCGAAACCGAACCGGTCAAGTTTGCCAAGATGAAACTCGAAGGCGAACGCTGCCGCTTCTGGGACGAATGGGCCGACCGCCTTTTGGAAGACACAAAGCCGACGCCGGAAGAGGAGCAAGCTAAAAAAGACGCCTTGAAAGCAGCGGTACAAACCGTAAAGGCAGAACGCGCCAAGGCCAGCAAGAAATTATAGACTAGCGGATTGTTTATTCCAAGGCGTAGCTCACAAAAGCGAACCTCTGGCTATCGGGCGCCCAGGAATTCACGTTAATCGTGCCCTGACCGCCGAACAATTTCAACAACGTGCGCGGCTTGCTCCAGCCGCTTGCATCGCTGCCTGTCATCAGGCGGATTTCGACATCTTTATTCGGAACATGGTCGCCCGGGCGCACATCACTTTCGTGATATGCGATCATGACCACCTTCTTGCGGTCCGGCGAAATATGCGGGAACCAAGTATTCCAATGCGGGTCGTCGGTCATTTGCGTCTGCTCGGAACCGTCGGCCTTCATGCGCCAGGCCTGCATACGCCCCGTGCGCACCGAATTGAACCAGATGTATTCGCCGTCGCAGTCGTATTCCGGGCCGTCGTTTAGCCCGAGGGAGCTTGTAAGCCGCGTCTCGTTACCGCCCGCGGCAGGTATGGAGTAAATGTCGTATTCGCCATTGCGTTCGGCGCAGTAGGCAAGCGTCTTGCCGTCAGTCGTAATGCCGTGCAGGTAACTCGGCGCAAGAGGCGTCACCAGTTCCGGCTCGCGGCCATCAAAGTAAATCTTGTAAATGCGAGAAAGGCCGTCTTCTTTGGTGTGGTGGCTTACATAAAGTCCCGAACCGTCAGAAGCGAGCACGTGGTCGTTATTGCAGTTGTCCACAAAATAGCTCGGCACTTCGGTAATCGAGCCGCCCTCGAGTTCGTACTTGTAGATTCGGCCTTCGCTGTTATATGTCAGGAACTTTCCGTCGGCACTCCAGTTCGGCGCCTCGATCACCTTGTCAAATTCCTTGAGCAACGTCGTCTTGCCCGTTTCGATATCGTAAACCTGCAAGAACGACTTGTTGCCAGAACGATCCCAGACTTCGCCCGGGCTCTGTTCGAACGGGTAAGATACGCCCCAGCTTTCGCGGAGTTTGTCCATCTGCGTCATCATCTGCATGGTCTTTGCATGCGGCATCTCGGGACATTCCTTAAGCCCCTTCTTGAGCGCCGCCTTGCAGCCAAGCACCTCGTACTCGTAGCAGTTTTCAATACGCGGCGGAGTCACCGACTCCACGAGCGCGCCCGCGACATCAAAGCGCTGGATTTCGACCATGTCGTTCAAGTTCTGCACGCGAATGAATCCTTCCGTGCCAAAAATCGTGCCGTCGTTCTTGAGCGGCGCCACCATAGACGTCTTGAGGTGCGCCACCTGGCCGTTCGAATAATTCAAATCGATCCAGTCCGTGGCATCGACGCCCGTATGGAACTTGACGCAGGCGCTCTTCGTCTGAACGATATGGTTGCCTTGCCCGCCGATTTCGGGGTCTGTCAAGAACAAGTCTGCAAAAGTCAAACTGTAAATGCCCAAGTCCAGAAGCGCACCGCCCGCAAGGGATGGGTTACGCAAGCGTTCGATATGCGAAAGCGGCATCGAGAATTCCGCCTCCACGCCATGAACGCGGCCAATATTCCCGGCCAAAATCCAGTCACGCACCATTTGCACCGCCGGCAAAAAGCGCGTCCACATGGCCTCGCAAAGGAAGGTTCCCTTTTCTTCGGCAAGGGCAATCGCCTGCGAGGCAAGCAATGCATTCGCCGTAAACGCCTTTTCGACAAGCAAGTTCCTGCCGTGCTCAAGGCAAAGCATTATGTCGTTAAAATGTTCGGAATGCGGAGTCGCAACGTAAATCAGGTCGACTTGCGAATCTTGTGCGAGTTCTGCGTAGCTACCATACGCGCACTTGAATCCGTAATCCGCCGCAAACTTCTGGGCCTTTTCTAAAGTACGCGATGCCACCGCATACGCCTCTACCCCCATACCGCGACTTTCGAGCGCCTTGACAGCTGCCGCCATCTTGGTCGCAATATGCCCACAACCGAGAATTGCAAACTTGAGAACCGATTTATTCATTGCGTAACCTCTTTACAATGAATATAGACTTATTGCGGGCTCTTGGGAATCTCAAGCCCTCTACCAAGTGGATTCAAGTGTATACAAGCTGGTCTTTGGGGTAAAAAATGTATATTTCATGGTAGGGTTTCCCAAAGCACAAAAAGGAGGACGTGCTCATGAACATCCGCAAATGTCTACAAAGACTCTTTCTTGCATCAACGGCTCTCTTTTGGGCAAGCTGCGGCGATGACGCTAATTCTAGCAGCCCGACCGTAGCTCCGGGAACCAATATTCCAAGCGACTCTACGACGCAAAATGCGCCTAGCGACTCCTTACAACGCAACGAAACCGACAAGGTTGACAGCGTTTCCAACACATCTTCGCAATGCCACGAAGCCGAAAAAATTCAAAAGAGGTCCTTGAACTCAGATCTAATTGACGATCCTGTCAAGGCCGCAACAAGGAACGCCGACCGCAATGCACAAATGGACATTTATGATGAAATAGACGGAGGCTTGATATATAATTACCTAGAACCTCCGAAATGTCTTCAAGATATGCTCGATACACTTGAAGCTCCTGTCTTTTTGTACGGTCCCATGGCCTTCTTTAACGATTCTATCGCGACAAAATTCGTATGCGACGACGGCACAACATACGCCAACGAGGAATACCTTAACTACCAAAAAGACCTGGAATCATACGAAAAGAATCTCGTCATCTTCAACGAGGCATACAGCCAGTTATACGAAAAAAGATTAGCCGAACTCCAAAAGCAGTTGGATTCCTGCATTGATCAGTCGGAAGAAGCTGAGGAAACCGAGGAATAAACCATGAATATGACAATGTTCAAAACAGCCTTGTTTTTTGCCGCAGCATTGTTCATGGTAAACTGCGGGGACAGTTCCGAAAGCACCCCTGCAGCACCGGCAGAAACTTCCGCTACAGTCCCCGTTGAAATCACGCCTGCAATACCAGAAGATTCAGCCGAAGTCACTTCTATAATCGAAACGGATTCCGTGGACACCACCGAATATTCATGTCACGATTCAAAGTGGATTCCCAAAGAGAACTTCGACATGATGATTGTAAATAATCCTCAATCGTATGCCATGCAAAAAGCGCCCTATATGGCATATAAAAAAACTTTTTTCCCCTTTCTTAAGGATACAGTTGCTCAACTCCACTACGAAAGAACCGGCTACGGATGGTATCCCGACAGCATGCCTTACTGTCTCATAGAAATGATTGACTCCATTTACGTTTATGAATATTATCAGTGGTTTAACGATACAGACGACGCCATAAGCACAGATTCTATTGCTACAGAAATCGAATGTAGCGATGGCACCGTTCACCCTAAAAACGAATACGCCGTTTATACAGAAACCCTAAATGCATATAACGAGCAGAAAAAACTTTACAATCAATTATATGACTCACTCTACGAGAAATCTCTTCATGATATCAAGGCTCTATTGGATTCTTGCCTAAACCACCCGGAAGACTTCCCACCCACCGACCCGGATTACGAAAAGCGTTACCAATCCTATTGGCTAACTCACGACGAATTCGAAGATGATGATGAATAATCAAAAACTATACTAAATAATATTATGGGCGGCCCGATGGCCGCCTTATTTATTCCTTGATGCAACGGACTGTGGCTTTTTCTACGGGAGTATCAAAATCACTAATGTCAAGTCCGAACATCACATAATCTTCTTCGCCGTTTTCATCAACCCTTTCTTGAATTCCTGCATAACTTCCTTCTTCGTCCGATAACCAGAACCAGGAATTCAATTTATAGTTATCATGAACATAATAACTAGTATCCTTCACTCCGTCATACACATACGATTTTATCGTATCAATTGCAATAGGCTGCAAATTCATGCCCGACCAATTAGACCCGTTAACTTTCCAACCTGATTGCGACATCAATGTGCGAGTCGAGATTGTAAGGCCTTTGTTGTTGTGAATCTCATTTCTCAGCTTTCGCACAAAAGCATCCGAAGGGATATGCCATCCATCAGGGCAAGCCGTCTGAGCATCGGCCCAAGTATACAAGCTGTCGCCGCCAAACTTGAGATCTTCAGCCATCACGAGTTCGTCGGCGGCCCACTCAAATTCTACCCATATGGCCTTGTATTTCTGCCCATCACGTTCATCAATCATCTCGTAATACCATTTGTGATCTTTTGCATCACATATGTATTTGTGGCCATCATATTCTCCAACCGCACCATCATCAAAGCAAAAGCCAAGCTCATCATCTATTCTTGTCGCAAGGCGCCAACTGTGATCCACGCAAATATATTTAGCACCTAAATTGAGCGTATCGTACAGTTTTGAATCGTCACAAGCGCCAAACTCAACTTCAATGCTATTAGCCATATCCCAACTTTCTCGGCAAATGTAATCTACCCTACCGAGCTTCACAATCTCTCCTATCCGATCTTCGGTACAATCCCCAAAAACATCCGACACGTATGCTTTTTTCCAATATCCATTCTTCATTACATACAAATCTTTCGCTACTCCAACTTCGCACAGCGTGTCACCTTTAGCGGCGCATTCTATAAATGCAGAATCTTCTGGAGTGTAGTTCCATCTATAATCGGAACCTCCATTCCATACAGCACACATAAAAACAGAATCCTGTAACGGGTAACGCTTATTCGCATTAGCCGAGTTGCATTCGCCTAGTGCAAAATCAAGTTTTTCTTTTAGCGTCGGAGTCACCCAAACCAGGTCTTTGCATTTATAATACTCTGAACCCACTTTTGCAACGACTCCTTCTCTTTCACGGGTACACTTACTTAGCGATTCGTATACGGTATTCTTATCATTTACGCAGCGGACATTCAACCTTGCGTCACGTTCAATGCTGCTATTATAACCAGACGTAGATATATGGAAAAAGTACAAATCGCCAAGTTCATCTTGTGAATCGATCATTTGAATCCAAAATGCAGCAATGCGACCCAAATAACGACATTCAGAACCTTCACAAATCCCCATAGGCTTTAAATTAAGCCCCACGGTATTTCCTCCATTACCAACAATAATCTCACCATCAATAGTATCATTATCCCAACCAGTTGTAGATTTTAAGGCCCAATTAGGACATTTTTCTTCCAACGAATCTGCCCAAAAATGCTTCCTCACCCAGTCATCTATTGCTACCCATTCATCAAAATCCGACAAATGCCATCCATCGGGACATGCAATTTGCGCTTCGGCCCAAGTGTATCTCTCATCACCTTGACCAATCTTTTCGTCAGAATAGTTCAGGTTTTCGGCCATCCATGTCAGCTTGCCCATGGTAACGGTCTTGTAGGTTTTACCATCACGTGGATCAGTAAAACTGTCTGAAGTATCCCCCACTGGCGACGTTGTAGTAGTATCGTCAATTTGCTCCTGCGGAGTTAGAGGTTCAACTTGTTCAGAAGAACCGGACGATGAATCGTCACCGCATGCAAAAAGCAATAATGAAATTGCAAGAATCCACAAAAACCTTTTCATACTAGATATAAAATAACCAAAAAAGGGCTGTTCAAGACCTCTCCCGTAAAAATTTTACATAAATTTGGCTTCATGAAACATATCGAAGTTGTAGCAGGAATCATTCAAGATGGCGACAAGATTTTTGCTACGCAACGCGGCTACGGCGAACACAAGGGGTTCTGGGAGTTCCCTGGCGGCAAAATGGAAAGCGGCGAGACCCCGCAGCAAGCACTCAAGCGCGAACTCCAAGAAGAACTCGCCATCCAAGTGAACGTGGGTAAATTTCTTTGTACCGTGGAACACGACTACCCCGCCTTCCACCTGACCATGCACTGCTACTTTTGCACGATTGCCGGCGGCAAGGCGCCGGAACTTTTGGAGCACGAGGCAGCCAAGTGGCTCGCCCCTGCAGAACTGCATTCCGTCGACTGGCTGCCCGCCGACATCAAAGTCGTCGAAGCCATCGAAGCGCAATAGCTTTTTTCTATCACTCAAGCAATTTGCTATTTTATTGTCATGAACATCCTGAAACACATCGCGACTTTTGCCGCAGCCGCAATTCTTGCTGCAGGCGCCTTCACCACCGCAAACGCTGCAGACGACATCAAAATCGTCAAGGTGAACGACAGTAATTTCGAAAAAGAAATCATGAAATCCAAAACGCCGGTCATCCTCGAAATCTCTTCGACCAGCTGCCCGCCCTGCCTCGTCATGATTCCCACACTCATCGGTATCGCTAAAAACTATAGCGACATCAAGGTCGCCTCGGTAGGTATCGACGAACCGGGCATCGACAAAATCAAGGCAACACTCCCCATTCAGGCATTCCCCACGTTCTTCCTGATTAAAGACGGCAAAATCGTGAACCGCCTCGTGGGCGTCGTCAAAGAAGAAGAAATCTTTGCCGCCATGCAGTATACGCCCAAGAAGAGCACCGCCAAAAACACCAAGAAATCCAAGAATTCGCCGAAAAACCTTGTTTGCAAGGTCAACGGACAGTTTAACGGCCTCAAGAACCTGGTGACTATCTCGTTCGAATTCGGCGACGCCGAAATCAAGAATGTCGACATCGTGACCGACGTATTCATTCCGCCCGAAATGGAAGACCACCGCGAAGACATTATCGCAAGAATGCGCGCAAGCGGCAAGGGCGAAGTCACCACCACCCTCACGGGCTTGCAAATTCATATCGACAACGATTGCCGATTCATGAAGGCGATGGACATGAAGCGTACTTCGACCTACGGCGAAATGCGCGCCGGGCTTGAGCTGCAAGGCTTCAATTGTAAATAATTTGTTTCAAATATCATTAAAGAGAGCAACCGGATTATCCCGGCTGTTTTTTTATCCAAACTTTTATTTCGGTTGTAATAAAAATAAAAGTTGAAATTAAGAATATTTTTCTATATTTGGGCGCGCCAAATTAATTTGGAGGAAATATGAATAACAAAGTTCTTTCTACTGCTACTATAGTAGTTGTTTCTAGTTTAATTTCTAGCGCCTGGGCCGCAAGACCCGAAGGCGATCCGACTTGCAGTTTTGTGGGTGGGGCATTCTTCAAGTCCAACAACACCCTGTATCTGGAATCGATCAACGACGAAAACGCAAAGGTCGAAGTCGATAACGATGCCGCGAATTGCATCAGCAACAGTAGAAACGGCAACTTCAAAGTCATTGTTGAACGCAGCACGGCTCTGGCAGCAAACTCTACCATCACCTTGCCGGTAAACTACCAGTCCGCAAACGAATGCGTCGACCTGTACGAACCCCTCAGCTACGGCAAAGACGAAAACGGCATGTGGATTTCCGCCGAAAAGCATGACATTGCCGACGGTACCGCCCACAGGCCCATGCTGATGATTACCGATATTAGTAAAGATGAATGCCAGGGTATCAAGGAAATTGAATTCACGGCTACCGGCGTGAGCGTTTCTACGCAGACCTCCGTCGAGCTTACATTAAGAAGCGAAGTCAGCAATCAGGGCGACTGGCTTATGCGCGGCTCTTACAGCTTTATCCGCTGGGACAAGGATCACGCCGACCTGGGTACCGTTTATGGTTATGCCGCCAAGAACAAGGGCGAAGTCAAAGCCGGCCAGTTCACCAAAGTCGGTGCAGGCGCCTTTGTTCCGCCGCTGCGCGCTTACCTGATTTACAAAGGCGACAAGGCTCTTCAAAAGTCTACTGAATCCGATGCCGTCGAACTGCCCGAAACGATTGGCGTAAAGCTCATCGACAAGAATAATGGCACTACCCGCCTTGCGCGCTGGAACATGGCCACGGGCGAAATCGTAAAGGTAAACGGCTGGTACGACCTCAAGGGTCGCAAGCTGAACAGCAAGCCCCAAAACAAGGGCATGTTCATCGGCAACACCAAGGTTCAAAAGTAATTATTAAAGGTTGGTTATGGAAAAGAAAGAATACAAAGCACCGGAAATGGAAATCGTGGATTTCGAAGCACAGGCTTGCCTGCTTGCCGGCAGCGGCGTAGAGCAAACCAATTATGTCTATGATGACGAACTCGGCTAATATATAAGCCTCCGTTCAAGATTTAGCAAAACAAGGCAAAGCAATTTGTCTTGTTTTTTTATTTTACATGTAATATAAATAAAACATCTGTTCAAGCCTCATTTTTCTACATTGCGTTCCGCCAAAAAAATTGGAGGAATCATGAACGGAAAAGTTCTTACAGCCGCTACCGTTGCGGCATTATCTTGTCTTGTTTCTACTGTTTGGGCCGAAAGGCCGAGCGAAGATGCGACTTGCGAGTTCCCGGGCGGAGCTTACTACAAATCCAACAACACATTGTACTTGGAATCGGTCAACGACGAAAATGCCCGTATTGAAATTTTAGACACAACCAAGAGCTGCATCGATGTAAATTCTAGCGGTGAATTCAACCTCGTGGTAGAACGCAGTACAAAACTGGCCACAAATTCGACCATCGTACTCCCCATGAACTATTCGCCGAAAAGTTCTTGCATCGAGCTATATGACCCTTACGCTTTCACTACCAATGACGAAGGCGTATGGAATGTTTTCGCTTCGAACGCACCAGGTAATGGTGTCGCGCACAGAGCCTTGCTCATGATTACCGATACCCAGCGCAAAGAATGCCAGGACATCAAGGAAATCGAATTTACAGCGAGCGGCCTGCAACTCGTTAACGAACATACTCAAGCCCAATTGGAACGCGAACTTCATAATCCCAAGAGTGGCGCCAATGACTGGGCTCTCGAAGGTTCTTACAATTTTATCCGCTGGGACAAGGACCATGCCGACTTGGGCAAGGTCTACGGTTACGCCGCCAAGGACAAGAACAAAGTTCAAGCCGGCCACTTCACCAAAGTGGGCGCTGGCGCCTATATTCCGCCCATGCGCGCCTACCTTAAATACAGAGGTCAAACTCCTCTCGCCAAGTCCGTCGAATCGATCGTTGAACTGCCCGAAACAATCGACGTAACGCTGGTCGAAGAAGATGGCACCACCCGCCTTGCCCGCTGGAATACAGTCACGGGCGAAATGGTCAAGGTAAACGGCTGGTATGACCTCAAGGGTCGCAAATTGAACAGCAAGCCCCAAAACAAGGGCATGTTCATCGGCAACACCAATATTCAGAAATAATCACCGGGGGATTAGAGACTATGGAAAAGAAAGAATACGAAGCACCGAAAATGGAAATCGTCGATTTCGAAGCTCAGGCTTGCTTGCTCGCCGGCAGCGGCGAAGAGCCTGAAGGCTGCGATGATTATTGCGATGAACTCGGCTAATTAAGCCTGCTCGCCCACAATCACCTTGTAGAATTCAAGGAACTGGGCGGGCGAAAGTTCTTCGGCGCGAACGGTTGTCGGATAATCCAGGAGCTCGATAGCTTCCTGGATTTTCTTTTTGTCGTAAGCGCGGCCGAACGAGTTGGCGAGCGTCTTGCGCTTTTGGGTGAAGGCGGCGCGTACGAAATCGAAGAATCCTTCGGGGGCCTCGAGCGCATCGGCCTTGGGCGTAAGGAGCATGGTGGCGCTATCTACATTGGGGCGCGGCGTAAAATGCTCGGGGCCAATCTTGCGGAGAATCTGCGTATCGGCGTAGGCGGACACAAGCACAGATAAACTGCCGTAATTGCTACTGCAGGGGCTTGCACAGATGCGCTCGGCGACTTCGAGCTGCACCATTCCCATGAAGCCCTTTGTCAAATGCAGTTTCGGCATCAGGCCCGCGATAATCGCCGTAGACACATTGTACGGCAAGTTTCCCGTGACCCAGGGCTTTTCATGGGCATCCAGAAACGCCTGCAAGTCAAACTTCAGAAAATCAATGTTTTCGATGTGGAAGTTCTCGCGGCCCTGGAATTTTTCTTGCAAAAATTCCACGCACTGCTCGTCGATTTCGACGGCAGTGAGTTGCACGGCACGCTCAATCAAGTGTTCCGTCAAGGCGCCGTGGCCAGGGCCGATTTCAAGCACCCAGTCGCCCGCATTCGCAGGCAAATCGCCCGCAATCATCTGCGCGGTAGGTACATCCAGAAAGTTCTGGCCAAATTTACGGCGTCTTGCTCTATCCATACCGCCAAAGATAGAAATAAAAAGCCCGCAATTCAATTGCAGGCCTTTCAAGTTATACTTTAACGATTTTTCTAGAGTCTAGCCTTTACAAGCTTATACAAGTCGGCGAATACGACATCGGGGCTGCGGTCGGCATCGATAGCCGCAACGCAGTCGCTGTAGTCGCGGGCCGCGGCAAGGTACCCCTTGCGCACCCTCTCGAAAAATTCGGCCTTCTCGCTCTCCAGTCGATCGGGTGCCTCGCCCCGCTTCGCGGTGCGCGCGCGTCCCCGCTGCACATCAATGTCAAGCACCACGGTTAGTTCCGGAAAGCATCCGTCGCAAGTGATCTCGGTCAGGCGCTGCACAAGGTCTGCGCCCAAGCCGCGGGCATAACCCTGGTAGGCAAAAGTGCTCCAGGCAAAGCGATCGGCAATCACGATCTTGCCTGCATCAAGCGCGGGCTGAATAATTTCGGCAATCACTTGGGCGCGTGCTGCATTATACAACAAAAGCTCGGTCTTGTCGCTCATGATTCCCTTGAAACTCGTGTCCAAAAGAATCTCGCGCACGCGTTCCGAAATCTTCGCGCCGCCCGGTTCGCGCAGCTTCACCACGGAGTAGCCTTCCTTGGTGAGCGCATCAATCAGCATATCGATCTGGGTCGTTTTGCCCGAACCGTCGATACCTTCTAAACTAAAAAAATGCTTAGCCGTTTTCATAGTAGATTCACAATTACTTTAAAAGGTAGAAAAAAATTATGGTACGCCAAGAAAATACTATCTTTACAACGCTTTTTGCAACGAATGGAGTTTTGTATGGCCTCTGAAAATGCGATTATCGAACGTGCCGAAATGTACCTGCGCAAGCTCTCTTGCGGAATCAACCCCCTGACAGACGAAATCCTGCCCGAAGGGGATTCCTGCAAACAGGAACGCATCAGCAAGTGCCTCGCCTACGTCGCATCGCTTTTGCAGCAGCAGCTCAACCACGACCAGGTGGCCCCCATGCCCACCGCCGAAAAGCCGCGCGTAGCAAAGAAGAACGCGAGGCCCGCCATGCAAGATTTGGCCATCGACGCCGAAACCCTGAAGGGTTACCGCTTCTTCGATTACCCGGTTTCGATTTCCCGCGTGGTGCGCAACGTGAACGAACTTTTGCCCAAGAACATGAACCACCTGCTCTATGCCGACGTGGCAAACTTCCTGGTGCAAGAAGGCATTCTCGAAAGACAGTCCACCGAAAGCGGCACCGACGCCAACCTGCCCACCGCCAAGGGCGAAACCTACGGATTCGAAAAGGGCGAATCGGACCTGCGCGGACACCATAACATTTATACGCAGTGCTGGCAACAGGCGCAGCAGTTCATTTTGGACAACATTCAAAAGTGCGTCGACATTGCAAACGAACGCTTTGCCAAGCGCAAGGCCAACCAGGCTCAAGATTTTCAAGACGACCAGGAATACGCTCCGAAGCGCGTGCAAAGGGAAAAATTCCACCTGACCGCCGAACAGCTGGCCGATTACCCCACCGAAGACACGCCCGTGCCCGTGAGCGAAATCGCACGCCGCCTGAACACCCTTGTTGGCGAGAATATGGAACGCATCTACTACAAAGTCATTCGCGACTGGTATGTGGAACAGGGCTATCTTGAATTCAAGACATCGCCCGAAGGCCGCAGCGCATTCCTGCCCACCGAAAAGGGCTTCATGAGCGGACTCTTCGTGGAATCGCGCACCGGTAAAGACGGAGAACTCTACGACGTGGTGATGTACGACGCCAAGGCCCAGAAGATTTATCTGGACCACCTCGCAAGCGAAAACTAGTAAGGCAAAGAATCAATCCCTTATGCAGCGAATTGCCGCTCCATAATATCTAGATGTCCGTACACCCAAATTTTGCGTCTCAAAAAGCACTCCGGTCATTGTATCATCTTCGCGAAGTGAACGACCATTAAGGAGTGCTTCGATAAGTGCAACATCAGTCGCCCACAACTGAGTTTCATAGCCATCATACACATTGCTACCGTAGCCTTTACTAGACACAACTACAGTCGGTGTC
>CACVQR010000010.1 GCA_902756345.1 Fibrobacter succinogenes | reverse complement strand
TTCATGAAAATGTGATATCGCCTCGCTCTCGCCTTCACGACCAACTTACGTTTGGTCGTTCCGGCTCACGTAATCTATATATACCGCAATGCTCTATAGCATTCATGAAAATATGATATCGCGTTGCTCTCGCGACCGCCACGGCTTAACGCCTGTGGCTTTGTCGCTCACGTTGTATCCGCTCGCGCCCAATCCGCTCGCGTTATGCTGGAAAACCTTAATTTGTCATGCCCGCGGAGGCGGACTTCTCCTTTTTTACTTAAATTTCTTTCTATGAAATTGAAGTCCTTATTTTTTGGTTTATGTGCTCTTGGTACGGCTTTGGCTTTTGCAGAGTCTTCGGATTCTGTTACGTATAAGGGCTATTTCCAGATTGGTACGGATTTCAACTTCGGCTTTAACGGTGGCCCGACGGATCCGACGTTCGCGGTCGATACGGCTGAATATTACGGCAACAACTGGCGCGGACTTCGCGTACCTCTGGAAAACGCCCGCAGCTACGAAGAACATATCGATCCGTTCTTTACGCTTAGCTTTCGTGCGGGCTATGGCGATTTCCATTTCTTGATGGAAGCGCCGCTGCGCAAAGATATCGAAGCCTGGTACGATAGTAAGCTCAAAACGAATTTTACCTACAAGCCGAGCGAACTGGACATTGGCGTGCCCATTAACGCTTATGCCTTGTGGAACAACCCGGTGGGTTACGTGCAGTTGGGTCGCTTTGACCCCGACTTGAAAGTTTCTCCGAATGACCTCGCCTTGGGCGGAGCTCCTTATCACGATGGTTTGCATTGGAAGTTCAAGGCCGGTATTTTCCGCTATGACTTCTTGGTAAGCTCGTTAAACGCCTGGCTCTTTGACGATGTCCCGGGCGCTGCGGACGAAACAGGTTGCGTTTACCCGAAGGGCTCCGAAGCGGCCGAACAAAAGTGCCCCGCACACGGCAAGCAGGCGAGTAACCAGCGCGACCGCATTTACGACGACAACGTGAAAAATCTCGTGTACCACCGCATCGGTGTCGAAACGTCGCACTTTTGGACTTACATTATTGAAGAAAGCATGGTGGGCGGCAAGGATTTGGAATTCCGCTCCATGAATCCGTTCATGTTCCTGCACAATAATTTTGCGGGCGGCTACACCAAGGCGGTCACGACTTTTGAACTCGGCTTCACCCCTGCCCGTTATTCCAGGTTCTATGGCCAAATCAACATGGAAGACATCAACAGCCCCGTGGGCGAAGATGACGACAAGGGCACGAACCGCAGCATGATCAGCTTCATGGCGGGCTACTACCAGGAAATTCCGACGCGCCGTTATGGCACGTTCTCTTGGCGCTTCGATGTGGTTCGCACTGACCCGTTGCATAACAACGGCCGCTTGCCTTTGCTGGAATATTCGAGCCGCCGCCTTTACCGCAGTAATTACCGCGAACAGGACGACCCCGATTACGCCGATATGTACTTTGTCGATTACCCGATTGGTTACCGCCGTGGCTCCGACGCTTTGGACATGTGGCTTGACCTCGGCTGGAAATGGGGGAGACATTCCCTCAAGATGACGCTTGCCTGGCTGCAGCAAGGCGACAAGGAACTCTACACCGACTACGATGTCGCCATTCAAGAAGAAAAGGCCCCGTCTGGCGTAAAGGAATCGCAGGCATTGGTCGATGCGCTTTATTCCATGCAGTATAACAGCTGGTTCGGCTTCTACCTTGGCGGTGGATTCCGCAGTTACGAGAATTTAGCTCACGACAAGCACGAAGACGGCAAGGATGGCTGGATCCGTTCCGGCATCAAGATGACCTTTAATCCGGTCGATACGAAGTTCTGATTGAAAACAATCCCTTTTTCCCTGTTAACTTCCTACTTCCAACTGTCTACTATATCTATATTTTCCTTGTAAACCAAGGAGTTTAATATGGCAGAAATCGGTACACCTCTAAGTTCTAGTGCCACCAAGGTGCTGTTTTGCGGAGCTGGCGAACTCGGCAAGGAAGTTATCATCGAGATGATGCGTCTCGGCGTCGAAGTGATTGCCGTGGACCGTTATGCCAATGCTCCCGGCATGCAGGTGGCTCACCGCAGCCACGTGATTAACATGCTCGATGGTGCCGAACTTCGCCGTGTGATCGAACTGGAAAAGCCGGACTACATTGTTCCCGAAGTCGAAGCCATTGCGACCGACACGCTCGTGGAACTCGAAAAGGAAGGCTACAATGTCATTCCGACGGCCAAGGCTACCAAGCTTACCATGAACCGCGAAGGCATCCGCCGCCTTGCCGCCGAAGAACTCGGCATCAAGACGAGCCCGTACCGCTTCGCCGACAATTTTGAAGACTTCAAGGCTGCCGTTAAGGAAATCGGCATTCCGTGCGTCATCAAGCCGGTCATGAGTTCTTCGGGCCACGGCCAGAGCGTCATCAAGACCGAAGCCGACATCCAGAAGTCTTGGGACATTTCGCAGCACGAAGGCCGCACGGGCCACGCGAGCCGCGTGATTGTGGAAGGCTTCGTGCCGTTCGATTATGAAATTACCCTGCTTACGGTTCGCCATGTGGCGGGTACGAGCTTCCTGGAACCCATCGGCCACCACCAGGTGGGTGGCGACTATCAGGAATCCTGGCAGCCGCAGCCGATGAAGCCGGAACTGCTGGAACAGGCCAAGGTGATTGCAAAGAAGGTCACCGATGCTCTCGGCGGTCGTGGCATTTTCGGTGTGGAACTCTTCGTGTGCAAGGACGAAGTCCTGTTCAGCGAAGTTTCTCCGCGTCCGCACGATACTGGCATGGTGACGCTCATCAGCCAGGATCTTTCTGAATTTGCTCTGCATGCTCGCGCTATCTTGGGCCTGCCTATCCCGAACATCGCGTTCCACGGCCCGAGTGCCTCGAAGGCAATCGTCGTGGACGGCAATTCCGACCATGTGAAGTTCGGTGGCCTCGAAGAAGTGCTTGCAGAACCTGACACTGCGCTTCGCCTGTTCGGCAAGCCCGAACTCAAGGGCCACCGCCGCCTGGGCGTGCTGCTTGCCCGCCGCAATACGGTCGAAGAAGCCAAGGCCCAGGTCATGGCCATGCGCGAAAAAGTCAAGGTGACGCTGTAGTTTTTTTATTGCGAGGGGAGAACCCCGAGCGAACCATTACATCGTTTGGTGATTATTGAGAAGAGGATTCTATGAAAAAAATCCTATTTCTCGCTTTGACGTCTATGGCTTTTGCTGCCAAGACTGTTACGCCGTCGGTTCCCACGCTTGATACCGACGGTTGTTACGCCATTTCGACAGCCGACGAATTGTTCGGCTTTGCAGACATCGTGAATGCGTCTGAAACTCACGACGAATGCGGCAAGCTCACGAATGATATTGCCGTTAATGAATTTGTCGGTAAAGGTGGTATACTCAGCGTAAAAGGGGATTCGGTTTTGTGGACCCCGATCAAGCTTTTTAGCGGTGTGTTTGACGGACAAAATCATACTATTTCGGGCTTGATGAACGAGACGCAGGATTCTTCGAATGTAGGGCTGTTTGCAGAACTTCGTGGAAATCTAAGCGATAGCAATGCTCCTGAAAAAAAGGCAGTCGTGAAGAACCTGCGGTTGGTCCAAACGTATTTTTGGGGAGGTGAAGGTTGCGTTGGTGGAATCGCCGGAAAAGCCGAATTCGCTGAAATCCTGAATAGCCGATCTTCCAACTTTGGGACTATAAATTCTCAAAAAATTACCGGTGGCTTGATTGGTTGTGCGAGTGATGTTAAAATAAGCGAATCGTCCAATCATGCCTATGTTTCTACATCGTCGCGTGATACGGTTAATTCTGCTTCAGGAGGCTTGGTGGGCTTTAACAGCGGTAGTCTCTCTATTGTGAATTCTTACAATTCTGGCTCTGTCCGCGGTAACGTTGTTGGTGGTTTTGTTGGTTCTTCGGTAGGAAAATTAAATATAGTCAACGCGATTAATTTGTATGCAGTTTCGGGTACCTTTGAGTCAACGCCTGTTCGCATTTTAGGTAAGTACAATGAGGCCGAAACCTATGTCGATAATTGCTTTTATTATGGAGATCATGAGCATGAGGCAAATTCTTTTGCGGCTTTGGCAGATGAAGATAATCTCAAAAATGGCGTGATAGCAATGTTGCTGCGTGGCTACAATAAGGATGGTGTAGATGGTTCTGTATGGGGACAACATATTGGAGCGTCCGGTCTAGAATTAAGTGGAAAAATGTTGGTAGAGTATCATATAGATATGTATGATTTTGATTCCCTGGTTATCAAGACTCCTGCACTTGTTGATGATTGCTACCAAATCGGCTCGACAGAAGAACTTTATGGATTCGCTGTTATCGCGAACATGTATTCGTATAAAAAAGTTCCTGTGTGTGGTAAGTTGACAAAGGATATCGTTGTTAACAAGGATATTCTCAAGAACGATACGTTGAATGGAGATAGGTTCGGCCGAATTCGTTGGTATCCGATAAATAATTTCAATGGATCATTCGATGGAGCAGGACATACGATATCGGGTCTGTTTTTTGAAAATGATTTTCCTGGCACCGCTGCGGCGGAATTACATATGGGACTATTCGGCTCGGTTAAGGGAACCGATAGCCTTCGCGAAGTAAAAATTGAAAACCTTGGCGTCGAAGATTCGTATTTAATGAGTGACAACGTTGCGGGAGCCTTTGTCGCGCTTGTCGATGCTAACCATAAGGGAACTTTGTCTATAAAAAATTGCCATTCTTCATCGTACGTGGGTTCGCTGACTTCGGGTGGACTTATTGGAAAACTGAACGGAGGAAATCTCGTTATCGAACACTCCTATGCGACAGGGCGAGTTGACGGTACTTTTAGCGGAGGCTTAATCGGTAATGCGTATGCGAATTTTAAAATTGTCAATTCCTACAGCGTTGCCAGTCTTCAAAATGGAAACGGTGGTGTGTTGATTTCCGGTGTCGGATATAACTCCAAGGGCCATGTTATCAATTCGTATGGACTCGATTTCGGTGCCAAGAAAATGTCACGAGAAGTTTTACCGTTAATTGGTCAAGTCGATGACGGTTCTTCTGTAGAATACGTCAATGCGTTCTCTGATAAAACGCTAGGTGCCGAAAGTTTCTCGGATGGGACTGTGGCCGTACAGCTTCATTACTACAACGCAGACGGCATCAATGGCGATGTATGGGGACAGAATGTGGGAACGGACCTTTATCCGGTCTATAGCAAGACCGTCCCGGATAGCACCGGAAAGACTTCGTTTGTCGTTTCCCGCGCGGTGTCCCTTGTGAATGTTCGTAGCGCTGGCCGCATGGTCGAAATCTCGGGCATGCAAGCGGGCGAGGACTACGCACTCATGGATATGCAGGGCCGCCTGTTGCAGCGTGGTTTCGCAAGCGGTTCTGTTGTCGCATTGCGCGTGATGCAGCCGGGCCGCTACTTGATCCGGGTCGCGGGTCAAACGAAAGCGGTTACAATCCGGTAAGTGAAAACCCACGTCATTGCGAGGACCGCAGGGACGAAGCAATCTACTAAAGAATTTTTCCGAGTGCGATAATTGCGGCGGTGCGCGCACGCAAGCGCGTATTGCCCAAGTTCAGCAAGTGGACCTTCCCGTTCTGGAAGGCCTTTATTGCTTCTATTTCGCGTGGCGAGAATCCACCTTCGGGGCCGACGAGTAAGGTGATGGGCGTTGCATCTTCATTTGCACCCGAGCCGCCGCCACTTAAGTTCAGTTGGCGATCTCCGTCGATGTCGCAGAGAATCAAGTCGCCCTTATAGGATTCGAGCCATTTGTCGAATTCGACGGGGCCTTCGATTGCGGTCATCCAGGCCTTTTTGGATTGCTTGAGGCTCACGAGGCTCTTGAGTTCCGCGCGGCGCACAGTCTTTTTTAAGTCGGAGTTCTTGGGCTCCTGTGAAAAGTCCGTGCGCAAGAAGATAATCCTGTCTATTTCGGTCTGAGCCGCATGGAAGACGACTTCTTCCAAGGCGTCGTCCTTGAGGCATGCGATTCCAAGCGACACCTTGGGCCGCGCTCTCTCCGATTCAATCACCGTATCCACCCGAACAACGCAGGCTTTTGCGTCGGCCACCTCGATGACCGCGTCAGCGAAGTGCCCCACGCCATCGGACAGCTGCAAGACATCGCCCACGCACGCCCTGCACACGCGCACGGCGTGGCTGCTTTCGTTTTCGTCAAGGGTAATGGTGCCGGCTGTAATCAGCGGGCAATAAAAGCGGCTGTCAGGTGTCTTCATATTATAAAAGATAAAAAAGACTGATTAAAACATCAATTCCTAACCACTAACCACTGCCTACTGTCTACTTCCGACTGTCTACTAATTACTATATTCATTCACATGCCGAAGCATGCTCCCGTAAAAGCAGTCGTATTCGATCTCGATGGTACCTTGTACCTGAGTGGCCGCCCTTACCCCAAAGCGGTAAAGACTGTCTGTCGCGTGGCAAAGCAAGTGCCGGTCTACTACTTGAGCAACAATACCAGCAAGTCGCCGGTCTTCTACGAAAACCGCCTCAAGGTCATGGGCCTCCCGCTCACCGATGATGCAATCATCTCGGCTTTGTACCTTTCGCTCGACGCCATTCACGAAGAAGGCATCAAGAACGTATTCTTCTTTGCAAACCCCGAAGTCACGGAATGGTTTGCCGCGCAAGACCCCACGCTGAACCTGCACCCCGATGTCGCCGACACCGAACTCGTGCTCATCGCTTACCATAACAGCTTTGACTACCGCGAACTTTGCGAACTCTCGTTCCGCGTGCAACGCAAGATTCCGTTCTGGGTCACACATACCGACTTTGTCTGCCCCGATGCAAACGGCCCCGTGCCCGATATCGGAAGCTTCATGGCACTCCTCAAGACCGCTTACGGCGTAGAACCGGAACGCAGCTTCGGCAAGCCGAACCCCGCCATGCTCTCGGGGCTTTTAAAGAAGTACAAGCCCGAAGAAATCCTGTTCGTAGGCGACCGACTGTATACCGACTTTGAACTTGCCAAGCGTAGCGGCTGCCGATTCGTGCTCCCGCTCTGTGGCGAAACCAAACAGCAAGATTTGGACAAGCTGACCATCAAGCCCGAATTCGTGGTCGACATGGTGAGCGATATCGATTTTGATTCATTCTTCAAGGGTGAAATCTGATTTTAAAAAACGGAGAAAATATGATTAAGAATGTTGTATTGGCGCTGGTGCCGGCGATTGCCCTGGTTGCTTGCGGCGACGATTCCTCTTCCGGAACATTCAGCATGGAAAAGTCCTTCGAGATGGTTCTCGACAAGGCAAAGTACGACTATAACAAGAAGGATTCCACCTTCAAGCGAATAGAACCGGTCTGTAAAGAAGGCACGCTCGGCAACTTGGTCGGACCTGCCGAAGCGGACATGTGGGATACCCTTAAATACAAAGCCTACGAAAACAAGGGCATTGTGACCATCTTGAAGGGTAAAGATGTTGTAGGAAAGTACAACCTTAGCGATGGCTCTTTCCCGAGGGCTTTCTGGGGCGACGAAGATAATACCTCCAAAAAGATTCAGGGCGGTTACCGCTTGACCAACAAGAACGTGATGAACCATGTGATTCGTTACGACGGCAACTGTTTCATGAAGGATTACTATTCCGTATTCAACAAAGAAGTCAACGCGATCGAAAATATCGACGCCAAGCTCAAGGAATTCTACGGTCGTTTCCAGACAAAGGAAGGCCCGGTGGATGATAAGCAGATGCTGGCCGACATTCGCGCTATCGACTGCGATGAACTTTCCCTGTACGACGGTCTCGTAAAGATTCGTGTCCAGGACTTCAAGGAGTCTAAAGGCAGGATCGTTATTTCTTACGACAAGCGCTCCTGCAATGTGGACTTCCACCTGCGTTACGCTTTTGAGCAACAGGATTGCGAAGCCGCCTATGCCGACTACAAGGACAGCAAGAGCAAGGAAACGTTTGATTTCAACGATTTCTTCTTTGATGTCACTTACAGCGGCAATGACGAAGAATACTGCCTTGACTACCTGATTCTCGACCTCAAGAAAGAAAAGGGAATTCCGACCACCAAGTCAATCCAGCCGAAGGAATTCGCACGCGGAATCGTGAATTTGATGATTGGCGGCATGAAGTAAAAAGCGAAACAGTTGATTGGCGCACTTGGTGCGACACATCGCATTAAAAAAGGCTCCCTTGCGGGAGCCTTGATTTTTATACGGGTAAATTCTTATCGGAGGTCGGCCACGCAGCGCACGTAGAGACCTTTAGAGAGGCTTTCGTCGGTGCGGTTGATGCTGTGGGCCATGCTGCGGAATTCCCAGGAACGGGCGGTGTTCTTTTTCACCTTGGAGGCAGACCAGTAGTGACCGGTGTTATCGCCTTCGCAGTAGCCGTCCCAGTCCTTGCAGCCGCCCTTGCCCAGGTTGTTCCAGTCAAGCTTGGACTGATCTTTCTGGTAGTCGCGCCATTCGCCGTCGTTGGGGAGGTGCCAGCCGTTGGGGCATGCCTTGGAGGCTTCCTTATGGCTGTAGAAACGTCCGAATTTCTTGCAGTTGCCTTCGTCTTCGAGCAGGCACTGCTTGGGGGTAGAAAGGCTGTAAGAGAGATTGCTCTTCATCCATGCCTTGTCGCCACGAATTTCAACTTTGTAGGTCTTGCCGTCGCGGGTGTCGGTGAGCATGTTGCCGTCCTTGGAAATGTTCTTGCTTTCAAGGGCAAGCGCAAAAAGTTCTTCTTCGCTCAAATTCTGCTCGGGCTGTTCAAGCTTGGCGGCCTTGTCTTTGTGGACCAGGTTCGTCTTCTTGACAGACACCTTCGTCATCTTGTGCATGCCCATCTTCTTGGGACCGGCAGCAAAGCTTGCGCCGCAGCAAAGGGCGAGAACTGCAGTTGCAGCGACCAGACGATTGAACTTGATTCCAAACATTTCCATACTCCTGAGGCAATTTGTTGCGCCTACACTTTTGAATATATACAGGAGTTTTTGGAAAAGATTCTTACAAATTTATTTCAAAATCGGAGTGTGATGCCGGCAACATTTGGCCCTACCCAAAATGAGTACTTTTCGTCCCGATTTTTGTGCATTTCCAGAATTCCGAAGCTTACGCCGGTGCCGACAAGCGCTCCGACCAATACATCCGTAAAGTAATGTTTACCTGCAGCGATGCGGAGCACGCTTTCGAGGGTGGCGAGCGAATAGGCGCTAGCCCTCATGATTCCTTTGTAGGGGGAGTTCGGGTAGGCCGTCCTGAACCATTGGTCGGTAAAGGTGGCGACTGTAAAAGCGGCGGTCGCATGCCCCGAAAAGAACGACCCGTAGGCTTCCGATTTGGCGCTTTCGGCCTTTTCACGCCCTTCGCCCGATTCGGCATACATGTAGGGGCGTGGCCAGATTTCAACCGAGCGCATGGCCACGTTGATTCCGTTTCCTATGCCAATGGCCTGCACAAACATCACGGTAAAGGTGGCGAATTCTTTCCCGGTGGAACTTCCGTCGTGCCAGGCGATGCCGCCGACCACCAGCGGGGCAATGGCTAAAACGGACCCGATGTCGCTTGCCTTGTCGGCAGTTCCGCTGTAGCGACCGGCCAGGGGCTTGTCCCAGGGCAAAAGGTCGTCTTTGTCTTTTAGCGTTTCGGGGGTATCCATGCGGGAATAAAGGAACATGCCGATCCCGAACATGCCGCCCGCGGCCAATGTGACCGGGAGATCTGTTTCAAAGTTCAGCTCGTATGTAGGGCGTTCCACTTCAGAAGCTTGCGCAAAAACCATCAGGAACAGAATACCTACAATCGATGACCTTTTGAAAAATTTCATACAGCCCCTAAGCTAAAAAAATTATATTGCTTTATCGTAAACGAATGGAGCTTTTGTGGCAGATTCTTTAAATACTCGCGAACCGATTGTACCCAGCATGGACCTTTTCGGAGCCATTTCCGACGAAATGCGCCTCAAAATCCTGTTGCTTCTGGACCAGGCGGAATTCACCGTCAACGAAATCAAGGATATTCTTGACATTCACCAGAGTAACGCGAGCCGCCACCTGGCAAAGCTTTCTGCCTGCAATTTGCTCAAGGACCGCCGCGACGGCATCAAGGCCTATTACCGCCTGAGCGAAGAACTGTACCTGAGCACCCGCATGCTTTCGATGATTCGCGATGCCTACGAAGAACTGCCGGACAAGGATATCCTCAAGTGCCGAGCAGAACAGGTGCTCGAAGACCGCACCGACAAGACCAAGGGCCAAATCCACAAGTTGGATCAGGCAGGCGGTAGCCTCAAGGCGCAAATCAGCTTGTTCAGCCAGCTCATGAATCCCTTCGAAAATGCAGTCGATGTGGGCTGTGGCGAAGGCGGCGACCTCACGCTCATGCTTTGCAACCGCTGCAAGCATGTGACTGCCCTTGACTGTGACCCGAAAGTGATTAGCGGACTCCAGAAGATTTTAAAGCAGAAAAACATCCAGAACGTGTCGCCCAAGGTGGCCGATATGGTCAAGACAGGCCTTCCGGATAACTTTGCCGACCTCGTGCTCATGAGCCAAGTGCTTCATCATGCAACAGACCCGCGCCTTGCCCTCAAGGAGGCTGTCCGTATCCTCAAACGCGGTGGAACGCTTGCCCTGCTTGACTTGGCGCAGCACAAGGAAGAATCTTTCCGCACCACGCACGGTCACATTTGGCTTGGCTTTGACCGCAGTCAGCTCGAATTCTTTGTCAAGGAATTCAACTGCGAGGTCATCTCCAGCGAAATTATCCCGAGCGAAAACGAAGTCGACAAGAAGCTGCCCGTTATCTGCATGATTCTAAAGAAGAAATAGTGAACGTGTCATCCTGAGTGTAACGAAGGATCTCTACTTAAATTTTTTCATTTTCATATTGCCTCTTGAGTAAAAATTGTATATCTTTTGGTAAAGAGCTTTTTATAGGAGAATATCATGGGAAAGATTATCAAGTATGTCGCCATTGCCGCCGCTTGCGTTATTTCGGCATTTGGTGTGTATTGCCTTATTAAGTATTCTTCTGCCGACGACAAACTCGAAAACAAGTCGGAAGAGTAGTTTTGAAACATTTTTTTGATTAAGACGGCCGGATTCCCGGCCGCCCTTTAGTGCTTACTGTTTTTTAGCGGCTCTTATAGCTTGTATATAATAGTTCCTAATAATTCTGAACTCCGAATTCCGAACTCCGAATTATCTACATTATCCGCATGAATTTCCTAAACAAGAAACCCGCATTTTTCGTGGCGTTTTCCGCCATTTTCCTTGGAATTTTGCTGATCGTGTTCCGCGACTTTGCGTTCGACAGCAACCAGCTCATGCTCAACAGCGACCAGCTGAACGGTATCGGTAGCCGCATTCTGCGCGCCGAAAGTGCCGTACTCACCGAATGGGACGATTCCCGCTTGGGCGGCGTGCCGACCATCGACGCCTTGTTCGCCGACGCCTACCATCCGCTGGTGTGGGTGCAGTTCCTGATGGACCCGGCCCGCGCCGTGGGCTTCAAGTTTATATTCACGCTGTGGGTGGCCTTTATGAGTGCCATGGCTCTCGCCTGGAACCTGACGGGGAACCGCTGGTGGGCAGGGCTCCTCGGCATGCTTTATGCGTTCTCGCCGGAATTTTTCACCTACCTTTACGGCGGCCACGACGGCAAGATGATGGTCTTTGCGATTGCCCCGCTTGCTCTGCTTGCTATCAGGAAGATTGTGCGTTCGGGTAGCATTCCCTACATGATTGTGCTTGCACTCTCGGTCGCGTGGATGATTTTGGGCTCGCATCTGCAGCTCACTTACCTGTTCCTGTGGGGCGCTGGCCTCTATACGCTTTACGAAGTTGCCTTCCATTGCGATGCCCTAAAGACTCGCGGCAAGCGCCTGGGTCTTGCTGCGGTGGGCCTCGGTTTTGGCCTTGCGCTTTCTTGTTTCCAGATTGTGCCGCCTTACATGTACACCACTACGCAGTCAGTGCGCGGTGACGATAGCCACACCAATTACGGCCACGCCGTGAGTTGGTCCTTGCACCAAGAAGAAATGGCGCAGATTCTGTTGCCGGGCTTTGTGGGTGTAGACGTTTACGAACAGAACGAAAAGACGGGTGACCTCGAAGGCTCCTCTTTCGTGAGTTTCTCGATGGACGAATACCGCAAGTTGCAAGGTGGTTCGCCGTTCTATTGGGGCCACAATGCGTTCAAGTTGGATCACAACAATGCGGGCGCGCTCCTTACCTTCCTCGGATTCCTTTGCCTGTTCTTGCCGGGCAAGCGTCGCTATGCGGCTTTCTGGGGCTTGGGTGCTGTTGTCGCCTTGAGTTACGGCATGGGCGACCATTCTCCGCTGTTCAAGCTGTGGTACAATGTGCTCCCGGGTGTCAAGAATTTCCGCGCTCCGGGCATGGCGCTGTTCTGGTTGCCGCTCTTGCTGGTGATGATGGCGGGCCCGGTTTTGAAGGCTCTCTCGGCCGAGGGCAAGACTCCCGAAGAAGCTGCCGAAGCCGAAGACAACCGTCGCGCCCTGTTGCATGGTTCTGCCATGTATGGCGTGCTCCTGGTGCTTGCCTTGATTGCCCGTTTTGCCTGGACGACCTTTATTGGCCCTGTCGGCTTGGTGGTGATGATTCTTTATGCCGCCCTTTGTCTTGGCGTGATGAGCCTTGATGATCAGAAGAAAAAGTTCACGGTCGCAAACTTGACCGAGGCTTTCCAGAAGGGCCTTCCGGGAACTCCGCGTGCACTGCAGGCTTGCATCTTTATCGGCTTTGCGTACCTCGGCGTGATGCTCATGAGCGGCCAGAAACTTTTGGAAGATCCGATTACCGCTCCTTACTTTAAGCCGCTGAACGAAATCGTGATGAATGCGACCGCCGGCAAGGCTGTCCCTGGCTTTGTGCTGGTGCTGGTGATTGTCGCGGTAACGCTCTTTGTGGCAAAGTGGAAGGCTCCGGTGGCTCACAAGGCGGGCGTGCTTGCTCTTGTCGCAGGTATCGAACTTTTCTTTATCGATGGCGCGTTCGTTCAGAATGTTCCGGCAAACGAATACTTGCAACCGACTAATCCGGTGGTTGCTGCTATCAAGGCTCCGTACAAGGCCGATTCCTTAAATACGCCGCGCGTGCTTTCGCTTTCCCGCAACAAGGCCTTGAGCGGAAACATTTTCTCGCAGTACCACATGCGTAATGCTGACGGTATTCATGATAACGAACTGGCGAGCTACCGCGCTTTCCGCGGCGGTCAGCAGGATGCAAACTACCTGATGAATATCAATGACCCGACGGCCGTGCACCCGTTCCTCGACTTGATGAACGTGGGCGCTATCATTTTCGATAGCCGTCAGGGAACGACCTACATGCCGATTCCGACAGCGATGGGCGAGGCCTACCTCTACGGCGAAGCCGTGGTGATGGATGATTCCGCTGCCATCAAGACTCTCCAGACGCAGGCCGCCATTCGTGAACAGAAAACCGCCGAACCGGTGGCAGAATCCGTTGCAGACTCCGCCGTGGCGACCGCCGATAGCGCTACCGCTGATTCCGCTGTAGCTGTGGCTCCGGCAAAACCGGCTGCCCCTGAATACGGTGATGAACCGGGCAAGTTCTTCTACCGCGAAAAAGTTATTTTGTCCGAAACTCCGGAATTCGACGGCAAGGGCAGCGTGGCTGCCAAGGGTCCGATCCAGGGGTCTGCAAAACTAGTCGCAAGCCCCAAGATGGATACGCAGGTATTCAATGTGACTGCGGACCGCGAAGGCTTCATGGTCGTCGCCGGCAACTATCACCCGTATTGGAAGGCTTACGTGAACGGCAAGGAAACTAAAGTCTACAAGGCGTTTGGAACCTTGCGCGCCGTGCAGATTCCGGCTGGTAACTCCGAAGTCCGCATGGAATACCGCAGCGCTCCGTTCCACAAGACCGTTTGGGTAACACTCGTTGCCGTAATTGCTCTCGTGGCAGTCGGTGTGCTCTCGCTGGTGCGCCGCAAGAAATGCTCGTGCTAGTGCAAGAGATCTGAAAGTTGTGTAATAGAAAATGGAGGTTGTATGAAGATCATGTACGATGTGGTTGCGTTGCTTGCAATCCTTCTTTTGGTTGCGTGCAGTGGAGAAGGCTCTGCTGTGACGCATTCCGAAGATGTCGACTCTAGTGATAGCAGTTCTGTTAGTGATGACAACGGTTTTTCCGATAAATCTTCGGGCAAATCTTCTAGCAGCGGAAAAGAGGAAAGTTCTTCCAGCGCTCTTTGGGATTGGACTTCGCCTAAAGAAGATCTCTTTAATCCTGATGTAGAATATGGTTCAATGACCGATTCTCGAGATGGTAAAACATATAGGACCGTTACCTTTATGTTTAATGATTCGTCTATGACGTGGATGGCCGAAAATCTGAACTACTCAGACAGCGTTCAATCACCGCGTTTGAAAGGGCAAACGAGTTGCTTGGAACAAGATCCTGATTGTAGTGTGGCTGGCCGCAACTATACTTGGATTGCTGCAATGGATACTACGGATGAGTATTGCGGTGAAAAACAATATTGCGGAATGAGTCAAGATGACCATCAGGGCGTTTGCCCTGACGGATGGCATCTCCCGAGCTATTTGGAATGGGATTTTTTGAGAAGGTTTGATGTTTTGTCGCTTTTGAGTACAGAGGCGTTTGAAGAACATTGTGAAGTAGGGGATAACAAAACCGGTTTTTCTGCGTTGCCTGTAGCGGGTTCTTGTAGAGCCGTTTTCTGGAGTGCTTCCGAATATTATGACAAGAATAATAATGATGTATATGTTGTTGTTTGGCATGGAAATGCTATTGTGGTGAGTTCTAGTCCCGTAACGTTGGGATCTCGTCTACGCTTGGAAACGGAGGGCTTTAGCAAAAATGATAAATATCCTGTAAGATGCGTAAAGAATGGAGAAATAAGACCTTTTAAAGGTAAGTGGCATTGGGGCTTAAGTAAAGAAACGTTCTTTAATCCAGATGTTGAATATGGTACTCTTGTTGATGCTAGAGATGGGCATGAATACAAGACTGTTGTGATTGGCAAAGGGGATAAGGCACTGGAGTGGATGGCGGAAAATTTAAACTATGCGGTAGATTCTAGCAGATGCTATCTGAATGTACCCCATTTCTGTAATAAGGTTGGCCGCTACTATACTTATAATCAAGCTATGGATTCTACTGTTATGTGGTGTAGTTATAGTAAATGTGGTGATTATTTTAGGGGCGAACATCAGGGTGTTTGCCCTGAAGGGTGGCATATTCCGTCATCAAGTGAATGGACATCTATGCTTCAGAGTTTATCAGATGATGAAGAGGTTGAATATGTTGGTCCAATTTTCCCGGACGGATTCAAAACAAAATTAAAAACATCTCTTTATTGGGAAGATGACACTATACCTAGTTTAAATAGTACAGGTTTTTCTGTTTTCCCAGCTGGTCCGTATTTTGGTCATGCTGCGGGCTTTTGGATGACGAATATGCAAGAGAGGTCTGCTGAATCTATAATTATAGGATGGGATGTGACCGATCATATAAAAACAGGTCTTAGAGAGAAGACTGAATTTTTATCTGTTCGTTGCGTAAAGAACAGGGCTCAAGCTGTTGAAACTGACTAGCGTTCTTCCTTAGCCGATGCGTTCGCCCTTGTTGTTGGTTCCGGGGGGCGTCTTGATAAAGTAGATGACGCACGGGACAATGATGCAGGCAAAGTAGCAGACGCTCATGATATGGTTGAAAGCGTCGTTCATGTAGAGGCTTTCGGGAACGAGAAATTCATTGATGGCCATCAGGATGGCGGCCATGAAGATTCCGACAAAGATACGTGCGATCAGTTTGCTCATGCCTTGAATGTAGTATTTCTTGAGGCCCTAGCGGGAATTCTAAAAATAATTTTGCTAAATTAGGGGCATGAATATCCGAATTTCTGCGATTGCATTGGCATGTTTGGTGGGGCTGTCGTTCAGTGCGGACCCGCGAATGGAACAGGGCGCCCGTTTTGAGGCGAAAGGCGACTTTGAAATGGCGCTCGGTGAATACCGCGCTGTTCTGGCCGAAAACCCGAGAGATGCCTCCGCTTACTTTGCTGCCGCGCAAGTTCGCATGAAGATGAAGGATTACAGCGGGGCGCTTGCAAACTTCCGCCTTGCTTACAAGTTCGAACCGACCATGAGCGCCGCCTACGAAGGTGCTGCCAAGGTTTACGAGGCCCTCGGTCAAAAGGCGAAGGCGGATGCCGAACGCGCCAAGGATCCGAAGAACAATCCTGTGGTAGAAGAACCGATTGAAGCGGCTTCTGTTGCTGAGCCCGCTCCGGAGCCTGTGAAGGCGGCTGAACCTGCCAAGGTCGCCGAACCCAAGCCGGAACCGAAGCCTGTGGAAGTGGCTAAACCGGAACCTGTAAAGGCTAGCGCTCCTGCAGTTGCAGAACCTGTAAAGACTGAACCTGCCAAGGCTGAAGCCTCGAATGACCCGTTTGAAAAGGGCAAGGCTCTCTATGCCGAGGGCAAGTATAAAGAAGCTGCACCCATGTGGCGAGAAGTCTTGCGCAAGCAGCCTGGACACGCCGGTGCGTATTTCTATGCGGGCCTTACCCGTTACCAGCTCGGCGAAATGGACAAGGCCGAGTTCAACCTGAAGAAAGGTCTTGAATACAAGGAAGAAGGCAACGACGCCAATTATTTTCTCGCCTTGATTGCAAAGAACAACAAGAAGCAGGATCAGGAACTCAAGTTCTTGGCTGCCTACATGAAGAAGGCCGCTCCTAGCGCCAAGTACCGCGCCGCTGCCGAAGCCCGCATCGCCGAAATCAAGGCAGAAAAAGAAGCGAAGAATCAGCCTGCCGCTGCTCCGGCAACCGAATCGGTGGCTAAGGCCGATGTGAAGGCAGAATCGAAACCGGTCGAACCCGCTCCGGCAAAGGTAGTGGATGAAGCTCCGGTTGCAGAACCGAAGGTGGCCGACATTGCCGATGCTCCGTCTGGCACTCCGACGCTTGCTAACGCAAACTTGCTCTACAGTGCCGGTAGCATTGAATCGGCTGTCAAGATGTACAAGGCCTTGCTCGAAACTGAACAGCAGCCTGAAGAACGCTACTTTACCATGCTCCAGTTGGGCAATGCTTACCGCGAACTTCGTGACTTCCATAGCGCCGTGGTGCGTTACCGCGAAGTCGTGCAGCAGTTCCCGGATTCTGACTGGGCGGCCGAAGCCGAACGCGCGCTCGAAGATGCCGTGTGGCTCGAAAAGCACGCCTCGGAACTCCCGCGTAGAACGAGATAGTTTGATTGTCTTCCCGGGCGTTAGACCCGGCGGACAGCACTTAGAGCTTTGCTCTTTAGTGCGCATGGCCACCAGGGTGGGGATCTCCTTTTACGGTTTTCCCAAAAGTGCTTGCAATCTCGGTTGCAGGCGTTTTTTCTTGCCTGCTATATTTTTTTTTGCTTTGTAAAATTCCGTCTTGAAAGTATATTTAAGAGGCAAGTGTTGGGTGAGGATTGGATATGAAAAATCTTTTTGTTATATCAAGCATTGTGGCGTTGTCGGCCTCTTTCGTGTTTGCCGACCCGCCGGCGAATTTTAGCGGCTGGGAAAAGGTGTTCGAAGATAACTTCGACGGCACCAGCCTCGACAAGAAAAAGTGGAACCCCACATACAACTGGGGACCGACGCACAACCACCGCGCCTACTGCGCCGAAGAAAACGTGATTGTCTCTGACGGCACACTCAAGCTTAAAGGCGAAAAGAAAGTCCACCCGAATGCCAACGGGAAAAAGGCGAAGTTCAACAACAAAGAAATTCCGGTAGACTACACGAGTGGCGCTATCGATACCAAGGGTCACTTCGAAGTCAAGTACGGTTACATTGAAGGCCGCTTCAAGGCACCGTCACAAAAGGGAACTTGGCCAGCCTTTTGGACTTTGCAAGACGGCTGGCCTCCGGAAATTGATATTTTGGAAATTCCCGCTTCGCGCAAGCAGCATCATTACTACTTGCATTACACGGACCCGAGCTGGTACAATAGTCACGGCTCGGCGTGGGATCATGAAGCATCTTTCGGCGGCCACAAGGATGACGACGTGGATCGTTCCGCAGGTTTCCACAATTATGGTGTGGAGTGGGACGAGTCTACTCTCAGTTTCTATTTTGACGATAAAAAATTTGCGAGCTACAATCGCCCGACCGAAATCAAGCAACTCTCGGCGCAGTACATTATCGTGAACCTGGCCATTGGCGGCTGGGCTGGTGACGACATCGCCATCACGGCTGACAAGCCTGCTTATTTTGAAGCGGACTGGGTGCGCGTGTGGCAGGCCAAACCTGCAAAGCCCGATACGGTTCGCATATTCTCGATGAACTTTGGAACTTGCATGGTTAGAACCGCTGAAGACAAACTTGCTCTCGGCGACTGCAATTCCGATGCTGCCGTCGTCACGATCACTCCGCTTTCTTCGACAACTTACCGGTTCGGCTTCGGTGACTTGTCCATTGATACTCCGAATGAATCTACCGAAGCGGGTATTACCATGGGCCTGTACAAGTGGAACGGCGGCGGACACCAGAAGGTTGTCATGGAGAAACAGTCCGGCTACGAAGGCTCCGTGGTGCGTATGAAGATGCAGCACAGCAGCTTGTACTTGCGTGCAACTACGGATGGCGAACGCGTGGTGCAGAGCTGGGCCGATGACTGGGAATGGAACCAAATGTGGCGTTTGCTTGGCAAGGACGATGTTGTTCCTTCGAAGGATACGACGAAGAAAGATACGTCTGTTACGGATACCGGCAAGACCGCAATTCCGTACCTAGGCAACTATGCCAGCGTGTACGGGACATCGGTCCATTACGCTGACGGCCAGTTGTTTGTCGAACCGGCAAGTGCGTTTAAGAATGGCGCGACTGTTCGCATTCTGGATTTGCAGGGCCGTGAAGTCATGCGTAAACATGCGGAACATTCAGCGGTTCTCAATGTAGAGTCGCTTGCTCCAGGAATGTACCACGTCGTGGTGCAAAACAAGAACCGCACGGAAATCCGGCGGTTCAAGAAGTAAGATAGCAACTTTCGCGAGCCCGCTGTCATGCCCGACTAAGTCGGGCATCTTCTATTTTAAGAGAATGGTTAAACAACCTGTACGAGCAATCCCTTGAGGTACTGACCTTCGGGGAATGCCGTATTCACGGGATGGTCGGCGGGTTGGCCGAAGCGTTCAATGATTTGAACGCGCCGCTTGGCATCGGCGGCGGCATCCGCGATAATCTTCTGGAATAAGTCCATTTCCATGAGGCCCGAGCAGCTAAATGTCGCGAGCATGCCGCCTTCGGCCAAGAGCTTCATGGCAAGCAGGTTGATGTCCTTGTAGCCGCGGGCGCCCTTCTGCAGGTTGTCCTTGCTTTCCACGAACTTGGGCGGGTCCAGCACGATGAGGTCGAAGGTCTCGGCCTTGTCGCGGCACTTGCGCAGGTACTGGAACACGTCGGCTTCCACATGCGTGGCGTGGGCGGTGCTGAGCTTATTACGCATGATGCCTTCCTTGGCGAGCTTGAGCGCGTCCTTGGAAACATCCACCTGATAAACTTTTTCGCAACCGCCGCGGAGAGCGTAGAGCCCGAATCCGCCGGTATAGCAGAAGCAGTTTAGCACCTTCTTGCCCTTGGAAAGTTCGCCAATGCGGCGGCGGGCATCGCGCTGGTCCAAATAGTAGCCGGTCTTGTGACCGTTTTTGACGTCGATGGGGAAGAGGATTCCGTTTTCGTTGATGATGACGGGCTCATCGCTCACTTCGCCGTATACGCAACCGGTGCGCAGTTGCAGGCCTTCTTTCTTGCGCACATCGGAATCGCAGCGTTCGTAAATGCCCTTGCAATGCGTCTTTTCGGCAAGCAGTTCATAAATCGTTTCGCGATGGATTTCGGCGCCGGCGGCCAAGATTTCGACAGAATAGATGTCGGCATACTTGTCGATGATGCAGCCCGGGATGCCGTCGTTTTCGGCGTTGATCAGGCGGAAAGCCGATTCCTTGTCTTCGATGTCAAAGCCGCGGCTCTTGCGGGCAGCAATCGCGCGGTCCAGCAAGTCGCTAAAGAATTCGCGGTCAATGTTAGCCTTTTCGCCGAACGTCCAGAATCGCCCACGGATCTGGGACTTGGGCGAGTACGCCGCAAGACCCAGAAAATCGCTCTTGTAGCTGTAAACTTCAACGGTGTCGCCAAGTTCCGGGTCGCCGATAACTTCGTCAACGGCTCCGCTAAAAATCCAGGGGTGGTAACGCAATGCGGACTTTTCGCGTCCGGCTTTCAGGGTAATCGCTTTCATGGATTCAAATTTAGAAATAATGTAGACTTTTGAAGATGCTCTCTTTTTCTATCTTTGGGCCCATACCTCAAAGCGCCAAAGGCGCGACCTCATACCTAAGATGTTTGAATCGCTATTTGACAAGTACCCCTTCTTTAGAGCCGTGCCTTGCGTGCTCTGCATGGCTATCATCTTTAAACTGTCTTCGCTCACGACGGAGCAGCTTCAAGATTTCCCGCATGTTTGGGATAAGCTAGCTCACTTTTGCGAATACGCGACGCTTGCCGGCTGCTACGCCATGCTCTGGACCCGTAACGAATGGTCCAAGCGCCAGTGGCTGCGTGTGCTGGTGGTGGGAGTTCTCGCGCTTGCTTATGGTTGCACCGACGAATACCACCAGAGCTTTGTCGAAGGCCGCGACAGCAGCGCGCTTGACTTGGTGGCCGACTTAACCGGTGGCCTCACGGGCGGTATTGTTTACGCCATCGTTACGCGAATCTTGAATCGCTACGACCCCGTGCCTGAAAAAGAGTTGGAAGTAGACAGTAGACGGTAGACAGTAGGCTGTAGGAAGTTGATAGTGATTCGTGGTTAGGGATGTGAAATGTGAGGTGAGTAATGAGGTCGTTCATTCCACATCTCTCATTGTATCGCACTCCACATTAGTTCTAAAATTCTCCTAATAGAATTATCTCTCTCTTGAGTTCGATGCCGAATTTCTCGGCGACTTTTTGCTGAACAAATTCGCTTAACTGCTTGATGTCGGCGGCGGTAGCGCCGCCTGCGTTTACGATGAAGTTTGCGTGCACGGTGCTGACTTCGGCGCCACCGATGCGGTAACCCTTAAGGCCAGCTTGTTCAATGTAATAGCCCGGTGCGATTTGTTGCGGCATGTCGGCGCTGCCGTGTTCGAGGCGCTTGAAGGTGGAGCCTGCGTTCGGCATGTTCAACGGCTGGCTTGCCTTGCGCTTGGCCATGCATTCGGCGAGTTCCGCTTCGAGGTCGTCGGCAGTCTTGCCTTCTGCGCTTGCGGCGGGCAGCTGGAATGTGGCCGACAAAATTGTTTCAAATGGATTGCTTCGGCTTTTTGCCTCGCAATGACGTAGCGAAAAAATACTTTGTCTATACCCGAAGGCGCAGTCGGCGTTAGAAAGTTCGCGAATGCTTCCGTCGCAGTCAAGTATGGTGACTTGTGTGCAGCAGGTTCCGATTTCTTGGCCGTAGGCACCCGCATTCATGTAAATCGCGCCACCCAAGGTGCCAGGGATTCCTGCAAGTTTGTGAATGCCTGCAAAACCAAGTTTCATGGCGCTGCGGGCAAACCTGCCGAGCGGGGTAGCCGCTCCGACTTTAAAAGCGCCGTTTCCTAAATCTTCGATGGCAGAAAACTCCCCGGCAAGCGTAATGACAACGCCGTCAAAACCCTTGTCTGAGACAAGTAGATTCGTTCCATTACCCAAAATAAAGGAGGGAAGTCCCTTTTCGCGGGCAAGCGCGACAGCGCCCTGAATGTCGTTTATGCATTCCGCCTTCACGTAATAGCGAGCGGCCCCACCCACCTTAAAGGAAGTGTGCTTGCACATCGGTTCGTTTTCAAGAATTTGCATAGTGATAATATAGCCAATTCTCTCCGATTTTCTATAATTCATCGAACATGACCAACGAAGAACTGAAACAATTCAAGTCGGCGATTTCGATTACCGCCGTCGCGCAGAGCCTAGGAGTAGAAGTATCCCATGGCAAATGCCGTTGTTTCTTTCCGCAGCGTCATTCGCATGGCGACCGAACGCCTTCGGTATCCATTTCTGAAGAACGTGGAACGTTCCGTTGCTGGGTTTGCGACGATGTCCGCGGCGACGTGATTTCGTTGGTGCAGGTTGTAAAGGATTGCAGTTTTACCGAGGCGCTCAACTGGCTTATGGAGCAATACCCGTTCCTGGTGCCTGCTTCTGCCCGTAAAGAAATGGCGAAGATTGCGGAACGTGCCGCTAGCGCCGCTGCGCGTCCGCATGCGCCGGGTCCGGCTATGGTTCGTGTACCCGAAATGGCTCCGCCCGAACCCGAAGAGCCTCCTCTCGTTTCCGAAGACGACCGCAAGAAAATCATCCTCTCGTTCCTCAAGCGTTTAAGCCCAGTCGACAACACGCCTGCAGGCAAGTGGCTCGCTCGCCGCCGCATCTACAAGCCCGTGTGGGACAAGATGCTTTTGCGTACGATAACCAACTACGAAGAGGTGAACAACAGCCTCAAGGCGGACTTTGGCGAAGAGGTGCTAAAGTACGTGGGTCTCTTTAACGACAAAGGCCACTTGCGCTACTACAAGCACCCGCTGATTTTTCCGTATCTGGACCCGCAACGCAGGGCGTTCTATTTCCAGTCGCGTGCGATTGACAATACGGTAGTCCCCAAGGAACTCAATCTGCGCGGCACGGTGCCGTACCCCTACAATATGGTGGCGCTGGACCAAAAGCCGGGCTGGGTCTACCTGTGCGAAGGTGTCGTGGATACGCTCACTTTTTTAGGACAAAAGATTAACGCGGTCGGAATTCCGGGTGTCCGCAGCTTCAAAGTGGAGTGGTTGAATCTTTTTAGAAACAAAAATGTGGTACTTTGTCTGGATCACGACGAAGCGGGCCGTTCTGGCATGGAATATATAGGCAACTTGTTCACACAAGCGGGCGTTCATAATGTAATTTTAGGCGAAGGAATGGAAAACTTGCCCACGGCCATGAAAGAAGGTGAAGACATCAATGATTGGTTCGGAGGAAAGAAGTAATGGATAAAGTGAAACTGTATTTTGGTAAGGTCAAGGACTTTTTTAAGTGGTTCGTAGGAACTAGGTTTGCGCGGATAACCGGGCTTATACTCAAGTGGCTTTACCGCACGATCAATTTCATAATCCGCCAGGCCTTGTTGATTCTGATTATTTATTCGGCGATTTTCTCGGTGGCGGCCTCTTACGCCTTGTACCGCGCCTTTATTTACGGCTATGATATTTACGACGGTGTGGCGCAACTGAAAGATACTCAGCCCGAAATGAGCAAGTATATGGAAGCCTTGCGCGATTCCAACCCGAATATCGAAATCAAGCATACCTATGTACCACTCGATTCCATCAGTCCGTACCTGCGTAAGGCGGTCATTGCAAGCGAAGATGCGGGTTTCTACTTCCACCCGGGATTTGATATTCGTGCCATTGCCGAAGCCTTGGATGCAAACCAGATGGCGGGCAAAACCAAGTTCGGAGGTTCTACGATTACGCAGCAGCTCGCGAAGAACCTCTTCTTGAGCGGTGAACGCTCTTTCAATCGCAAGTTCAAGGAACTCGCCTACGCCCTGTTGATGGAACATGAACTCGGCAAGGACCGCATTCTGGAACTGTACTTGAATTACGCCCAGTGGGGCAAGGATATCTTTGGCTGCCAGGAAGCCTGCCGCACCTATTACAAGAAGAGCTGCGCCAAGCTCAGCGTAGACCAGGCAATCAACTTGGCCGCCATGCTCGCAAGCCCGGGCAAGCACCACCCGCACATGCGCGAAAGCCAGTTCATGGCCAAGCGCCGCGCCGTGATTTACCAGAACATGTTCCCCAAGAAGGACAGCGTGCTGGTGGATTCTCTGCGCCAGCTGATGGCTCCGATTCCAAAGGACACTTCCGCAAAGAATGCCGCGAAGGGTGATGCTAAGGCATCGGAAAAATCTATGGAAAAGGCCCCGGCTAAAAACCTGGACAAAAAGCCCGAGAAGGCTTCCGCAAAGCCCCACGCAAAGAGTGATTCGAAATCAACGGTAAAGAATTCAGCGAATAAAAAACAGTAAAAATTCTCTCGTCTCTCGTCTCTCGTCTCTTGTCTATTTCTATATTTGACTTGTCTAAAATTTTCTTAAAGGACGCTAAAAATGGCTAAGAAAGAATCCAAGAAGAAGGTTGTCCTCGCTTATAGCGGTGGACTCGATACTTCCATCATCATCCCCTGGCTCAAGGAAAACTACGACTGCGAAGTGATCGCTTTCGCCGCCGACCTCGGTCAGAACGACTTCCCGGACGCCAAGGCTCTCGAAGACAAGGCTTTGAAGACTGGCGCATCCAAGTGCTACGTTCTTGACCTCAAGAAGGAATTCCTTGAAGACTACGTTTGGCCGACCGTTCGCGCCGGTGCTAAGTACGAAGGTACCTACCTCCTGGGTACTTCTTTCGCCCGTCCGCTCATCGCCAAGTACCAGGTGAAGATTGCTGAAAAGGAAGGCGCCTATGCTGTTGCTCACGGTGCTACCGGTAAGGGTAACGACCAGGTCCGTTTCGAACTGACCTATGCCGCACTCAACCCGAAGCTCGAAGTCATCGCCCCGTGGAAGGACCCGAAGTGGACGTTCCATAGCCGCGAAGACGCTATCGACTACGCTGCCGCTCACAAGATTCCGCTGAACGGCATCAGCAAGAAGAAGATTTACTCCGAAGACGGTAACCTGTGGCACCTCTCTCACGAAGGTGGCGTCCTGGAATTCCCGGAACAGGAACACAAGTACGAATTCCTCAAGCACACCAACACGTATGAAAAGGCCCCGAACAAGGCTGACCACGTGACGATTACCTTCGATAAGGGTAATCCGGTGGCTATCGACGGCAAGAAGATGGGCGCTGTCGAACTCCTCGAATACCTGAACAAGATTGGCGGCAAGAACGCTTGCGGTCTCCTGGACATCGTTGAAAACCGCCTCGTCGGCCTCAAGAGCCGCGGCGTGTACGAAACTCCGGGTGGCACGCTCCTGTACAAGGCTCACGAATGCCTTGAACAGCTCGTGCTCGACAAGGAAACTTTGTTCGAAGCCCAGAAGATGTCCATGACGTATGCGAACCTCGTGTACAATGGCCAGTGGTTCACTCCGCTTCGCCAGGCTATGGACGCCTTCTTCGCCGAAGTCAACAAGGTTGTTACCGGTGACGTGACCCTCAAGCTCTACAAGGGCAACATCATCCCGGCCGGCATCAAGAGCCCCTACAGCCTCTACGACATGGGCCTCGGCGGATTCACCGATGTGGACATGTACGACCAGAAGGACGCAACGGGCTTCATCCGCTGCTTCGGCCTCCCGCTCAAGACGCGTGCCCTGTTGCTCGGCAACAAGACGAACGTCGACTTCGGCAAGCCGGTCGTGCTCCCGAAGAAATAACAAGACCGCTCGGCTTTATCGCATTCAAGTCAATGTGATATCGCCTCGCTCTCACTGCAAAGGCTCGTTAATACGAGCCTTTTCCGTTCACGGAATTAAGCCACGACATTCGAAAAAAATCCCTCGGTTTAAAACCGGGGGATTTTTTTACTTTCTACTGTCTACTTCCTACTAAAATTCAAACATGTAGCCAGCGCCCCACAGGAGCTTTTTTACGTCGTGTTCACGGTAGCGGTTGATTGGCACGCTAATTTGTGTGTACACTCCATAAAGGTGCGTCCATAGTTCAAGCGAAAGCTCTGCCGATTCTTTGTAGTTGTAGGGGAACGTGTAGCGACCTTCGTTTGCCTTGTTGATCGCCTGGTGCATTTTATTCGGGGCTTCGGAGTATTCGTAGCCAATGCCAAGGCCTGCGTCAAAGTGGAAGGGGAGTTCTTTAAAGAAGGTCCAGAGCACGCTGCCGCGGTAGCCACACCAAAAGTGGTTCTCGCCTTTGTTCATACCCATTCCCTGCAGGTAGACCATCAAGTTGTTGTAGCCGACGCCTCCAATCAGAACGACGGGTGTTTGGTTGCGTAGGCCTGCGCCAGCGCTAAAACGCCAGTCTCCGGCATGGCTAAGTACAGCAGTAAAAAGGATTAAAAAAAACAGGGACCTAAAAACAGTGCGAAACATAGCCCAAATATAGACAAAACATACAGTTGTACTCGCAAAAACCTGTTTTTATTCCTATATTGTTTCGCATAAAACTCGGTCCGCCGTAGCGCGGGCCACAAAAAAGGAATCAATATGAAGATGAAATCACTTATCAAGGCTTGCGCATTTGCTTGCGCTTTTGCCGCTCCTGCAATGGCTGAAGGTGGCATGTTCGAAGGGGCTCTCCCGGAAAACTGGACTGCCGACGTTGTCGCAGCTGTTCGTTATAACTGGTACAACTTCAGCAACTGGCAGAAGGACGGTACCTCCAACTACACTTGGCTCGTGACCTACGATGCCGACGTGCAGGGGAAGTGGAAGGTCGCCAACTGGCGTAACCTCATCGATATCGATCTCGGTCAGACATGGACTAAGGGCGTGGGTAAGCGCAAGTCCAACGACCGACTCTTCTGGGAATCGATGCTTGACTTCAATTTGAGTGAAGTTCTGAAGCCCTACATTGGTAACCGTTTCGAAACTCAGTTCATGGCTGGCTACGAATACAGCGAAGACGAAGATGGCAACGAAGTCAAGAAGGCAATTTCCAGCTTCATGGATCCGGCCTACGAAACTCAGCTTGCCGGTCTTGCTTACGTTCCGAACGACAACTTCTCTCAGCGTCTCGGCTTTGCTAACCGCATGACCATTTCTAATGGTTACGGCTACGCCGACGACAAGGATACCGAAAAGTTTGAAAAGTTCCGTGACGAACCCGGTCTCGAATCTATCACCGAAGCCAAGTATGCCTTCTCTGACATCGTGAGCTTCAAGACCCGTCTGTGGGCCTTCTGCAACTTCGAAGGTGTCGAAAAGATCGACGGCCTTTGGGAAAACTTGCTCTCTGTGATGATTGCACCGCTTGTTGAACTCCAGGTTGGCTTCGACATGGCCTACGACTGGGATCTCGACGAAGACACGCAGTACAAGAGCATGGTGCTCTTCGGCCTGACCTGGCGCTGGTTCTAATCGCAGAACCTAAAATATCAAAAAAAGAACCCGACTTTTTGTCGGGTTTCTTTTTTTGCAAAATCAACTAAGTTCTAAGCTCTGCCAACTAAGCTCTGCTAACTAAGTTCTGCCGTCTAAATCCGCTTTCATTGCTCGAATGGCGTTGCCGCGGTGGCTGATGCCTTTCTTTTCTGCAAGTTCCATCTGCGCGAAGGTGCGGTCGAATCCGTCGGGAACGAATAGCGGGTCGTAGCCGAATCCCATGTCGCCAACGGGGGCGAAGTTGATTTGTCCACGGCACTCGCCTTCATAAATCTTGGGCTCGGTCACGGTCCACTTGCCGTCGACTTCGCCGACTTTCTGGTAAGAGAGTGCGCAGAAGTAGCGGGCGGTGCGGTCCTTGACGCCCTCGAGCTTTTGCATGAGCTTGTCGTTGTTTGCCTGGTCGTTGCCATGGTAGCCGCAGTAGCGGGCGCTGTAAATGCCGGGTTCGCCGTTCAAAGCGAATACTTCCAAGCCGGAATCGTCGGCAAGCACGCTTGCCTCGATATGCTTTTCGCAAAGCCACTTGGCCACCGTGCTCGACTTGATGATGGCGTTTGCTTCGAATGAATCGCCGTCTTCAACGATATCGTCAGTGAAACCGATGTCCTTGAGTGTCTTGAATTCCTTGTTCTCGGTTCCAAGGATGTGCGCAAAATCCCTAATCTTTCCAGGATTTCCCGTCGCGATAACGAATAAATGTTTCATGTGTAATTTGATTCCCGATACTTAGTTCTAGAATTTTTAATTCCGAACTCTGAATTCCGAACTCTGAATTCCGAATTAGTAGTGTTCCGGCTTCATCACGATAAGAATCGCGTCGACAACGACGCCCACGCCGCAGAGGCCTCCGGTGCACAGCCAAAGAATTCCGGTCCAGATTTTACCTTCGTAAAAGCGGTGCAGTCCCAGGTATCCGAGCAAAATGCAAAGGGCGAGGGCAATCCACTTGTTATGTTCACCTTGTGCGGGCATAAGACCTCTTTTTGTTTTTTGTGCGACCCAAATATAGAAAAAGCGGACTCTTGAATTTTCTAAATTTATTGATGGATAATTGCTATGTTCCACGTATTCAAACATGAACTTCGACTGATTTTTAGGGATCCGCGCTTCTGGATTCCGTTCATTATCCCGCCGGTGATTCTTGCGGCGAGCCAGGGCATTGCCGTATCGCGTTATGGCGGACAGATTATGCAAGGTATGGAAGGCTACATGATGCTCTTGCTCGGTTGCCTGATGGCGCCCATGGGCTCGCCCCTTGCAGGCGATACCTTTGCGGGCGAACGCGAACGCAACTCCTTGGAACTCTTGCAGCTTGCTCCGATCGCTCCTGCAAAACTTTTTTGGGGCAAGCTTTTGGCAATCCTTCCGTTCCCGGTGGTGTTTGCGATTCTGGCACAGCTCGGTTATTGGGCCTCGCACTCTGAAATTTCGACGCAAGTGGCGGTGGCGTCCGTCCTCGGAGCGCTTTCGGCGGTGCTTCTCACGACCTCGTTTGCCTTGATTGTATCGCTACGCGTACGTACGGTACGTGCTGCAACGCATATTACTTTATTCTTGATAGTGCCGCTACTCCTTATGGTGCAACTCGGTCACGAGGCCTTCTTGAGAGGGCTTTTCGTGCCTGTTGTAACGCTTGCCGTGTCGGTGCTGTTGAGCATTGTGGCGACGTTCGCAAGCATGCGAAAGTTTGTGAGCTTGTAACTCGGCTAGTCTTTCAGGTAAAGGCTTCGCTCGTCGTTCAGCATCAGGATGACGGGCAATTTTTTTGCCGTAAACACGCCGTCATTCAAGATGCCTCTTTCCAACAGCTGGCCGTTCAGGCTGAACGCCTTGTACGGGGTGTTGGGCTTGGCGCCTGCAATCTGGTAGCGGTTCTGGCCAAGCCTTATGAAAGCAGTCTTCGCTTGGAAATATTTCGGAGTAATCGAGGTTGTAATAGTGTCTGCCGCGAACCTGTAATCTGGGCAGAAGTTCAGTGTGTCGAGGAGGAAGGCGTGTATTCCTGCCACAGCCGAGCTTGCTAGCGGTACATCAGCCTTGTCGATATCCTTACCGCCGTTTCTCCGTCTTAATTCGGGCGGATTGAATTCGCAGCCGGAGTAGCCCCCTTCTTTCCAATAGTATCTACCGCAGAGTTCAAAAACATGGTTCACAAGGGAATCCGCCTGTTCCGCCGTGCCCCTGAAAACGCCCGCCTTTTGCAACCGTGCGAACTCGTCTTTGAATACGGCGTCGTGATGCACGCTGAAGAGCGAATCAACGAAGTCGTCTTGGTTGTCGGAATAGGCGACGCGCGCCGCCTTGACCACCTTTTCGGATGCGATTACGATCATGGTGGAGTCCAGCTCGGATCTGTACATCCATACCGTGTCGGTGCCGGAGGCATTCTTTACGGCGGGCTCGCGCTGATCCATCTTGGAGAGGTCCAGGTAGCTGCCCTCGAATAGATAGAGAGATACTGCTGGGTATTCAAAATAAGCTCCGGTGCTTCCTGATTCCCTGACGGGGGGCTCGTAGCTGCATTCCGCTGCGTGCAGGCTTGTGGCTAAGGCGCCTGCGCAAAATGCGCCCGCAAACAGAAATTTGGTGAAATCCATACTCTTTTCTCCTTTTAATCCATCTCTAGAAAATAGTAAAAATAACCCGCAATTTAAGGGGTGCGCAAAAAAGTGTGATTTTGGACGGATTGAAAGCCTCTATTGTTTGGACGTCCCCCGCACGGTCTATGCTATATATATATTTATTTGTGATGAAATTTTTATTGTTGTTGCTAGCTGCTTTGCTTTTTACGGCTTGTCCTTATCCAAGCCATTTAATACGTGTTAATGAATCTTTGCCTAAAAATGCCCCTGTTGAAAAAGAAACTATTGTTGCCTATGCTCAAGGAGATTGTTCTAGTGGAGATTGTCCTTTAGAAAATAAAAATGTTCATTGGTATGCTCTGAATTATGATGGAGATACTCGTCAAATAGAGTTTTATCGGTATGGACCAAAGTCTTGTGAACCTAGCAGACTTTGGGGCGACCGTAGTCGTGATAGGTATTTTGTGGTTTGGTACAAAGAGGGCGTTCCGTACCGAACTTTGATGATATCTTGTGACGATTCAACCCGAGATTTAAAGGCTGTCTTCCTGTCCGGTGATGAATCCAGAGAGGCGCCTGTTTTGAGAACTTCTGATGATGAATTTGCTGACTTGGTGGTTGAGGTAAAATGAGATTTCTTTTTTTACTGTTGGTGTCAATTCTTGTTGCCTGCACGGGTTCCTCCAGTCATGTAACACCGGACTATTCTAGCAAGGTTCCGCAAAGAATTGCTTTGGCGGATACTCTTTTTGTGGTCGTTGGAGAACTGCCAGAAGGGACTTCACCCAAGGATATTCAGATTGTTGCGTATCAGACACGTCTAGACAAAAAAATTGCACCATACCTATTGCAGATGGACTATGGATATGAAAGGAAAAATGGAGAACCAGATTTAAACGACCTGCATTTTTATTATCGAGTATCTGTTGAAGAATATACACCAGCTGATGAAATTGTTTGGTATAATAAGGGAATTGCTTATCAAACCTTGAAAATTGAATATACGATAAAGCATGGTGAAATTGTTTCAATTCAAGCTCTTTGGAATGGGGAACGAAGACTTTGTATGAACGCTTACTTGGATTTCGATGGAAGGAAGTTTATTCATATGCCAGACTATCGAACGCCAGAGGATGAGCGACGACCCTGGACGATCCGATACGCGATTTTTTACGACGACCCCAAGTGCCGTGAAACTGAAAAATTTAAGGAACCTAGTTATTAAAAAGAGTCCGTTGTAATGAAAATTTTGATTGATGTAGTATTGATTTGTCAATACGTTTTTATACAATTTTATTGACTTGTGCTTATGAATAATGTATATTTACGGAAAAAGGAGCTTAACTATGGCTACGCTGCAAATGAGGGTCGATGATGACCTGAAAAAAAAGTCGGACGATTTGTTCCAGTCTCTCGGTATGGATACCTCTACGGCTATCCGTATTTTTCTGACTTTTGCCATCGAACATAATGGCATTCCTTTTGATGTTCGCCACGCTCCTGAAGACTTGTCCTTAGAAAAGGCGATTGATGATACTCGCAGTCGAAAAAATCTTCATGGTCCTTATGCCACTGCCGCAGATGCCGTTGCCTCTATGCTGGAGGAATAGCTTTTGTACCAGATTAAGTACACAAGCCGCATGAAACATGATGTCAAGGTTATGAAAAAGCGCGGCAAGGACTTGAACAAACTAATCGAAGTCTTGGATAAGTTGTCGAAGGGTGAAACGCTTCCGCCCAATAATCGTGATCATCAATTAGTTGGGACTCTGTCAGATTTTAGGGAATGCCATATCGAACCCGACTGGCTCCTGATGTATCAGATATTTAATGATGAATTGATTCTTTCGGCGACTGCGACTGGTTCTCATTCGGATTTATTTGGAAAATAAAATGAATGCAAAAAGAGGTATTCCGTTTGGAATACCTCTTTAAATTTTAGATCCTTCGACTTCGGCCCTTCGGCAGGCTCAGGGACCTTGTAAGATCGGTGAGCTTGCCGAACCGATCTTGAACTACTTCAGTTCCTTCAGCGCAGCCTCATTCTTGGCAATGATGTGTACTTTCGCTACGCTCAAGTACCAAATGCTGGGCTCGGTCATATCCATGCAAGCATGGCTGCGACTCTCGCCCTACGCATTTGTCTTGTCGAGAAATTATTGCAAGTCCTTAAGGGCTGCTTCATCCTTTGCAATAATTTCTCTCTGCGTCGCGAGCTTGGTGCGTTCGGCGTTCACCACGGCTTCGGGGGCGCCGCTCACAAACTTTTGGTTAGAAAGCTTTTTCTCAATCGAAGCGGCGAATGCCTTGGCCTTTTCGATTTCCTTTTCGAGGCGGGCGATTTCTGCAGCCGGGTCGAGGATTCCTTCCAGCGGGATGTAGAGCTCGCCATCGGGAACCACGGCGCTGGCGCTGAACTTCGGCTTGGCGGCCTTCACGGCGACACTCAGGTCAGAAAGACCCGAAAGTTCGGTGATGATTGCCATGCAGTCCTTCACGCTGGCTTCCGTTGCGGCGTCATCGACGCTCACCACGGCACTGAGCTTGGTGGCGGGGCTCACGTTGTAGCGGCCACGCACGCCACGCACGCTTTCCACCACGGCGAATGCCTGGTCGAATGCGGCTTCGATCTTTGCGTCGATGAGCGATTCGTCGGCCTTGGGCCAGGCGCGGCTGATCACCATTTCGCTGCCCTGGAACAGGATGCTATTGAGCTCTTCGGTAATGAACGGCATCACCGGGTGCAACAGGTCGAGCACGTTCTTCAGCACGTAGCTGAGGATGGCCATCGCGTTCTTCTTTTCGGCGGTGAGCGCTTCGCTGTTGATCACGGACTTCTTGATTTCAAGATAGCTGGAGCACACGTCGTCCCACACGAAGCGGTACAGGAACCCGGCGAGTTCGGCGAAGTGGTATTCTTCGAGCATGCGGGTGGCGTCCTTGATGGTCGTCTGCAGGCGGCTCAAAATCCACTTGTCTTCCAGTGCGAACAAGCTCTTGTCCATCGGGAGTTCGGCGGCAAGCGCACCGGCCTGTTCGAGCTGCGGGTAAAGGAAGCGGCAGGCGTTCCACAGCTTGTTGCTGAAGTTACGGCCGATTTCGAACTTTTCGCTGGTGTTGATTTCGCGGCCATCCGGCTGCTTTTCCTTCTTCACCGGCAGGCGCACGTCCTGGTTGTCGGTGCAGAGGCTTGCCATCACAAAGCGCAGGGCGTCGGTGCCGTATTTCTCTTCGATATCCATCGGGTCCACGCCGTTGCCCTTGGACTTGCTCATGGTCTGGCCATTGCCGTCCAGAATCTTCGGGTGGATGTACACCGTGTGGAACGGAACCGTGCCCATGTTCTCCTGGCTAAAGAGCACCATGCGGGCGACCCACAGCGTAATGATGTCGCGGCTCGTCACGAGCACGCTGGTGGGGTAGTAGCGCTTGAGCGTGTCGGTGTTTTCCGGCCAGCCCATGGTAGAATGCGGCCACAAACCGCTGGAGAACCACGTGTCGAGCACGTCTTCTTCCTGCTTGAGTTCGTGACCCGGAACGGCGTCTTCCTTGAGGTCTTCTTCCTGGCTGCACACGAGGTAGCCGCCGTTTTCGGCCTTGTAGAAGTAGATGTCGTCGCGGCCCGCGAATGCGGCCTTCAGTTCGTCTTCGCTAGCATCGGTGTGCCAGATAGGAATGCGGTGGCCCCACCAGAGCTGACGGCTGATGCACCAGTCGCGCTTTTCGGCGAGCCAGTCCAGGTACTTGTTGGCGTAGCGTTCGGGGATAATCTTGATTTCGCCCGACTTCACGGCGTTCATCGCGTTTTCGGCGAGCACGTCCATCTTCACGAACCACTGGTCGCTGAGGTACGGCTCAATCACAGTCTTGGAACGGTCAGAGTGGCCCACGTCCATTTCGTGGTCTTCCACCTTGATCAAAAGTCCGAGTTCTTCGAGGCCAGCCACTACGGCGTCGCGTGCGGCCTGGCCCTTGAGACCCTGGAACTTGCCGGCGTTCTCGTTCAGGCTGCCGTCATCGTTCATGATGTTGATCATCGGGAGCTTGTGACGCAGGCCCGTCGCATAGTCGTTCGGGTCGTGTGCGGGCGTCACCTTCACGGAACCCGTACCGAAGTCCTTGTCCACGAGGATTGCGTCGGCAATCACCGGGATTTCGCGGTCAACGAACGGCACCTTGAGCATCTTGCCGATGTACAGCGCGTAGCGTTCGTCGTTCGGGTGCACGGCGAGGGCGGTATCGCCCATGATGGTTTCCGGACGGGTGGTCGAAACGGGGATAAATCCCGAACCGTCGGCCAGGGGGTACTTGAACGTCCAGAAGTGGCCCTTCACGTGTTCGTAGTAGATTTCGTCGTCGGCAACGGCGGTCTGGAGCTTGGTATCCCAGTTCACCAGGCGCTTGCCGCGGTAAATGAGGCCCTTCTTGAACAGGTTGAAGAAGGCGTGGCGCACGGCCTTCGCGCAAACCGGGTCCAGCGTGAAGCGCTGACGGCTCCAGTCACAGCTGACGCCCAGGCTCTTGAGCTGCTTGGTGATGCGGGCTTCGTATTCGTCTTTCCATTTCCAGATGCGTTCCACCAGCGCGTCGCGGCCGATGTCGTGGCGGGTCTTGTGTTCGTCCTGGAAAAGGCGCTTTTCGACGACTGCCTGCGTGGCGATACCCGCATGGTCCGTACCCGGAATCCACAGCGTGTCGCGGCCGGTCTTACGGCGGTAGCGTACCAAAATATCCTGGAGCGTATCGTTGAGCGCGTGTCCCAGATGGAGCGCGCCGGTAACGTTCGGGGGCGGAATCACGACCGAGAACGGTTCGCCCTTTCCGCTGGGTGCAAAACTGTTATTCTCAGCCCAGGTCTTATGCCATCGGGCTTCCACATCTTTAGAATTGTAACGAGTTTCCATAGTGGGCACAAATTTAGAAAAAATGCGGACGGTTATCCCCGCATAGGCGGGAATCCTCCTGTTTTTTCAGAGAAAAAAGTTTTTTTTGTCATCCAGAGCGAAACGCAGTGAAGTTGAAAAATCTAGGAGGGGAAAGCCTTCCCCTGATTCCAGCCCCGGCTTCAGTCAGTCCAACTCGCGCTCGCCGGGTCTTTCATCACCCCTTCGCCTAGGGGCACTGCCCCTAAAACCCCACTCTTTTTGTAGATTTAAAAAGGATACTGTAAAAAAAGTAGGTGCGGCAAATGTCTAATCACATTGCGATTTTCATTGATGCGGAGAACTTGACTTCTTGGGTTAAGAACGGTGGCGTTGAGACCCTGATGGATGAACTACGTTCTTTGGGACAAGTGGTTGTACGCAAGGCGTATGGCAAGTGGTCTACTACGCAGTTGGCCCCGTTGCAGTCTGTGCTGAATGAAAATGGCTTTGAATTGATTCATACATTCCATCCTGTTAGCGGAAAAAATTCTACGGATATCAAGATGACTGTTGATACTATGGAAGTGGCGATTGAATCGCAGGCCCAGTGGATCGTGCTTGCAACTGGTGATTCTGATTTTTCTCCGTTATTCCGTAAACTACGTGAACAAGGAAAGGACGTGATAGGTGTTGGTCCGAAATCCCCGCTCAGCGAATGTGTTAAGAATTCTTGCTCAAGGTATATCTACACGGATAATGCCGATGAGGAAAATGCTGACGAAACCGAACGCAATAATATGCTCGTTTCGGAAAAAATTGATTTTATAGACATTCTTCAATCTATTTTGCAAGAAGAAGACGGCTCTATTCACTTGTCTGCGCTTAAGTCTAAAATGTTGGAACGGGACAACGCTTTCAGTGAAAAACGACTTGGATTTAAAACATTCAAGGATTTTGTGAATGCTACTGATTTTGCGGAAATAAAAGATGACGGGAATGGGACTCTTGTTGTGTCACTAGTCAAGAAGAAAGTGAATGTGCAAGAAGATGCTCAAATGACTTTGGCGAAAATTTTGAAGAAGAAAGGATGGGATGTTTTTCCGAAGGTTACCTTGCGTAAAATTTTTAAGTTAGTTTGTGATAAAACCGCGCAGAAATCAAAGAGTAAGCAAGCCCTTGTACAAGAAATTGCATCAAAGAATATGGTTGGAACAACTAGTGGAATTATCAATCGAGTCCTAGGAATTTTTTATAAAGCAAAGTTGGTGAAAATTAATGGTACAGAAGAAGAAAAACTTTGGAAGATTGAAAAGAATAATAAATACTGGTACGAAATAGATAAGGCTATGCTTGATCGTTTGGCGGCCGGATTGAAAGACGCGGGCTTTAAAGCCAAGGAGTCAGAAATAAAAGCGCTGCTTTATGGTCGCTACACGACTGATGATGAAGTTCATTCTCTCTTGTCGGCATATCGTGGTGTTATAGAATAGAAAATGAATGTTGCGATAAATTCCTTCCCTTTGTAAAATTTCCTTTCGCCCCTTGCCAATTCTAGTACATAATCTACATTCCAGTTGCGGTTCCTAATAGTGTAGGCTCCGAAAGGCATTTGATGATTATCAAATGTTTTTCTTTTTTAGGAGATTCTATGCCAGAGAACCAAAATATCGAATACAAGTCGTCTTGGAGGGACGAATATCTCAAGTGGATTTGCGGCTTTGCCAATGCGCAGGGCGGCAAGTTGTATATCGGCGTCAGCGACGATGGACAAGTGTGTGGAGTGCTGAATGCCAAAAGGCTCATGGAAGATATCCCGAACAAGATTAGGGAATCGTTGGGTTTGCTTGTTGATGTGAATTTGCTTTCTTCGGATTCAAAAGAATACATTGAAATATCGGTTCCTGCCAGTTCTGAACCCATAAATTACAGGGGAGAATATCACTATAGAAGCGGAAGTACAAAGCAGCTTTTGCAGGGGCCTGCTCTTACGCATTTTTTGTTGGACAGGACCCGGACAAAATGGGATGCTATGCCGGTTGATGGTGTTGAACTCAAGGATTTGGACAAGGAAAGCTTTGATATATTCCGTCGCGAGGCAAAGAAATCCGGCAGAATGACTGCGCAGGATTTGGCGATGATGAATGAGGAACTGCTCGACAATTTGAATTTGACTGTGAACGGGAAATTGACTCGGGCTGCGGTTCTACTTTTTCACCGCAAACCGGAAAGATGGTTTGGCGGTGCTTATGTGAAAATTGGTTTCTTTGGCGATGGTCCTGATTTGCAATATCAGGATGCATTCTAATTACGATTCTGGGGTGCAAATCCAAATAAGAATACATGAAGATCTCGTACTAATCAGCAATGATTGTGTTTTTCCTGCAAATTGGACTGCTGAAACGCTTATGCAGCGACACCGTTCAGAACAATACAACCCTAAGATTGCGAATGCGTTTTTTAGGGCTGGCTATGTGGAAGCCTGGGGACGTGGAATCGAGAATATGTGCAAACTTTGTGCCGATTATGGCGTAAAGACGGAATATACGGTGCATCCTTGCGATGTAATGCTGGAATTCAAAATTCCTCAATTGGATGCTTCTGATAAACGGCCTGAAAAGGTCACTGAAAGGGTCACTGAAAAGGTCACTGAAAATCAGGCTATAATAATAAGAGAAATGGAGAAAGATTCTTTTATTACGGCAGTAAGTCTTGCAAAGATTCTAGGAATTTCGCTTAGAAAAACGAAAGAGAACATAAAGAAATTGCAGCAAAAAGGGCTTATCCGTCGGATAGGCCCTGACAAGGGTGGTTACTGGCAAATCACGAAGAACTAGCGCTTTTTAACGGGGTAGTACACTCCGTGTGCGGCCTTGCTCTGGACGTTGCGGCCCTTGAGGTCGGTGGCGCGGGCTTTGCCGAGGTTGCTTGTGGCCTTGCCTTTGTCGTGGGTTAAACTGCGCGCGCCCGCGATACCAGTGGTCCCGTTTTCGTCTAGCAGGCCCGCGATGACTTCGGCGTTTGCGCTGAGGTTTGCCTGGTAGGGGATGGTCGCGTCTTTCAAAAGCTTGTCGCCGGTGATGGTGGGCTCGGGCGATTCGCTGTCACCGATTGTGAGGCCCGCGACGGTGAAGGTCGCTTCTTCGCCGGGGAGTAAGCCCTTGAGCGATTTCTCGCTGCGCACGCCGTTCACGGTCACGTAGGCGTTGTGGTAAAGCGGTGCGATGCCGATGTTCTTTACGCGCACCGCTGCAGAAATCTTGTTGACTGCGTAGCCCGTGATTTCGAACTTGTAGCCCGCATAGGAACTGGCCTCGTACACGCGTTCCTTGGTGGCGTAGCTGCCTTTGGGCGCGTCGTTGCCTATCACGTAGGTCATGTGGTATTTGGCGGCGGCATCTTCCCAGGTGACTCCGTAAAGGCCTGCCGGGTTCAGGAACTCGCGCTGGTCCTTTTCGGTGTAGTAGCTGACTTCGCCTCCGCCGGGAGCGGTTTTCCAGCGGTCCGTACCCAGGTCGCGCCAGTTACGCTCGTTGTCGCCATTGCCCTGCGAAATGTCGTGCTCCGCGTGCATGAAGGAGTCGTCAAAGAGCCCGAAATTCAGTGCGAGCAGGGTCTTGTTGCCCGCGACGGGCGTGTAGTTGTTGTCTGCCGCATCGATGGAGATGCTCCACGGGGTCTCTTTGAACAAACTATCAAGATGCGTCAGGAATTCGGCCTGGTAGTCCTTGGTGGCGAAGTTGACTCCGAAATTGAGCTTGGTGCCGTAGATGTGGTATTCGCCCCAGTGCCCGAAACCCGCCTGCACGAATGCGATACGCGGGTCGTTGTCGTATTTCGCGGCAAAGTCGGTGTAGAACTGCTTGTAGAACCACAGGAGTTCCTTATTGCTCCAGTCGGCATAATACGTGGGGCCGTCGCCGCCCGGGTCTTCGGAATACGTCTCGGTGTAGGACTTGTTCGCCTTGATGTAGTTGGGGACTGCAGTGGCGCCCTTCACCTTCTCGGTGCAGCCCGATGCGTTCGTGATGGTCGCGCTCGGGTACTCGATGCGGAAACGCACGATGGCCTGGTGCCCGCGACTCGCGATATCGTCGAGCATCTTTTCAAAACTGCTCCAGTCGTAGTCAATCTTGTCGTCGGTCTTGCCCTTCACCACGGCGCAGGGGAGGCAGTACGAGAATTCGAGCGAGATGGATTTTTGAAGGTCCTTCTGGTCTTTTGCCTGGTCGGGCCAGAACACGATTCCCTTCATGGGTTCGAGCGTCTCGATTTCTTTGTTGAGCGCGACGGAGCGGTCCGCCGCGAATGATGCAGTTACCAAAAAGGCAACCGCGCTACCTGCGATTATCAAGTTTTTCACCATACACACTCCTGTCGGGAAAACCCGTTATTCTAAATCTATCGTGTTGAATGGCTTGAGTCAAGTAAAAAATATGAACTTATTTCCCGTTTACCGGATAATATGCCCCGCGTGCGGCTTTTGGGGGAACATTACGCCCCTTCAGGTCGGTGGCGCGGGTTTTGCGCCCGTCATTGCTCATAGCTTTGTTGTGTTTTGGCCTGATGGCTGCGTTCGCGTCTTGTAATGCGATGTAGATGCTGTCCAAAATCGGGTTCCCGGTGCCTTCGATGTAGTCGTGCGAGACTTCCCACACCATAATGCCCGCGTAGTCGTTATCCTTGACCCAGCGGCTCTTGACGGCAGAGGAATGCGGATCTTCGAAGGTCACGTAGCCGGTCGAAGATACGCCGTAAGGAGACACGGAGACGCTGTCGAAAAAGAATTCCCATTCGGAATTCGTGACAATGTCCTTGTACGGGACCTGCTTTGCCGTTCCCTTGGTAAAATCGGTGCCGGGGCCTGTCGCTCCTTCAAACTGAAAGCCGAACGAGGGAATGCCGAAGACCATCTTTTCGGTGGGGACGCCGCGTTTTTTCCAGTAGTCGCGGGTCTGTTCCCACGACCAGGTGGTGTAGCCGTTGTGCGGGTAGAGCGGCGAATCGAACATGGCCTTTTCGTCCCAGTCGCCGGTGATGTCGTAGGTCATGAACCCGAGCCAGTCCAGGTTTTTTACGAGGACTTCGGGCGTGAAGTATTTGCCATAATACTGCGAGCACGGGAGCGCTGCCGAGAGCGTCTTGCCTTCGGGGAGTGCCGCGCGGAGTTCGGTGAGCAGCTTGTTGTAGGCGATGGTGTCGGCGTCGGGCACGGGATTGTATTCCCATTCCCAGTCCATGTCGAGGCCGTCCAGGTTGTGGTCGGCGACGAACTTCACGAGGTTCGACACAAATTTTTTGCGGAGCGCGTCGTCCGATGCGACGGGCACGAAGTTTTCGCTCTGTCCGCCACCGCCGAGCGACACGATGACCTTTGTCCCTGCGGCATGCCCGAGTGCGACCATTTCATCAAGTGCGCTCGGGTCTTCGGCGGCATCCCCGCGAAGCGAACCATCGGTATCCGGAGTGATAAAGCTCCACAGCACGTGAGTCAGCTTTTCGTACGGGACTTTATCGACGGTGTATGCGGGCTTGTGCCATTTGCCCCAGTCGGGGTAGTAGCCGATGAACAGCGGTTTTGCCCATGAGGTGCAAATTCCGACAACGGTTAAAAATGCTATCCAGAGTTTGTTGTTTCCCATTGGCACTCCTAACGAATGATCTTCAATCCGTCTTTAAAATAATATTTTTTTGTGATTTTAGTCAGCTTAGGAGTATTTCGTGTTGGGATTAGTTGTGTCGTTATCTAGGATTTAAACACTAAATTCCTATATTTGTATATGATGAAATTACCTATCGTATGTATAGTAGGGCGCCCGAACGTGGGCAAGTCCTCGCTCTTTAATCGCATATTGGGGCGTCGCGCTGCTGTCGTGTCTGACCGCGATGGCGTGACCCGCGATCGCCATTACCAGAACGCGAATTACAAGGGCCATGAATTTACGGTGGTCGATACTGGCGGATTTTTGCCGGACGATTCTATTGACGTTCTCGCGGATAGCGTGCGCACCCAGATTTTTAACGCCGTCGAAGAGGCCGACCTGGTGCTCTTCATGGTCGATGTCCGCGTGGGCATTACCAAGCTCGACGAACAGTTCGCCCGTATGGTCCGCAAACTCGACAAGAAGGTGATTCTTGTCGCGAACAAGAGCGAAAACGGTGCCGACCGTCAAGAAAGCTACGAGTTCCTGAAACTTGGCTTTGGCCTCCCGCGTACCATTAGTGCGCTCACGGGCTATGCCTGCCTTTCGCTCATGGACGAAGTCATTGCAGTGCTCCCCACACCTGTGCGTGGTGAACGCCGTGAAGAACGCCCGATTCGCTTTGCCATTCTCGGCCGCCCGAACGCTGGCAAGAGCACGCTCCTGAACCGCTTGCTGAACGAAGACCGTGCCGTGGTGTCCGATATTCCGGGAACGACTCGCGATTCCATTGACTGCGACTTTGCTGTCGACGGAGTCAAGTTCGTGGTGACCGATACGGCGGGCCTCCGCAAGAAGGCGAAGGTCGAAGACGAAGTTGAAATTTTCAGCAACATGCGTACGCTCGAAAGTATTCGCCGCTCCGACGTGTCGGTCTTGATGGTCGACTGCACCCGCGGTCTCGAAGTCCAGGACTTCCGCATCATTACCGAAATCCGCAAGGCGGGCAAGGGCTTGGTGCTCGTGCTCAACAAGTGGGACATTTTCCCGGACAAGACCGAAAAGTCTTTCGACCACATGGTCAAGGACATGCTCGAACGCGAGCCGATGCTTGAATATGTGCCGATTATTTCGGCGAGCGCCAAGGAAGGCCAACGCGTCAACCGCATTGTGCAGGCGATTCAGACGGTGTATGCCAACTGCCGCCGTGTGCTTGGCCGCGACCGCGTGGCCGAGGCCTTCGCAAGTTTCTTGGAAAAGAATCCTGTGCCGAGCCAGAATGCCCGCGTGGTGCAGCTCACTCGTGCCTGCCAGATTATGGTGGAACCGCCCGTGATTGCGATTGAAACTCGCACGCCGGAACTGGTGGCCGATTCTTACAAGCGTTACTTGCTCAAACAGTTTTACGAAGAATTCCAGCTGCAGGGTGCGCCCCTCCGCTTGAACTTCGACCAGAAATTAACCCTTAGAAAGGATGAAGATCTTGAACAGTTTACTGAGTCTTCCAATAGCGTACTTGCTGGGGTCAATCCCGAGCGCGATATGGATCGCAAAAATCGCAAAGGGAAAGTCGTTCGACATTAGAGACTACGGCTCCAAGAATGCGGGACTCACCAATACGTTCCGCGTACTTGGCTGGAAACCGGCGCTCCCCGTTGTATTCCTGGATTTGCTCAAGGGCTTCTTCGGCCCGTGGATTGCCATGAAAATGTGCGAAGCCCAGGTGGCTGCCGGCGGTGCAGACTATTCTCACTGGGTTCCACTTGTTGCAGGCCTCCTCGTGATTCTCGGTCACAGCTTTACGTGCTTTGCCGGTTTCCGCGGCGGTAAGGGTGTGCTCGCCGCTTTGGGTGTGTTTTTGGCCCTTTGCCCGATTACGGCACTTAGCGCTTTTGGCGTGTGGATCATTTTCACATTTGCATCGAAGTATGTGTCGGTGGGTAGCATTGCAGCGTGTGTGGCTCTCGGCATTTTTGCCGTGATGGGTTACCTCAAGTTGCCGTTTCCGCCCGACGATATTAACCTTGGTCTGATGATTACCTGCCTTATTGTGGCTGTTTTCGTGATTGTGAAGCACAAATCCAACATTAAGCGCCTTATGAACGGCACTGAGAACGGTTTTGGCAGCAAACGTAAGACTCCCAAGGCGTAATTATTGTAGATTGTTATAAAAGGTCGCTGAAACCTCAAAGCGAAGCGTCCTCAAACCTCAAAGGGAGCCGAAGGCGACCGCGCTCATAGCTTTTATTAGGAACGAAATTATGAAGGTTACAGTTTTAGGTACAGGTGGCTGGGGCTTGTCTCTTGGCCAGGTGGTGTACGAAAATAAGAATGAAGTGATGTTCTGGACCAATTCCCAGGCCGAAGTGGACCTGCTTTCTACGGAACACCAGTACAAGGACAAACTTCCGGGCGTGATTTTCCCGGCAGACTTTAAATATACAACCGATATGAATGCGGCCCTTGAAGGTTGCGAAATGGTTCTGATTGTGGTGCCGAGCCAGTTTATGGGCGGTGTCGCCAAGAATCTCGGCAAGTGGACTCCCGCCAAGGGTAAGGAACCGGTGGTGGTTTGCGCTACGAAGGGTATTCTCGAAGGTACGAATCAGCTCATGAGCGAAGTCTTGCTCGAAAACGTTCCTTGGCTCACCGAAGACAAAATGGTCGCCTTTAGCGGTCCGTCGCATGCCGAAGAAGTCAGCCGCCACATTCTCACGGCGATTGTCTCTGCCTGCGTGAACGAAGAATCCGCCAAGCTCGTGCAGAAGACCATGAGCTGCTCTTACCTGCGTGTTTATACTTCTACTGATATCGTGGGCGTAGAACTCTGCGGTTCTGTCAAGAACGTGATTGCTATCGCTTCTGGTGTGCTTTACGGCCTCGAAGCCGGCGGCAAGTACAAGATTGGCGACAATACCCGTGCTGCCATTCTCACTCGCGGTCAGGCCGAAATGTGCCGCCTCGGTAAGGCTCTCGGCGCAAAGCCCGAAACATTCGCTGGCCTTGCCGGCATGGGCGACTTGATTGTGACTTGCCTTTCGCAGCATAGCCGCAACCGCTATGTGGGCGAACACATCGGTAAGGGCGAAACCATCGAACAGGTTCTCGGCGGCATGAAAATGGTGGCCGAAGGCGTTCCGACTTGCAAGAGCACCAAGGCTCTCGCCGACAAGCTCGGTGTCGAAATGCCGATCGTGAATGCGGTACACGCCCTCCTCTTCGAAGGCAAGAATGTGGACGATGTCATCAAGGAAATGTGGGGTCGCGAACTCAAGACGGAAGTCTGGGAGTAGTATAGAACTTAGAATTTAGAGCTTAGAACTTAGATTATTTTTCTAAGCTCTACCAACTAAGTTCTACCAACTGAGCATCCCGTTTAGAATTTTAATAATAATCTTAAGTGGGTCGCAAATCCGTTACGGAATGCGGCCCCTTTTTCTGTTTCGAGGTCGCCGGATTTTTTCTTGGATTCCTGCCGTACGTCAGAATCCTTGGATTTAGAAGAGTTTCCTTTGCCGGAGCCTCCCTGTCCTGAATTGCTGTTGCCGGAATCTTTGTTGGCCTTGTCGTCGGGCAAGAATTCCTTGTAGCTGATATATACCGGAATCAATTGCGCAATGCCGTAATCGAGGGCAATAGAGACTCTTCCTTCTCGGCGAAGTTCCAACCCGAGCGAAGCTACACCGCCTGCGCTCTTGAGCTCTCGCGTGTAGATTTCATGCTGCTCGTTGTATGTCACCAAGATAAGCGTTTCGATTTTCTTGTCGACATCGAGGGTGCCGCTCGCATAATACGCTTCAATCCCAGCACTGGGGTTAATGGAATACTTGTTCCCGAAATGCCATTGGTAAAAAGCGCCGCCAAAGATTCCGCTTGCGTCAAGGTCGGCGTCAATCCTGAATAATTTCTGTAAAAAGCTGAACGAAAGCGACTTCAAGACCGAGATGGGGAGAGCCCTGTTAGGTGCAAGCGATTCGTAAAAGCGGTCTTGGTTGGCGTTTAGTTTGGCCGTAAGGTGGGCGTAATTCAAGTTCGTGTTCAGGCTGCCGTACTGCCATCCGGCTTGGATCAGGTGGAGTCTTGCTTCAACCGGAAGGTACATAAAGCGCTTGCGGCTTTCTTCCTGCTGGTAAATCCCGTACAGGCGAGCTTCCGCATCGGCAAAAGAATAGCCGAGCTGCAAATGATTCTTGCCGAGGGCGGCGCCGTATTCGCCATGCAGCAAAAGCACGTTAATCGAATCCCTGACGTAGTATTCCTTGTCCGGGTTTCTTGGCGAAGACTGCAAGTACGTTCCTGACAGTCCAAAATGATGGATGTCTGGGTTGAATTCTGCCGAAAGGTTCCGGTAGAACAGGTGCGATTCCCAGCTTACTGAAATCTCGGGAACGATGGTGCTGTAGTCTTCGGACGCCCACTTAATGTCGCCCAAGTCAACAACCCCGCGGCCCATGCTTGTTCCAACGCGGAAGAGCGAATCGGAACGGTGTATGGTAAGCGATGATTTGATAAAGGGCAGGCTACTGACATCGACTCCGAGGGTAATGTACTTGAATCTATTTTCGAAGCCGACACTTGCAATGTCTAGACTGTTTAGCCCTTTAGCGTCCCAGTGGTCCTTTTTTTCGCTGTAACGTCCTTGATAGGTTATATGGCGCAGGTCGCCATAGACTTTCAGGTTCTCCGCTTCAAAGGAATCGTGAACGCCGCATTGCCTTGCCGAAAACTGCTTGTCGCTCATGTGCAACAAAAACAGTCCGCTGCAATCGGCGAATCCTGCATTACTGAAAGAATGGGCCGCAATATTTGCGACCCCTAATGCAAGCATTATTTTATTGAAGAGCTTCACGATTAGTAATCGTAACCGTAATCAACCGGATAACCCCAATCGTCGTCATCATCGTCATCATCATCGTCGTCATCTTCCGATTCGGTGGCGATGATGTCCCAGAACTTTTCGGCGGTCATGCCCGGGAGTACGCCACCGAAGGTGATATCCGGGAAGATAATGAATTTGCCAAGTTCACGGGGAGTGTAATCAACGAGTTCTCCGTTAACGATATGGCCATTTTCAAGACCCTGCATGGAAATGGTCTTTTTACCGCTTGCGTCAGTAAAGTAGAAGAAGTTTTCTGTTTGATGTTGGTAAGCGGTTGCAAACAAGGATGTCCCGTTTTCCACCTTGCAGACTTCGGAACTCAGCTTAACCGGCGAAAGTGTGATGGATAAATCGGTGTCGCCATAGTAATAGCCAGAGCCTTGTTCAGGTTCGGTGAACGAAACGGTACAGTTGTTTACTGCAAGATTAAAGCACTTGTAAGAGTAGTCATCGGCCGTTTCGATGTCCATGCACATTCTTGCAGATGCATTGGATTCATCCGAGCTGTAATAAGGTGAACTAATCCATGCTTCAAAGTCTGTAATCGTCATAGACTTCTTGAGTTCGTTCTTGATTGCAACTCCGAGTTCGTGTTCTGCGTATGAGGTGTAGAAAAGGATATTTGCCCAATCGTAACCTTCATCGGGTTTGTACCATTCGGAAGCTTGGTTAATGTGGTGGTACGGCAGGTAGTCCTGGAAGCCGTCAGTGATTTCAAAGAACTTTGCAATATTGATGGTAACCTTGGATCCGCGTGGCAACGTGACTTCAACACCGGTGCGCAGACCCAGACGATAGTATTCCAACGAATCGATTGCTTTTTGGAAATCCTTGGCGCTTACGTCGGACATTTCACCATCGCCTACAATGTAGGGATCGTTCATCTGGGTAGCGGTCCCGTTCTTGGATTCATCAATTCCGTACTGGAGGCCGAGTTCTACATAGCTAATGGCGCTGTCCAGCAAGTTCGGAATATTCTTGTAGTTTGACTTCCAGTTGTCGTAAACAGTCGAGAAGGAACTCTTTTTGCTGAGTAGTCTTTCAACCTGCTGCATGTTGATTTTGGATGTTTCGTATTCATCCATATTTTCAAGATTGTTCATCCAGTCATAGTTGCCGTTATCCGAGAAGTCGATGTTCAAGCTTGCACCGAACGTAAGGGCTGCCTTTGCAACAAAAAGGCCTGCAAGTGCCGGTGAAAATTCGCCGCGGTCCAGTTCAAAGGTGCGGTCCTTATAGGTGTACTTGCAAGTGAAGTCCTTGTTGTTGACGATGTTCCTTAGGTAGATGATTGCAGAATCCAGGGAAGGAATCGCTTCTGCCATGGCGGTCTGGGCCACGCTTGTAAGGAGCTTGCCGTCGGTAGTCATAAGGATTCTGTTGTAGTCATTGACGTTCATGTCGACAATTTCTTTCTTGTTGCTCACGGTGTCAATGAATCCCTTGATTTCCTTGTTGTTCACAAGGTCGGTGACAATGCTAAGGGCGTAACCGAGCTGGGCTTCGCAGCTGGAGGGGTACTTGTCCAAAACAGACTTGAATGTCGCCTTGGTTTGGGCGCTGATTTGCTGGGCGTTATGGAAATCGCCTTCGCCCAGGCTCTGCAGAATGTCTACGATAGTTGCCTTGGCCGATTCAAGCTGAGCTTGGGCGTTGGCATCGTTCAATTCGCTGCAGCCAGAAACATTAAAATTCGTGGTCTCGGGAATATCTGCCGCCGGGCTAGTAGGCTTGCCGTCGGAACTACCTTTGCTTCCGCAGCCAGCCAAGAGCATTGTTGCACCAAATGCGCAAACCAAAAGTTTGTTTGAAAATCCCATAAAGGAGGTCCTCCATTTTGTTTGTTCACTAAGATAACAAAAAAAACAGAAGATGTAAAGAAATTTTAATTATTTTTGGGCAAAGTGTTGTTTTTTGCCGCCAAAAGTACAACGGCCCCCTGTAAAGCCTGGAAAAGTAACGGAATGTAGCCCAAAAGTCCGGCCGAAAGCACGACAGGGGCGGGAATTCCGAGAATCCCGGTAAATAGGGCGACTTGAACGCCTTCGCGCACGCCGATTCCGTTCAGCGAAACCGGAAGCATCGAAATGACAATTGTAATACTTGTAAATACAACAAGAATGCTGATGTCGATCGTTAGCCCTACGGCTCTAAAGTAGGCATAGGCCATAAAAAGGGTCAAAAGCTGCAACCATAGGGAATCCAGAGACGAAAGTAGAACTTGCTTTTTGTATTGCCTATAGATAGAAAGGCTCTTCTGCATTTTGGGAATGAATGTGAGTTTGTTCAGGATTACGTCCGGAACGGGAACTTTGTCCGAAAACAGGCAAAGAACCACGAACACCATGCAGACAAGCATCGCTATAGTCATGGTCATGGTGTAGGCAAAGGGAACTTCGGTCTTGCTCAAGGCGAAGGGGAGTGCAATAAAGAAACACAGGAACATGGCCAATAGTCCCTGGATTCGCGACAGGAGTACCGCCGAAATCGATTGGCTCGTCTGGTTGAATTTCTTGCCGAATGCAAGCGACTTGACGGCATCGCCCCCGAAACCCGTAGGCAGCAAGTTATTGAAAAAATAGCCCATGGCGGTGTAGGCGTAGTAGGTCTTGAACGGAATTTCGGGCCCTTGCACCGAAAGACCCTTCCAGCGGTTCGCCTGAATCAGCATAATCAAGTTCGCGGCGACAAGCATCAAAAGGATCCAAGGAGTCATCGAAAGGCTCCAATTGTCTACGACGCTTGAAAATGGCACCTTGTAAAAGATATAGGCGAATCCTCCCACGCTTACAATAAGCTGGAATATCCGCTTTGCAAAGAGCTTGGACGCTGTTTTATCGGTTGCCATTGTGCACAATAATAGTATTTTTGATAAAAAAATTTATATTTGCTAAAAAAAAGAGGTTTTATGTACCCGAATAAAATACGTTACGACATTGCCATGCTCGTCCCGAAAGATGCCAAGAGTGTTTTGGAAATTGGTGCCGGCTCTGGCAAGAACTGCGTAATCTACCCGAAGGATTCCTACAAGGTGGCAATCGAACCCGAGAACCGTACCGACTGCCAGACGGCGGAAAATTTTCCGGGCGGATTCAACGAATACCATCATGTGCTTTACGAAGACTATAAAGAGGACCGCAAGTTTGACCTGATAGTCATGTGTGACGTGCTGGAACACGTGAACGATCCGGTAGACCTCATCAATTTCTGCAAGCAGCATTTGACTCCGGAAGGCCATATCCTTCTCTCGCTCCCGAATTTTATTTGCGTCGAAAACATCCTCAAGATTGTCTTGACCAGGGATTTCCGCTATGTCAAGGTGGACCAGGGCGAACGTGCGCTTGGCGTTCTTGATATCAACCACAAGACTTTCTGGACCAAAAAGAGCTTTATCCGCTTCGCCAAGGAAAACGGCCTGGAAGTGGAGCGCATCGTGGGTATCCGCAAACAGCTCAAATTCATGCCCAATATCCTGGCTCATTTGAGTTATATCCCGTTCCAGTACGGATTTTTGACCAAAATCAAAAAGTAGTTTACATTCCTACTTGCTTTCTACGTTGGAAAATATTATTTTCTTACAGTGAATGTTTACCTAGAATAAAGGGGTGAAGGAGACAAAATGAAAAAATGGTATGCAATCCCCGCGCTCGCCTCGATGGCGATAATCGGAATGGTCGGTTGCTCCACCGAGTCGTCATCATCTTCACTGACGGGTTCCGTGAGCGAAGAACAGAACGTGATCCGCGTGAATATCGCAGATGCCCGGACGCACCTCGCCAAGTACAGACGCTCCGTTGTGGAATCCTGGGATCTTTCCGGTCCTACTGCTGATTCTACGGTGACTGTTGATGTAGATACGACTCTGCAGAGTGACAATTTTGCGGTTGATGCTGATGTGCAGGTCGAAGACGATTCTACCTATACCGTTGCATCTGCCGGCGTCGATGGCGACGGTGCCGCTTGGATGATCCAGGTTGAAGGTGGCGCTATCGTGTATTCTTGGCGCAATCACGGCAACGGCGATTGGCACAAGTTCAAGACCGACAAACATATCGAAAAGAAGACTTTGGCCAACGTGCGTATGGAACGCGCTGGTAAGATTGTCGTGTTCTGGGTCAACGGCCAGATTATCGCTGCCTTCAAGGACGATTCCGGCAAGGTGGTCCAGGTGAGCGGCAAGCTTACGATTGGCTTTGATATCCTTGTTCCGGGCCAGTGCCACTGCGGTAACGGGTCCGTGGAACAGATTGGCGTCGAAAATATCGACGAAATCGAAGACACCCCGATTGATTCTGTCCAGGTAATTGATACCGTGGAGACGGTGGTCGACACGATTGACCTAACCAAGGATTCCGTGATAACTGAATGGGTTGCCGAATGGGACTTCAACGATGCCGCAAATGTGGGCCTCGATGTAACGGGTAACGGACATAATGCCGCTGCTGGCGAAGGTACGGTTTCTTCTGATTCCGGCGTTGCTCGCTTCGATGGCGAATCCGGTCTTAAGGTGTCGCTCGAAAACGACATCAAGATCAACGAATTTGTGGTTGAAGCGCGCGTCAAGCCCACCCAGTTCGGTACCATGCAGAACATTGTCGTGGCCGAGCCTCCTGGACGTGGCGTGGACGGCTGGCAGCTCCGTATTGACGAAGGCGTCTTGACGGTTCACTTGCGTGATACCGACAAGGACGGTGACGACTGGAATATCTTCCCGGGCAAGGAAATGGCGCTCAATGAATGGAGCGATATCCGCCTGGAACGTAGCGCCGACAGCGTCAAGCTGATTCAGAATGGCGAAGTGACCGTTGCCGCCGCTTATAAGGGCGACTTGACCCAGATGGCTTACGACTGGAGCATTGGCTACGATGGCATGAACCAGTCTTTCCATGACCGCTACTTCATCGGCGAAATGGATTATATCCGCTTCGGCGTGTTCAAGGGCTTTACCGTGGGCGCCGTGGTCGAAAAGAGCGAATGGCTGCTTGCTGCATGGGAATTCAACGAACCTACGTTTGTGGGCCTCGATCGCATGGCCAACAATTCTACGAAGGTCGCAGTTGGTAACCCGACCGTTGCAGACACCACCGTTTCTCTCGATGGCAAATCCGGTTTGCCGATTAGCCTTTCCAAGGTGTTCCAGCGCAATACATTCGCAGTAAGCGCCCGCGTCAAGCCGGTCGAATTCGGTGAAATGCAGAACATTATCGCTGCCGAGCCTCCTGGACGCTATGGTGACGGCTGGATTGTCCGCGTGGACGAAGGCGTGCTCACGGTTCATTTCCGCGATGCCGACGTCGATGGCACGGAATGGAATGTCCTCAAGGGTAAGGAACTCGCTCTTGGCGAATGGAACGACATCCGTGTGGAACGCACCGCCGACTCCGTGATCGTTTACCAGAACGGTCAGCGCACCGCTTGGGCTGGCGCCTCGGGCGATGTTTCTCAGCTGGGCTACAACATTGGCATTGCGTACGATGCTGTAAATCAGGCCAAGCACGATCGCTACTTTAACGGCGAAATCGACTACATCCGCTTTTACGGATTGTAATACTCGGTTGTAAGTTTAAACTATATTTGAAGGGACCTGCGGGTCCCTTTCTTAATTTAGGTGATTATGAAAATAGATGTCGGTATTATCAATTATAACGGCGGCTCGGAACTTTCGGAGTGCGTCAAGAGCTTACTTGCGCAAACGCAAAGTGTGCGAGTTCTTGTTTATGACAATGCCTCGACCGACAATTCTATCGCCCTTTTAAAGAATTCGGGGCTCGATTGCAAAGTCATTGAAAGCCCCGAGAATTTGGGCTATGCGGGCGCCTGTAACGGGCTCCTCGAAAATATGGATGCCGATATCCAGGTGCTTTGCAACATGGACCTGGAATTTGACCCGACTTGGGCGGAAAATCTTTTGAAGTGTTTCGATCGCCATCCCGAAGCTGGTTCTATCGCAAGCCTCGTGATGGAAAAGAGCGGGGTAGTGAATGCTGTGGGCGTACAATTTGGCCCGGACTTGTTTGCCAAAAACGAAGCGAGCGGTTTGAATATCGCCGATGCCGATGTTCGCGAAAAAGAAGTCTTTGGCTGCTACGGCGCCGTGATGAGTTTCCGAAAGGCGGCTGCTGAAGCGGCTGGCAAAATGGATGCCAGTTTCTTCTTGTTCTTCGAAGAAACAGAATGGTATTTCCGCCACAATCTTGCCGGATTCAAGACTGTCTTTTGCCCCGAGGCAAAGGTTTATCACGAACGCTCGATGACGACGGTGCGTTATTCGCCGCGCAAGTTATTTTATTCGGAACGCAACCGTTTGCGTACGGCGGTCCGCTTGTTGCCGGTAGGCGATATCCTGAAACTTCCGGTTCGCGGATTCGTGCGCTATTTGAATATGGCCAAGGGGGGAGTTCCCGGGCAGTCCGGCGATGGCAAAAAGCTTTCGAAAATTGCCATTTGCGGCGCCTTGGCAAAGGCCTGGCTGCAGGCTCTTGTGATGTTGCCCGATGAACTTGTTGTCCGAAAAAGATATCGTAAAAAATTCGGCGATGTAAGCTTTGCTACAAAGGCGATTCTCAACAAGTATCGAATCGACTGATTGAAAATGGTGAACGGCGTTTGCCACAACGAATCCGCGCGGCAATTTACTAAATTAGACCCATGGCTTTTGTTCACCTGCAAGTTCATTCTGAATTTTCTGTTTTACAGTCTTCCGCCCGTCTAGACGGCATTTTGGCAGCCGCCGCCGACGAAAACGCGCCTGCAGTCGCCCTTACCGACCATGGTGCCATGTTCGGTATTCTTGAAATTCAGACCCGCGGAAAAGACATGAACAAGGCCCGCAAAGAAAAGGGGCTGCCGCCGGTAAAGACGATTTACGGCTGCCATATTTATGTGGACACGCCGAGTGCTAATCAGAAAGATCCGATTACATTTGAACGATTGACGCTTTTGGTCGAAAATGAAGCCGGTTATTACAATTTGCTCCGCATTGTGAGTTACCGCTACGAAGACGGTGACCGCTGGGCAGAAATTCCGTCGGTGCCGCTGTCGGTTATCGAAGAACATAAAGAAGGTATTATCGCCATTGCTGGCGATTTCTTTAGCAAGTACGGCCAGAGTGTCGCGGCTGGGCGCAATAGCGTTGCCCGCGAATACATGGAAGCCCTCGACAAGATTTTTGACCATGACCATCTGTACATTTCGGTGTGCGACAACGGCGTGCCTCAGCAAAAATTGCTGAACGATTATAACGTTCAGTTGGCTGGAGAATTGGGCCGCGAAATTGTGGCGGTGGCAGACGTTCATTACATTAAGGCCGAAGATGCCGAAGCGCACAAGATTTTGCGTTGCATTGCCTTGAAAGAGACGCTCAATGGTTTCGATGACAAACATTTCCCGGATAACGGTAAATTCTATTTCCGTAGCGAAGCCGAAATGGTGGAACTGTTCGGGCATATTCCGGGCGCCATCGAAAATACGGTGAAGATTGCGGAACGCTGTAATTATACGGTCAAGACCGGTATCGGCGATGAATTCTGGCCGAGGTTCAAGATTCCCGAAGATTTTTTGGCCTCGGATGAATACCAGAGCATCAAGGCGATTATGAAGGCGGAATACGACGCGGAATACCCGGTCGTACGCGAACGCGAACTCAAGGGAGTCATCAAGGACAAAAAGAAGAAGGTGACGGCGACCTATTGCGCAGACAAGGGAATTGCCGAAGACGCCCTGACCGACGAGGACAAGGCCGAAATTGAACGCCTGTCGCAGCCGGAATTTTTTGACGAAGACGACAATAAGGCTTGGGACAAGAGTGTGCGCCGTTGGTGTAAACCGGGTGGCGATGCCGATATTTATATTACGCACCTTTGTAATCAGCGTCTCAAGTGGCGATTCCCGAAAGAAGACTTTAAGTTCCCTGCCCACGAAACCGATGTGGGCAAGCGCATGTACAAAGAAATCAACTGTATCCGCAACATGAACGTGGCGGGCTACCTGTTGATTGTGTGGGACTTCATTAACTGGTCTCGTGAACATGGGATTCCCGTGGGCCCGGGCCGTGGTTCTGCCGCTGGTTCTCTGGTCACTTACATTATCGGTATTACCGACATCGACCCGCTCACTTTCGACCTCCTTTTTGAACGATTCCTGAACCCCGAACGTGTGTCGATGCCGGATATCGATACCGACTTTGCGGACCGTGACCGCGGTCGCGTGATTCAGTACGTGACGGACAAGTACGGCAAGGAATGCGTGGGCCAGATTATTACCTATGGTATGCTCAAGTCCAAAGCGGTGATTACCGATGTGGCGCGCGTTTTAGGGCTTCCGCCTGCCGAAGCAAAGCAGATTACCAAGCTGTTCCCGCAGCGCACCTTGAACTTTAGCCTAAAGCAGGCTTGGACGGGTAAAGACAAGAAGGGCAACAACCTGGAAGACGGTTACAGCCCGGAACCCTTGCAGGCGATGATTGGTAGCCGCGCCAGCTACCAGAACCTTTGGGATATCGCGAAAAAGCTCGAAGATTTGCCGCGCCAGACGGGTGTGCATGCTTGCGGCGTGGTGATTACGCCGACCCCGATTTATAACCTTGCTCCTTTGTACCGTGCCGCCCCCGAAGATACTCCGGTGGTCATGTACGACAAGCACTACGCCGAAGACATCGGACTTTTGAAGATGGACTTCCTTGGCCTTATCAACTTGTCGATCATTCAAGACACGGTGAACATGGTCAAGAAGAATCGTTCGATTGAACTTGACATGGGTCATATTCCTTTGGATGACAAGGAAACGTTTGACCTGCTCGGCAAGGGCATGACCACGACGGTGTTCCAGTTCGAATCTCCGGGTATGCAGAAGTACCTGCGCGAACTGAAGCCCACCCGAATCTTTGACTTGATCGCTATGAACGCCCTGTACCGTCCGGGGCCGATTGACCAGATTCCGCACTTTATTGCCCGTAAGAACGGCCAAGAAGAAATTGACTGCTACCACCCCGACTTGGAACAGGTACTGGGTGAAACCTACGGCGTGATTGTGTACCAGGAACAGGTGATGAAACTGGCCCAGATTCTGGGTGGTTACACGCTGGGTGGTGCTGACAATATTCGCCGTATCATGGCGAAAAAGATGCCTGAAAAGATGGCAAAACTCGAACCGGAGTTTTTCCAGAAATGCTTGGACAAGGGCTACGACAAGGCCATGATTCAAAAGGTGTGGAATGCGGTGCTTCCGTTCTGCGGATACGCATTCAACAAGAGTCATGCTGCCGCATACGCTTACGTGGCTTACCAGACCGCCTACCTGAAGGCGCATTACGGCCCCGAATACATGGCCGCTTCGATGACCTCGAAAATGGGTAAGACCGAAGACATCGTGACGATTATTCTGGAATGCAAGCGCCTCGATATCGAAGTAGTTTCGCCCAACATTAATGCATCGATGGGCGAATTTGTGGCCAATAAGGAAGGCCAGATTCTGTTTGGATTGGCGGGTATTCGTAATGTGGGTCTCGCTGTCGTCGAAGACATTATTGCCGAAAGAGAACGCCGCGGTAAGTTCAAGGACATTTTTGACTTCTGCAAGCGCGTGACTGAATACCAGGGCGAACAAAAAGAAAAACGTCCGCCCATGAACAAGCGCCTTATCGAAAGTTTGATTATGGCTGGCGCCCTCGACGAATTCCCAGGCAACCGCGCTGTACTCATGGCAACCGTAGACCGCGCCATGGAAGTGGCCGCCCGCAGTCAAGAAGATAAAGACCGCGGACAGATGTCGCTCTTTGACATGGGGGGTGGCGCACCTTCTATGGATAGCTCTGCCGAAGTCCTCGAAGAAGCGGAAGAATGGTCCGCCATGGAAATGCTCAACAAGGAGCGCGACGTGGTGGGCTTGTTCTTGTCGGGTCACCCGCTTGACGAATTCCGCCCGGAATTGCAGGGCTTTACCTCGTGCTCTTTGGACGAAGAAGAACTGACTCGCCACGAAGGCGGTACCGTAATCGTGGGCGGCGTGGTGACCAAGCTCCGCTCGATTGAAACCAAGCGCGGCGATACCATTGGCGCGGGCTCCATTCAAGATTTCCACGGTGACTTGGAAATGTTCTTCAAGAAAGACATGTGGGAAAAATTCCGCGACACCGTTGCGCTCGACGACCGCGTGCTCGTAAAGGGAAACTTGGAACATCAGCGTATGGGCGACGGTATGCAGCTGGTGGTCGAAGAAGTCATCCAGTTGGATCGTGTGCGTTCGGACATGGTAAGCCACATTCACATGGTGGTTTATTCTTCGATGATCGATGATGACTTCGCCGACAAGTTGCTGACGGCCATGGAAAAGTACGAACCCTTCGAAGGCGAACGCGGTTGCGAAATCGTCTGCCATGTCGAGGCGGAATCTGGCAACGTACATGTGCTTGCCTTGAAAAACAAGAAGGTCGTTTATACTCCGGAATTGCTGCAGTTCTTGCGTAAGGAATTGGGCGCCGCGAAGGTCTGGGTTTCGAATCGTGCCAAGCGGTAAAAGCCTATGGCGTGCGAGCCGTACATTCTGATTTGCGCGGGCGAAGACTCCGGGGATTCCGTTGGCGAACCCTTAGTCAAGAGTCTAGTTTCAAAAAATTTTACCGTGAAAGGTTCAGGCGGCCGCCGCATGCAGGCGGCGGGAATGTTGCCCTTGGTCGACTTCGAAAACTTGCCGGTTTCTGGCTTTGGCGATGTATTGCCCAAGTACTTTAAATTGCGTCAGAGTTTTATTGCACTAAAGACGGCGCTTGAATCGCCGGAATGTCTCGGGCTGATTGCTGTTGATTATCCGGGCTTTAACATGAAACTCGTGGCTCTGGCGGGGGAACTCCGCAAGCCGGCTTTGTATGTGGCGCCTCCACAAGTGTGGGCCTGGAAACGCAAGCGTGCGAAGGTGCTTGCGAAAAATCCGTATGTCAAGCTCGCCGTATTTTTTGATTTTGAGGAATCGGTGTACCGCGAAGCCGGCTGTAATGTGGTTCGCGTTCAACACCCGTTTGCAAATTCGGAACTCGGAATTCGGAATTCGGAGTTGCATTTAGAGAGAAATAAGGCGTCGCATGGAATTGCGGAGACCGAAGCGGTTCCTAATCCACGTTGTTTGCTGTTGCCCGGGAGTCGAAAGGCGCAGGCGCTCCGCAACTTGCCTATTTATTTGAAAGCGGTGCAGGGGCTTAAAAATGTAGTGGTGGTGGCAGCGCGCCAAGAACTGGTGGATGTTTTTAAGAAGTATAAGATTCCTGTGGTTGTCGCTCCCCAAAGTGCCGCAGAGCGAAAGGCTCTGTATCAAAGTGCGGAATATGCATTGACCGCCCCCGGAACATCGACCTTGGAACTTGCTTTGTCGGGAGTTCCCTTTACGGTTTGTACCAAGCCCGACTTGTTGACTTATTGTTTAGGTCGCTTGTTTATCAAGACAAAATTTTTCGCATTGCCCAACATTATTCTGAATCATCTTGTATTCCCAGAACACATCGTCCCCCCGTGGTTGGGGGCCAATTCTTGGTCGTTTGCTAAGGGTAAAAAAGAAAATGTCGCAGAAGAACTTTTGGAAACGCTCTCGGAGAAACTTGCCGTCGGGAGTTCCTTCGACCAACTAGCGCTTGAATTTCTTGGCCAGTTCGTCGAGCGTAAAGCGCAGTAACGTCGGGTGACCGTAGGGCGATTTAAGCGGTTCTTCGGTCAGCATGAGTTGGCTTACGAGAGCGGCCATTTCTTCCGACTTGAGCTTGTCGCCTGCCTGGTAGGCGTTTGTGTTTGCCCAGGCTTTGGCGATAGTGTCTTGCACCTTCACCATGTCGCCTTCGTTTTTGCCTTCGTCACCGATGCTGTCCAAAAAGTCCTTGACCGCCTTGATGGCGCGCGAAAGCGGGAGCGCGCTCGGAATCGCGCGAATTTGGTAGGTCTCGCCGCCGAAATGTTCAATGTAAAAGCCTAAACGCTTGAATTGGTCTTCGACACTCTTTAAAGCCTCGATCTCAAGCTTGGAAAGGTCCAGAAGTTCCGGAAACAACAGTTCCTGGCTGTCCAGGGCGGCTCCATTTCTTAAGGTGTCCAGCGCTTGTTCGTAAAGCACGCGCGAATGGGCCGCATGCTGGTCAATGACCAAGAGGCCATTGGAGTCATCGCCGGCAATGTAGGTGTCTGCAATCTGGAAGAATGTGGGCGGAACCCATTGGGTTACAGGCTCGGGAGTCTCGTTCACCTTGCCTTCCAGCGAAATGACTTTGCCTGCTTCAGGCGTGCTGAACAAGTCCTGGGCCAAATCATTTTGGCGCACCGCTTTGCGGGGCTTTTCAAAAGTGAATCCGGCAGTCGGAAAATTCGACATTTCGGGAATGTCGCCGCTCGATTCCTTTGTGCTAAATTCCCTGGGAGTAAAGCTTGGAGCAGGGGCGACGGCCGGTTTGGAAATCGGTTCTTCGAATCCGTAAGGAACTTCCGGCTTGCTATCTTGGAGGTCGCTCAAGTCGATTAAGGGCGAGTTGGCCTCCATGTCCTTGGTAAAGGCGTCGCGAATGGCGTGGGACACCACCAGAAATACCAAATTCTGGTTGGCAAAGCGAACCTCGCGCTTGGCGGGGTGCACGTTGACGTCGAATTCCATGTCCGGCATGTCTAAAAACAGGACCGAAACAGGCTTGCATTGGGCGCCGTAAGGCTCGTAGGCCTGCTGTACCGCCTTGCTGATCATCTTGCTTTCGATAGGGCGATTGCGGATGAATAAAAACTGGTGGTTGCGCTTGCCGTTGGTTTCGGTGGTGGGGGAGACGTAACCCCAAACGTGTACGCCGGCTTCGGTGTAGTCGACCGGCAAAAGCGCCTTTGCAATTTTAGAGCCGATGGCTTCGGCAATACGGTTGCGCAACTCTCCTGGGACACCTGTAAACAAGGTCTTGTCTCCGACTTTGTAGTCAAAGCGGATTTCGGGGTGTGCAATGGCCGTTTTTAGAACAACATCGAAAATTCGGGTGCTTTCGGCCGTTTCGCTGCTCAAGAAGTTGCGGCGGACGGGGGTGTTGTAAAACAGGTCTTCGACCAGGAAGGTGGTGCCTCGGCTAGCTTGTATGTCTTGTTTTTCGACAACGTTTCCGCCTTCCAGGATAATTCGGCCGCTATCGCCCTCGTCGGTGGCACTGGTAATGGTCAATTTGGACACCGCGGCAATGGAGGCCACGGCTTCGCCTCTAAAACCGTTTGTCTGCAAATGGAACAGGTCGTCTGCATTAAAAAGTTTTGAGGTGGTGTGTCTCAGGTAGCACAAATCCAGATCGGCCCCGTTCATGCCCTTGCCGTTGTCGGTAACCTGGATCTTTTTCTTGCCACCTTCTTCGATCGACACCTGTATACGGGTGGCTCCTGCGTCAATGGCGTTTTCTATCAGCTCTTTAACAGCCGACGCGGGGCGCTCTATGACCTCGCCAGCAGCAATTTTATTGATGATTTCATCCGATAAAACGTGTATTTCAGCCGATTTCATGCCCCAAATATAGCCTTTTGGGGGGTATAATACGTATTTTTTTGCTAAATTAATAGTCCGAAAAGGCTGAGTGGCGTTTTTCAAAATACCATTCAATAGAGTGAGGTAAAAGTGCTTTCTAACCTATTCCTTCAGTTGACTCACATTGAGTTGCTCATCTCGTATCCTGTCAAGGATATCTTGACTCTCATTAAGCGTGACCCTCGTTTCAATGTCAAGTTGCTAAACGACATCTACTTCGAAGATTCGTTCGTGGATGAAAGTGTTCACCGTCTTATGATGAACAATGTGGTAAACTGGCTCTATGAACGTGGCGAAAATCCGGACGAATTCGTACAGCGCATTATGGACCGTTGCGCCACTTTCGAAGCGATTCCCGCTCGTAGCGTGCTTCGTTCTTACCTTCCGTATGTTTCGCAGTTCTATGCAACTGAAGACGTCCGTCAACTCTGTCTTGATATTATTCCGAAGCGTTATCCGCTGCTTTCCAATGCGAAGTTCCTCCGCCGTGAACTGGTCGACGGTTTCCGCAAGGAATACTTCACCTACCGGTTTGACTCCCCGGGTATGCTGATTACGAACCCCATGCGCTGGTTCAACGGCTTGGTGCAGATCGGAGCAATTCTCCTGAATACGCCTCGCTACGAAAAAATTGAATATAAGGCTTGCCAGACCTCTTTTGTCGAAGCTCTTGAAAATCGTGCTACAGCCGAAGTTCGCGATGGCTTTGTGTTTGTGAATGGCCGCCAAGTGGGCGAATATAAGACCTTTGGCGATTGCCTTGCCGAATATGGTCTCGAATGGGAATTTGAAGCCGAAAAGAAGATGGCCTGCATTCGTGCCACGGAAGATGTCATTGACGAAAAGGTTGGTGCAGTCCTGATTCAGAAGGGTTGTTATTACGGCGCACCGGCTAGCGTGGTCTACTTTGATTATAAGGCCAATGTGGTGGCTCCGGAACCGTTCAACAAGCTTATGAGTGCGGTCGTCAAGCAGGAATTCGATTCATGGGAACCCATCCAGAAAGCCCAGGAACAGTTGCTTGAAGCCATGAACGACTCCGTGACAATCATCTACTACAAGAGCGACGATTCTATTTCGGTGAACAACAAGCACTTGATGCGTAACGTGCCTGCTCGAATTCTTCGCAACTTGCTGCGCGAATACAGTGCAACTGGTCGTGAAGAGTTTGAAAACCGTGAATTCAAGCGCGATCCGTCTATTTGCATGGACCCGCTGCGTCCGAACTTCGAAAGCCGCTTGAACCGCGTGATTGCTCATATCAACGGCTCCGACGATCCGGAACATCCGTCCGAAGGCGTGAAGAAGTTCTTTGAAATCGAACGCCATCGTCGCGGTGGATTCCGCTTCGTACCGAAGTGCAAGATCATTTTCCGCGAAGAGTAAACGCCTGTTTACTAAATCCCAAATGTAATCGAAACGGATTTAGAAAATAAGCAAATTGGTAGTTCCCGCGGGCAAATAAATGGGTATATTTGGAATTGTGAACGGTAGAAGGGTAAATCCTCAAACGACACTATCATTGCTCCCCTCCTGATAGGTTCAAGGTTCCACATACCGATTCATATTTTCTCCTTCTTAGGAAAGGCTCCTCGTTTGAGGGGCCTTTCTTTTTTCATTGACCGGATGGTCAATGAAAAAAGAAAGGCCTTCGGCTCGGCAATGTCGGCAAACTTGTTTGCCGCCGCTGCGCTCGCCTTACGGCCTTTTCTACGCCTGTTCTGGGGCTCGGTCATGTACAAGCCTTTGGCTTGTCCGCGTCTCTCGCCTTACGAGTTAGTCTTTTTACAAGAGTAAGAATCTCGTCTTATGTGTTAGTCTTACAGCAAATTCTTCGGCTCGGCCATGCCCGTGCAAGCATTGCTGCGGCTCGGTTTATTTTTGATTGATGACTTCGACGGTTAATTTGTTGAAGGCGAGCTTGCCGCCGTCGCGGATTTCAAGTGCTGCACGGAAGGTCGTATCGTTCTTTTTGAACGGCTCGAGGACCGGCGTGAATTTGTTCTTGAGCAATCCTTCGACTTCGTCGTCGGTGAGTTTGCGCTGATAGAATACTTGCGGAATTCCAAAACCACATTGCGGGTTCATGCACACGTAAGCGGCGTGATTCGCTTCGCCATTGCCTTGGTTCGATGTCCCGGTGCGAAAACGCAATTGGTCTCCGCAAACGGGGCAGGGGAGGTTCCTGCGAGCGAATTCAAAAACAGCGCGGCCCTTGTCGGCGCCTTCGCCCCATTTGAGGCGAGCGGCAAAATCAGAGCCTTTCTTGCTCTTGAAATCTTGAATCAGCGGTGTTTCGCCATTGGTAAAGAGTTCGTTTATTTCGGCGACGGTAAGCGTGTGGCCTGCGACGGTCTTGAATAGCGTGAATTTGCAGTCGACGCCATCGGTAGCATTGGTGCAGAATAGGGCGTTCTTGTTTTCTTCGAGGGGCTCGCCGCAGAGCGGGCACTTGTATTCTGTTTTTTGCCCGTGGAACTTGCCGTCGCTTTCGAATTCAAACTGGATGTTGAAATCTTTGTCAACCGAAAGTTTTGCCGAGAATTCGGTGCCTTTCTTGCTCTTGAAACCAGAAAGCGGGCCTACATGGCCTTCGGCAAGCAAGGTCTTCGTTTCAGAATGAGAAAGCATTTTGCCTGCCACAGTGTGCCCGAATCGGAATCCACATTCGGTCTTGGGGCACACGTAGCCCCAGGGGGCTACTTCGAGCGCGCTCCCGCACTTGGGGCATGGAATGCTTTCGGTTGCGGTTTCGCGCTCGAACTGGCAGCCGTATCGCGCATGTAAATCGGCGAACAGCTGCTTCACGTATTCAACGATTCCGTCGCGGAATTCAGCCGGTTGAAGCTCGCCCTTTTCGACCTGCGAAAGTTTGTATTCCCATTCGCCGGTCATTTCGGGTGACTTGACTTTTTCATCCATCAAGGCGATCACTTCGCGTCCGCGCTCTGTACTCACCAGATAATTCTTTTGCGCTTCGATAAAGCCGCGCTTCTTGAGAGTCTCGATAATGCCTGCTTGCGTTGCCGGCGTACCTAGGCCGCGGTCCTTCATGGCTTCGGCAAGTTCCTCGTTTTCGATCTGCTTGCCGGCGGTTTTCATTGCGGCCAAAAGAGTCGCCTCGGTATAGTACTTGGGCTTGCTCTTCTTTTTCTTTTGCAATTCTACGCTGTCAAAAGGCGCGTGTTCGCCAACAGCCCATTCCGGGAAAACTTCTACCAGGTTCGTGATTTCATCGCTGTCGCCCTTGCCCTCGTCACCTGCACTTGTCATTCCCGCCTCCGAGCGGGAATCTCCTTTCTTCTTGCTAGTCTTTTTCTTTTCTTCCTTCACAAGTGCGCGGAATCCCAAATCTTCGTTGCGCTTGAGCTTTAATCGGAATAAATCTGGATCCTTCGACTTCGCTGATGCTTCGCTCAGGATGACATTGCTTTGCAATGTCACCTCCATTTCATCCCACACGTACGGCTTCAGCCACGCCTGCACAAAGCGTTCCTTGGCCAGGTCGTAAATCTTCTGCTCCATTTCGGGCAAATCGTTCGGAGCTTCGCCGGTGGGGATAATGGCAAAGTGGTCGGTCACCTTGCTCGAATTGATGAAGACGAAATTTTCATCGAAAGAACGGAAAACCTTTTGCTGCTCGGGTGTTGCCAATTTCTGTGCGAGGGCGAATGCCTCTTGCTTCATGGTGTCGGGCAGGTACTGCGAATCGGTACGTGGGTAGGTGAGCAGTTTCTTTTCGTACAGGTTCTGCGCGCAATCCAAAACTTGCTGGGCGCTGTATTTAAAACGCTTGTTGCCCTCTTTCTGGAGTTCGGTCAGGTCAAAAGGCTTCTGCGGAAATTGCTTCTTTTGCTGGTTATCGATTTTTGCTATAGCAGCTTCGGCAGGAGGGACGCATCGCGCTACAACCGCATTCGCTTCCGTTTCTTTTTCAAAAACCGCGACTTTAAGATTTGCTTCGCCTTTGGTGTCTTCTTCGCGTTTGACATATTGTGCCTGGAACCCTTTCCATGTGCCCACGACGCTGTAGTAGAACAGTTCCTTGAATTGTTCTACGATGGTGTCGCGTTCTACAATCAGGTTTAGGGTCGGAGTCTGCACGCGCCCCACCGAAATCATCTTGCCGCGCCCTGCTGTGAGCGTGTAGGCGCGTGTCGCGTTCAGTCCCACCATCCAGTCGGCTCGCTGTCTTAAGCGGGCTGCATAGCTTAAATTCACGCGCTGGGTAGCGTCTTCTAGGTTCTTCCAGGCCTTGTCCAAGTCCTTGGCCACGTAGCTGTTCACCCATAGGCGCTTGATGGTCTTTTGCTTAAAAGAGGGCGTGTAGTCGAGCACCAAGTCAAAAATCAAGTTACCTTCGCGGCCGGCATCCGCGCCGTTCACCAGCACGTCTGCTTGCTCCATCATCTGCCGCACCACATTCAGCTGTTTCTTGGTGCTCTCGATTTCCATGAGCTTGAATTTTTCTGGGAGCAGGGGCAAATTCGAAAGTCGCCAGCCGCCTTCAAAACCGGGGTAAGCGTCTAACGGCGCAAGGGTAATCAGGTGACCTACGCACCAGGTGATGCAATGGTTCTTGCCAATCAGGCATCCGTCGCCTTGGGTGAATTTTTCCCCTTCCAACCGCTCCAGCATAGGGCGGTAGTGTTGGTTTGCGACAGACGGTTTTTCGGCGACAAGTAGGATCACTGTTCAATATCCACTTGCAAGAGTTCTTTTTCCCAAGATTCCTTGGCGGCACGCAATTTTTTGAGCGATTCGTCGTCTGCTCCGCTTTGGTCACGCAATTCCATGAGGTCGCGGTACCCTTGGGCGAGTACCTTGGCTTTAGGGTAGTCTTGAACTAGGGAGTCCAGTTCGCTTAAAATGGCCCGATCCGAGTAAAGCCTTGCAACGCCTTCGAGCGAATGCAGAATATAGTCCTCAAACCGGTTTTCTTGCTTGGCGAGTTTGGCCTCTTCAAATTCCATGGGCGAAATCTGGTCGATCCATTCGGCCTCAGCGGTAAAGAGTTCGTTGTCTTCGGCAAGGGCGTCCTTTCGGCGGGTTAGTTCCTGCTGCTTTTTGATGAACGGCCTATAAGATTCGATGTCCAATTCGACACCTTGTTTCTGGGAAAACTCTTTCAGATTTTTCAGGTTTGTTTCGGTCGGATTGTTCAAAAGGCATTCTTTCAAGACAGAAAGCTGGTCTTTGGCCGGAAGCTGCTTAAAGGATTCGCTTTTCATGCTCACATCCTTGATTTTTAGCCAAAAAATGCGCGCAAAGATGAGGGCCATTACGATAGTAAATAGGGTCGAAAACGTCATTATGGGCCATTATTTAGAAAAATGTGGAGACCTGTTCCGCTTGCAAGTTAAAAATAAGTGTTTTATGGCACGAAGTTACTGCAAACGGCCTGTTTAAACGAATTTTCACAATAAAAAGTTAATAAAATGCAAAAAAAAGGTGTATATTTATGATGGAATATTTTAAACCTATAATTATAGGTAAGGTGATTGGTTTATTATGAAATTGAATTCTGTTAAGCGACTAGCACTTAGTGCGGCGTTGTTTGGACTTGTTGGAGTTGTGACTTCGCAGGCTGTTCCGGTTGATCCTGAAAATCAACGCGAATTGGATATTATCATTCGTGACTTTAGTGTGATTCACCCCGACTTTGAAAACTTCCAAGAAGAAGCTTATAACAGTATCAATCATGGTGGCGAATGTATTGGTAAAAGTTGCGTAGGCGAGTTCCCGAGTACATGGAACATTACTTATTCTGCTGATGCGGAATGGACGACTCGTCGCTCTAATTATCCTCTTTATGGTTGCGGTAACACCCAGACTCCCGAATACGGCATTGCGGTCGGTGTGAACGGTTATCCGCACGATATCAAGAGTCCTTCGGGCGCCGAGTCAACGACGCCTGACTATGTGCGTAGCGTGATTGACCAGACGGGTTACGCTTGGTACGGTGAATTCAAGGATTGCGCTTACGATGCAAAGTTGAACCCGCTTGGCCTTAAGGTGATGCGTGGCTTGGTGGCTGACCTTTGTTCCGATGCGTCGGGCTCTTGGAGTGCCAAAATGAAGGACGACCAGAAGTCTTGCTCTAAGACATGTAAGACTCACTCCTGGTCTCAGATTGTTTATACGACTCCGGGCATGGTGAAACAGAAGCTAGTCTTCCCGCCTGATCCGGGTAATTGCAGCGCTGACGACCCGACCAAGTGCGCCCTCGACATGTATGAACCGATTATTGAGAAAAATCGTCCTGCTTGCGATAATGGTTATTTTGAACAGTGGTATTTAGATGTCCCTGGCACAAACATGCGCACCAATACAATCCTGACGTTGGATAAGGATGCTGCTGATCCTGCTTACTTTGAAATTGACAGAAACTGGAACAACGGCGGCTACTTCCCGTTGGATTCCCTGGATGACAACCAGCTTCGCGTCATGAATAATAATGCGCTTGTTTTCCCGTTCATGAAAGAAAATCAGTTCGGCCCGCAGTCGCTGTCTATTTTCTGTCCGCCTTATAGTTACCAGTGGGCAAGCTCCCAGACCGATTACTTGGGTAGCGAAACGTCAGCCCTTTGCAATGCATGGCTTGCCAGTGGTGGCCCGAAGAACCCGGATGCTGCAATTGCTGCCGCATTGAGTGGCGCCGGAAAAAATGGTAACATGGGTCTTCGCCACTTGCGCAATTACGGCTTTACCATGATGGGTTATGCCGCATTCAAGTACAAGAAGGGCAAGAAAGAAGTCTTTAAGTTCACCGGTGACGATGACATGTGGATTTTCGTGGATGGCGTGTTGGTGGTTGACCTGGGTGGTACTCACCTTGCTGCTGCCGGTACGGCCGATATGGACTACCTGTCTCAGATGGGGCATGGCTGCCATGCAGGCGATCCGCTGCTCGACTCTTGCGCCGTTAAGCTTGATGCCGATGGTTCCTGGTTGAACGATTCTTGGCACCACTTGCACTTCTTCTATGCAGACCGTCAGTCTGACGGCTCTAACCTGCGTATCCGCAGCTCCCTTTCTGAACTTGCCCCGTCTCGCTATGGTCAGCCCGCTATCGGTAGCGTGTCTGCAAAGCTTGACTCCAGTGGCAACCAGACTGTGACGATGTTCTTGAATACGACCTTGAATCCTGAAACCGTTCAGAATCTTGCCACATACGGTTCGACTGTGCCGGCTATTATCGTAATGCGTACAGAGACGGATCCGGCAACGGGAGTTAAGACTGTCAAGACTTACGGCTATTATGTCACTAGCGTTAAGGAAGGCGCGAGCATGGGTTCTGCCGGCGTGCAGTACACCTTTGAAGGTGTCTTGATGGATGAAAACGGCAAGGTGGCCGAGAACCCGATTATTGTGGGTGGCGACAAGATTGCGTTTAACTCTCCCTATGACCAGGAATTTGTGAATAGTGACGAATACGGGATCCAAAAGGCTGACTATGCTGCTCAAGGTATTGATGAGGCTACCTGGAATTCCTTGATCGCTTGGAACAAGAAGATGACCTTCAAGATCACTTCTTCTTCGGGTAAGTCCGTGGTGGGTTATCCGGATACTCCGGAAGATTGGCCGAATGCTGAATTCAGAGCACCGACCGTTATCTCTCCGTTCGTGTTGGATTCTGCAATCGTTCGCCCCGACTTTACCAACCAGGCAAACATTCTTACCAATATTGCCGAAAGCCACGATGGCGAACTGCCGCTGGACTACACTGGCGACCTCTTGTTCACCTCGGTGCCAAGTGGCGTGGGTAAGGACAACAACCCGCTGGCCCTCACGAGCGACGAAAAGAAACTGTTCTCTCAGACAAGTGCCGATGGCTCTGTGAACGGTGTGACTAAGGCTTATGTGGGTGGCCAGGAATCCCCAACCTCCATGTGCTATTCTGCAAACGGCACGGAAAGCTGCTTCAGCGTGTCTTATCCGGTGATGGGTCCGTTCCGCATTAACGTTCGCGTGTTCGACCACTTGGGTCACTTTGTGAGCCAGTATCAGAAGAGCATGAACGAAGATCAGTTCCATGCCGCTTTGGGTGCCGCTCAGGGTAGCTGCGACGATGGTTCGAAGTACTATGGTGAAACGGGTGCAGGCTTTATCTCTGTCAAGATGTATCCGGTGTCCCAGAATGGTAGAGCCGTTGCTACGGGTCCCTACATTTACCAGGTGACCTTCATTCAGGAAGCATATCGTCCCTGCATCAAGTCCGGTAACGGTACGTATGCCCAGACGGTTTACTACTCTCGTACCTCTGAAACTTACAGACGCGGTTACAAGCGCGCTAAGAACAAGTAGTAGGCACGTTACATAAAAGATTTAAAGCCTCGGCGAAGCCGGGGCTTTTTCGTATTTGTTCTCGAATAGGCGATGTGCGAGGGGGATGCCGGTTAGTTGATGCGGCCGATTAGGGCGAAGGGTTCGGCGTCCGTGATGGTGACGGTGAACCGTTCGCCGGGTTGTAGCGGCCGGTCGCTAGTGATTGCGACGGGGCGGTAGGCGGCGTTGCGGGCGATGTAGGTGCCCTTGCGGTAGCCTGGCTTTTCGATGACCACGGTTTCGGTTAGGCCAATCCAGCGGGCGTTATTTTCGGTCGCAATCTTCTGGAAGGCTTCGGCAAGGGTTGCCGAGCGCGTGTGCTTGATTTCGTCGGGAACGGCGCCGGCCATATGGTAGGCGGGTGTGTTCGGACGAGCTACAAATCGGGTGATGTTGCAAACTGTGGGGCGCGTCTTTTCGAGAATGTCGAGTGTGTCGTTGAAGTCCTGTTCCGATTCGCCGGGGAATCCGACAATCAAGTCGGTGCTGAGCGTGAATAGCGGAATCTGGTTGAACGCTTCGGCAAGCATCACGTAGTCGGCGGCGGAATGCATGCGGTTCATTGCTCTAAGAATGTTTTCGCTACCGCTTTGCACGGGCAAGTGAATGAATTTATAGACGCGGTCGTCTTTAAAGCATTCAATGAGCTTGTCCAGGTATTGCATCATGTGGCGCGGGTTTCCCATGCCAAGGCGCATTTTGTAATTGCCCGGGACTTCGGCCAGAATCTGTTGCACAAGTTCGGCGAGGTTGGTGCCGGTATCGAATCCGTAGCAGCCGCAATCTTGTCCGGTCAACTGGATTTCGATACAGCCGTCGTTTACAAGACGCTTTACTTGCTGGAGAATGTCTGCAGCAGGGTAGCTGCGTAAGCGGCCCTTGACAAGCCTTGTTGAGCAATAGGCGCACGCATCGAGACAACCTTCCTCGATGTTGACGATGCCCACTAAAGGAGATTCTCGCAACGTGTTCAGGGGTTGCTTGCTCAGCCCGAGCTCCCTGAGGCTCGTGTAAACGACTTTATCTGTTATCTTTGCGGCAGCTTCGCGGAAATCCTTTGGTGCGCACCCTGTAATGAAAATCTTGGCTTCGGGAGCAGTACTTAAGGTTTCGCGCAGTAGCTTGAGCGCTCCTGCGTTCCCTTTTACGGTACAAACGTTCAGCACGAATGCCTGGGGTAGTTGCGCCTCGTTTGTTTGGGTTTCGGTCATTCCAAAGACAACGTGGTATTCGTCTGCGAATACCCGAGCAATCTTTTCGCCATCGCCAAAGTTGGCTGCGCAACCTTGGCTAATCACGGCAAGTAGCGGCTTTTGGGGGACGCCTTCCATCGTTTTACCGATCGAATTTTTCCAGAGTGATTCCCTGGTAGTAATGGCTTAAGATTTCTTGGTAGCTTTGCCCGGCCTGGGCACGAGCCCGCACTCCCATTTGGCACATGCCCACGCCGTGCCCAAATCCGGTGCCTGTAACAACCCATTCCTTGCCTTCTTTCTTTACGGTAAAGAAAGAAGACGGCAGAATGGTGCCGGCTTTCTTGAATAGCCAGCGAGTGCGGTCCGTCAGAACGTCAAAATATCCCTTGTCGGTTTCGACTCGGAGCGTCATGATTCGGCCGCTTTTTAACTTGTCTTTAATCTTGATGGATTTGACTTTCTTGAAGTCTTTTCCGTTTGTGCTGCCGAATACAGCCTTTGCTTCGTTGGTGTTCGCCTTGAACAACTTGGCGATTTCCTTGTCGGCAAAGCGGCGCTCCCATTTGATGTAGCTCGATTCATCGCACCAGGGCTTGCCATTCGGGCGCTTGTCCGGGACCGATTTTAGGTACGGAAGGTCTGCGCGATTCCAGGTGGCAAGAGTTTCGGTAACGCCACCGCATGTAGAATGGTAGTAGGCGATAATGAATTCGCCACCGTAAGTCATCACGACACCTGCGGTCGCCTTGACGGCGGCGTCGGTCAACGGTGTTGCCGATTCCAGGCCCTTGTAGACCTGGTCCTTGGTGTCGGCGTATACGTCAAAGCCTACGGATTCGCGGCTGTTAAAATGCTTGTACGCGTAAGTGCGTGCGGCCACGGCCTGTGCTTTTAACGCTTCGATGCGGCTGCTGTCCAGCTTGCCGATTTCGTAAGGAATCACTCCACGCAAGTAGTCCTCGACATCGACCGAATTGATTGCGTCGAGTTTGCCGTTTGTATTGCGGAACATGATGCTGCCTGGGTAGCATGCCTTGCCGAGACTTTTCTTGTCGGCGGCGACGGCGAGGCATCCGCCATCTTCGCTGTTGAATTCGTGGGCGATGTCTTCGGTAGAATTGCCGTCGGCTTCAAAACGCACCATGTTGCCGTGCGGTGTGACGCGTACGGTTTCGCCTTGGTATTTCAGGTAGAGTTCCTTGACTCCGGTATAAATCCCTACGCGAAGCGGACGGTCCAATTCTTCGGGAATCAAATGCTCTTTGAATGTGGCAGGCACATCGGTAACGGGCACATCGGTAACGGGCTCATCTGCTACGGGTAAATAGCTATCGACAATAGCCTTTGCTGACCTGTTATTCAGAGGTGTGAGTTTTTTCTTTTCTTTATAAGAAGTGTCGCTCTTTGCAGAGGTTGCAGGAGCGATCTTTCTGGAATTGACATTTTCGGGTCGGTTGCTGGCGGGCGCAGGCTCGCTTGTCGTAGTCTCTTCAATGGGCGCGAAGTTTATAGGTCCTTCAGGAACTTCTTCGGCGCTGGCTGGCACCTCAGCTTTTTGCACGTCATCGGGCAAATCAAAATCGTCGTCTGCAAATGCAAACGATGCGCAGAAAATAAAAATAGGGAAAAAGAAAAAAGGATTGCTTTGTCGCATAGTTTCTAGCATAAATGCAGCTAGGTTATGCTTCTTACAATCCATTTTTTCCCTTTTGAACATTCGACTTGACTACTGAAGAATGATTCCGAAATCCGAACTCCGAATTCAGAATTAATGTTTCTTCAACTTCGCCTGCGTGTCCTTAGCCATTTTGCGCAGTTTAGACTGGTTCATGGTGCGGTCAGCAGTCGAAATCTTGTCTACGAACAGGTCGCCGTTCAGATGGTCCGTTTCGTGCTGAATGCAGCGGCCAAAGAGCCCGTCGCAATCATGCAGTTCCTGAGGTTCGCCATTGATGTCGAAAAAGCGTACGCACACTTTGTCGGGACGAATCACGTTGCAGAAAATATCCGGCACAGAAAGACAGCCCTCGTCGTAAGGCACCGGCTTTGCATCGGGTTCAGGTTCCCATTCGGGGTTGAACATGATGTAAGGGCGCGGGTCCTCTTCGCCAGGAATAGCGGTGTCAATCACGACCAAGCGGATGTTCTTGCCGATTTGCGGAGCGGCAAGGCCGCAACCCGGAGCGTCGTACATGGTTTCGAGCATGTCTTTGGCGAGCTGACGCAGTTCGGGCGTAATCTCGGTGATGGGCTCGCACTTTTTGCGAAGTACCGGGTCGCCGTATGTTCTAATTTCGAGCAGAGCCATGGATTACTTCTTTTCTTCGGTCTTGGCGGCCGGAGCAGTTTCTGCGTTCAGAACGCGGAGAATAGCGGACTTTTCAAAATCGATGATGGTGGTAGAACCCGTGCGCACAGAAACCGTGGTGCCGGTTTCGTCAATGTTGGTGACGGTGCCGATAATGCCGGCGGTGGTGATCACCTTGTCGCCCTTCTTGAGGGCCTTGCGCATTTCTTCCATCTTCTTCATTTCCTTGTTCTTCGGGCGGATAAAGAAGAGCCACATTACTACGAACAAGAGGATGAGCGGCAAGAAGCTGCCAATGGCGCTCGGCTGCTGTTCGGGAGCGGCTTCTTCGGCGAAGGCGGCTATGGAGGAAAGGGTCACGAGAAGTGCGGAAAGTTTCATGTTTATACCTGCTAGGGGGTGAATTGATTTACGGGGTAAATATAGAAAAATTCGGATTTCAGAGTTCGGAGTTCGGAAATCTTGAGTCCATTCTGAAATCTGAATTCCGAATTCTGAACTAGCTATTTCACTAATTTTTTATCAAGCAGCGGGTAAATGCGGTTCAGTTCCATCAAATCAAGGATAGTGTCGAAATCGCCAAAGAAGAACGGAATGGCCTCGATTTCGGGCAAAACGGCTCCGTCTCCAAGCGGAACGGACGCATTCAAAAGCTTGCGTTCCAGGAGCGGGAGCATCGTACGCAAGGTAAGCGTGGCGCCGAACATGGCGCGCTTGCCGACTTTCAGGAGCGATTCGGTGTTGACAGTAAAAGCTCCGTTCTTGAGCGGTTCCGTACTTTGCTGGACCGTCTTGATGACGGCATTCAAGACCATCTGTTCGGTCATCGAAAGAATCTGCGGGGGAGTCTTCCTGTAACGCGCGCGGAACCGGATGGATTCGTATAGCAAGTGTACCACGTTGGCGTTCTTTACGTGAATTTCTTCGCCCAAAATTTTAAGGACTTCGAGTTCTTCAAGAATCTTCAGCAAGTCTTCGATGTTGTCTTTCGAAAGGTTGAAAAGCTTTTCGACTCCGTCAATGACCTCGGCGTGTGAGACTTTGGTCTCTTCGTTTGCCTTGACGCGAGACGAAAGCGAATCCAGAATGTAGAGCAGGCTCGGAAGAGCCTTGATCTTGTCGCTTTTGCGTTTATTCTCGCCGGCAATCTGCAAGCGCCCTGTCAGGAACGAAATAATAGACCTGAACCAGGCGGGTTCCTGTTCCAGCGATTCCTCCAGGGCGTCGGGCGTGATTTCGATCAGCTCGCAGTCTTCAGTCGCGGTAATGGTTTCGGTGTATGGTTCTTTCTTCAAAAAGGCGAGTTCGCCAATTAAAGCGCCTGGACCGTAAGTGTTGATGGCGGTGCCGAGCGTGCTCTTGCCCTGCAGCTCGCCGTCGCGCACCACATAAAGATTTTCGCCTGGGGCGCCTTCGCGGAATAAGATCTGTCCTTCTTCAAGCGTCATAGCACCCCTCGAATGTTGGTCTCGTAGCGTAGCGCTTTCAAGAAATATTGGACTTTGGCTTTATTGATTTTGAAGAGATCGCAATCGGGATTCTTCGGGTCGGTTTTCACGAACCACTGGATTTGCAACAAACTAATCCATTGCGAAACGTCGGCGTCAGGGAACTTCTCGTGAATGTAACTGATCCAGTCGGGGCCAGTCTTTTCGGGCGAAACTTCCATGGCCGACAAAAACACGAGAATTTTTTTCTGCACAATGCTCAGCCTGTAGGGCGCGAATTCCGTTTCGGTTTCTTGAGCGCGGATGTAGTCCGTGAAAATATGCAGGAGTTCCGGGTCGACAATCTTGCAGAACACGCGGCCGTTCTTTTGCGAAAGCTTGATCAAGTGCCTGCGTAAAAGCGACTTGAAATCTTCTTGCGCGGTCGTGGTCGAAATCTTGGTCAAGAAAGAAAATTCCCGAAGCAGTTCGGCGAGATTGAATTCTGTGTCGCTGGATTTATGGCTCAAGTATTCGGCGAGACTCTTGAGAGTGTTCCTGACGCGAGTCTCTATAGCGGCGCGCTTCAGCAAGTGAGTCTTTGCAGAAAGGCTGCGAATCAGCGCCAACAGCCAAAGCGGGAGCCGCTTGAGTTCGGATTCCATGCACTCTTCGGTCACGAGCGTGATCTTGGAATCCTTGCTGGCCGAAAGTTCATACTTGAATGGTTCTCGTTCAAGGAGGGCGGCCACTCCGACCAGGTCTCCCGGTCGCATGGTGAACACGACGGAATGCGGGGGCGTGACTTCGCGGGCAATCAACTCTCCTTCTTCAAGGATAACGATGCTCCGGTATTCGCTCCCGGGTGAATAAACAACAAAACCCGCCTTCACGCTTTGATGCGTGGGCGGGATTAATTGTTGACGCGAGGTCATGTTCCTCGAGTGTTAAGCTGATTAAGCCTGACGTTCGTCGATACGAGCAGCCTTACCGCGGAGGTCGCGCATGTAGTAGATGCGAGCCTGGCGAACCTTACCGGCGCGGTCGAGCACGATGGAATCGATGCGGGGGGAGTGGAGCGGGAAAATACGTTCCACGGCCACGGAGCCGGACATCTTGCGGACGGTGAGAGTTGCAGAAATACCGGTGTTCTTCTTCTGGATCACAACACCCTTGAACGGCTGGATACGTTCCTTGGTGCCTTCGATCACCTTCACGTTCACGGTGACGGTGTCGCCAGCGCGGAGTTCAGGAAGGTCGGTCTTCAAGTTTTCGTTGTGGATTGCTTCAATGTTCAGGGACATTTGTGTACCTCGTTTTTATTTGATGCCAAATTTAGTATCTTCTTCAAGATTTTTAAAGATGTCTGGGCGTCTTTCTTGCGTTCTTTTTAACGATTCTTGGCGCCTCCAGGCTTTAATGTTCGCGTGATGGCCCGAAAGGAGCACTTCGGGGACCTTTTTTCCTTCAAAAACTTCGGGTCGGGTATAGACCGGCCATCCCAGTACGCCCTGCGCAAAAGAGTCCGTTTCGCCGGATTCCTTGTTGCCGAGCGCCCCGTCCAGGAGTCTCACTACGGCATCCGTCACGAGCATGGCAGGGAGTTCTCCCCCGCTCACGACAAAATCGCCGATAGAAATTTCCAGGTCGACCTCGGACTGGCGGATGCGGTCGTCGATTCCCTTGTAGTGCCCGCAGATGAGTACCAGGTGGCTTTCCTTGGAAAGTTCCTTGGCCATCTTGTGGGTAAAGGGAACCCCGTCAGCAGTCAAGTAGATGACTTTACCGCCGTCTTCCTTGACTCCCGTGCTGCGAATGGCTGCTGCGAGCGGTTCGGGTCTTATGACCATTCCCGGTTCGCCGCCATAGGGCACGTCGTCCACCTGGCCGTAATCGTTGATGGCAAAGTCGCGCAGGTAGACGGTGTTGAATTCCATCAGGCCCTTGCTCTGGGCGCGACCCATGATTGATTGCTTCATGGGGGCAAACATCTCGGGGAAAATGGTGATGCAGTCGATTTTCACCTTTCCTCCGGGCACAGGCTTTTTAGGTAGTCTGCGCTGAATACGATGTTCTTGCCATCTTCGTCCACGTCCAAGACACAGTCGTCTATCCAGGGGGCGAGGATTGTTTTCGCGGAAAATTCGCGTTGGAAGGCTGCGTCGAACTTGACGTGAAACGCATTCACGGTAGGCAGTTCTTCGACTTCAAGAACTTCGCCTATGTCGCGGCCGTCTTCCAGTTTTACGCGGAACCCGATAAGATCGTCCAGGTAATATTCACCTTCGGGGGCGGGGAGCCTCTCCGATTCGGGAATCATTACGTCTGCATTGACGAAATGTACCAGGGATTCCGGCGTGTCATACCCCTTGAACTTTAATAACCACAGATTGTTTGCAAGCCTGGAATCTTCCAGAGTCAATTGGACCTGTTCACCATTGGTCTTCTTTAGCATCACGTCCTTGAGCTTCTCATGACGCGTAAGGTCGTGAGTGAGCGGCATCGCCTTGATGTATCCCTTGACGCCATGCGTGCGCATGAGCTGGCATACGGTGATGTAATCTTCGGACTCAGACATGAAAGACTTAGTGGGGTTTTGAATCAGCGGAAGGTGGTTACCTTGGTTCAAGCGGCTTTAGCTAGACAAAAAATCCCCGTGCCAATTTGTGTGGTCGGCACGAGGTTTCTTTTCAAGCGAAAATTATGCTTCGGCGGCAGGAGCTTCAGCGGCCGGTGCTTCGGCAGCGGCAGCAGCTTCAGCAGCGGCTGCTTCCTTGGCAGCCTTTTCAGCTTCGATCTTGGCGAGAGCCTTAGGACCGAGCTTGGCCTTCTTGGCCTTTTCTGCACGCGGAGTAGCGGTCTTGCCTTCGATAGAACGGCCAGCGCGGATTTCGTGGAACAAGTCCATGATGCCGACCTTCTTGAGGAGGCTGCGAACGGTGTCAGACGGCTGTGCACCGGTCTGGAGCCACTTGAGGACCTTTTCCTGTTCGAACTTGATTTCCGGAGTCTTGGAATTCGGGTTGTAGAAACCCACCTGTTCGATAAAGCTATCGTCGCGAGCCTTGCGGGAGTCAATCACCACGGCGCGGTAGATGGGGTTGTGACGCTTGCCGAAACGAGCGAGACGGATAACGGTTGCCATTTTAACCTCTTATTTGTTTATTTTCCCTTTTTTCAGGGAAAATGGGGTTTGTTTTTATTGTTTTGGGCCAAAGATAGCAAAAAAAATCTTGTGTGTAAAGGACGGAATGTAAAATTTTTCCGTTCTTTACAAACAAATTAACTGAAATTTAAAGGCGTAAATTCGAAAAAATGCAGTTTTACGGTAAATTTCGCCAATTTTAGGTCATAAAAAGCAAACGCCCCCAGGGGGTACCCGGGGGCGCTTGAAAGTCCTAATCTAGGGCTGAACTACTCTTTATCCTTGCTTTCGTTGTCTTCGGAATGACAAGGACAATGGTAGCAGTCACCCGTTTCGGCGTAGTCCTTACCGCTCCAGCAGAAGGTGCAGAGCTGTTCGGCAGGGAGCCCGATAGCGTGAATCAGGTCGTCGATGCGCTGGAACGCAAGCGTCGTGAGGTTCAGCTTCTGGCGTATGTATTCCACCATGCCCTTGTAGGCGTCTCCATCCGGGTCGGTGTACTTATCCAAATCGGGATTCTCGCCTTCCTGGTCGCGGATATAGCGACGGGTAATCAGGTCGTATTCGTTCTTGGAACGGGAGAAGTTGATGAACTTGCAGGGGTAAACGAGCGGCGGGCATGCGATACGCATGTGGGTTTCTTTACAGCCGAGCGAATAAAGCTTCTGGGCCTGCTTACCGAGCTGCGTGCCGCGCACGATAGAGTCGTCGCAGAACACAAGGCGGCGGTCCTTGATGAGTCCCGGAATCGGAATCAGCTTCATGGAAGCCACGCGTTCGCGCTGCTTCTGGTCTTGCGGCATAAAGGAGCGGGCCCAAGTCGGCGTGTACTTCACGAACGGGCGGGCGAACTTGATGCCTGCTTCGTGGGCGTAACCGAGGGCGTGAGACGTACCGGAGTCAGGAATGCCGCAGGCGGCGTCGGCTTCGGTGGGGGTGCGCTTTGCGAGTGCGGAACCGCAGCGGTAGCGGGTCATTTCCACATTGCGTCCTTCGTAGCTTGATGCCGGGTAACCGTAGTAAACCCACAGGAACGAACATATTGCCATCTTCTTGCCCGGGGCGACGAGAGTCTTGTCGCCGTCCGGTGTGAGTTCGGCGATTTCGCCCGGCCCCATGTCGCGGACGTATTCAAAGCCGAGGTTATGGATAGCGCAGCTTTCTTGCAGGGCGATCATGGCGCCGTCTTTTTTGCCGAGTACGATCGGCGTACGGCCCCACTTGTCGCGGCTTGCGTAGAACTTGCCGGTTTCGTCCATCAAAAGAACAGAGCAGCTACCCTTGATTTTCTCTTGTACGTACTTGAGACCTTCGACAATAGAATCTTGCGTGGCGATCAAGGCGGATACCACTTCGGTCGGTCCGACCATTCCGCTGGTCGTGGAGTACTGGAGCTGCATGCAGTTGTTCTTGAACAGCTCGTTCTTGATTTCTTCGATGTTCGTAATCAAGCCGACGGTCACGATAGCGAACGTGCCGAGCTTGGAGGTCATGACGAGCGGCTGCGGGTCCGTATCCGAGATAACACCGATGCCTACGTTTCCGGCAAAAGAGGGCAAGTCATGCTCAAACTTGCTGCGGAACGGGGTGTTCTGGATGTTGTGGATCGAACGATGGAAATGTCCGTTGGACTTAAGAACCGCCAGACCGCCACGGTGGGTTCCCAGGTGAGAATGGTAGTCGGTTCCGAAGAAGAGGTCGCTTACGCAATCTTCTTTAGAAACAACACCGCAAAAGCCGCCCATAAATACTCCTTGAGTGATTGGGGAAAATTTGCACTCAAAGGTAGAAATTTTGCGAGATATGGTGGAGTAAAATTCCTTATTATTGCTTTCCAAGAAAATTACAATCAAGACATAAATGGGGTTTAGGGCGCTTAAAACGCAATTCGAAGTGAACGCATGTGCATTCTCTTATCGGAAGGCGGCTTTATCTAGATTTTTTTGTAGGAAAATTCTATTTGCAATGCCCTCTTGTTAAAATAATGTTATTTTAAAGATATCTTGATTTTGCTTTGGACCTGTTTATGAATTCGCTTTTATCTATTGAAGATGTGTCGCTTGCTCTATCGCTCGATTACGAGTGCGTGTTTTTTGTCGATATCGAAAGTGACAACTATGCCATGTTCGCATTTGGCGGGAATCATAAAAATCTGGAATTGAGTGAAACCAGCAATTTTTGGACGGATTCCCGAGTAAACCTCGAAACGGTTATTTATAAAGACGACAGGGAATGGTTTGCTCAAAACATGGCCAATAAGGAATCCTTGGTCGCCTCGGTGCAAGACGGTAAAGCCTTTAGTGGAAAGTACCGTATTATGGCAGGGGATAAACCTGTCTGGTATTCCATAAAGGTGGTTCTTGGGCGTGCGGAACAACGCAATTACCTGATTATCGGTGTGACCAATATCGATACCCAGGAACGTGAACGCTTGGCTCTTGAACAAAAAGCGACCAAGAGCGAACTTTATGGCCAAATCGTGATGGCCCTTGCCGAACGCTACGATGCCCTTTATATGGTCGATTTGGATACGAACCATTATGCGCTGTACAAGAGTGAACGGGTGTTCTGCGAATTGAGCGTGGCGCTCGAAGGCGAAGATTTCTTTAACCAGCTGAAAAAGGATGCTTTAAACGTCGTTTACAAAGAAGATATTCCCTTGATTGTGAATGCTTTGGATAGGCGTACGCTTTTAAAGGAACTTGATGATAATGGCGTGTTTTCGTTGACGTACCGCCTGAACACTCCGAAGGGACCTTTGTATGTAAACATGGTGGCGGTTTATGCCGATAAAAAGCATGTTGTTATCAGCGTGACCAATATTGATGCTCAGGTTCGCCGCGAACAAAAAATCAGGGAAGAGGTGAGTGCTGCTTACGAAAAGGCGCGCCGCGACGATTTGACCGGGATTAAGAATAAGACCGCATATGGTGAATTTGAATCTAAACTGAACCAGCAAATCCAGTCGGGCGAAAATGTGAAATTCGCGATTGCCTTGTGCGATGTAAACGGTTTAAAGACGGTGAATGACACGCTGGGGCACATTGCCGGTGACGAATATATTCGCTCGGCCAGTAGGCTTGTGTGCCAGATTTTTGCCCATAGCCCGGTGTTCCGTATTGGTGGCGATGAATTTGTTGCGATTCTGCGTGGTTCCGATTTTGAAAACCGTGAAAAGCTGGAAAAGGAATTTACTGAAGCGATTGAGAAAAACGCTGACAAACATAAGGTTGTGGTTGCTTGTGGAATTTCTGTATTTGACAAGGAACATGACAAGGATGTTTCGTCTGTCTTTGAACGAGCCGATGCGCTCATGTATAAAAACAAAGTGCGCATGAAGAATGGGCATGATGAAATTATCGGAACGATTATTCAATCGATTGGAGCCAAAGTAACTAATTAGAGCCTTGCCGTGCTCTTCATGGTAGATTGCAACGTCATAGCATTATCCGCAATGACGTTCTTTTTTTTATTTTTGTGCAGATAATTTTTATGATTTTTTAGATGGACAAAAAAGATGTTTAAAGTAGGGTTTGATAACGACGCGTACCTGAGGACGCAGTCCGAAAAGATTGCCGAGCGCATTGCGAAGTTCGGCGGAAAACTTTATCTGGAATTTGGCGGAAAACTGTTCGATGACCATCACGCATCCCGCGTGTTGCCTGGCTTTGCGCCCGACAGTAAAATCCGCATGCTTGAAAAACTCAAGGACAAGGCCGAAGTCATTATCGCCATTAACGCCGGCGATATCGAAAAGAACAAGGTCCGTGGTGACTTGGGCATTACCTACGATCAAGATGTCTTGCGCCTGATTGATGCTTTCCGTGGCTATGGCCTGTACGTGAGCTCTGTGGTGCTGACCCGCTGGCAGGAACAGCCGAGTGCTGTTGCCTATCAGAAAAAACTTGAAGATCTTGGCCTCAAGGTTTATCGTCATTACCCGATTGCGGGTTACCCGAGCAACATTCCGCTGGTAGTGAGCGATGACGGTTACGGCAAGAATGAATTTGTCGAAACCTCTCGCGAACTTGTGGTGGTGACGGCACCGGGTCCTGGAAGTGGAAAGATGGCTGTGTGCCTTTCGCAGATTTATCACGAAAACAAGCGTGGCGTGAAGGCCGGCTACGCCAAGTTCGAAACCTTCCCGATTTGGAACATTCCGCTCAAGCACCCGGTGAACCTTGCATACGAAGCCGCCACCGCCGACTTGAACGATGTGAACATGATTGACCCGTTCCACTTGGAAGCATACGGACAGACGACTATCAACTACAACCGCGACGTGGAAATCTTCCCGGTGCTGAACGCCTTGTTTACCCGCATTCTCGGTGAATCTCCGTACAAGAGTCCGACGGACATGGGCGTGAACATGGCCGGCAACTGCATTGTCGATGACGATGCTGTTTGCGAAGCCGCTCGCCAGGAAATCATCCGCCGTTACTACAACACGCTTTGCGACGTGCGTAAGGGCAACGCCGACAAGGACCAAGTTTACAAGCAGGAACTGATTATGGAACAGGCCCAGATCAGCACTGCCGATCGCCCCGTGATTGCGGCTGCCGTCAAGAGGGCAGAAGAATCCGAAGGCCCGGCTGTAGCAATCCAGCTGAACGATGGCGCTATCATTACGGGTAAAACGTCCTCGCTGCTTGGTGCCTCTTCTGCAATGCTTCTGGATTCTCTCAAGCACTTGGCCGGCATCCCTGACGAAGTGCGTCTGCTTTCGCCGATGGTGATTGAACCGATTCAGAACCTGAAGACCAAGCAACTTGGCCACAAGAATCCGCGCCTGCACATGGACGAAGTCCTCGTGGCACTCTCTGTTTGCGCCCTCACGGATTATAACGCGAAAATTGCCATGGAAAAGCTCCCGGAACTTCGCCACTGCGAAGTGCATTCCAGCGTGATTCTTTCGCAGGTCGACGTGGGCGTGTTCCGCCGCTTGGGTGTGAACTTGACTACGGAACCTACTTATCAAACGAGTAAGCTTTATCACGGGTAAAAACGCAGACTAATCTGCGCAATACAGCGTTGCTCGTCCCCTCACGTACGTTTTAGTACGCTACGGGGACTCGCGCCTTGTCTTGCTTGATTATTCAGCGTTTTTGATGGATTGATTCGCTAATCCGATTTTTTATAAACGCAGGCTAATTTGTGCTATTGCAAAAAAGGTCGCGACAATGTCGCGGCCTTTTAGCTTGTATGCAAACGCTTTGTTTGCTTGGAAGAATTACTTCTTCTTGGAAGCTTTCTTGCTAGAAGATTTCGGGGGGTGTACCGCAATCTTCTTGACGCTCTTGTCTTCGGCCTTGGCGAGTTCAGCTTCTTCGGCTTCGAAAATAGCCTGAGCCTGGCGGAGGGCGTCGGTCGGGTCGATTTCGATTGCTTCAGAGGCTTCGTCTACGAGTTCGGCGAAGTCGTCGTACCAGTCAGCGAAGATTTCGACTTCGAGGTGGTCAACCCCCGGAACGGTGAGGCGTGCGCCGCAGGCTTCGCCCACGCGGTCGAGGTACTTGGCCATCTGCGGCTTGAGGAGAGTGAGGTCGAGACCGTCGAGGTCTTCGGGTTCGAAGTAAACGGCGTCGACATCGCTGTCGTCATCCTTGGCCTTTTTCTTGCTCTTCTTGTCGTCGCACTTGCCGCACTTGCATTCTCCGTTGCAGCAGTCATCGTTACCATAGAGGGCGGCGTATTCTTCGTCATCCATGCCGCTGTCGTAGTAGAATTCGTCTTCTTCGAGGTACAGGGTTTCAACAAAGATTCCCTTGGCGCCGAGAGTCTTGGCGGCGGCAATGAATTCCTTGAGGTCGCCACCGAAGTAGCGGGTGGTTTCCATGTCTTCGTTCAAAGTCTGAACGGGAATGGGGGAGAGTTTCTGCTTCTTGAGGTAGTCGCAGATTTCGTCACTGATGGATTTCTGAATCTTAGCCATTGGATTCTCCTGGATTAAATAGAACTTAGAACTTAGAGCTTAGAACTTAGAGTTTAGAAGATAATTCTAAGCTCTACAAGCGAAGCGTCTAAGTTCTACCAACTAAATATGGTACTTCTTGAGGCTCGGGGCCTTTTCTTCAATCAACTTCATGATGCGGGCGACAGCGTCTGCACCGTTTGCGGTATCCTTCACGCTCACGAGCGGCTGGAACAGCGGGCTGTTGAACAGCGTGCCCAGCGGAATCGGGTTCTTGCGGCAGAACGTGATGTCGATGAAGTCGCGGGCGTCCTTCTGCAGGTTGTGCGCCTTCTCCTTGTCGCCGGCCTGGAATGCCTTGTACAGGTCCACGAACGTCTTCGTGGCCTCGGGGATGTTGCCCGAAGCGCTGATGAGGCCCGTGCCGCCCATTTCGAGGAGGTCTGCGAACAAGCCATCTTCACCGCTCATGACGGCGAAGTCCTTGCCCTTGGTTTCCTTGATGACGCGCATGGTGTCTTCGTGGAACTTTTCGCCAAAGCCGAATTCGACCGCCTGCTTGAGGCCGATGATGTTCTTGTCTTCGGCAAGTTCGATAAGGGTGTCGGGGTGCACGTAGCTGGAGGTACGGCCCGGAACGTTGTAAATCACGATCTTCGCGCCCGTTTCGCTGCTGAGCGTGCGGTAGTGCTTCAGGAGGCCTTCCTGCGGCGGGTTGTTGTAATAGCCTGTTACGCAGAGGACTGCCACCGGGGCAATCTTCTGAACGTTTTCGATCATTTCGATAGATTCGCGGGTGCAGTTGGAACCGGCACCGGCAATCACGGGCACGCGGCCGTCCACATAGTCGAGCGTAAACTTGATGACATCGAGGTGCTGCTGCGGAGAAACCGTCGCACTCTGACCCGTGGTCACGGCTGGGAGCACGCCACTTGCGCCGTTAGCAATCACGTCGTCGATCATCTGGCCCATCTTCTTGTAGTCGATGGAGTTGCGAAGGTTCTTGGGATCGTCGTTCTTGAGCGGGGTGAACAACGCGGGGAAAACACCAGTAAGTTGAGAAGCGTTAGTAATCTGCATAGTGACTAAAATATACTTAAAGTAGGAGGTAAGCAGTAGACAGTAAGCAGTAAATTGTCGTCAAGATTATGCCTTTTTGCATAAGTAGCCCCAAATGCCGCTAATATAATTTTACGTGAAAACCAGGTGCAAAATCAGACTGCTTCTTCAAAAGTGGCGTATAGAGTAAAGGAGCCTTCCGAAAAAAATGGGGGTCCAAAAAAAACGCTAAAGAAAGGAAAACTATGACTGAAAAGAAAAATAATGCACGCCGTGCACATGATCCCTTTTTCCGGTGGCTTTTTGCCGATGTCAAGCGCCTTAGGCTGTTGCTTGGGTTTGCTGGCAAGGTGGACCGCGAAGTGGGCGAATTCCTGTCATCCGTGAATCTCGGCACATTGGAACGTATTCCTGATTCGTATTCCGAGGTCGATGAAACCGGTGATGCGGATCTTGCTTTCCGTGTCAATGTGTTGTCGGGCGCACCGGTGCTGGTTGGCATCATGGTGGAGCACAAGTCGGGGCGAGATCCCGACACTATCAACCAGATTGCCCGCTATGTGCGTTCCGTGATGAAGATTCATCAGGAAAATCGTGTGTTTGACGGGCTTCCGACTATGGCCATTATCTTTTACAACGGGCGCGAAAATTGGAATCCTCTGAAGAACCTTGAAGACGGGTACCCGGAATTTTTCCACGGTCGCGTGCTTCCGTTTGCATGCTCGTTCGTGAACATGGCCGACATCCCCGACAGTGATTGTCTCGCTTGTGAAGACGTTGCGACGGGCATGGGAATCATGTCAATGAAATATGCGTTTGATAGTGAAAACTTGCGCACGAAGTTGTTGCAGTTTAAGGAATCGTTCCAGAAATTGCCTGCGGATGTAGGATTGACCCTTTTGAGCAAAATTAATGTATATTTGAGAGAGTACGTCGATGAAGACTATCTGAAGGAGTTGGAAATGGCTTTCAAGAGTGTAGGACAGAAATACGGCTTTGTGAGCGCCGGCGATGTGTTCCGCAAACGCCTTGCGGATGCGCGTGCTGAAACTCAAGAAGCTAAAGACAAACTTGCGCAAAATAAAGCTGACACCGAGGCCGTTCTTCGTGAAGAAGGGCTTTCCGACGAAATGATTGCGAAAATTCAATCAAAGCTCGAAGCACTTCAGCAAAGTCGTCTTGCAAAATAGTTTAGTTGTTTTTTCTAGAACGAAAGCCAGCTTGTAAGGCTGGCTTTTTAGTTGCTATATTTTGCAAAAAATCAGTGGGATTTTTATAACCGGAGGTCTTCTGTGAAGATTTTTAACGTTTTGCGCAAGCGCATAACAGCATCAGCTCAGCCATGTCAGTCTGCAAGCAGCCTGCCGCGGCATTCGCTTCGCATGTTATTGGCTCTGTCCGTTCTCCTAGCCCTGCTCGTTGCATGTGGCGATGAATCTAGTAGCTCCGCTCCCGATCCAATCGGTGAAATCTCGTCGAGTAGCGATGACAACAACGGTTCTTCGGGTAAAGATAAAGACGCATCTTCGTCTTCTCAGAAAGATTCTAAAAAATCCAGTTCTTCTGTAACAGAAAAGAAGTCCTCTAGTTCCGTAAGCGGCAAGAATAGTAGCTCGTCTGTGGTTGAGTCGAGTAGTAGCGAATTCGTATTCTATATTTGTGATGAGGGGGATACCGCTATATTTGACAGAGGAGACTTAGTTTTTGCAACATGCAGAAATGGACGTTGGGACACAGATTCGATAATTAGTTCCTACATTCGAGATTCTCTCGCTGCAATCAAAAAAAATAAGGAACACCCCAATTTAGATAGCCTTTTTGCTGGCTACAGCGGGGAATATCTAGAGTTTGAAGACCCTCGAGATAGTCACAAGTACAAGTATGTTGAGTTTATTTGGCGTTCCGAGGATGGTAAGGGTAGGGATACCTTCTATGTGATGGCCGAAAACTTGAATTACGGTAAAATGGTATTGGGTGGAACAACGAAATTTGACGACAAAGTGACAGAAAAATTGTGCTACGTAGACGATGAATGGTTCTGCGACAATCACTTTGGCGGTCTTTACACTTGGGCCGAGGCTATGAATTTGCCCAAGGTCTGTGATTCTGTTGCTGTGGATAGCAATAGCGCTTGCAAGAGTTTTGCCGATGCGGTTAAGAGCGTTAGCGATCCTCGTGTAGTCCGTTGGCAAGGAATTTGCCCGGACGGCTGGCACGTTATGAATCAGTATGAATGGGCGCATACTAAAAAAAATTCTAGTAGTCTCCGTTCTAAGGCTGTATGGGAAAAAAATGCTGGTTCAAATAGTTCTGGTATGGCGATTATTCCAACTGGAGAATGGGTTAGAGGGAAGGATTTTTCCGGAATCCATGAATTTGTTAATTATTGGATGCCTACTGAGTTGAATCAAAAGAATGCAAAGAACATCTTTTTTTCATCTGTTTCGCAATCTTTAGACTCTGATGGAAATTCAGGTGGAAAAAATATGTTTGAGCCAGTCCGTTGTGTGATGGATGCTAACAACACCTTGACTCACTAGTAATTTAATCACCAAAAATTTTAACAATAAAATTAGGGCGTGAGGGGCATGCCCTAAGGAGAACCTATGTCTAAAAATAAGAAATCTATGAAAAATTCCAAGAAACGTGTTAACAACTATAAAATCGAGAGCCTTGAACCGCGTTTGCGCTAAAGCGACGGCGAATGACTGGCCGCAAAGCGAACATTCCGGAACGGCCATGTGAGCGTGCGGAGCAGGCTGAGCCGGAACGCTGTTTTTCAGGGATGAGAGAAGAGAAGTCGGGGGTTTTAGGGGGCGGAGCCCCTTAGGCGAGGGGGTGCAGAAAGACGTTTTGGACGCGAGTAGAAAAGGAGATCCCGGGTCAAGCCCGGGATGACAATCAGCAGGACACGCGGACAAAGCGGCTGCAAGTAGGGGGATTCTTCCCCCATTCTATGGGTTTAAAATCCTGAGTTTTGCCAACTTTTTCTATCTTTTCTCTGCAAAAATTTCAAATACAGGAACCCTTATGGAAAACATTACGCAGATTTGGAAAAAGATCCAGTCCCCCGAATTCAACCCGGCTACCGATATGGGCCTGGTCGAACAGGTAAAGCAAGTCGCACTGACCTCCCAGGAGCCCGCCAAGGTGAGCTTTGGTACGTCCGGCTGGCGCGGCGAAATCGGTTCTGAATTCACCCTCCGCAATCTGCAGGTGGTGGGTGCCGCAATCGTCCGCCTCTATAAGGAAGCTACACCTGAACTTTTTGAAGCTCTCGGCGTGAAGGATTTTGCCGAACTTCAGAAACGTGGCGTGGTCGTGGGCCACGACAACCGCTTGCTCGGTCACGAATTCTGCGAAGCCGTGGCTGACCAGTTCGCGAAGGCCGGCGTGAAGGTCTACTACGGTGGCGAAATGCCGACTCCGGAATTCAGCGCCTGCATCGAGATGCTCGGTGCCGCTTGCTCCATCAACATGACCCCGAGCCACAACCCGAGCCACTACAACGGCATCAAGTTCAATCCGGCTGACGGCGGTCCTGCCGGTCCGGAAATCACGAACGTCATTACCAAGCTCAGCAACGAAATGATGGCCTCCTGGAAGTTTGAACCGGTGGGCAAGGTTGACTGGGAAATCATCGACTCCCTCAAGATTTACAAGGAATTCCTCGTGAAGCAGGGAACCATCAAGTTTGACCGCATCAAGGAATTCATCAAGAAGGGCCGTCTGACCCTCGTATGCGACCACGTGCACGGCTCTACCCGCCGCCGTCCGGCCGCGCTGCTCGACAATCCGGAATGCCTCATCACGCTCCGCAACGAAGACGATTCCCTGTTCGGCGGCATCGCCCCGGAACCGTCCAGCAAGAACCTCGAGAAGGTCCGCAAGGTGCTGGACGAAAGCAAGTCTTGGTTCCGCCTGGGCGCCATTTTTGACCCGGATGGTGACCGTATCCGTTTCTACGACGGCACGCGCGAAATCGACATGAACCAGTTCGGCGCTATCGCTTTCCACTACATGGCTACCTGGCGCAAGGAACAGGGCTGTGTTGCTAAGTCCGTTGCTACCTCTAACTTTGTGAACATCATCGCCGAAAAGCTCGGCGTGCCTGTGATGGAAACTCCGGTGGGCTTCAAGAACTTCCGCCCGTGGCTCAGCCGCAATGCGAAGCAGAAGGCTCTCGTGGCTTTCGAAGAATCCGACGGTATTTCTGGCCTCAACAACACGCTCGAAAAGGATGCCCAGTTCGGCCTCCTCATCGCTCTCGAAATCATGGCGGTGACTGGCAAGAACCTCGGCGAATACCTCGACGCCCTCTACGAAGAATATGGCCGCTTCTACCCGACCCGTTCGGGCTTCGAAGTGGACAAGTCTCTCGTGGGTGCCCCGCTGAAGGCCAAGGTCGACGCCATCGCTACCATCGCCCAGCCGGGTGCAAAGATCATGGTCGGCAATAACGAGAAGACCGTGAAACAGCTTTTGACGCTCGACGGCGTGAAGGTCATTTTCGACGACGACTCCTGGATGCTCGTCCGCCCGTCCGGTACCGAACCGAAGGTGCGCATTTATACGGAATGCCGCAACCCGGATGAAAAGGACCCGATGTTTGAGGCAGCCAAGGCTCTGTTCTTCAAGAATTAATAAGCTTTTCAAAGGGAGGTTCCTATGAAAAAACTTATAGTGTTGCTTTGTTTGGTTTTTGCTGCGGTTTGTTCGGCGCAGACGCTGGAGCCTGAGTTCCAGGCTTTTTCGGGTGCGCTGCTCAAGCTGAAAAAGGCCGATAAGGGTTATCACAAGTTCCGCTTGACGGTGGATGTCGCTCCGTGGGCTTTCCAGGCTGACGGTGAAGTGCAGGCCCCGGGCGGTGACGGCGATGCCTTGATCACGGGCCTTTTCGATGGCGATGTCTATGCGATGCTTGCCTATGTTCCGTCTACAGCCGTTGGCTCCGACAACAAGGAATATCAGGTGGGCTTCTTTGACATGATGCTCTACTTTGAAGACGAACCGACCCGAATCCGTAACCTGCGCTTTAAGCTTTTGCCGCCGGCAAATGACGAATGGGCCATGGGCATTTTGAAGGATGCTCTGGAATCCGGTTCGCTTCTTGGTAACGTGTGGGGCGGTAAGTATGACAAGGCCATTACCAGGGCCTCCGCCGACCCGCTCGACAAGGCTAAACTCCGCACTCTGCAGAAAAAGGCTGAAAAGAAGCCCGAGGAAGAGGCTACCATTACCACTCGCAAGCGCCGTGTAGAAGCTAGCGAAGAAGAAGCTGCTCCGAAGAAAAAAAAGAAAAAAAAAGTCGAAGCCGAAGAAGAATCAACGATGAACAAGCGCAAGCGCCGCGTTGATGCTGCTGACGAAGAAACTGCTCCGACCAAGAAGAAGAAAAAGAAAAAAGTTTCAGGCGATGAATGCGACGATCCGAGTCTTAGCGTCAAGGAAAAGCGCCGTTGCCAACTCAAGAACAAGTAAATTCAGAATTCGGAATTATGAATTAGGAGTTGTTAGCTGATAAAAATTCCGAAATCCGAATTCCGAATTAGGTCGATTTTTTAATCTAAAAACTAGAGGTAATCTATGTCCGGTCACTCCAAATGGGCCACCACCAAACGCAAGAAAGCCAAGACTGACGTTGCTCGCGCCAAGGCTTGGAACAAGTTGATCAAGGAAATCTCTATTGCTGCTAAGCTTGGCGGCGGAAACCCGGATGCGAACCCGCGTCTGCGTGCTGCTATTCTTAAGTCCAAGAGCCAGAGCCTTCCGACCAAGAACATTGAAAGCGCTATCGCCAAGGGTACGGGTGCTAACTCCGGTACCGAAATGACGGAACCGCTGTACGAAGGACGCGGCCCGGGTGGCATTGCCATCATGGTGCAGTGCCTGACCGACAACAAGGTCCGTACCGTTGCTGAAATCCGCAACATCTTCAACAAGAACAACGGTTCCATGGGCGAATCCGGTTCCGTTTCTTGGGCTTTCACCTACAAGGGCGTGATTGTCGTCGATGCTGAAAAGTATCCGGAAGACCAGGTGATGGACCTTGTTCTTGAAGCCGGAGCCGAAGACATGTCCACCGAAGACGGCGTGCATGAAATCTCCACCTCTCCGGAAGCTTTCGATGCTGTTTCCAAGGCTCTCGAAGCTGCCGGTATCGAAATGATGAGCGCCGAAATCACCTACGTCGCTAACGACCCGGTGAAGCTCGGCCACGAAGATGCCCAGAAGCTCCTCAAGCTCATCGACAAGTTCGAAGACCACGACGATGTTCAGGACGTTTATCACAACGCCGAAATCGACGAAGCCGACTTGGACGCTGAATAAGCGAGAATCCAAAAATTTAAAAGCCGATTGCCAAGTGCAGTCGGTTTTTTTTTGTGCTTAACGAATACTTTTAACTAGTAACGCTGCGCTATGTGTGGCTTACCGCCCGAGCGTTTCGCGGTAGTTGTGGACGGCTTCCTTGTACATGCTGACGGCTTTTGAAACTCGCTTAGCGATGTCTTCTTGAGCCTTAGTCGTGATCATATAGGCTTCTTCTTCGGGGTTGCTGATGAAGCCGATTTCAAAAAGGACTGCGGGCATTAAGGCGCCTACGAGCACCATGAAGCCTGCACCACCGACGCCACCGCCCTGGCGCTTGATTTTGCCGTCGTCGAAGGCTTTGAGCATTTGTTCGGTGAACATGTAGCTGTTCTGCTTGTACTTTTCCAAGCGGGCTTCGAGCTTGAACCATTCAAGCGGGGAAAGTTCTTCCTTGGCGTTCTTTTCGCCGTAGAGCGTGGCCACCTTGTTTTCGCGGCGGGCAATGGCCTTGTCTTCTTCGCTTTCGGGGGCGCGGAGCACGTAGACGTGGTAACCCTTGATTTGCTTTTTGCGTTCAGGCGAGGCGTCAATTGCATTGCAGTGCAGGCTGATAAACAGGTCGCCGTCCCACTGGTTGGCGAGGTTTGCTCGTTCGCCGAGTTCGATGAACACGTCCTTGTCGCGGGTCATCTTGACGTTGAAGCCTTCCTTTTCGAGTTCCTTCTTCAGGAGCTTGCCGACGGCGAGCACGATGTCTTTTTCGTTGGAATTCTTGCCCTGGGCGCCGGTATCCTTGCCGCCGTGGCCGGGATCAATCACGATGGTCTTGACTTCGCGGGTACCTGCGGTTTCGTTCTTGGGTTTTGCTGCCGTGGTGGCGGGGACGGGCGTTGCTGGGACTGCGGCGACTTTAGCCGAAGACGAAGAAACTTTTGCGACTGAGCTGCTGCTTGCTGGGACGACTGGAGCTGTTTTGTCGGTCTTGTATAGGCTTGCGACATCTGCCGAATCGAGCAGAATGTGTCCGTCCGCGATTTCGGGCGCATGCTTGATTTCGACAGATTTGCCGTGTGTATTCACGAACGGTAGCCCAATGGCGAATTTAAGAGTATCGCTTTCGCTTGCGAGCAGGAATGTCTTTTGAACTGGGAACCAGTGGAAGCTGGCCTTGATCTCTTTGGCGAGTTGTTCGGCATCGACTGTGTTTGCTGCCCAGGCAGAGACTGCGAGAGCGAAACAGACAAGTATATGCCAAACAAAAACCTTCATTACTTGTGTGCCTTTGCCGCACGGGCCATTTCAAGTTTCGCGTCGCGGTTGATGATATCCTGACGCTTGTCGCGCTGGTCTTTACCGCGGCAGATTCCCATTTCGAGCTTGGCGCGGCGGTTCTTGAAGTAGAGCTTGAGCGGGATGAGCGTGCAGCCCTTTTGCTCTTTTGCTTTGCGCATCTTGGCGATTTCATGCACATGTGCCAAGAGCTTGCGGCGCCTTGCCGGAAAGTGGTTGAAGCGGTTAGCGAAAAGGTATTCGTCGATGTGGGCGCCGACGAGCCAGATTTCATTCTTGGTGTCGTCGATGTCGATCCACGCTTCGCCCAAAGTGCACTTGCCATCGCGGATAGACTTGACTTCCGAACCGATGAGCATGATACCTACTTCGAAGGTTTCGTCTACGAAGTAGAGGTGGTTTGCCTTGCGGTTTACGATGACCGGTGTACTCTGTTCTTTTTTCGCCATTCGTTAAGCCTTCTTCTTGCTGCGGGCTGTTTTTGCTCCGGCGGCCTTGGAGCCTGTTTTAGCGGAGTTTTTCGCAGCCGAGCTGGCCTTGCTCTTTGCGATTTTCTTGCCGGTGCCGTCGATGCCGGTGGTGGCACTGCTGAGTTTCTTGCTTTCCCAGCCGACCTTCTTCTTTTGCACGTGGGGCACGGCTTCGTCCAGAGCCAAGGTGAGTTCCTTGCAACCGTCGCCTGTTACGGCGGAGGTTACGATGACGGCTTCCTTGTGGGCCTTGAACTGCTTGATCGCTTCGTCGATGCCGAGGTCGCTCTTGTTGAGGGCGATTACGTAGGGCTTCTTCGCGAGCTTCGGGTGGAATGCCTTGAGTTCTTCCTTAAGAACGGTGAACTGCTCGTAGGCGTTTTCAGCAAAGCCGTCGATGACGAACAACAGCGTATGCGTACGTTCGATGTGCTTCAAGAACTGGTGACCGAGGCCCTTGCCTTCGCTGGCGCCTTCCAAGAGACCCGGAATGTCTGCGACTACAAAGCTGTGGCCGTTCAGCTGCACGATGCCGAGCACCGGTTCGAGAGTGGTGAACGGGTAGTCGCCGACTTTCGGGCGACCGCTCGAAATCTTGTTCACGAGGCTCGACTTGCCTGCGTTCGGAAATCCGACGAGGCCCACGTCTGCCATAAGCTTGAGTTCCAAGAAGAGTTCGCGACGTTCGCCTTTTTCGCCGGGCGTGCACTTGCGCGGGGCCTGGTTGGCAGGCGTTGCAAAATGCTGGTTTCCCATGCCGCCCTTGCCGCCGCGAGCCGCAATCCATTTCTGGCCGGGTTCGGTAAGGTCTGCCAAGATGCGACCTTCGGCATCTTTCACGATGGTGCCGCGCGGAACGTCTACGATCAGGTCTTCGGCGCTACGGCCGGTGCAGCGCTTGGCGCCACCGGGTTGTCCACTTTGCGCCTTGTACAGGCGAGCGTTGCCCATGTCGAGGAGTGTTGAAAACTGTTCGTTCACCTGCAGAATCACGTGACCGCCACGACCGCCGTCACCGCCATCGGGACCGCCGAGGGGTACGAACTTTTCGCGGTGGAAACTGCAAATGCCATCGCCGCCCTTGCCGGAGCGAACTTCAATTGATTTTTCGTCTAGGAACATGGGAAGTGGTTCGTGGTTGGTGGTTAGTGGGCTAGGAAAGGCTTACGCCTTCATCGATTCCCAGGGCGATATTCATGTTCTGAATAGCAGCACCGCTTGCGCCCTTGCCGAGGTTGTCGATGATTGTCGTCACCTGCATCACGTTCTCGTTGCCGAAAACTTGGATGCGGGCGTTGTTCGTATCGTTGCAGACAGTTGCGTCAAGGCGGCCGTTAAAGAGCACGGGGGCAGCTTCATACGGCATGACCTTCACAAAGCGGGATCCTTCGTAATGCTTCGCCAAGATTTCGGTGAGTCCTTCGGGGCCGACCTTCTTGGTGAGTTCATTTGCAAAGATGGCGACGGTGACCGCCATGCCCTTGTAATAAGGGCCAAGCACCGGGTTAAAGAACGGCGTATTTTCAAGTTCGCAGTATTTCTTCATTTCGGGGAGGTGCTTGTGAGCAAGCGCAAGCGCGTACGGGGCGGGCGCCATGATGGCCTTCGATTCGCCGGCCTTATGTTCCATAGAGGCGGCTTCTTCGTATTCGGCGATCAGCTTCTTGCCGCCGCCGGAATAACCGGTAATGCTGTAGGCGGCAAGGTTTGCGCTCTTCGGCAGAATGCCTGCGGCGACCAGCGGGTGCACGCCGAGAATAAAGCCCGAGGCGTGGCAGCCGGGGTTCGCGATGCGCTTGGCTTTTGCAATCGCTTCGCGCTGGGCGGGGCTGAGTTCCGGCATCCCGTAGGTCCAGTCGGGATTTACGCGGTGAGCCGTCGATGCGTCGATCACGCGAGTGTTCGGATTTTCGCAGAGGGCGGCACTTTCGACAGCTGCTGCATCGGGCAAGCACAGGAACGTCACGTCGGACTCGTTGATGAGACGCTTGCGTTCGTTAATGTCTTTGCGGAGTTCGGGAGAAATGCGCAACACTTCGATGTCGGTGCGCTTTGCGAGTCTCTCATAAATCTGCAGGCCTGTGGTCCCTGCTTCACCATCTACGAAAACTTTGAACATTTGCTTAATGATTTAAGGTTGAAGATTATTATTTAGTAGGAAGTAGACGGTAGGAAGTAGGAAGTTCTATAATCGCGGCAAAGCCGCCTAATTAAAACTGTTTACCGTCTACTGTCTACTGTCTACTTATTCGCGCCGCAGCACTTCTTGTACTTCTTGCCAGAACCGCACGGGCACGGATCGTTACGGCCAACGACCGGACCTTCGTGACGGACAGTTTCCTGCTTCACGGCACGACCGTCGTAGAAGAACCATGCGCCGCCGACCTTATGGAATTCGCCGAGTTCGTGGTGGTTACGGGTGATGTTGCCCTGCTTGAAGCGGGCGATGAATTCGACCCAGCCGATGTTCTTTTCTTCTTCGGTCTTGGTCTGCTTGATTTCGATGCCGAGCCATTCGGATTCCTTGCTCCAAGCGGTCACGCTCGGTTCGTCGAAATCACCACGCTGCGTGGGTTCGAGAGATTCCTTGAGCCAGCCGATTTCCTGCTTTACGTAAGCGGTGTAGCGAGAACGCATCAATGCTTCGGGGCTTGCCGCGAGAACTTTCTGCTTGATAATGGGTTCGCAACATTCTCCGTATTCCTTACCGGAACCGCAGGGGCATAAATCTTTAGCCATAATTCAATCCTTGTGTCTTTGTTGAAGCGGCTTTTCCGCCGTTAAAATTTGATGAAAAAAATAGAAAAAATGAAAGAGAGTTGACTCTGCCAAGTTGGTCTTGGTAACGAAAAAGACGAGAGTTTTCTCTCGTCTCTAAACATTCGTCTGCAGTTCGCAAAGCAAGCAATCTTACGTCAAGATTACAGGCACTTCTTGAGGAGCCAGATTTCTTCCTTGCCTTCGCGGCCGGCGATGCTGCCGGTAGGCTTGATGCGTTCGACGACATCGAACACGCCATCGAGACGGGCCATGAGTTCGCCTTCGCTGGTGGCATGCGGCGGACCCTGCAGAGTCTTGCCGTTCATGAGCGGGTACAAGAAGAGAATCAACAAGCCGTCATCCTTCATCATCTTGTAGCAGACTTCGAAGAATTCGTCGCGACGACCCGGGTGGATTGCCGTGAAGCAGCAGTAATCGTAAACAATATCGAAAAGCTGACCGCCGCGCTTGTCGTCCTTGGGAGAAAGCGAGAACAGGTCGAGGTCCAAAGAACGCAGGTTCTTGTGTTTGCGGCTCAAGTGGTCAAGTTCGTCGACGGCAGAGGGGGCAAAGTCGACTGCCAGCACGTCGTGACCGCGCAAAGCCCAAGCTTCGGCGTCGTAGCCAAAGCCAGCACCGGGAACCAGAACGGAACCTGTGGCGGGACAAGAGGGGTGCTTGAAAAATTCCGTCAGAGCGGGCGTCACCTTCTTGAGATTCCAGTAGTCCTTGCCTTCGGCATAAAGATTATCCCAGAAATCCGGGAGGTTCTGCGTTAACATTATTTACCTTCCTTTTTGTACGCAAGCTGCCCGCAGGCGGCGAGAATGTCGCGGCCGCGCGGGTTGCGGATCGTGATTTGAATTTCGGCTGCCCTAACCATAGCCAAAAAGTCTTCTACCTGTTCCGGCGTAGGGGCGTGTAGTGTGGGGTCGTCGCCGTCGTTTAGGACGATGGCGTTTACCTTCACGCGGCGGGGGGCGCAAATGCGAATGAGCTCCTTGGCCGCCTTCGGGGTGCAGGTGATGTCCTGAATCAGGACAAATTCAAACGTTACATAATTATCGGTTCTGCGAATGTATTCGTCAACCGCTTCCAAAAGTTTTTCGATGGGCCAGGTCTTGTTTACCGGCATCACAGATGAACGGTATTCGTTGTTCGTGCTGTTGAGGCTCACGGCAAGGCAACAGGGGGTATTACGGTCTACCAATTCCTTGATCTTGGGAACCACGCCGCTCGTGCTTACGGTCATGCGCTTAGAACCCATGTTGAACAGGCTCTGGTTATGGAGCGTACAGCAGACGCGGTGTACGTTTTCCAGGTTGTTCAGGGGTTCGCCCATGCCCATGAAGATGATGTTGGTGACTTGGGCCGTTTTGCCTTCTTCATTCAAAAAGCCGGATTCTTTCAGGTACCAGTTCACGTTGATGATTTCTTCCAGGATTTCGCCGGCTTCCAGGTTTCGGGTAAAGCCCATTTTGGCGGTACGGCAGAATGCGCAATTCATGGCGCAGCCGACCTGGGTCGAAACGCATACGGAATAGCGACCGTTTGCGGGAATCATCACCGTTTCGATATGGTGGTCGTCATGGGTCTTGAAAAGCCACTTGACCGTGCCATCTACCGACACCATGCGCTGTTCTTCGGTCAAGGCACGGAGGGTAAACTGTTTGGCCAATTTTTCACGTAGGGCGGGGGAAATGTTCCCCATTTCGTCGTAGCTTTTGACCTGCTGGCAAAAGAGCCATTTTTGAATTTGGCTTGCACGGAACGGCTTTTCATCCTGGTCGCGGAGCCAAGCCTTAAGCTCGTCCTCGGTCAGTGTTTTTATGTTCTTTGGCCATTCCATCGGGGGGTAAAGATAGCAAAAAAATACATTTTTGTTAAGGGTAAAATACCCCTAAATGCCTTATCTCATTGGCATCTGCCAGTAGATTTGCTATTAGACTTTGGATTTCATTGGCGGTTCGCAATCCTTGCTTTTCTTGGCCGATTCGATGTATTCCGACATCCGTCTTTTTGTTTCGGCGGCGATATCTGCCGAAATTTCAAAGATTGGAGCTGCATTGGCCACAAGGGGGTAAAGGCGGTCAACTTCCTTGAACAGTTCCGAAAGCGACTTATTGTAGACTCGGGCGAGTGCGCTTAAAGTGGTTATGGAGGGCATCCTTTTACCGACCTCGACCTGTGAAATAAATTGTCGGGTGATATTGGACTGTAGGGATGCTGTGTTTTGGGTGAGGCCGCTTTCGCGGCGGCAATCCAAGAACACTTGGCGGATAGTTTCGTTTAATATATGATCTTCGTATTCCACAAAAAAACACCTCTGAAAAAATGTGGATTACCAAGCACTCTCTGGGGTGAATTTTAGAATTCGTGAGGGTTGTAGCGTGCAAACAATAGATTGCAAACTTTGCAAAATATTGTTAACGGGCGGGGCGTGAAAGCGGATGCGGGCGTGGAAAACAAGAAAGGCCAACCTTTCGGTTGGCCTTTCTTTCTGCGGGTGCCAGGACTCGAACCTGGAGCCTTTTGGTTCGTAGCCAAACGCTCTATCCAGTTGGGCTACATCCGCTTGATTGATGGCCCAAAGATAGTTTAAAGTGCGGGGGCTGTCAAGGGTTTTTGTTGAAAAATTTTTAAGAATTTTTGAATTGTAGACGAATCACCCCGCTTTTGCGTGGTTTTAAGGGGCGGTGCGTAATCGGATTGCCATACAATAACTATCTTTTTGGCCAAGTTTTTTAATGGTATTGGACCATGGATAAAGTCAAACCCGTATTACTTTCGGTTCTGAATATTTTGAAGGGCTGGTTTACTGACCGCAGGGTGGTCAAGTGGCTGATCATTTTTGCGGTACCCGTGCTTGCGGCCTTTATCGCCGTGCTTGCGGTCTACAATCACTTTTCGCCGGAACTGCCTTCGCTTTCGCAGCTCGAGCAGATCAATCCGAGACTTGTCACGAACATTTACGACATGAACGGAAAGATTGCCCACGAATATTTCGTGGAACGCCGCGAATGGACGAGCTTCGACTCGATTCCCGAAAATGCGATCCACGCCGTGATGGCCACCGAAGACCGAGCCTTCTATAGCCACTGGGGCATGAACGTGTGGGCAATTCCGTCTGCCGTTATGGAAAGCGCCTTGTCGGGCAAAAAACTCCGTGGTGCATCTACCTTGACCCAGCAGCTGACTAAGCTCCTGTTCCTCACGCCGGAACGTACGATTTCGCGTAAGATCAAGGAAATGATGACGGCTATCCGCATCGAACAGACTTATACTAAAGAAGAAATCCTTGAATTCTACATGAACGAAGTGTACCTGGCTGGCGGTAACTACGGTTTCCAGGCGGCAGGTAAGTTCTACTTCGGCCGTCCGCTCGATAGCCTTACGATTCCGGAACTTGCCGTTTTGGCCGGTATGCTGCAGCGCCCGGAAGCTTACCGCCCGGACCGTCACCCCGAAGCTGCGTTTGAACGTCGCAATACGGTGCTTTATGCCATGCGCGATGCCGGCTACATTAACGACGACGAATACCACGAATATATCAAGACCCCGATTACGCTTGCCGAAAAGGAAACTTCGAACGAATCGGGTCTGTACTTCTACGAAGAAATCCGCAAGTACATGGAAAAGAAGTACGGCGAAAATTCTCTGTATGCCGACGGCGTCTCGATCAACTCGACGATTGACCCGGACATTCAGGCATTCGCCGATAGCGTTGCCCGTGTACAGGTCGAAAAGGTCCGCCGCCGCGTCAAGTACCGCGCTACCCGCCGCCTGTACCTGACTAAAAAGTATAACATGCCCGAAGATAGCGTGGTCGCTCACTTCGATAGCGTCTACACGCTCTTTAAGAAGGAATACCTGGCCGACGACTTGAAGCGCCCTGCCGACAAGCGCCGCTTCCCGGATTCTATCCTTTATCACCATCCTGAAATTGCGGCTATCTTGATCGAGAACGAATCGGGTGCAATACGCGCCATGGTGGGCGGTTCCGACTTTAACCAGTCCCGCTGGAACCGTGCGGTGCAGTCCCTGCGTCAGCCCGGCTCGTCGTTCAAGCCGATTGTGTATTCGACGGCCATGGACAACGGCGCAAGCCCCTGCGACTCGGTGAACGACCAGCCGGTGAGCATTCCCGACCCGGACGACAAGGACAAGAACAAGGTCTGGCGCCCGGCGAACTTCGAACATGACTTCGAAGGCATGATGACGCTCCGCCGTGCCCTTTACAAGTCCAAGAACTTGCCGGCTATTTTGACAGGTATGAAATACGGCCTGAACAACGTGGTGAACTACGCCCGCAAGTTCGGCATTGTGCGTGCCCCGCTGATGGCGGTACCTAGCCTTGCCCTGGGGTCCGTGGGAGCAACGCTTATGGAAATGACGTCTGCCTATACCGTGTTCCCCAACGGCGGCAATCGAATCGAACCTTACATGATCGAATCCATTGTGGACCGCAACGGCGAAGTCATCGAAAAGAATTCCAAGGTCGAACACGAAGTGTTGCGCCCGGCTTCGGCCTACTTGATGGTCGACATGCTCAAGGACGTGAACATCCGCGGTACGGCCGCCCGCGTGTGGGCGAACGGATTTACGCACCCGAGTGGCGGTAAGACCGGTACCACCAACGACTATACCGACTGCTGGTACATTGGCTTTACCAAGCAATATACGATGGGCGTGTGGGTCGGCTCCGACAGCCCGGGTACTTTAGGTGCTGGCCACACAGGTACCGAAGACGCCTTGCCGGTATGGATTGCGACCATGAAGCAATTGCACAAGGACTTGCCGCGTAAGCCGTTCCCGGTTCCGAGCGGTGTGGTGAGCAAGGGCATTTGCAACCATACGGGTAAGATTGCCGGCGAATTCTGCTCCGAAAAGACCTACTGCCTGTACACGGCGGGCTACGCTCCGACCGAAGTCTGCGACGGTAACCATTTCGAAGTCAAGACCAAGTCTGCCGACGACGCAACGCTCTTCAGCAACAAGGGTGCAAGTACAGCCCCCAAGCCGAGCAGCAGCGGTAATGGCCCCGCCAAGAAGAACACGCGCAAGATGTTCTAATTAAATCGGAATTCGGAATTCGGATTTCGGATTTCGGATTGTTTAGCTAGGCGGCTACGCCGCAATTATATTAGTTGGCGTTAGATTTATAATAACTCTGAATTCTGAACTCTGAATTCAGAATTCTACTTAAACATCTTATTGAGCGTGGCGCGCATGTGGTTCATGTTCGCTTCGTTCAAAGTTTCGTAGCGGTAGAAGGTTCCGTCTTTTTGCACTACGTACACGACCGGAATGTAGCCGGTGCCGTAAGCGGGGCCGAACTTGTAGTCGCTATCCTGGAATACGGGGATTGCTACGTGGAACTGGTCGATAAACAGACGGATGTCGTTTTTCTTGATGCCGCCGCCGAGACCAATGGCGATGCCGGTTAAACCCTTGGGCTCGTATTCCTTGACCAGGTCCTGGATTTCGGAAATGTGGCGCTGGCAGTGCGGGCACTTGGGGCTAAAGTAATAGATCAAAAGAGGCCTGTTTGCAAACTGGCTGAACAGAATCCCCGGATCGCTAATGCCCGAAAGCGGCTTAGAAAAGTCCATCTTCATGGGCTGGTTGGTGGTAGAATCCTGCATCAACTTCACGTCGGCCATCTGGGGTTCCGGAGCAAGCTGCGCAAAAGGCGCAACTGCTGCAATGGCTGCAATAGATAAAATTTTAGAAACGAAATTCATAACCCTTAAAATACGAAAAAATAGGTCGAAAGGACAGGTTTTCATAAAAAAAATGCGATTTTTTGCGAAAAATCACACTTTTGACTGCTGGATAAGGTTGCCTGACTACAGGTTGTAAGTCGTGATAATGGAATAGTGGGGTTCGCCCTTGCGCACGCCGTTCAGCGGGAAACTCACGTCGACTTTGTTCACGAGCCTGCTAATTGACTTGGTCTGCGCAAAACGCATGCCGAAGCCCACGAGGTAAACCAAGTCCTTGCGGTTGATATCCCAAATGTCCCAGGCGGTTTCGCCGACGCTTTCGAAGATGGCGAATACGGGCATGAGCGTTGCAATTTCAAAGTCGGTAAAGTAGCGCTGTTCCAGGTTCGCGAATACGCGGGCCTGCCCGGCGTAGAATCCGGTGGGGAACCCGGCGAATCCGTTCGCGCCGCCTAAGGTAAGCTGCTTGCCGTAGCGGGCGTCTTCGTAAAAGTCTACCAGGCCTGTGAGCGCCATCGAGAATTTTTCGTTCGGGTGGAAAATGTATTCGCCCGAAAGTTTGCCGTAGTAGTCGTGCTGCTCGCCATGGTCCAGGTAGAAGTTCATTTCGGATTTGAGCGTGAGGTGGTGCATGGAGTATCCGAGCATCAGGTCTGCCCAAAAGTCGAGGCGGATGTCGTTATCGGCGGCGCCTAGCTGTTCGTAGTTCTTTGAAATTTGCGCCTTGAGTGAGTAGCCTTTTTCGATGTCTTCGGTCCACTTGGCGTTGTGGAAGTTCTTGATTTTTTCGTAGCGGATGTTTGAAAACATCAAGTACATGCCGAGACGGGAATCTTTCTGTTCGGGGAGCCATTTGTTGACCGCGGTGGCGGAATCGATGGCGTAGGTGGTGTCGCCGTCGGTAAAGGCGTAGGGGTAAAGCTTGCCTTCGCTGGCGGTGGTATAGTGGTAGTCGTAGGTGGCGCCGGCGTAGAGCTTGCGGTAAGTCCCGCCGAAGGAGCGGCTGATTCTAAAGCTCAGGGAGTCGTCGATAAAATCCTTGACGGCTAACAGTTTTACGACTTCGTTGCCGTTATACAGCGGGAATGAATCAAGCAGGGCTTTCTCGTGATTGTAGATGGGTTTGTCTCCGTATTTCTTTTGGGCATCGTACATGGTGGCGCCTGGCGGCAGTTCTCCGCTACCATAAAAATAGGCGTCGCGCTTGTTCTTTAAGCCTTCGATGATGTAGGCCCACTGGTTTTGGCTGCGGCTGAGAAACGGAATGTACATCTTTCCGTAGGCGAGGTAGCCATCGGTATTGTAGCTGTAGAGAAAGTCCAGGTGGTTATAGCGGAACAAAAAGTGCGGATCGCCGTATTCAACCTGCCACATGTCGCGGAACTCGTCGTGCCCGAAGTAGAAACCGAGCTTTTGTCCGAGGCCAAGGAAGTTGCTTTCTTGGACGCCGATGCCCCAGTTCAAATTGTCGTAGGTCCACTGGCTGCCCGAAAAGCCGAAAGTAGTCGGGACGGCGAGCGTCCAGTTGTCGCTGGTTTTTACGGTGGCGATATTCTTGCCGTCTTCGTTCGAAATCTTGATGCTTGCATCCGAAAGGTAGCGCTGCGTGCGCAGGAACCGCTCTGCATCTTGCACCTGGACGTCGGTCACCACGTCGCCTTCGCTAAAAAGGAGCAACTTCTTGACCGTCGATTCGCGGGTTTCAATATGAATCCAGTTTAAAAGGTCAAGCGCCCACTTGTCGTACTTGGTATGGTACCTGGAATCGTCAAAAGCGTCGCCGATATTGTAGCGGATAGAATCAATCTTGAATGCGCCGGGAGTGTCCTGGGCAAAGGCTGCAAGAGGTACAAAAAAGAGAATGAACAAAATAATAGGCATTGCGTGGATAATATAGAAAAAAGAGTAGATCCCTTCTGTTTGTGCAGATAGGAACCTGCTGTAAATGTAAAAAGAAATAAATTTCCGAGAAATTGGTATTCAGACGCCCCAAAATGGCGTGTTAGTAAAGAGGGAGTGTGCCTCAACTTAACACAAAAAGGAAAAACATGTCTGACAATACCAATCATTCAACAAAAAATTACATCGTCACAAACGAACAAGGCGAAGAATTCCTGCTGCCCAAATACGCGGCGACCTTCCGCATCCTTATGGACGACAAGGACACAATCCGCGACGTACTCAACAGCCTGCTCCAGCTGGACCGCGACCATGAAATTGTCGACCTCGAATATGAATTCGAGAAACCCATTGACATCTTTATGCCCGAAAACGACCCCGCGCGCCTTGATGTCTGGGTGCATACCAGAGATAACCGCTACTTGAATATCGGAAAGCGTGCGAGCCGAATGTTGCAAAAACAAACTAGTTTGTTTTTATAACTGAGGCGAAGCAGCGGACGCTGAAAGCGTCAAATGCAGAATAAGGTGCATTCGTTCTTTTTCGACCGTATGCAACTCTACAATTCGTACCTCACACTGCGCGGCAAGTACGAGTTTAACCGTTCTGACTATTTCCTGGGCCTGCCGGAAGAGGAACGCAAGTACCGTTACTACGAGCTTCCGGAAACGGTATCCATTTGGCTTTGCAACAATCCGGTACTCCGGTCGAAGGAAATCTATAAGGACGTATGGTCCACCTATAGCGAATACGAAGTCAAGTCGGGGAACGCCCTTCCCATTTCGCGAAAAAATAGGTATATTGTAGTAGACCTGCCCAACTTTTTGCAGTTGCGCAAGGGCGTGAAAACCCGCGAAGATTTCTGGCTCCGGCTCATTTCGAGAGGACCGCTCCAGGTTCCCGAAACACCGCCTGCGCGTAAGCCGCATGAACCCTGAACTTTTGAAAGCACTGGAGGCAAACATGTTCGACCGTCATGAATACGAAGCTCTCGAAGCCGAAGCCTTCCTGAAGGGCGCGGAACAGGAGCGCGAAAAGAACGATGCTGACAATGCAGCTCGCGACACCAAACGGGCCGACTACTTGCGTTCGCAGAACGTGCCGGATAGCGTGATTGCGGCAATGCTAGCCTTGAAATAGCATTTTATGCTAGGTTAAAAAATCTAAAGCCGATCCATGGGGTCGGCTTTTTCAATTCCTGCGACATTTAACTAAATTTGGCAAAAACGATTGAGGTTACTGGAGGTCCTGTGAAGATTTTTACAAACGTCATAGCGAGCCCTGTAAGGGCGAAGCAATCCATTTTTGGTCTGTTAGTATTTGCGCTTGTCTTTGCGTGTATTTTCATTGCGTGTGGCGATGAGTCTGGTAGCTCCGCTCCAGCGCCGGACCCGGCCGACGGTTCTTCGTCTTCTGTTGCGCTCAGTTCGAGGTCTTCTAGCTCTGTAAAGCCTGGAGATGATTCGCAGAAGAGTTCTAGTTCTAGCGGTAAAACGAACGGCTCCAGTAGTTCTAACGGTGAGGGAAACTCTTCGTCGAGTGTAGATAATACTCGTTCAAGTTCCAGTGGCTATGTATTGCGAGACTCACTTTGCTCGAGTGATTATGAAGGTGGAACAAAATATATCTCGCAATATGGTATTACATACCGTTGTATAAATGGTCATTGGGTACTTCAGTCTTCTAGCTCCACGGTTAGTTCATCGAGTAGTAGCAAGTATTACGACATGAGCCGTCTTTTTGTAAGCGAGAATGACTACAGCTACGGGGAATTTACGGACCCCCGTGACGGTCAGGTGTATAAGACGATTCGCTATGAGGTGGGATATAAAATGATAGACTCCTTAACGTTCTTTGCTCAAAACTTGAACTATGGCAAGATGATTCCAGGTGGCACTCAGATGACGGATTCTACCAAGTTCTGCTACGATGATGACCCCTGGTATTGCGAGAACGGCTTCGGCGGCCTTTATACTTGGGCCACGGTGATGAACTTTCCTGCGGCTTGTGACAGTTTTGCCATAGGTAGCGCCAAATGTCCAGTAGAGTACGATTTAATGAGTAATCCTTTCCCCGAGTATCAAGACAGGCTCAGTTTTGTTATGCATCAGGGTATATGTCCGGATGGTTGGCACGTGATGAACCGAGAAGAATGGGCCATGGTGTTGATTGGTAGCGGCTCCAGAGATGGTGCTTCGTATTTGGGTGCAGTTTTGTGGGGGTCCAATCAGCGAGGATTTTCCCTTTTGCCGGCAGGAAAATTACTATCACAGATGCCGTATAGTTCTGAAAGCCTTGTTATGTATGAGGAGTTGGAGAAATATGCTTATCATTGGTTACCCGGTGAATACGAGAGTGATGAAAATGATGGTATATTGGGTTTGGTTGCCATTGTTGCAAGAGATTATCTCACTCGTGGTGCGGGACAAAAAAAAGTCTACGGTCTTTCAGTCCGCTGTGTACAGGATTACTAATCCTTAATTAATCATCAAAAAGTTTAACAAAAAAACAGGGCTTTGGGGAAAGCGGCGGCGAATGCCTGGCCGCTAAGCGGACAGTAAAGGCCGAAGGCCGTAATTTGTCTGCGTGCGGAGCAGGCTGAGCCGGAGCGCTTTTTTTGGACATGAAAAGCTGATGCCGATTTCCACCGGCATGACGCGGGCGGGGAAAGGAGGTGCCGCATCAAGTGCGGCAAGACAGTGAGCAATTCATTCCACACGGCTCATTTCTGGAGCCGTGGGCAGCGGTAGGCAGATTAAAGCCAGGGGTTTTAGGGGGTGGAACTACCTAGGCGAGAGGGTACTGGAAGACAAGTAAGTAGGAAATCACTAGGCCAACCATAAAAGAGCGTCGGCCAAGGAAAGGGTGGGCGCAGGGAGGGAACCGTGCGGCCTTCGCAACTCCGAGCTGGGTTCCCTCCCGCATTATTGGTTTCTGGAGGGCGGAACCCTTGGTTGGGTAATATTTTTTCTATATCAAGGAGTAGCTAAATGCTCAAATCTACACTGCAACAGACCGATCCGGAAATCTACAACATCATCCAGGAAGAAGCCGAACGCCAGGAATATGGCATCGAACTCATCGCTTCCGAAAACTACACCTCCAAGGCCGTCATGGAAGCCATGGGCTCCGTGCTGACCAACAAGTACAGCGAAGGCTACGTGGGCAAGCGCTACTACGGTGGTAACGAAGTAATCGACAAGATGGAAGCATTGGCCATCGAACGTTGCAAGAAGCTCTTTGGTTGCGACCACGTGAACATCCAGCCGCTGTCCGGTTCTCCGGCCAACGCCGCCGTGTACTTCGCCGTCCTCAAACCGGGCGACAAGGTCCTCGGCCTCAAGCTCGACCACGGTGGACACCTTTCTCACGGCCATCCGGTGAACTTCTCCGGCATGCTTTACAACTTCGTGCAGTACGAAGTCGATAAGGAAACGGGCCGCATCGACATGGACAAGGTCCGCGAAATCGCTCTCCGCGAAAAGCCGAAGATGATTCTCGCCGGTTTCTCTGCCTACAGCCGTAACCTCGACTGGAAGCGCTTCAAGGAAATCGCCGACGAAGTGGGCGCTCTCACGATGGCTGACATTTCTCACATTGCCGGTCTCATTGCAGGTAAGGCTATCGAATCTCCGGTGCCGTATTTCGACATCGTGACGACCACGACCCACAAGACTCTCCGTGGCCCGCGTTCCGCTATCATCATGTGCAAGGACCGCACCATCCAGAAGATGGTGAAGGGCGAACTCAAGGAAGTCTCCCTCGCCAAGGAAATCGACAAGGGCGTGTTCCCGGGCATGCAGGGTGGTCCGCACGACCACATCAACGCCGGTAAGGCCGTTGCATTCCTCGAAGCTCTGCAGCCGGAATTCCAGACCTACGCCAAGAACGTCATCAAGAACGCTCAGGCCATGGCCGACGAAATGATGAAGCTGGGCTACAAGGTCATCAGCGACGGTACCGACAACCACCTCATCGTGGTGGACATGACCTCCAAGGGCGTTTCCGGTAAGGAAGCCGAAGTCGCGATGGAAAAGGTCGGCATCTCCTGCAGCCGTTCTACAATCCCGTTCGATCCGCGCAAGCCGATGGATCCGTCCGGAGTGCGTCTCGGTACTGCTGCTATCACGACCCGTGGCTTCGACGAAGAAGATACCCGCGAAGTGACCCGCATCATCGACCGCTGCATCAAGGCCAAGGACGACGATGCCGCTCTCGCCAAGATCCGTCAGGAAATTGTCGAACTCTGCAAGAAGCACCCGCTGTACAAGTAATTTTGCGGAGCAAAATTACTTGGGCTATGAGCTCGGTCGCTACGCTCCCTTTGAGGCGTGAGCTCGGACTTTCGGTCCTTTGAGTAAAATAATGGCGCCTTTGGCGCAAGATATTGAAAAAGTGGTTCGCGTGGGCGGGCCACTTTTCGTTTTCTATATTTAGCCTCATGTTTGCGATTAAGGTCCAAGGTGTTTCGTTTACTTACCCCGGTGCGTCGGAAAAGGCGCTTGACTCGGTAAAGCTTGAAATTTCCGAGGGGAGTTTCTTTGCGCTCTTGGGCCCGAACGGGGCGGGAAAGACGACGCTTTTGCGACTTTTATGTGGGCGATTTGCGGGCTTTTCGGGAATTCTTGAAATTGCAGACGCCATGCGCGGCAAGAATGGATTCTTGGATCCTCTTGCTTGCGGAATTTTGCTTGAAAATCCGGGAATTTACCCGAAACTTTCGATTGCGGAATACGTGGATTATTTCGTGGGCTTTTATGCGGCGCGCAACCCTGCGTGGAATGAATCTGCTGCCCGCGAACGCATCAAGTTGCTTTCGCAAAAGCTAGAGTTGCCGGATCCTGCAACCCGCATGGGCAAGCTTTCGCTGGGTAACCGCCAGAAGGTGCAATTGCTGCGTGCCATGGCTCCGAGCCCGCGCCTTTTGATTCTGGATGAACCGGTGGCAAACCTCGACCCGATGGCACGTGAATCCGTGTGGAGTCTGCTTGCCGACTGGCGCAAAAATGAAGGCGGTACCGCTATCGTTTGCTCGCATATTTTGGCTGAAATGGAAGAAGAAGCGACCGATTTTGCTATCATCGACCGCGGGCGAGTTCTTAAGAGCGGTCGAGTGGCGGACCTTGCCGGCGAATCGGCGACTTTCAAAGTGGACTCTGCCGCATCGTTAGAGCAAATCTGCGCAGCCCTCGCCGCCGCCGGAATCAAGGCTGATGTCGTCCGTGAAAAAGCGGACCTTGCGAAATTATATCGCGACGTAGTGTCTAGTAAATGACTAATGTGAAATGTGTAATGAGTAATTAAACATTTCTCATCTCACATCCCACATTCCACATCGCGGCTCTGCCGCCTAGAATGTCTGCGACAGGTCGAAGGCGAATCGGCCGGAAGCAAAGTGTTCCAGATTCCAGTTGCTCAAATCTTTCTTGAAGGCGTAATCTAGGCGGAATGTAAGGAACTGCCATCGGTAACGGATGCCGAGTCCCAAACTTTCGTCTTCTTCGGCGGCGTACTTGCCGCTTTCGCTGTCGGTTACGCGGGCCCAATCGTAGAACTGCACAATCTGCCAGCGCTGCCAAGACTTCCACGGGAATGTCCAGCGCACTTCTTGGTTGAATCTAAAGTAGAGCGGCGTAAGGCCCGTGTGAATGTCGGTGACGGATTCTTCTTCGCCGGTTTCTTCGTCGCGCACGGTGTAAGTGCTGTCGTAGCTTGCGTAAATACTGCGGAATCGGTAACCGCGCACGGAACGCGTACCGCCCTGGTAAAAGATTCTAGCATCGTCTTCAAGGGCCTTGGCAAAGAATCTACCGACGCTTCCGCTAACGGCTCCGTAAAAAGTCCAGAATAGCGGGTGGTAAAGGTTAATTGTCATTTCGCCATAGGTATAGGGGTCGCCCACCATGCCCGGGTTTTGAAGGTCGGCCTTCCAGTTAGAACCTGCACCGAATGTGGGTGCAAGTCGTATACCCTTTGTCGGGTTGAAGTAGTCGTCGGTGTAGTCAAAGGTGAGCGCCGTTTCGCCTTTCAGTTTGAAGAGCTTGTCTTCGTTCTTGTTCACGTAACGGGTATCGAATGTCCCGCGGAAACGAATGCGCTTGGTAATACCGAAGGTCAAGTCTGCGCGGTTGATGATTTCGTAACGTTCTTCCAAACTGTCGGGGTATGCCGGCGGGTTAATTTTTTCGTGGTTTAACGTGATGCGGTCTTCAAATCGGATTGCCGTCGGAATAAAGCTGAAGGAGGTCCCGAACAAGAGCGGGTTTGCGTAACCGACAGAAGCTTCTTGCTTATGCTGTGCAATTTGGGCACTTGTCGAAAATTCGTGGAAATGCCCAAAGAAGTTCTTGTGCTTTGCTGAGGCGAGCGCTCCGAATCCGTAGATTTCTTCGAAGAAGAATCCGTAGCGGGTTTCTCCGGGCATGCGCTCGGTTACGTTCAGGTAAACGTCCGAAAGGCCGTCTTCCCTGAGCGAATCGCTCATCTTGATTTGCGTAAACAGCTGGGTCGAGAAAAGCTTGTTTCTAAAGGTATAGTACTGGTTACCGTCAATGATTTCGCCTTCGGGAATGCGCCAGAGGTTAGAAAGCCATGCCGTATCCGTAAGGCCCGTTTCCGAAATGACAGCATTCGGGTTACGCCTGTCTTTTGTGCGTCGGCTAGAAGAGGCGATATTTCCCATCATGACTTTTGCGCCTGGGTCAACGGTAATCTGCACCAGAATCTTTTTGTGCGTCGTGTCAATCATTTCGATCGAAGAAAGCGTTGAATGCAGGTAGCCTTCGCGGCGGTAAGCCTTTTGAATGTCTTCCAGGTCTTCGGCAATGTCGTCTTGATTGTAAAGGTGGTCTTGGGCAATATTCAATTTTGTTTCGTCAATTTCGACCCTGCGATCTTCGGGAACTATCAGCTTGACACCGCTAAAACGGTAACGCTCGCCGTCGCGAATGGTAATAAAGTAGCCGCGAATGCTGCTGTCTGCCGAAATGATGTCGCGCTGGATATCCATCGACAAATCGAGACTGTAATAACCGCGAGAATAGTAGAGCGCCTTGATGTTTTCCAGCGAAAGTCGCATCATGAAGTCTTGCTTGGTCGTATCCATCTTGCCGAATTCTTCGGGAATGTCAAGTTGTTCTTCAAGCTGGAAAGTCGAGAAGGCCTTGTTACCCTTGATATTTACGTACCACGGGTGTTTGTCGTCATCGGCGGCTAGGCATACGAAGGCGAATGCTAAAAGAAGGAATAGGATCTTTTTCATTTTGAATCCTCCTTTTGCTTAGAGGGCGATTCTATGGCTTCGCATCGTCCAAGGCCAAGAATACACGGATTCCAGAATCGGTACATATAGTTGATACCGATGTCTTTTTCGAGTCGGTCATTGCTTCCGGCGCCGGTATTGGTCAAGTACTGCTTAGAGGTCAGCATGCCGTTCAAGTACAAAGTCGGCGACAGATGGTTTTCGTGCGAGTAAATTTCTTCTTGGAACACGGGCAACGTGTAGTTGATGCCGAATTGGAACGACTGGTCGTAAGTGGGGCTTACGCTTTGGTCTTGCGTGTAACCAAAGATCAAGCTCAAGTCCTTAACCCAACGGTCCAGCGAAATCGGAATCTTGAAGTAGCTGGAGTCTTTATCGCCGGTGGTATTGTTTTCAAAGAACATCACCTTCATTTCAATATCGCCAATGTAATCGCCGCCCAAGGTCTTGTTCGCTGTAGTCGAAATCACTTTACCGATTGCCTTGCCTGCAAGCTTGTTCCAGTCGGCTTCTTCGCCGTTGTCGTTTGCGATACAACCAAGCAAAATGTTGTAGTAAATCGATGCTGCCGAGGCGTCGGTACCGCAGTTAGACGACGGTACCGCCTGCAAATTCGAAATGGTTCCCTGCAAGTCTAGGTTAATCGGGCATGTTTCTTTATCGGTCTCGTTTGATTCTGCTGAGCAGTAGGGGAGCTCCTGGCTACTGGTCACGTCGACAACGCCCTTTTGCCAGGGAACATCGTTCCAAGAAATCATGAACGAATTCAGGTCGAATTCATAGATATCCTTGACTCCAATAAATCCACTGTTCGTATTCGTTATGTCACCGCGCAATAGCGGGCGAACCGTGTTACCCAAAACCCAGATGTCGACTGTCAGCGGGAATGTTGCAAACGGTGTCACGATAGCGATAGAATCTCGCTGCGAGTCGCTAATGTGCATTGAAAGGTTGATGGGGCTCGAAACTGATATTTTTTCTTCTTGGGCGCCGCTCTTGCGCATCTTGGCGACAAAGTTGTTGAACATGGTCAGGTACTTGTCGAGAGCTGCCGGCGTAATGTCAATATCGAAATCGCGGTAGAACACCATCTTGTCAATCATGATATTTCCGGTAATGGTGCTGTTCTTGATAATGCCTTCTTGGCGGTGCGGAATTGCAAAGCCGATGTTTCCACGGGCAATGGCTTCGGCGTCGCCGTAAATTATGTTGTTGAACTTGTAAGAAATCTTCGGAATGTTTGCCGTCACCAGCAGTTCTTCTTCGCTGTCGGTCATGGTAGAATTGATGTCTTCAAGTACAAGGTAATGCGATTCGGTCTTGATCGAGTAACGGTCGGAATGCACATTGATAGAATCGATCTTCATGCTGTCGAGGTTGAACTGCAGTGTTCCCGAAATGACTTCGTCGTTTTCGTTCTTGGTTCTCGCTTCGTAAATGTTCAAGAGCCCGTTTTCCACATGGCCGCGCATGTAAATCGGGAACTGCACTTTGGTTCTGGGTGGTTCGTAAACGGTCGAATCCAGACTCATGTCCGCGGTAATTCCGGCAAGGCCCTTCCGCAAGTTGGCTGCAATGTCCACATGCAAGTCGGTATTCTTGATTTCGCTGACCGTTCCCGGAATGAACCAGGAACCATTTGCGTCTACAGTGCCTTTGAACAACAGGTCGTTGTCGATAAAGCCTTCTGCCCAAACCGTGCCGCCGTTGTCGCTACCGTGCGAGAAACTGACGTGACGCTTGTCGCTAAACACGTTGTTGATAATCACCTGCGTATTGCCTGTCCAGCCGCCGCCGCCAATGTCCAGGTAAGCGTTCAGTTCGACCTTGTCGTTTTCGGCAAACACGTTCAGTTTTCGAATGTTGAACAGGTCGGGCGGAATCTTTCGGAACTTGATGTCTGCAAAGCTTAAGTTTCCAATGAGCTTGTTACCTTGGTTGTAGGTGAGATCACCATTCAGCATGCCCGAAGTGAGTGTGCTGTCGTTAAAGCTTTCAAGCAGTAGCGGAATACTGAAGTCGTGCGATGAAATGTTGGCGAACAACACTTCTACAGGCAAGAAGGTAGTAGGCTTGAAGTCCGGGTTCGAATCGTTAGGCAACACGAATACGGTCGTTGCGGTCACGGAGTTTCGGTTATGGATTGCCCTGAAGTTGTCAATGAATAGCGTGTCGCCGTTTGCACGAATCGATGTTTCAAGTCCAACTTTGAATGCGTCCAGGTCGCCGTCTACGGACACGTCCATGAATCCGAATTGGTTGTCAAAGTCGTGGTGCCATTCGCCGCTCACCTTTCCTCGAATGTTTCGTCCGAGTTTTATGTCAGAGAACGGAATCGTCTCGAAAACCACCTTGTCGGCCTGAACGTCAAGCGCAATCGAATCTCCGATGTGAACGTATGCGCTTGCGCTGCCGCCGTGTTGCTGCCTTACGTTCCAGGAGGTATGCGGGTGTTCGTCGTTCCACTTGACATCGCCGTCGAAATCGAAAGTTTCGTTCGGAGTGTAAATGACACCGTTCGTAAAGTCGATTCCCTTCTTGTTGATGGCGAGCGTCACCTGCAGAGAGTCTGCCGTTATGTGGTAGGCGTTTTCAATCGCATTGACTTTGGCGAGTATTTTCAGGTAATGTCCATCAAACGAACCGTACGCTTTTGTTCGGTCGCCCAAGGTCAGGTTGCCTTGCGTCCAGTCTAATGCCCACGGTTCGTAAGGGGAAATGTCACCGGTAAAGGTGAGTGAAAGCGAATCCTTGAGATGAACTTCTGCGTCGACAAGTGATCCGTGTCGGGTTTCGATTGAAACGGTCAGCTCGTTGTCGATCAGTTCGCCCGATTTGATTTCCATGTCGAGCGGCATCATCTGCGGACCGAACATCGCATTCATGCGGTCGATGCGCCCCGTGAAGAACACGTTCCTTTCTTTATCGACGTTTCCGTTCAGTACGATAGTTCCGCCTTCGTCGTTCCTGAGAACCACATCGGCATCGATGTTTTCCATGTCGCCCGAAAGGTTTACGGTCACGTTTTCGGCAAGCAGCGGCCAGAAGGCTCCGACTCTCGTTTCAATCGTTGCGTCGTAAGAGGTGCGGTTCTTTTGCAGGTCTACGTTTGCGGTTGCGGACACCTTGACCTTGCCGAGTTCGGGCACTGCCGGCGGTAGCTCCACCGGAATCCAGTCTTCGGGATTGGTGATGGTCAGGTCAGTGCTTGTCTTGATTTTCCCGAGGTTGTCCTTGGGGGCTTCGACATTCAAGGCGATAGAATCTTTCTTCGTCTTGATCTTGCCGTCAATCTTCAAGTCGTCGCTGCTGAAGTCTGCGTTCAGGTTAACGCTTGCTGGTGCCGAAATGTAGTCGCCGCTGATGTTTCGTGCGCTGAGCGTGAGCGCTTTTTGTCCGCGGCTTTCCACGGAAATATTGCTTGCCTGCCAGCTCTTGCCGTCCGAAAGGTTAACGCGCGCCTCCTTGACATCGATTTGCGCCGGAATGTGAATTTTCAGTTTTTCCGGGAATTTGGGAATGCTGTCGGTTTTCTTCGGCTTCTTCTCGTCTTTATCCTTGGAAACATCGATGTCTGCAATTACCGAATCCATGGCGAGTCGAATGCCCTTGGGTTCGCCCAGCAGGGTGATTTCCAAATTCGGATTGGCCACCTTGATATCGGTGCCGTCCATCGAAACGCGGATTGAATCGAAATGGTGGGTCAGCAGGTCGTCCATACGGTGCCCGTGAGGGCTAATCGTAACGCCCGCGATGGTGTGCGGAGTCGACAGGAACCGTTCCGCAAGCGCATGCAGGAACCAGACGCCAAGGGCAATGGCGCCAACAACAGCCGTGGCGAAGGCGGCTGTTCCTAGAAATGTCGTCGGTCTCCTGATCAACTTGATTCCAAGTATAGAAAATACGCAGAATTTGGTCTTGGATTTCTGCGGAGTGGCGAGTCTAAATCGTTGTCTGTCAACGAGTTAGAGGCTTCTTTTTGTTTCGGTTTACTTACAAAGGCGTGAAAACGCAATCGGAAAGTGATTTTTGTTACTTTGTTATGAAATAACGGGACGCTTTGCCCGGCTTGAAAGGCCCCAAGTAACGGCCTTGCAAATCGAACATTTTTGCAGGATCGCTTGGCGCTGTAAGCGGTTTCGTTGAATTCCGGAATTTCTTGATGATCGGAGTCGCAGAACCGCTATAATTGAACGCTCCCAAACCTAATTCTAGGGCGCGGCTTCCGGTCTTGAGTTTCAAGAAATCCACATCGGGCAAGCTGCCGTCGGCATTACGCGGGCCAAGCATTCCAGGAATCTTCGAAAGGTCTTCGCCTGTCACGGTCATGCTCGGGTCGTCGAGACTTTCAAAATCGTCGACCGTCAGGTCGAGATTCAGGTTCCAGGTGTTGTTCTCGCCGGCGGGGCATTCCACGTAATGATCGATGTTCTGGCTCGGTATATACTCCCAGCACTCCCCGATTTGCGAATTCTTGTTCGGGAAGGCAATGTTGTTCTTGAGTACATGTGCATTGTCGCCGGTGAGCGGAGCCACCTCGGCAATGCGGTTCCCCTGCGAATCAAAGAGTGTAGATGCCATGGCAAATTCGCGGTCCTTGTTCATGTAAGACGTGTTGTTGAGCCACTTGCTGCCCACGCCGGTGTAGTTCGCGTAAAAGCCCGTCGCCTTGTTTTTCCAGGCGGCGCAGAACTTTATGATATGCCGCCCGCCGCCGAGGGTGCTTTCGCCCATCTTGATGCCGTGCCCGTTGCCGTTCTTCGGATTGCCAAGTCCGTAGTCGCTGTAGCCGTTCCCCATGGCGTAGCAGTTTTCCAGCACCACGGGGAATTCCTGGTTGATGAAGTCGAAGCCGTCGTCGCTGTTCCACCAGGCGCGGCACCCGATGAACTTGGTCGTATCGCCCTCGCCCGGCTTTTGGTAATGCGCGCCGAAGCCGTCGGCATTTTCGCCGTCGCCCTGCCAGCCCAAGGGGTCGTAGTTGTCGTGGGCATCGCAGTTCAGGAATATGTGTCCGCCGCCGTCTGCCGCGCCGTCGTTCGCGAAGAATCCGGGGCCCGCATTATGGTGGCTATCAATCTGCTCCAAAAAAATGTGCTTGCTCGCGTAAAGGAAAACGCCGGAATTCGAGTTGTGTTTCATGGGCGTGTTGCGCACCTCGAAACCCTTCAGGTGCAGGTACTTTGCCGAAATCACGATGGGCGAGGTGTACATCGCGCCCTCGGGCGTGCCGTCGCTATGCTCCACGCCTGCGGCCACAGGGAGGTTGGTCGCGTCAAAAATCGGACGTTCGCCCGGATAGGCCAGGTAATGGATGCGTTTGTCATCGCTTTCACCACTTGCAGTCAGTAGGATGCCCGCAGTCATCTTGTACCGTTCGTAAAAGACTGTATCGTGCAGGTCGTAGATGCCGCCGCGAATCCATACGGTGTCGCCCGCGTGCACTACGGTATTTGCCTTGTTGAGCGAGGCGAAGGGCTTTGCTTTTGTACCGGCGTTGTTGTCGCTGCCATCGGTCGCCACATAGTAAACGGCGCCGAACGCCTGAGCCGCTGCCATGGCGATTCCCGTCATCAATAAGAATCTTGCTCCCATATACACCTTGAGTATTTGCTTAAAATATACTTGAATTTCTAAAAAAAGTGATGTTCTTTTTGATTTTGGCCCTGATTGTAGCTATTTCTTGTGCTTAGATTTCAGGGGCTATAACACTATTGTTCTAAAAATACTATATTTTTGTGCAGTAAAACAAATGTTCACTATGTAACGAGGTGCACATGGCCCTAGAAAATATGGATTTGGAACAACGACAAGCGGTGGAAACCACCGAGGGCTTTGTGCGCGTGGTGGCGGGGGCTGGGTCCGGTAAAACCCGGACGCTGACCCAGCGTTACCTGTACCTGGTGAAAGAGATGGGCATTTCGCCGTCGAACATCCTTTGTGTCACGTTTACCAACAAGGCTGCGAACGAAATGAAAAAGCGCATCCGTACGGTGTTGGGCGGCGACGACAGCGGCTACATTTCTACGTTTCACGGTTTTTGCGTGCGATTCTTGCGCGAAGAAATCCATGTGCTGAATTACCCGAAAGAATTCATGATTCTGGACGAAGACGACCAGAAGTCCCTTTTGCACAAGGCCTACGCCGATTTGGGCTACTCGCTCAAGGATTTGAAAATCAGCAGCGTCATCGACTACATCGGGGGCCGTAAGGCGGCCGACATCAATTACGTCTCGCTTTTTGCGGAACTGCCGTCAGAGGGCATGACCACTAAAGATCACCTGCTTGCGCTTTCTGATGCTGCCGATGACAAGTGGATGCGGGTTTATTACCGCTACCTTTACGAACAGAAAAAGAATTACGCGCTGGACTTTGACGACCTGATTCTTTCGACGCTGTACATTCTCGAAAATTTTCCGGAACAGCTCGACAAGTGGCGCAAGCGCATGATGTACATCATGGTCGACGAATACCAGGATATCGACGGTCAGCAGTACCAGCTGGCGGATTTGCTGGCGAGCTACCACAAGAACCTTTTTGTGGTGGGTGATCCGGACCAGACTATTTACGGTTGGCGCGGCGCCGATGTCAACCGCATTCTGGAATTCGACAAGACCCACGAAAATACCAAGACCATTTTGTTGCAGAACAATTACCGCTCCACACCCAGCATCTTGAAGGTGCCGGATGCGGTTATCAAGAACAACAAGTTCCGAATCGAAAAAGTCTTGAGGCCACAAAGGGTTGGCGGCAAGACGCCAGTCTTTTACCATGCCAAGAACACCCGCGAAGAAGCTAAGTGGATTGTGGAGCAAATCCAGAATGCCGTGCAAAGCGCAGGCGGCGTGCATTACAAGGATATCGCGGTACTTTACCGCATGCACTCGCAATCGCGTTCTGTAGAAGAAGCATTGATGGCCGAAAACATTCCTTACAAGGTTTACAGCGGGGTAGGCTTTTACCAGCGCAAAGAAATCAAGGATGTCATTTGCTACTTGCGAATGCTGGTGTACGCCGACGATTTGTCGTTCATACGTACGGTGAATACGCCCAAGCGCCAGTTCGGCCCGAAGAAAATTGCAACCTTGCAGGCCTTTGCCGATGCCCGCGGAGTCGGGCTTTACGAGGCTCTGCTTGAAATTGTCTCGGAAGCGGGCCTTTTGAACAATGTGGCGGCCGATGTTTCGTCGCAGGCGGAACTTTCTTCTGTCGGCGACGAAAGTCAAAAGATTGATTTCGACAGCAAGGGATTCCTGGCCCGGAGCAATGTGGTGGAATACGTGAAGCTGATCGAGAAGTACCGTTCCCGCTACAAGGACATGAGTGTTTCTGAAGTCCTCGCGAAAATCCTGCGCGAAACCAAGTACGAAGAAATGCTGCGCCTCGATGGCGACGAAGACCGCCTGGACAATTTGGCCGAACTCAAGCAAGGGATTCTTGAATTCGAGAATTACTACGAAGAAGACGCCTCGCTGGATGAATACTTGCAGAACATTGTGCTGTTCACGAATACCGACGAAGATACCGAGGAAAAAGACCGCGTGCAGCTCATGACGATTCACAACGCGAAGGGCTTGGAATTCCCGTACGTATTCGTTTGCGGCTTGAACGAGGGCTTTTTCCCGGTTAAGCGCGTGCAGAATAAAATCCAGCTGGAAGAAGAACGCCGCTTGGCCTATGTGGCATTTACCCGCGCCGAGAATGTACTTTGCTTAAGCGATGCCGAAGACGGCGTTGCAGGCGAAAGCGGAACCCGTTACCCTTCCAGATTCCTGCTTGAAATGGATATGGGCGGTTTGAACATCGCCCGCGGTATTTCAGAAGATTTCCTTGAAGCCGCGAAAGCCTACATCGCAAACATCGATCGCGACCGCGAATTTTTGAGCGACGAAAGCCTTGGGCTTGTAAAGAAGGCGCCTTCGGCCGAGTTTGCCGTAGGCGACCGCGTGGTGCATAAAATCTTTGGTGCAGGAATCGTGAAGGCGGTAGACGAAAAGAACTTCTGTTACGAAATCGCCTTCGAAAAATTTGCGACCCCGCGCTCTATCCAGTTTGACTTTCCTTTGACGAAAATTCCGTAATTGCTTTAGTGCTTTTTTGTGCATTTGCGTGCGTTTGACAATTTATGTCAGGCGCATTTTGTTATATTAGTGCACATGGTAGCACTAAACAAATCGAAAGCGAAAAAAGAAATTGAGTTCCTTTGCACCGAATGCGGCAACACCACGCCCAAGTGGGCGGGCAAGTGCCCGTTCTGCGGCGCATGGAGCAGCCTCAAGGAACATGTGGTCGAAAACATTCTCGAGGGCGGGCGAGCCTCTCGTGGCTTGGGAGGTCCGGTGCACAAGGTGGTGCCGCTCAAGGATGTCGCGACCGAAGATACGCGGCGGCTGAGCTCCGCCAATGCCGAATTTGACCGCGTGCTGGGGGGCGGGCTTGCACCAGGTTCCCTGGTGCTCATTGGTGGCGATCCTGGAATCGGTAAGTCCACGCTCGTGCTTTCGACGCTCGCCACCATGACAGCCGCCGGCGTCAAGACGCTTTACGTGAGCGGCGAAGAGAGTGCGGTACAGGTCAAGCTCCGTAGCGAGCGCCTGAATGTCGCGGGCTCCGACATGCTTTTGCTTTGCGAAACTAGCCTCGAAAAAATCTTGCAGCAAGCCCAGGAACTCAAGCCGCAAGTGCTCGTGATAGATTCTATTCAGACAGTCTACAAGAGCGACTTGTCGGGCACTCCGGGCTGCGCCACTCAGCTTCGCGAATGCACGCTCGACCTGATGGTCTTTGCTAAGAATACGGGCTGCATTACTATTCTAATCGGGCATGTGACCAAGGACGGCCAGATTGCGGGCCCGCGCATTTTGGAACACATGGTCGACACCGTCGTGTACTTCGAAGGCGACCGAAATCATCAATACCGAATTCTCCGGACTATCAAGAATCGCTTTGGCGCAACTGATGAAATCGGCGTGTTCGAGATGACGGGGCACGGGCTCTCGCCTGTGGAAAACCCGAGCCGCGTGTTCTTGCAAGAAAACGTTCCGCCGACGCCAGGGAGCGTCGTCTGTTGTACACTCGAAGGCACCCGCGCCATGCTTTTTGAAACGCAGGCGCTTGTGAGTTCAACCACGTTCGCCGTGCCCCAGCGTGTGGCTGCCGGAATCGACCCCAAGCGTCTTACGATTATTCTGGCCCTGCTCGAAAAGTTCGGCGGGGTTATCGTTGGAGCCTCCGACGTGTTCGTGTCGATTGCCGGCGGGCTGAAGGTCTCCGACACTTCATCGGACCTCGCCTTAGCGCTTGCCATTGCGAGCAATCACCTCGCAATTCCGCTCGGACGCCAGTGTATTGTGATTGGTGAGCTAGGACTGTCTGGCGAGGTCCGCTCCGTGAGCCTGTTGGAACAACGGCTCAAGGAAGCCCGCCGCCTGGGAATTACCGAGGCGGTTGTGCCTGCGGGCGGCCGTTTGCCCGAAAATACCTCCGGCATGAAAATAGTCCAGGTTCACACCCTCTCCGAGGCTGTGAACTGGCTGATGGATCATAAATAACGCAGCCCGTTGCTAACCCACTAAAAAAGCCCCGGTTCTTCACCGGGGCTTCTTAAATCCGTTAAGGTTCTAGACTACTCTTCGTCGTCAGCGGCTTTTTTTCTTTTCTTCTTCTTGCCCGAAGAACCTGTGCCTTCGACCTTGATGTCGGCTGCCTTTTCACCACGCTTGGTGAAACCATACTGACGCGGGTCAAAGCCTGACGGGAACTGGGTCTTGTTGTCGTAGATTACCTTCTTGGCGGTGAACTTTTCGATCTTGGCGCCTTCGAGGTTTGCGCCAGAGAAGTCCACGTCTTCCATCTTGGTGTCGGCGTCAATCTTGATGCCCTGCATGTTGGCGTTGGTGAAGTTCACCTTTTCGAGCTTGGCACCGGCAAAGCTTACACCGGCGAGCTGGGCGAGAATGAAGTCGGAACGTTCAATGGTGGAATTCGCGAAGTTGGCCTTGGTGAGGTCAGCCTTGTCGAAGATGTTCTTGCGAACGTAGGCGCCGTCGAACACGGCCTTCAGGAGTTCTGCGTTCTGGAAAGCGTTCTTGCTCACTTCGGTATCGTAGAAGGATGCCTTAGAAAGCTTGGCCTTCGTGAACGAGTTCTTTGCGACGGAGCCCTTGTCGAAGATCACGCCGGTCAGGTCCTGGCCGTCGAACTTCATGTTCTTCACGGTGGACTGGGCGAACTTGGCCTTCTGGAGCTGAGTCTTGGAAAGGTCGACGTCATTGAAGGTCGTCAAGGAAAGGTCAGCGTCCTGCAGGTTCACGTTCTTGAATTCTGCACCGCTGAAGTTAGCCTGAGAAAGACCAGCTTTTGCGAAGTTCACGTCAACGAGGTCGACTCCCTTGAAGTTGGCGGCAATCAGGTTACAGGCGGTAAAGTCCGTCTTGACGATGGTGGCCTTGCGGAGGTCGCTGTTAGCCATCAAGGAACGGGAGAAGTTTGCACGGGTCAGGTTGGCCTTGCTGAAGTCGGCTGCAGTAAGGTCCACATCCATCACGGACGCCTGGGTGAGGTCGGACTTGCTGAAGTCAGCGTTGTCGGACACCTTCATAGCGTCGAGACGTGCGTTTTTGAAGTTGACTTTCGGGAAGTTACTGTCGAGAAGCGTTGCACGGTAGAGGTTGGCTTCTTCCATGTTGGCGCCTTCGAACGAAGAGCTGCGGATGTCGGCACCGCTGATGGTCGCCTTAGTAAGGTCTGCACCTTCGAAGTTTGCTCCGCTAATCACGGCGTTCTGGAAGGAAACTTCATTGAGCTTTGCTCCCTGGAAGTTCGGACCTTCACCGGTGGCACGGCGGAAGTCGGTGGTGTGGGCGACGGCTTTCGCATTTTTGAAGTTGAAACCGTCAATACGCTTGTTACTGAAAGATACGTTCAGGTCCTTACCTGCCCAGTTGTCTTGGGCGTAAACGTTGAGGGCAAGTGCGCTCAATAGGCACAGGCCGAACTTTGATACACTCTTCATATTCATATACATTCCCTTTTAAGGATAAACCAAATAACGGATAGCTCTAAAATAACTAAAAAAAATGCCAATTAACAATAAAAAAGAAAAAAACTTTATAAATAAATGCTAATTTGTTCCCCGAAATGGCAAATTTTACCTCAAATCGATACGATGTGGTGGTTTGCGGGGCCGGTCCTGCCGGTCTCATGGCTGCCTGTACCCTTGGTCGCTTGACCTCCGGTACTAGACGGATTTTGCTTTTGGACAAAAAAGAGCCCTGGAAAGAACCCATTTTCTGTGCCGAAGCTGTATCTAAGGATCGCTTGAATTCCCTTTGGCCGGTAGACGATACCTTTGTCCGTGGAACTCTTTCTGGAATTTATTTTACCTCGCCCAAGCGTTACCGTGCTGAATTCTATAGCAAGGACTGCGGCTTGATTCTGGACCGAGCCAAGTTCCACCATTCCATTTCGGATGGCTGTGCATCTGCAGGCGTGGAATGCCACTACGATACGGTTATCAAGAAACTTGAAAAGACCGAAGAGGGCTGGAATGTTACAGTGTCGGTCGGCGGCGAAATCGAAACCTTGTTTGCGGAGGCTGTCATCGACGCGACTGGTCCGAGCTGCAGGCTGACCCGCAATATCGATTGCCTTAAAGGCATTGAATCGGGCGATACCGATTTGGAACCCGCTATTTTCGCGGTGGCCGAAGGCATTGAACATAGCAAGGAACATATCGAGCTCTTCTTTGGTTCCGAGTTTGAGTCGGGCTACGGCTGGATTTTCCCGCGCGACGGCGTCGAGGTGAATATCGGCTTTGTGCTGGGCAAAGAGGTGGACCACAAGGTTCCCCTGCGCCAAAAACTGTTGGACTTTATCGCACGCGATTACCCGAAAGCAAAGGTCAAGGCCGTGTACGGCGGCATGATCGCTTGCGGCCAGTCACAAAAGCCCATGGCCAAGTGCGGACTCTTTAAAGCCGGCGACGCTGCCAGCTGCGTGAACCCCATTAGCCGTTCGGGCATTGTGGAATCGCTTCTGTGTGGTAAGATCGTTGCGGAATCGGTTAAGGAATGGCTCGGCGAACCGAACGAAAGCCGTAGTGCCGTTGAATCCAAGGTTCTTGACCGCTGGATGTCTGCCCTCGGCAAAAAGCATCTGCAGGTGGCCCGCGCCAAGGTCGGTTTCAATAAAATTAGCGACAAGCAGTTTGACCGTGCGGCATTCAAGCTTTCGAAGCTCCCGCGCGAAAAGCAGACGTTGTTCCGTATTTTCTTTAATGTTTTGTGGGCGGCACCTTCCCTAATTTGGAAGATGCGTTCCTTCTTGCGGTAGGTTTATGAGCGCTTCGATCAGTGAACAAATGAATGCGCGTTTAAGCGAAGTTCGCGAAAAGTTTGCAAGCTTTAGCGACCCCGATGACAAGTGGAAATTCCTCTTGGATTTGGCTCGCGCCCACAAGGGGATGGACGCCGCCTTGAAGGCGGAAAAGTTCATTATCCAGGGCTGTGCATCGACTATGTACCTGGTTCCGAGTTTTGACGGTGCTAAAATCCATTTCGAAATGGACGTAGAAGGCGGTACCACGAACCCGCTTATTAGCCGTGGTCTCGGTGCTTTGGCACTCAAGGTGTATAACGACATGGCTCCTGCAGACATTCTCGCCGTGGATCCGAAGTTTTTCCAGGATATTGGTCTGAATGTAGGACTTTCGCCGACGCGCTCGAATGGTTTTGCAAGCTTGGTCAAGCAGATTTATTTATATGCACGGGTCTTTGCGGCCCTCACAAAAAAATAGGTATAAAAAAGTAGGTAGAACATGTTCAGTTTCTTGAATGGAAAAAGCCCCTTTGACGAAGCCGAGGAACGCCTGGAAGCGGGCGATACCGTCAACGGAAAGCCGAGACTCCCGTCGGGCCCGATCATGGGCTGGCAAGACGGCGTATTCCTTTTGGTCATTATCGGCCTGATTGTGGGCGGCTATCATTATTATCAGTACGTGAAGCGCAACTGCGCCGAAACGTTTGCCAAGTGCGACGCCTTGTACGCTGCCGCAGCCGAAGACGCTTCCAAGTTCGCCGAAGTGGAATCCTGCTACGAGGCTACCTGGGATCTCGCTTTCGTGAGCGATACCTTGGAGGTGCTCCGTCAGAACCGTCTGGGAGAAATCGAGGACATGCGCAATGTCCAGAAAGATTTGCTCACAAGCGCCAATGACGCTTTGGACAAGGGCGATACCGCCGCTGCCGCAAAGATCGTGACGGAATACAAGGGCGCCATGCTCCTTTACACCGGCGACAAGAGCGAATGGGACGAAATCGTGAAGATTGCCGAAATCCAGGCCGCCAAGGCTGCCGCAACCGCTGCCGCTGCTGAACCGGCTGCCGATTCAGCCGTCGCTAAGAAGTAAAAAACGCTAATTTAAACTTTTTGAAACAATGCCCCTCCCGGTTATCGGGAGGGTTTTCTATCTTGTATTCAATAAACGGAGACAAAATGATGAAAGGGATCGTTTTTTCCAAGAAATCTTGTGCCGCTTTGTTGTTCCTGGTTGCCGGGGCTTGTGCTGCGATTACGCCTGCCTTGCCCTCGACCGATGCAGACGGTTGTTACCTGATATCGAATGCCGAAGAACTGTATGGCTTTGCCGCAGTCGTGAACGGTTCGAACGGCATGACAAGGAATGCCAAAGCATGCGGCAAATTGACCAAAGATATTACTGTCAATAAAGATCTTTGGGAAACAATAGACAATAATGCTACAAATCAGGGCGCGTCAATTTCCTCCTGGACGCCTATAGTGAATTTTGAAGGGTCCTTTGATGGTAATGGTCATTCTATTTCGGGTTTGTATTTAGACTGTTTTTGGAGTACGGACCCAGCTCGTGTAAGTTTTATCGCGAATATTACCGGAACAAATAAAGTTGTCATAAAGAATCTCAATATTAAGGATTCTTTTTTTTCTGGTACCGGTCCAGGATCATTTAATATAGGCGTACTAGTTACGGAAGTTCCTCAAGGATCTTCCGTAAGTATTGAAAATAGTCATGTAGAAGCTAGGGCCATATGTAATACATATACGGGCGGACTTATTGGACTAATGTATGGTTCAGCTTATATAGAGGGTTCTTCCTTTACAGGGGAACTGTCTGGCGCAATAGCTGCAGGAGGTTTGGTGGCCACTGAAATAGGATCCTCAAAACTTACTATAACCAATAGCTTTTCAAAAGGCCTTCATAATTTGGATCCAAAGAGCGCTTACGCGCCGCACGTTGGTGGTCTGATAGGATATGCATCAGGAACTACAACTATCGAGAAATCTCATAGTGAGTTTGCTATTAAAAAAGGAGGACGATCGGGAGGTCTTATTGGATATGCTGTGGGTAAAGTGAACGTAACGGAATGCTATAACACAGCTCCTCTAAAAGGGGAAGTAGTTGGAGGCTTGATTGCTCAAGTAGAGGAATATGTACATCTATTCAATAGTTACAATATAGGTGCTCTTGATGGATCTAGAATTACGGGAGGTATCCTTGGCCATTCAGCTGGGGAAGCTGCAATCGTAAACAGCTTTAATATGGGGAAAAACAGTGAAGGCAATAAGCTCGGCTGCATCATAGACAGTCGAGTTTATAGATACGGTGAGAATAATCTTCTGGTTGAAAATGCCTATTGTCCGGAGGAAGGCGACCCTTATAATGGTGGAATAAATATTGTAGAAAATACGTTCAAATCCGGAAGCCTGGGAAAAAAATTACATGCTTTCCGTGCAGAGGATGTAGATGGTTCTGTGTGGGGGCAGGATGTCGGAAAAGACGACTATCCGGTTCTAACCGGTACAATCAAAAACGCAAAGGAAGATGTATTCCGTAAGTTGTCTTTTGTTACGTTTGAAGGTGATACAACGGCTTATCCAACGCAATACCAGGAAGGCTTTCCTGCGGAAATTCCTGAAATTGTCAATAGCGGTTATGTTTATGCCTGGTATGATAATCCTGAATTTACAGGAAAGAAATACCATGAAATTCCGGCTTCAACTAAGGGTGATTTAACTTTGTATGCTAGATTGCTCAAGATTACACCTCCCGCTAAAGATGGGGAGTGCTATAGCATATCCAATGCCGAGGAACTTTATAGCTTTGCGGCGATTGTCAATGGATCCAGTGGAATGACAAAGGATTCTTTGGCATGTGCAAAGTTGACGGATGATATCGTTTTGAACAAAAGTGTTCTTGGAATGAATGGAACTGTCGATTTTTCCGATACATCTTTTTTCTTCCCATGGACTCCAATGATGGGTTTTGGAGGAACGTTTGATGGGCAGAATCATGTGATTTCCGGTTTGTACGTTGATGATCCTTATGGTGATTGGGCGGGATTCATTGCGTACACAGAAGGAGATGCCGTCATCAAAAACTTAGGCGTTGTAGATTCGTATATTCGTGGTGGTAGTGCTGGTGGGCTCGTTGGATTGTCGAGCTATTATTCGTTGAAAATCTTTAATTGTTTTAACGCTAGCCACATAGTATCTGTTAGCACAAATGCAGGAGGCCTTGTTGGTCGTGGTGGGGACTCTTTGATTGTCCAAGACAGTTACAATTCCGGTTTTGTAGAAAGCGGTCGTTATGCTGGAGGAATAATCGGTGCTGCTGCAGATATTTCCATTATTAAGGGATGTCATAACGTTGGTACCATCAGAGGTTCTGACGCTGGTGGTATTATTGGGGAAGTTGATGGGAAAAAAATTATTTCATGGTGTTACAACGAAGGCTTGATAGAAGGAAGATCTTATTCTGGTGGAATTCTAGGAAGTACGTATCGCGGTTGGACAAGAATTTCTGAATCGTATAACAAGGGAGATGTTGGTTCTAATGATTTGGCTTCAAAACAACAGTATTATCATGCCGGAGGTCTTGTCGGCGGAAAAGCAAATACAGGGTATGCTGATATTGATACACTTTCAATTATAAATAGTTATAACGTGGGGAATGTCTTTGCTGGAGACAAAGACGCCGGAGGCCTAGCGGGTTCCTTGTATTCAAGTATGCATTTGATTGTTAAAAACAGCTATAATATCGGCGAATTCACCGCTTCTGACAGCAAGTATCATAGAGGCGGAATTTTAGGCAATAGTTGGAGACCTATTGAGACTGATTTTGACAACAGTTTCTACCTCGCAGGGGATAGTACGTCATTTGAAGGGCTAGAGATGAGCGCGTCCGATGTTGAAGATGGTTCGTTACTCCAAAAACTCCATAATTATAACAAGGATGAAATCTTCGGTACGGTATGGACTCAAGAAATCGGAAAAGATCTTTATCCGGTTTTGAAGGGGTCTGTTTACAATATTGAATTCATGGTTGCCACAACGACTGTAAAGACGATTTCTGTTTTTGCCGGAACGGATATGTCGTTGGTAAAACTTCCGGAAAAGGAGGGGTATACCTATGTTCCTGTTGAATTGCCGGATGTCATGCCCGAAAAGGACCTGGTTGTTTATGGAAAGTTTGTGGCGAACTCTTATACAATAACGGTATCCGTGAACGATTCGACGATGGGCTCGGTAACGGGATTGAACGAAACGGGCGTATACGTGTATAACGCAACGGTTTCCTTGAAGGCCGTTCCTGCCGAAGGCTACGAGTTCAGCAATTGGGAAGATAATTTGAACGCCCGCGCAAGCCGTACCATCACGGTGAAAAGCGATGCCCAGTATGTGGCCGTTTTCAAGAAGGCCGAATCGAGTTCCTCGTCTGAGGCTAGTTCTTCTTCCGAGACAAGTTCTTCGTCTGCGGAGGAAAAGTCTTCTTCGTCGGATGCGAAATCTTCGTCTTCGTCCGCGAATAGTTCCTCCAGCGAAACAAGCAAATCGTCGAGTAGCTCGAAGAAAGATGCTATTGTTGCGCTTCCCGAATCGCACTTTGGCATGATTGCAGAAGGTCGCAGGCTGGTGTTCTGGAATGCGGATGTTGGAGAGAAATTTGCCATTATGGATATGCAGGGGCGAGTAATCCGTGCAGAACGTGTTAATCAGTCTCGATTCGAGGTGTGCCTGCAGACGGCAGGCAGCTACATTGTACGAATCGGTCGATCCATGAAACTAGTTGAAATCAAGTAGGTTTGAAGGAAATGAAAAAAAATTGGCCTATCCTTGTAGCTCTTTTCCTAGTCGCTTGCGGAGACGATTCTGTTTCGTCAAATGCTGATGTTTATTCTTCGGCGGAGACGAGTTCCAGTTCCGTTAGTTCTGTTAGCTCGAGTTCTGCGAAATCGAAATCAAGTTCATCTGAAAAAAGTTCCTCTGAAGACAGTTCTTCGAGTGAAAAAAGCTCCAGCTCAGTCGAAACGAGTTCCTCAAGTGAAGAAAGCTCCAGTTCGGTTGTCAAAAGTTCTTCTAGTGAAGCTGTGGCAAGCTCCAGCGCTGTAGAATCTAGCTCTGTAGAAGTAAGCTCTTCGAGTGAAGAAAGTTCTTCAAGTGAACTGAGTTCCAGTTCGGTAAGCTCCAGCTCGGTAAGTTCTAGTTCTGTTGTTGAGTCTTCGAGCAGCTATTACTTTGTCATTCCGGAAGGCCCGGCGCAAAATGTCTATACGATAAGCCTGGCCGAAGTCAAGCGGAATATCCAGAATACCTTGGAAGGGGGCCTTTTTGCGACAGATACCTTTGAAATCAAATATACGATGAGAGGCAATGCTTCGGGCATGACTTATGGTGCAGACTACTACTTTGTCTCGAAGGGGAAAGATAAATGTTATTATGAACAATCCATGGATACGGATTATTCAAAAAAGACCCGAATTATAATCAATGGCGACCGCCGGAAGGTAATCTTTTTCGATGGAACGGCGGCAAAGTTCTTGGCTACGGAGCAATCCTATACGGATTCTGTCAGGAAAACTCTTGGCTTGCCTTTTAAGAATCCGCTAGATTCCCTGGAATGGAAGGAGCCTGTTCAGGTCGATGATAGTATTTTCCGAGTGACCCGGTATGATGGCGCTGAACTTTACTATAACGCCAACAAGAAAGGCTGGGAACTTTTTGTGGAACAGTATATAAGTGATGATGGCGATATTGTTGATGTGGAATACCGCCTGGAATATGAAAATGGCCTTGTTGCAAAGCAGAACTTTCTCGCTATTATTCATTCAAACAAGCTCGGGAGGGATGTTTCAAGCGCGTTAACGATAACGCCGCTCCTTTTCAGGAGTGCCGATAGTTTCCCGGATAGATTGTTCGAATTATAGAAGTCTTGATTAAAGCTTTTCGACTGTAATATCCCTCTCGGTTTCCGAGAGGATTTTTATTTCGATCTTGTGTGTTAGGCCGGGGTCGTTGTCTTCGAGGCGTTCGGGCCATTCGATCAGGCTGATTCCCTTTTCGAGGTAGTCGGGGTCGAGGCCGACTTCGTTCAAGTCGGCGCCGCCGTCCAGGCGGTAAAGGTCGAAGTGGAAAATCGGCGGGTTGTTGGGGTATTCGTGCAGAATCGTGTAGGTTGGGGAGCAGACAGACCCTTCGAAACCGAGACCTTTGCAGACCCCGCGACTGATCACCGTTTTGCCGGCGCCCAGGTTGCCATAAAGAGCCACCTTGTCGCCCGGTTTCAGGCTACGGCCGAATTCAACCGCCCAGTTATAAGTTTCTTGTTCCGATTTAAAAATCATAATGCAATTAAAAATTCATTGATCATTATTCTCGAAATCTGAATTTTCTTAGTTCTAAGCTCTAAGATCTGAATTCCGAATTCTGAAATCCGAATTAATTACAGCTTCTCCTTGAACTGCTCGTAGGTGAACTTGTGTAGCAAATGGAACTTGCCACTTTCGTCGAATTTGCCGATGCTCGGGTGTCTCACTCCGTTGAAGAACGTGGTCTTTACCATGGTGTAGTGGATCATGTCTTCGAAGATGATTTTGTCGCCGACCTTGAGCGGCTCGTCGAATGAAAAGTCTCCGAGCTGGTCGCCTGCCAAACAGGAATTTCCCGCTAGTTTGTATGTAAACTTCTTTTCGCCCGGCATTCCGGCGCCCGTCACTGCAGGGCGGTACGGCATTTCGAGGCAGTCCGGCATGTGTGCACTGATCGATACGTTCAGTATGACAATGTCCATTTCGTTATGAACAATGTCCCCGACGGAGGCCACCAGTTCGCCTGTCTGCCACCCGACGGCCTCGCCCGGTTCCATGATGATGGTCAAGTGCGGGTAGCGGTTGTGGAAGTCGTTCAGGAGACGGACCAGTTCTTCGCGGTGGTAATCCTTGCGCGTAATGTGGTGCCCGCCACCGAAATTCACCCACTTCATTTGCGGCAGGTACTTGCCGAAATGCTGCTCGAATGCCTTCAGTACGCCTTCCAGAGCGTCGGCGTCCTGTTCGCAGAGGGCGTGAAAATGGAGTCCTTCGATGCCGTCCAAGAGTTCCGGTTTGAACTCCGCTTCGGTGACGCCCAGTCTCGAGAACTTGCCGCACGGGTTGTACAGGTCGGTCTCGACGGTCGAAAATTGCGGATTTACGCGAATGCCTGCGCTCACACCTGCGGCTAAAGTCTTGTCTTTAAAACGCTGCCACTGGCTAAAACTGTTGAAGGTGATGTGGCCAGCGCAGGCGAGAATCTGGTCGATTTCGTCGTCGTCATAGACGGGGGCGAACACATGGACTTCTTTACCCATTTCCTCCTTGGCGAGCCTAGCCTCGTTCAGACTGGAGGCTGTGGCACCGGCCAGGTACTGCCCGATGAGGGGGAAAGAACGCCAAAAACTGTAACCTTTTAAGGCACAAATGATTTTTACGTTGCCCCGCTTCTGGATATCGTCCAGAATTTCCATATTATGGCGCAGTCTGGCCTCGTCAAGAACAAAACAGGGGGAAGGAACTTGGGAATAATCGAGTGTTTTTTCAAACATAGTCCAAAGATAGCCTTTTTTTGTATGTTATCCTTACCTTTTTTATAACGCTTTAACTACATTTACGATGATGAGTGTATCTATGTATAAGCATATTATTATTTCTTTATTGTCTTTGGCTTTCGTTGGAATGCCTTTGGCGCAGACGGCTCCTGCCGCAACTCAACCTGCAAACCTCGTTAAAGTAGAATCCCAGGTGGTGGCCACACCGCGTGGAGCTACGGCAACGCTCGACGAAATGATTCAGGCTAAGCTTGATTCAATGAACCATGTGGCACCGGCGGTCGGTCCTCGTAACGCGGATAGCCTTGCGAAAGTCCAGGCCGACAGCGTCCGCAAGTTGGTCCAGACGGGTAAGTACGTGCAGCGCGCTCGCTACGACAAGAGCAACTTCGACCACTGGCGCATCGACACTGTGCTCCAGAAGCGCATGAAGGACCAGGTGGTGGGTGTTTGGCGCACTCCGATTATCGCTCACGGCCATGCTTTCCGCGATGCTGAACTCCGCTTCGGCGCAAACGATACGCTAGTCGGTATTACTCGCACTTACTCCGATTCCGGTCGCTACCAGATGACGGGTGAATACACGTTCAAGGCCCGCTACCGTTTCGATTCCGACCAGTCTCTCGTGAGCCGCGAAGTCTTTAAGGAACGTCAGGTGGTTCGTTGGGACTACATCACGTTCGATATCGTGAACGACTCTCTGCGTTACAACTTGAACAAGTTGGAATTCCGTGACCTGAACGATAACTGGCTCAACGCCCTGCAGGGATTCGACAATATCCCGCCTGAACTCTATATCCGCGATCCGAAGCAGACTGCGGAATTGAAGCAGGCTGCAGCGCAGACCCAGAACAAGAAGAAAAAGTAAGTCTTCTTGGGGGCTAGCGATGCGCGGCATCGATCATAGAATCCTTGTTGGATTTGCGCTGCTCATCGCCCTGATTGCCATCCTTTCTTATTTGACTCTATTTTCTGGAGCGGTCGGACTTTCTTGGTCTGACCTTTCTTTTAAGGGCGGCCAATACGATTCCGTGGAAGCCCGCATTTTTTGGCAGATTCGCGTGCCCCGACTAGTGGCGGCGGTTCTCTCCGGAATTTCTTTGGCGGTAGCGGGTCTTTCGCTACAGACTCTGTTTAGGAACCCGCTGGCAGGCCCGTTTGTGCTTGGCATTAGTAGTGGCGCAAGCCTTGGCGTTGCGCTTTCGCTGTTGGCCGGATTCACCTTCGGGCATTTCGGAGTCTTGTCGGGGGCGGCTGCGGGCGCACTTGCTGTGACTTCGGTTGTGATGTTCGTTGCCTCGAGGTTTGAAAACTCGACCATCCTTTTGATTGTGGGACTCTTGATGGGCTACTTTATTGATGCCCTGGTGAGCCTCCTGATTATGGGAAGCGACGCGGAATCTTTGCGCGTGTATGTGTCCTGGGGAATGGGCAGCTTTGGCCGCCTGACCTTCGACGGCATTTGGATTTTTGCACTGTGCACGGTTGTCGGCCTTGTGCTTGTGGCGCTGTCGATCCGGTATTTGAATGCCGCCAGAATGGGCGACGACTTTGCAAAAGGCTTGGGCGTGAATGTACGCCAGGGGCGCGTGATGGTGTTGCTGGGAGCATCGCTTCTGGCGGCTGCATCGACGGCGTTCTGCGGTCCGGTCGCGTTTGTCGGAATCGCGGTTCCGCACCTTTCTTTTATGTTGTTCAAAACAAGCAACCATCGTGTCTTGATGCCGGCGTCGGCTTTGTGTGGCGTGGTGCTTTGTTTGGCTGCGTCGCAGTTTTCGAAATTCCCGCTGAATGCGGTGCTTAGCCTGGTGGGCGTGCCTGTGGTACTCTGGGTGATTGTTCGCGGGGGAGGACTCCGCCGATGAATCTGCCTTTGAATGCGACGCTTCTTCAGTGCGAAAATTTGGTGATCGGCTACAAGCAAGACAAGCGCTCCGATGCGGTCGGGCTTGTGACTCCCGTGGATTTTGAATTGAAGGCGGGCGAGGTGGTTGCCTTGCTCGGTGAAAACGGTTCGGGCAAGAGCACCTTCCTCAAGACTTTATGCGGACTTTTGCAGCCGGTATCGGGATCGGTTTTGCTGCAAGGAAAATCGCAATGGACTGCCCGCGAACGAGCCAAATTCATAACGCTGGTGCGCATGGGTGGTGTGGTATGCGACCGCATGAATGTTCGCGAATTCGTGGGACTTGGCCGTATGCCTTACGCAGGCCTTTTCGATGGGCGTAACCAGGAAGATGAAAACTTTGTGAGTGAAGCGCTGGCCTTGCTTGAAATCGAAAAGTTTAAAGACCGCTGGCTTACGGAACTCAGCGATGGGGAACGGAGTCGCGTGTATTTGGCGCAGGCGGTTGCCCAGCAGGTAAACGTGCTGCTGCTCGACGAACCGAATGCCTTTATGGATATTCCTCGCAGCCGCAAGCTGTTCACGCTTTTGCAAAAGCTTGCGAAAGAGCGAGACATGGGGATTCTAGTGTCAACGCATTCTGTGGAGTACGCCGAAAAGTATTGTGACCGAATCATGGTCATCGAAAAAGGATTCGCCCGTTGCGAGCGGGCAAGCGATGCACGAGCTAGAGGTCTGCTAGACTGGACCGAAGGGTAACAGCGTCAACTTCAACTTCAACTTCCTACTTCCTACTTCCTACTTCCTACTTCCTTAATATTCACGCCTAAATGATTCAGACGGTTGTAGAGGGCGGTGCGGAATAGCCCGAGTTTTTGTGCGGCTTCGCGCACGGAACCATTGCATTCGCGGATTTTCTTGATCAAGAAATCGCGCTCCTGTGCCAGTTGCATTTGCCTGAAGTTTTCGTATGCAGAGGTGTTTTCCGGGGTGCTCTCGGAAGAATCGCTTGCTTGAGAGTTGCTTGAATTCGGCTTGATTGCGCTTGCCGAGGTGGTGGGGCTCACGGTATCGATGTGAAGGTCTTCGGGCTGTAGGGCGCCTGCGCTTGTAAAGCAGAGGGCGCGCTGGATGACGTTTTCAAGTTCGCGAATGTTGCCCGGCCAGTCGTATTCCTGGAGCTTACGGAGGGCGGCGCTTGAAAGCGTAAACTTTTCGCCGGAACCCTGGTAAATCTGGATGAAGTAATTCGCCAAATCTTCGATGTCTTCTTTGCGGTCGCGTAGTGGCGAGATTTGCATGGGAATCACGTTCAGACGGTAATAGAGATCTTCGCGGAAACGCTTTTCGGCAATCTCTTGCTGCAGGTTTCTGTTTGTTGCGGCAATGATGCGGACATCGATATGCTTGGTCGTGTTGGAGCCGAGCGGGCGGATTTCTTTATTCTGCAAGACTCGCAAGAGCTTGACTTGGGCATGCAAGGGCATATCGCCGATTTCGTCGAGGAATATGGCGCCGCCGTCGGCTGCCTCAAAAAGACCGATGCGTTCGTTTTGAGCACCCGTGAATGCTCCACGGGTGTGTCCGAAAAGTTCGCTTTCGAACAGGTTTTCGGGAATGGCGCTGCAGTTGACCGTGATGAACTTTTCGTACATGCAGCCGACGGCGCGGGCAATTAGCTCTTTACCGACGCCGGTTTCGCCTTCGATAAGAACGGGGCCTGTATGCACGATGGCGCGTTCTACGGTTTTGCGGAGCTGTTGCATGGCCGGGCTTTTGCCAACCAGGTGGCTCATGCGTTCCCTGAAAATCTGGCGCGCGGTATGAATGTCCTTAAGCTTTGCAATTTGAGACATCAAGTGGAGCTTTAGGGATTCCACCGAAAGAATGCTGTCGTAAAGCTTGTTGGATATTTCCCCGAATTGCTCGGGGGCTTCGGCGTAAACAAGAATCAAGGTGTCTGGCGTTTTTTTGCGGAGCGCCTTGAGCATTTCCAAGTTATGCGCAGAAAAAGAATCTAGATCCCAAATGACAAGCGGAACCTGCGGGATCGCGCCCGCTGTCGGAATTTCGCGGAACGTGTCCACCGGATAATCTACCGACGAAAGAACGTCCTGTATAAACGAGGACGTTGCATTTTCTTTCGCAAATAGATTGATGGTCGCCATTGTTAGAACTTAGAACTTAGAAGTTAGAACTTAGAAAAAAATCTCTAAGTTCTGCCAACTAAGTTCTACCGACTGCGGCGAAGCCGCTATTTTCCCAGTTCCTTGCTGCGGTCGGTGCCAGCCACAACAGCCTTGATCAGCGTGCTGCGGAAGGCGCCTTCTTCAAGGGCGTTGATGCCTGCGATAGTGGTGCCTGCGGGTGAGCAAACCATGGCGCACAAGTCGCTTGGGCTCTTGCCGGACTGCTTCACGAGTTCGACGCTGCCTTCGATGGTACCAAGCGCAAGCTTGAGTGCCACATCGCGGGTGAGGCCTGCCTTGACGCCGCCGCGAGTGAGGCCTTCGATGAATTCGAAGACATAGGCGGGGGCGCTGCCCGAAAGTCCGGTCACCGCATCCATCAAGGATTCTGCGACGCGGCAGGTCACGCCGATGTTTCCGAAGATCTTTTCGGCAATGGCGAGCGTTTCTTCAGTAACGCCGTCAGTAGCGAGACCCACGGAACCCTTGCCAACGGTAAGCGGCAAGTTCGGCATCACGCGGAGAATCTGGTTCTTTTCGCCTAAAACTTCGATGAGGGCCTTGCGGGTAACGCCGGCCATAATGCTCACGAATGTCTTGACGGCCTTTTCGGCGGCTGCAGCGGCCTTCCATTCGGCGGCAACCAGCTTGAAAATCTGCGGCTTTACGCAAAGGAAGGTGACGTCTGCCTTGTTGAGGCCTTCGGCAAAGCTTGCCACGCGAACGCAGCCGAGAGCAGAAACTTCTGCGGCGGCCTTGTCGGAGGGGTCAAAGAAGAAAATGCTGGAGGCGTCCGTACCGGCCTTCAAAAGACCGCGGAGGATTGCGCCACCCATGTTTCCAGTACCTGCGAAAAAGATTTTTTCTGACATAGAATATCCTTTTGTTTAGCGAAGGCTGTCCTTTGCTTTTTTCATAAATTCTAGTAATTCGGCATTGGTCTTGTTTTGCTTCATGAGCTTAATGAGCTTGTCCATAATGCCGTTTTCGGTATCGTTCTGGGCGCCCTGACGGAATTTCCAGATGATATCCTGTTCGTAAAGGGTAAGAAGGCGGTCTTCTTTACGGGTGCCCGACTTGAAGATATCGATGGCGGGCCAGGTGCGCTTTTCGGCCAGGCGGCGGTCAAGCACCAGTTCCATGTTACCCGTACCCTTGAATTCTTCAAAGATCACTTCGTCCATGCGGCTGCCCGTTTCGATCAAGGCGGTACCGATAATGGTAAGGGAACCGTTCTTCTGGATGATTTCGCGGACCGGTTCGCCGGTAATGGTCTGCACGATCTGGCCGTTGGAATCTTTCTGGAAGTCACCGAGCTTGTCGGCAATCTTACGGGCGGCACCGAAGAACTTTTTCGGGAACTGCATGGCGTTGGCATCCACACCACCCGAAAGAATCTTGCCGGAGTGCGGAATCACCACGTTGTTTGCACGTGCGAAGCGTGTAATGGAGTCGAGCAAGACGACTACGTCCTTCTGCTGTTCCACAAGGCGCTTGGCCTTTTCGAGCACCATGGTGGCCACGCGGGCGTGATGGTCAGGCGGTTCATCGAAGGTGGAGGCCACCACTTCGGCGCGCAGGTTCGGGTTCGCTTCTACCAGCTTGCCGATGATTTCACGCATTTCGGTCACTTCTTCAGGACGTTCGTCAATCAGAAGCACGATGATGATGATTTCGGGGTGGTTCTTGGCGATAGCGCGAGTCATGTTCTGCAACAGGATTGTCTTACCGGTACGCGGCGGAGCGAGAATAATACTGCGCTGGCCCTTACCGATGGGGGAGAACAAGTCCATGACGCGGGTGCTTAATTCTTCGGGATCCCATTCGAGCTGAATCTTTTCGTTCGGGTGAATCGGGGTCAGGTATTCGAAAGCAACGCGACGCTTGATCTTTTCAGGGTCTTCGAAGTTGACCTTGTCTACGCGGCGAAGCGCATAGTACTTGTCGTTCTGATCGCGCGGCGGGCGGGCGAGACCGGCAACGGTGTCGCCAATTTTGAGGCCGAGCTTGCGGATTAAATTCTGGCTAACGTAAACGTCGTCCGGGCCCTGCTGGTAGTTGAATTCGGTATTGCGCAGGAATCCGTGACCTTGCGGAGTAACTTCGAGAAGGCCTTCGGCGTATACGATGTTGTTTTCGTTTTCGAGGCTCTGCAACAAGAGACCCAAGGACTGCTTGCGGTAACGCCTGAAGTCTACGTTTTCTTTTTGAGCGGCAAGTTCCTGCAAGTCGCTCATGGTCATCTTGCGATACTTGCTCCAGCATTCGCGAGCCTTATTCCATGCTTCGGAATCCGGTTCCGGAAGCGGGGTTGTGTCTTCTTCTTCGGGCTGGAATCTCTGGTTCTGACGGTTGTTTTTGTCAAAACGGCGGTTGTTCTTGTTGAACCTGTCGAAGCGGCGGTTCTGCTGGTTTTGCTGCTGGCCGTTGTTATCGTTTTGGTTGGCGATTTGTTCGCCTTGGTTTGCAGCTTGTTCGACTTGTTCGGCAGGTTTTTCTGCAGATGCGGCTTCTGCATTTTGCACAGGCGTTTCTGCTTGAATTTTTTCAGCAGCAGGAGCTTTGGTTGTCGGGATGTTTGCTGCCGTTTCGTTTGCGGCCTGTTCATTGGCGGCAGGTGCTTCGGCTACGTTGTTTGCAGCTCTTTTTTCAAAAGATTTCTGTTCTTTAGCGTCGACAACTTTTTCTTTTGCGGCGGGTTCTTTTTCTACCTTGGCGTCTTTCACTTCGGCCTTTATTTCTACGGTATCTTCTTTAGCTTTCTTGGGACGTCCGCGGCGCTTGGGGGAAGATTCCTTATCTTCAGTGTTTGAAAAATCCATGTTCAGTTCAGGGGGGATTTCTGCGCCAGTAGGTTCTTGATCTGCCAAATAGGCATTTTTAGAATTCTTTTTTGTTGGAGCCACGATGGTGTCCTATTGAATTAATAAATGAAAATGATGTTGGTTAATATTTTAATGTAGTGAAAAAGCCCTAGTCGAATCGTTTGACCGAAATAATATAGTGGGCTCCGATAAAATAACTAAAAAAATCAAATTTGTCATAAGAAAACGACTTTTTTTTGAAAAATTTTTTTGAATCCGCCTGTGGCGGTTGGGTTTGCGTTTTTCGTCGGAAAAAGGACAATTTGAATATCTATATTTAATTCCGTGGATTCTTTGGAAAGAGTTTTTGTCGCCTTGGGTTCAAACCTCCCCAATCGCTCCAAACATTTGGAGGATGGTCGTGAGATGCTCCGCAAGATTTCTGCGGGCGGGTGGCTAGAAAGTCCCATTTACGAAACTCCACCGGTAGGACCGGCGGGCCAGGGTCCCTATTTCAATCAAGTCGTAAGTTTCTGGTATTCGGGAACGTCGACGCGCCTGCTGCATTATTTGAAAGGTGCTGAATTTGTATTGGGCCGCAAACCCCGGGGTCATTGGAATTCCCGCGAAATCGATTTGGACTTGCTGTACTTCGGCAAGGAAGTCCACCAGGGCAGGCCGAATCTTCCGCACCCCCAGATTGTGAACCGCCAGTTTGTACTGGTGCCCTTGAACGATATTGCTCCAGAATGGGAGGATCCCCAGCTGGGAATGAAGGTGGCGGAAATTTATTCCAACCTTTTGCAGAAAGAAGAAAAAATCCCGTTCCGCGTCATTACCTCGGAGGAACCCTAATATGCTGACAGAAAAAGGCGTCCATTTTTTGGCCATCGAAGGGGCTATCGGTGTAGGGAAGACTTCTCTTGCAGAAATTATCGCCAATCGCTGGAAGGCGACTTTGATCGAAGAAAACTTCAGGGAGAACCCGTTCCTTGAAAAATTCTACCAGAACAAAGAAGCGTACGCTTTCCAGACGCAGTTGTTCTTTTTGCTCGACCGTTTAAAGCAGTTGCAGAATTCGGCACTCCAGAGCGACCTTTTCCGCGATTTGCTGATTAGTGACTATACATACGACAAAGACCAGATTTTTGCAGCCCAGAACCTGACCGAAAGCGAATACGCCATGTACGATCAGGTGGCAAAGGCCTTGAATCATGATATCCCGAGGCCTGATTTGGTTGTTTATTTGCAAGCATCGGTTCCGACACTTTTAAAGCGTATTCACGGACGTGGCCGCGCCATGGAAAAGACTATCGAAGGTTCTTACCTGAATGGTCTTCTGGAACGCTTTGACAATTATTTCTGGAACTATCCGTATGCGCCGGTGCTTATCATCAATACGGACCATATCGATTTTGTCCATAACGAAAATCATCTGCAGCTGGTGCTCGATGCGATTGCCGCGTGCCCCAAGCAGACGACTTATTTTGTACCAGAAGGTAAATAATGCAAATCGTAACTACTGTTGATTCTCTTCGTCAAGTCATCAAGCCGCTCGCCAAGCAGGGCAAGACTATCGGGCTTGTTCCCACGATGGGTGCTTTGCACGCCGGGCATGGTGCTCTGATCAAGGAATCTGTCAAGGAATGTGATGTAACGGTTGTCAGCGTGTTCCTGAATCCGATCCAGTTTGGTAAAAACGAAGATTTGGATAAGTACCCCAAGCGCCTGGAAGCCGACGCGAAACTTGCTGAATCGCTGGGTGCCGATTTCGTATTTGCTCCGAGTGTTGCTGAAATGTACCCCGATGGCGACCCGCTGACTATGGTTCGCGACGAAACGCTGGAAGGCATGTATTGCGGAGCCTACCGCCCCGGCCATTTCCGCGGAGTACTCACGGTTGTCTCCAAGTTGTTCCTGATTTCGGGCTGTAATCACGCCTACTTTGGCGAAAAGGATTACCAGCAGGTGTTCCTGATTGAACGCATGGTGAAGGACTTGAATTTTGATATCCAGATTCACCGCGTCAAGATTGTCCGCGAAGATTCTGGCCTTGCCCTTTCGAGCCGCAATGAATACTTGACCGACGAAGAACGCGCAAGCGCCTTGTCCATTAGTGCGGGCCTTAAGCAGGCTAAGGAAGCCTACGAAAAGGGTGAACGCGCCGTGAGCAAGATTCGCGATGTCGTGTTGAAGTCTATTCTGGGTGCACACGGTATTGTGCAGTTTGTCGAACTTGTGAACCAGAAGAATCTTCAGAAGTTCGCCGGAATCCTGGGACCCGAAGACAAGGTCGTGATTCTGGTGGCCGCCTTCTTCGGAAAGACGCGCCTGATCGATAACATTGAGCTGAACTAATTCTGAATTCCGAAATCCGAATTCGTAATTGAAAAATAGCGGCTATGCCGCTATTTTTCTGTAGCGGTGAATACGCCATCCCATACCTCGCCTTCTGCAACAGGCGGGGTAATTTTGTATGCTTCGCAGCGCTTGATGTAAACGTGCGAAGGCGTCGTCTTGCTGCCCGGATCGCGGTCGGGGTGGTGGGGTTCCAGTTCCAGACATTGCTTGAATAGTTCGATGGCGTCGTCCCATTGCATGTTCAGGTAGCAGGCGCGTGCTTTTTCCCAAATGCCCACGAGTTCCTTGAGGGATTCCTGATACTTGCAGTCGGCCTTTTCCAAGATTTCGTAGGTCTTGACCGGTTGGCTCTTGCCAATCACGCGGATGGTGTCCAGGGAACGGTAGATGAAGTCGCCTTTGACCAAATCTTTTTGCGTGTCTTCGCTAATCTGGATGTAGGCGCCGTATTGCTTGGCGGCACTTTCGAGACGGGCGGCGAGGTTCACGGCGTCGCCCATCATGGTGTAGTTTTTACGCATCGAAGAACCCATGTTACCTGTCACGATATCGCCGGAGTTGATACCGATGCGCATGTGCATGTTGTGCACGACTGTAGGCCACTTGTCGTCTTCGGTAATCCATTTCTTGCGCAGGGCGATAAGCTTTCGTTGCATTTCGACCGCCGTTTCGCAGGCACTTTGGGCGTGGTTCGGGAGAGGCATCGGTGCGCCGAAGAATGCGATGATGGCGTCGCCTTCGTACTTGTCGAGAGTTCCCTTGTTTTCGAGCAGGGTGTCTGTCATTGCTGTCAGGTATTCATTCAACAAGTCGACGAGTTTACTCGGGTCACCGATTTTTTCAGAGAAAGTGGAGAAACTTGCAATGTCGGTAAAGTAGGCGGTGATGTACGATTTTTCGCCACCCAGTGTCGGCATAATTTCGTTTTCCACCATGGCGGTAATCAGTTCGGGAGAAATGTACTGTTTGAACGCGTTGTTGATGAAGTTCTTTTCTTTATTTTCAAAGTAGAACTGTACGACTAGAGCCGTAATACTGGTTAACAACATCGCGAGCAATTGCTTGGACACACCGATGTAAAGGCCGCCCTGGAAATACTTGTAAGCGATGAAGGTGTAAATGGCCATCAAAATAAGAGATAGTGCCACAGAAATCGAGCTCGTAAAGTAGAGGCCTAGTACCAGGCACAGGAGCGCGAGCAAGATGACAATGATTTCTTGTTTCTTTTCGCTTAAGGTTACCAGGTAGTCGTCGGCCAGAATGTTCTTGATAATGGTGGCGTGGATCAATACGGCGGGGTAGTTTTCTTCGTGCGGGCCAGGCACAAAGTCGAATAGAGCCGCCGCCGCAGAACCGAGAATGAAAATCTTGCCTTGATAGAACAGGTTGTCGACACGTCCTTTGTAGACGTCGTAATAGGACAGGTGCTGGAATCGTCTGTTGTTGATTTCGTTGTAACGGCCTTTGTACTTGACTTGATAACGGCCTGCTTGGTCGATAGGAATGCGCTTGACCTTGCCGAAACGGAGTTCTTCGCCTGGTTTCAAGTTCTTGATGGTTTCTTCACTGGTGGCTTGAATATCGCGGATGACTGCGTCCGAAAGGATTGCCTGGTTTGAATTCCATTTCTTGATTGCTTTGTTGTAATGGATTTGCATGTCAAGCGAAAGAATCATCTTTTGGCCAACAGGCATGCGCTTGAGAGTGTCTTTGTAGAAGTCTAAAGTCTTGATGGCGCTTCGGGTAAAGTCAATGGATTCCTGGTCGTCTTCATCCTCTTCTTCTTCTTCTTCATCTTCGCTATTGCTCGTGTCGACGGGCTTTCTTACAATCTGGTAGAATCCGTCTTCGTCTTCATCCTTGCGGATGATATAGTCTCGGTTGAGCTTTACGGATTCCTGCTCTTCGAGGGCGTCTAGCATGTCGAGGGAAACCATCGTCAAGAGCTTGGACTGGTTTTCGTCGAAAATACTGCTGGTGCCACCGTTCGAAAGTTCCAAGGTGATTTTGCCATTGGCGTTTTTGGAGGCAAAGACTTTGTGCGAAATTTCAAGAATTCCTTCGCTCGCCTTGGACTGGATTTTCTTTTCGGCGAGGGCTTCGCGGAGCAGCAGGAACATATGGTAGCTGAAATTCGGGTAGGTCGTGTGGTAGGTACCGGCCGAATCGCGGTAAATGCCGAAGGGCTTGCCCACATCGATGTATTTACCCATCTTGACCGTGATGTCCTTGGGATCTTTGTGGAATAGGTGCAAAATAGTCATGAGCGACATGGTGGAATACACGTAGTTTTTGTCGCCGCCGCTAATGATTGCTTCGTATTTCTGCTTGTCACTCTCGATGGTGGTATCCAAAAGCGAAATAATGTCAAGCGTGGGGTTCGGGAACCGGTAAAGCATCGAAACCTTGCGGACCACGCCGTCGTTGTCGGGGTAAGCGTTTACGGATCCGAATTTGGCTCCGGCCTGCGCAAGTTCCGGGAATATATTGTCCAGCAAGTCCTTGGGTTCGACGTTTTCAATCTTGTCAATCTGGGTCGTGTCCAAAGTGGAGCTGTAGCCAATGGCGTCGGCACGTTCCAAGGTGCTCAGGGGAATCCATTGCGAGGGGTGCTTGTACGACTTGCGGTCGTCAAACATGTAGCAGACGATGGCGTTCCCGCTTTCTTTGACGGAGTTCACCAGCATGGAGTCGAAGTTGTAATTGGCGAGTAGCGAGGGGTAGAGGGAATCGACTTTGGCTTCGGGCGCGATTTTCTTGAGCACGCTCGCCGCCTGATCCGTTTTTTGCTTACCGAAGTCGGCGCTCTTGAACAGGATATCGAAACTGATTGCCGCCGCACCGCCTTCGCTCAAGTTCTGGATGACCTTGGCGTGAATGGAACGGTCCCATTCGTTATAGTTGCCGAGTTTGGTCAGGGATGCTTCATCGATATCGACAATGTAAATGTTCTGGTCAAGGCTGTCGCTAATGGATACGCGTTGGTGGGTGTTGTAGTCTTCTTCGTCGGCTCTTGCGGAATGGGTAGAGGTCTTGAAAAATAAATCGTAAAAAATGTTTTCAAGAGCTTCTGCGCCGTTACGTTGGGTCTTTCCAATGATGGACTCCTCGAGGGATTCCGGCAGAAAACTGCTTTGCGTGCTTCCGAAAACAAGAATTAAAAAAACAATAAGGGCTGAAATTAAGAAGCCCGATAAAACTTTCTTAATCTTTTTCGAAAACTTTATTTGCATAATAAAAAGATAATATAATACTATATTTAGGGGGTACTTGCGGAGGCATTTTTTGGCTACTCAAAAGAAATCATCATCAAAAAAATCGGGAAAATCGGCAAAGTCTTCCAAAAAAGACGATTTTGAAACCTCGGAACAGGGATTTGGCGCCATTCTCGGTGGCTGGGCCTTGGTCGGGTTCGGCACTATATTGATGATTGGCTGTATTTGTTCCGCCTATAGTGGCGTACGTGAAAACGTTTTGGGACCGTATCTGGGCAAGATGTTCCCCGATGCGCTGGCATTTGTGTTTGGCAGGGTCGCTTCGCTGTTTGTGTCGTCGGCGCTTGTTTTGTGGGGCGCTGCCTTGGTGTCTGTTTCGAGGCGTACGCGCTTTATCCGCTATGCAGTGGGGCTTACCCTTTTGTCGGTTATTATCTCGTTCCTTTGCTCGCTCAGAAACTATGGTGAAACGAAGGTCGCAAAAGACATGCTGATGCAGGGCGGCGGAGCGTTCGGGCAGTTCTTTAACCAGTTCGTGGCGGTCCCTATTTTTGGCAAGGCTTCTTTGTTGATGCCGCTTACCATTTCTCTGGTGGGAATAGCCTTGATTCTGGTGATTGCGTTTGGCCTTCGCCCGAGACATTTCAAGTTTGTGGTACAGACGACGGCTTGGCTTAAGTCGGTGTTCAAGAAAAAGGAGCCGATCGAAGGTGAAGTCTATGAACCGGTGGATACCCGCCGTATGCCCCAGGTGCAGACCAATATGGATCTGGGTGGACTTCCGCGCGGTGTGTACATGGACGACAATACCGTGAATATCCAGCCGGACGGTTTCAAGATTCGTCGTAAGAACAAGGTGACGCCTTTCAACGGACGCAGCAACTGGATGGATGATGAGTTCAGCTTGAACGGAACGACGGACGAAGTGCCGAACCTTCCGGACGAAGTCTTGCAGACTGTAACGCCCCGCCGCGCAAAGGAGATGGCTCCACAGCCTGATTCTACGAATAACATGGTTGGCGGCTATAATTTGGACGAAGATCCTGAAATCCGCAGGCTCGAAGATTACTTGCGCCAGAACGGCGGCAAGATGAATGCCCTTGAAATCGTAGAAGTCAAGGAAAAAATTGCGGCCCTCAAGCGCGCCCGCGACTTGATTGCTTGGGAAAAGGACCACCGCGGTCGTATGCAGGTGAAGGGCGATGTACGCCGCGAAGGAACTCCGGTAACAGGTTCCATGGCGACGCGTACGGTTGCCGGCAGTGTAATGCCGACGGGAACGCAGCCTGCCGCAAAGGGTGCTACGCAAAGAAGTATGACGCAGGTCCATGCTCAAAATGCTGACGAACGCACTGTGATGGCGGGCGAGCCGACTGTTGGTAATGAGGCACCCTTTAATGCCGAGGACTTGCTCGGTGGCGATGGGGCCGAGACGATGGGTGCGCCCGCCTCGGATGATGATACTTTTGTACCGGAAGTTTATGGTGCCGACGATGTGGGCGATGTCCCTGAAATGCCGGATGGAACACTGGGGGCTTCGATTGGGAATGTGCCGAGCGGTACATCAACAGCGGGTATGAAGGCGGCCCCGATTCCGCAGCGTGACCCGACCACGGTTTACGACGAATACAAGGTGCCCGCGATTAGCGACATTCTGGAAGAGCATGAACCGCAGACCGCCGATTACAGCGAAGAGGAACTGAACGCTATCGGCAAGATGCTTGAAGAAAAACTCGAAAACTTCAAGGTGAAGGGTCGCGTAATCGGTTGCGAAACGGGCCCGATGATTACCCGCTTTGAAGTGGAACCGGGCCCGGGCATGAAGGTGAGCCGGTTCTCCGCCTTGCAAGAAGACTTGGCGCTTCCACTCAAGGTTTCTTCGGTGCGTATTCTAGCCCCGATTCCGGGCAAGGCTGCTGTCGGTATCGAAATCCCGAATCGTAAATTCCAGACGGTGTACTGCCTCGATGTATTTCAGAGCGAAAAGTTCAAGCCCTCGCCTGAAAAGATTCTGGTGGCGCTCGGTAAAGACATTACCGGCGAAGCGTTTACCATGGACTTGGCCAAGGCCCCGCACTTGCTGATTGCAGGCCAGACGGGTTCCGGTAAGTCCGTGTGCATTAATGCCCTTATGGCTTCGATGCTTTTCAGCAAGACTCCTGACGAACTCCGCATGATTCTGGTGGACCCGAAGGCGGTGGAACTCAAGATGTACGAAAACATTCCGCACCTCTTGGCGCCTGTCATTACCAAGCCCGAAATTGCGATTCAGGCGTTGCAGTGGCTGTGCTATGAAATGGACCGCCGTACTGAAGTTCTGGCATCGGCGAAGGTGCGTAACATTGGCGGCTTCAACGCGAAGTTTGAGGCGGGCGAGTTGCCTGATGAAGTGCCCGAAGAAGACCGCAGCCATCGCATGGCGTTCATCGTGGTGATTATCGATGAAATGGCAGACCTCATGATGGTCGCTGGCAAGGAAATCGAAAAGAACGTGGCGCGCCTTGCCGCAAAGGCTCGTGCCGTGGGCATTCACCTGGTGCTTGCAACGCAGCGCCCGTCAGTCAAGGTGATTACGGGTATTATCAAGGCGAACTTGCCGACTCGTATCAGCTTCAAGGTGGCCTCTCAGATTGACGCCCGCACGGTCATGGACCATGCCGGCGCCGAAAAACTCTTGGGCCGCGGCGACATGCTTTACAAGGCGGTGAACGATCCGGAACCGGTTCGCGTTCATGGAGCCTTCTTAAGCGACGAAGAAGCCGAAAAGCTTGCCGATGCCTGCTCCGACCAGAACGTATTCTACCCGCAGGTAGAATCGTTCGACGTTAGCGACGGCGAAGGCGACGAAGACGGCGAGGGCGGAGGCAAGGACTTGGGCAAGCTTGACAAACTGCTCTACGATGTGGCCGTTTGGGCTGTCGAATGCCGCGGGCTTTCGACCTCGGCGGTGCAGCGCCACTTTAGCGTGGGTTTCAGCCGAGCCGGTAAAATTGTGGACCAACTTTACAGCCTCGGCGTGTGTGGCCCTGCTAAGGGTAACAGCAAACCCCGCGCCATGCTGCTCGGAATCGAAGAAATCCAGAACATGGAACGCTCCGGAAAATTCGGGTAATGTTCCCTGTAAAATCGTTTTAAAAGAAAGGCTGTTCTATCGGAACAGCTTTTTTGTAATATTAGGTGTTGTTTTTTTTCTGATTGAATCGCCGTGTAGACCATTTTGATGACTTTACGGTGATGGTCATTAAGTTTTTCTAGAAATATTTTTGCTAAGTTTAATGGCATGAAAGAATACGCTCCTGCTAAGATTAATTTGTTCTTAGATGTCATCCGCAAGCGTGAAGACGGATATCATGACTTGGGCACGCTGTTCCAGACCATTGACGCAGGCGACACCGTGAGTGCCGAACCGCGCCAGGATGGTCGAATTACGCTTTGCTACAACGAACCGCAGAATTATCCGCTGGAAACGGACTTGGTTTACAAGGCTGCCAAGCTCTTGCAGCAAGAATCGGGTACGACCCTCGGTGCAGATATTTATTTGAACAAAGTAATGCCCCTGGGTGCAGGCCTCGGTGGAGGCTCTGCAGACGCTGCAGCAACGCTCCGCTTGCTGAACCAGCTGTGGAAGCTCAAATTCAAATTTGAAAAGCTCGAAGAAATTGGAGCAAAGCTTGGTGCCGATGTCCCCTTCCTGGTGCGTGGCGGTACCGCCATGGCCGAAGGTATTGGTGAAAAGCTCACTTTTGTGAAACCGCTACAGTTGAACGACGAACAGTACCTGCTGGTGGCCACTCCGCTAGACTCCGTACCGACCAAGGATGCCTACGCTGGCGTTCCCAAGTCTGGCCCGGACCGCTGGGAAACATACAAGTCCAAGTGCATGCGCACGGGCAAGTCCGCATCGATCGACTTTGCACTTGCCAATACCTTCAATGCTTTTGAAGAGTCTGTGTTTCCTAGGCATCCGCTTGTCGAAGAGATGAAAAATGAGTTCAAGCGCCTCGGGGCGAAATCCGTCCTGATGTCGGGGTCAGGAGCGTCTGTTTTCGGCGTTTTCGAAACCCGCAAGCAGGCAAAAGAGGCCGCCGAAGAGCTGAAACCTCTCTCCAGGTACCAGGTGGTGACCCGCTTTTTTGAGGGTTTTTAGCCCGAACCCTTTGAAATTGGCGTAAATTTGCTATATTTGCGCCACCATTGGGGTATCGTCAAGTGGTAAGACAACGGATTTTGATTCCGTTATTCGTTGGTTCGAATCCAGCTACCCCAATGAATTTTTTAACCATTTACTAATTGGAGTAAAATTATGGAACTCACAAAGCTCGCAGCAACCTCGAGAGTGCTAGGCAAGAGCCGCGACAACGCCCGCCTTCGCAAGGCTGGCCAGATCCCGGCTGTCTATTATGGTAAGGGTCAGGAGTCCGTGAATATCAGCGTTAGCGCAATTGATGTTCGCAAGGTCCTCGCCCCGGGTAAGCGTTACACGCTTCTCGATTTGGAAATTGATGGCAAGGCCGGCAACGCTGCCGTAATTTACAACTACCAGAAGAATCCGCTGACCCAGGAAATCGAACACATCGACTTCTTGAAGATTGATGACACCACCAAGGTCAAGGTTCGCGTTCCCGTTAAGCTGAACGGCCTTCCGATTGGTGTTAAGACTCAGGGTGGTACTTTTGCTCAGCAGAACCGCTACATCCAGCTCGCCGCTGTGCCGACCAAGATTCCGGCCGTGCTCGAAATGGACATCTCCGAATTCCCGGCTCCGACGACGTTCTACGCCAAGGACCTGAAGCTCGAAGACGGTATCGAACTCGCTTGCAAGCCGCGCACCGTGATCTTCACCATTTCTGCCAAGAGCGGTAAGAAGGCTGACGACGCTGCTGATGCTGCCGCTGCTCCGGCTGCCGCTGCTGAAGCCAAGTAATTTTCAAAAAAGAAAATTTCAAAGAACCTGTCCTGAACAAGGGCAGGTTTTTTGTTTACGGTTCTTACTGTTCGCTGGAACGGGTTGGTTAAAGCGCGAAGACGCGCTTGATGTCGTCGGTGCGGCTTGTTTGCGTGAGCACGAGCTTGAGGAGGACTGCGGCCTTTTGAGGCGGCAGTCGTCCGGCGCAAATGCGGCCTGGCGCAAGGGATTCGTTGAGCGTCACGAGCCCGTGGTGAGTGCGGCTTGCGATGACGACCGGAATGTCGATGTTTTCGAGGGCGCGGGCCCAGGCGATGCTGAATTCGCCAGCGCCGGCGCCCGCAATCACGAGGCCGTCGGAAACGCAGGCCGCGTATTCCAGAATTTTCGGGTTTGCATCTACGGTAAAGTAGACTACGTTCACTCGCGGCAGGCTTTCAAGCTTGGAAACGTCGAAGAAGTTCTGTTCCTTTAAGGCGTTCCAGTTAGAGCCTTCGCCGGGAGCGCTTACGCCCATCGCGTTAATCGCCGAGGCGCTACACTTTTGAACGCTCCGAGCGTCGAAAAGTTCGCCCGCGAAATACACCCACACCAAATTCGCCGGCGGGTCGTCGTCGACAGCGAAGCCGGCTGCCGCACGCACGGCGCCGAACAAGTTTGCGGGGCCGTCAGGGTCTTTGGCGGTAGCGGGCTTCATGGAGCCTGTAAAAATCACCGCCTTTTCGCATTTGACCGTAAGGCTTACGAAGTAGGCCGTTTCGTCCATAGTGTCGGTGCCGTGAGTAACCACGATGCCGTCCACCGTTTCGTCCGTTTGCAAATCGGCGATGCGGTTCGAAAGCGCAATCCACAGCTTGTCCGTCATGTCGTCGGAATTCACGTTGCAAATCTGCTCAGTCGTGATTTCGGCGTACTCCGAAAGCTCCGGCACAGACGCCACCAAGTCTTCGGCAGAAATCTGCCCGGACACGTAGCCCGTATTTTTGCCGGGCTCACCGACGCCGGCTATCGTGCCGCCCGTCGCAAGAATCACGATGTGTTTTTTCTTCGCCATAGAAACCTCCGCTACCTTACTTCGTCGAGCAGTTGCTGCGTTGTCACGCCATAGAACTTTTGCAAGGCAGGCTCGTCGCCCAAAGTGCGCATGCTCTGGATGAATTCTCTGAAGTGCACGAGGCTTGCGTTGCGGGCCAAAAGGCGTTCCACCATGGCCTGCGAATACCAGTAGAGCTTAACGGCCGTGCCGGTGTTGTTCTCGTTCACGAACGGGGTCGTGAGAGCTTCGATGCTGGGGGCGCCACCTTCGGGCCGTTGCATTCCCGTGCGCGAGGCGTCAATCACTTGGGCAATTCCTTCGTTAACCCAAAGCGGAATGTGGTGGCGTGTCATGGCGCGGATGAAGGCGTGCGTGAGTTCGTGGAAGAACATCGGGCGATAAATTTCGCGGTAGGCCATCACGTTTACAGGAATGCGGAGCTTGCCGTCAAAAACGGCGCCGACCCATTCGGGGCGCGGGCCTACCCCTTGGTATTGCGAAGACTCGTAAAGCACCAGGTGCATCTTGTTTTCGGGATGAAAGTCGAACAGGTGGCATAGCGAATCGTAGGCGACTTCCAGCACGGCAAGCGCTTCGGCGATGTCGCTTCTGGCGGGGCGGCCTTCGAATTCCACGCGAAAGTGCATGGATCGTTCAATCTTAAGCTCATCCATTTCGCGGATTAGAGCTTCGCTTTTCTGCTTCAAATAATCCAAGTCGGCGTGATTAAACTTGCGCGACTGCACATAGGCAATGCAGTCTTCGTAGCGCTCCTGTTCGTAAAGGATTCCCGCCAAATGAAGTTGTAAGTTTTGGTCATCGGGCGATTCTTTGAGGAGCGTGCGCACGTTTTTCTCGGCGCAGTTCCATTCGGCCATTTCAAGGCACTCGTTTGTCTCGGCGATTAACGCTTCGTGCTTGTCGAAAGCCTCCTTGGCCGCCGACTGCTGCATAAACCAGCGGACACCAATAAGGAGTACAATAATCAAAAGGACGATGTAAACGATATTCTTCATTGTATTCCTAGTTCGCTACAGTTCATTTCACATTTCACACTCCACATTTCACATTCCACATCTACTGCCTACAGTCTACTGTCTACCGCCTACTTCCTACTGTCTACTGCCTACTCTTCTTAAATTTCTCCCGAATGAGCTGCAAGTCGTGCTGGTAGGGGTTCCGCTTAAAGTCTTCGAATGCCCACGCCGTCGGATGGAATACACCCTTCGCATAAGTCAACAGCATGTCAAGCCACACGCCCTTGCCGGCGTAAAGTTTGAACGGCCCTCGCTTATAGCTCGGGAGCACCACCTTATCCAAGTCCATGTAGCCGATGTCGATGTTCACGCGGCGCGCATCAGGATCGCTCGCCTGCGCCATCGTGAGTTCCAGCGCATTGCTGCGTTCTTTTTCGGCAGCAATCGTTTCGGGCGGAATTTCCTTTTCGAAAGAAACCACGCCGCGGTAAAGGCCTTCTCCCATTTCGGGGGTGTAATAGGGCGTCTGGTCGAATGCGAAAAGCTTGCCCTTGTGGCGGATTTTGCCCCAAGTGCGTTCCAATGCGTCAATCACTTCGGGTAGCCACTGTTCGCCGGGCTGCAAGACAAAAGCCAAAAGTTGTGCGTTTTCAGAAAATTGAGAAGACTTCATAAACTTAATGCGGGAAAATCATCAGGTTCTGGCGGATAATGGCCAGCTGTTGTTTGCTAAACGAGAGAGTTTTGTTTTCTACCGTGAGCGGGAACATGTAATTGCCTGCATCCGGGCAGTCCTCGATCTTGAACGAACTGTTGGCAAAAATGCGAATACGCGGCATCAAGCGGTTGATGCGGAAGTCGGTCCTTTGAACTTTGGTAAGGCTTGTCGCCACAAGTGAATTGCAAGAGGGCGTGTCTTCGAGCCCGTCTTCAAGGTTCGAATAATCGCCAAAATCGTAGTCGTCAAAGATGGTTTCGATATCGGCCCTGGTCGCGGTCGTGTGGCGGAGCCCAAAGAAATGTCCGGTTTCGTGTAGAGCCGTTTCAATGATTCCCTGCATGTCAAGCGCTTCTTCGCCAGCCGGAGTCTTGATGTGCGTACCCAGAACGACTGTACTTCCGAGTCCCTTGCCGAGGTTCGCGCTAAACAGGTTCGAATATCCCAGAATCCCTTCTTGGTCAATAAAGTGCACTAGGGTTATATCCAATGCGTTTTCGAGCCCGGGCCAGCCGCCCAGTTCCGAAACCATGATGTCGTCCGAAGATCGGCCCGCAATCCAGGGTTCGTTTGCCGGGTACGTCTTCCCGAGAGTCGGGTGCTCGGCGGCTCGGTTGATATAGAGCGTGTCAATCGTTACAGAAGTATAGAGCTTGCGGTATTCCGCCAAAAGGTTTGTGGCCAGTTCCTTGGCGGTAAATTCTTCGAGTTCGTCTTCGATATTGCCGACCAGAATCAGGTTAATCGAAAAATGGTCGGAGTAGGCACCTTCGCCCGTGAACCGGATGTTGGAAACGCGGCCTTCGTAGTAAGTATTGTTTTGAATCAGGCTTGTTGCCCATAAGGCGTTTTCGCGTTCTTCGCAAACGAAGGAGTATATATAACGGCCGTTTTTGACAACGGGATCCAGGGTGCGGACCGGTTGGGCGTGCAAATCTTCACCATTATCGCTCATGAAAATTCTGAAAAGCTGGAGCTTCGGGGCTTCAAAATTAGGGTCGACATCGAACGACAACTGGTAAGTGGCATTGGGGTGGACGATCAGCGTAATGCCGTGAGCCAGGTTTGCAGCCGAAGAATCGTTTTTGGCGTAGTCATTGGGGAACAGCCCGAAAGCAAGTCCGCTGTCCGGGTAAAGGATAAATTCCTTATCAGGTTCATCACCGCAGCCAGCCAGGAACAGCACCAGGCCTAAAAAGTACAATACACAAAATTTTTTACAAAAATTTTTCATAAAAAAACGTTCCAGTGCCTCAAAAAAAGCGTGTATAGAAGAGGGACTCTTCTGAAGGGCTTTATAATTATGAAATCTAGAAAAAAATATAAAATTCTGACTGATTTATACAACCTGCTGACTCCGCTCATGGGAAAACCGGCCTTGTTGAGCGCCGTCGTGATGACGATTGTTTTTGCAGGCCTCGATGAACCGCTGTACGCTTGTTTTTTGTGGCCCGTTTTATGCCTTGTGACGCATGTCTTTAAAAAGTCGCTGCAATGGGTTGTTCTAGTCAGCATCGTGGTGGCCTTTGTTTGTCATGAATACTCGGTGCGCAAAAACGTAAATGATTTGCCGGAGGCGGGTGCTTTTACAGAGGCTTGCGGGCTAGTTGAGACGACGCAATCCAAAAAGAGCGGCATGGCAATTGTCATTCAAACAAAGCAAACGGTCGCGGGGGAGCCGCTATCGCCTTATCGCGTTCGATTGACTGAAAAACGCTCGTTGCCCGAGTACCCCATGCCTGGGGATTCGCTTTGTTACGAGGCGTCGTACTATCCGGTTTTGCCGCCTACGGTGCCGGGCGCCTTCGATACTCGCGGCTGGCTCAGGTCGCAGGGGCTTTTGGCTTATGGCAAGTTTGTCCATTGGACTGTTTATGGCAAGAACTGGGTGCCGGAGCGCAGCTTTTATCAGTTCCGCAAATGGATTGGCTCGAGGTTTAGCGATTACTTGGATCCGTCAGAAACAGGGCTTTTGCTTGGGCTCTTGGCGGGCGACAGGAGTGGTATTCCCGATGCCTTGCGCAGCGATTTCCAACGCTCGGGGCTTGTGCATGTTTTGGCCATTAGCGGGTTCCATGTGGTGCTCTTGGCCGGAATGCTCATGATTTTTTTGAAGGCGACGGGACTTCCGCATCGAGTGGTGCGAATTGCGGCGATTGTCTTGTTGTTCCTGTACATTCCAGTGACAGGCGGGTCGCCCGCCGTAAGGCGGGCGGTGCTCATGTTCGCCGTGCCGCAGGTCGGCGCATTGTTCCAAAGGACTGCGAATACCCTGAATAGCCTCGGAGTCGCCCTCCTTTTCATTATGATTCCAGAGCCCTCTGTTATTTGGAATCCGGGCTTTCAGCTTTCGGTGGCGGCGACTATGGGAATCTTGATGGGGGGCACCTGGAACCCGCTTAAAAAGCTGCCCGAAGAACTCCAGAAGAATAAATGGTGGGCGCGCCTGCAAGCGCTTGTGGTGGAGCCGACTTATGTGACTTTATGCGCCACGCTATCGACGGCTCCGTTCCTGATACACCATTTCAAGACTCTTTCGCCATTTGCGTGGCTTGGCAATATTGTGGTGGTGCCTGCGATTTCCATGGGCATGCAGGCGGGGCTTTTTGCGCTACTTTCGCCGTTTGATTTTTTGCGGGAGCATTTTTGCTATGCGGCGCGGTTCTTTTTGCGACTAGCGTCGCTTTTGACTCGCTTGCTGTCGGATTCTTCGCAGGCGTCGGTGACTGTCGGGCCGTTCGACCCTTCCATATTGCTTTTGTGCGGAGTGTTGATTGTCTTGATGCCCGTTGCGGGTAAAAACAGGATTGCCCGGCGTTTTTCACTTTGCTGCATGATTCTTTTTGCGATAACCTTTGCCTACAAAGGCTATTACGCCATTGTCAAGCCGAGCTGGAAATTGACGGCTATCGATATCGGACAGGGCGATAGCCTCTTGCTTACGACGCCTTCGGGCTCCCATATTCTTGTCGATGCCGGCGATATCAAACGGCAAGATTCCGGGAAAGACATCATCGTGCCGTATCTGCACCATATCGGGGTTTCCAAGCTAGACGCCTTGGTCATCACACACCCAGATCAGGACCATTTTGGCGGTGCAGCTTCGATCATCAAAATGTTTCCGGTCAAGGAACTCTGGCTAACAGATTGCGCAAGAATCGACGAAAAAGAAAACTGGCAGCAGGTAATTTCCGAAGCCTACCGGCGCGGCATTCTCATCCGCGACATTTCTCGCGGAGTACTGTACAAAGAAAAATTCTTTGAAATCAAGGTGATTCACCCCGATACCAAGCACTGCGTAGATGCCAACACGCAAAGCATTTCGTTTCGGGTAAAGGGCCTCGGGCGTTCGGCTATCTTGACCGGCGACCTAACCGTGCAAGGCGAAAAAGAAATTATGAAAACGGATGTCTATCTGAAAAGCGACGTGCTTAAACTCGGCCATCACGGCTCAAAGACGTCGAGCAGTCGAAAATTCCTGAATCGGGTCAATCCGGAACTGGCGCTGATTTCGAGCGGCCGCAAGAACCGTTTTCGCCACCCGAGCAAGCAGGTGATTCAAAGGCTTGATTCGCTTAAGATTCCGTATTTGAATACTGCAGAACGCGGAACGATCGATATTATCTTTCGTTCCGATACAATGCTTGTGAATACAATGCTAGAGAGTGGGTTCTGAGTTCTAAGTTGCTGGTTGCTAGATTGTTTTCAAAAAAACTCTAGTAACTATTAACTGTGTCGTAAGCACTATAATGCGGTCTGTACGTAAAGCCCGATGCTCTTTTGGTCGTTGTTGTCATCCTGCAGAACGCCGATGTCGAATTCCAGGCGCACGCGTGTGCTACCGAAGGCCAGTTCCATTTTCGGAATAATGTCGACCATAAAGTCATCGCGGAAATGTCCGACGCTTCCGCTCGAGGTAATTTCGATCATGCAAAGAAAGCTTCTGCCAAAGTGCAACGTCGGAATGGTGCCGAAAGCGAATTTGACATAGCCGTCATCTCCGGTAACGCCGTCAAAAAAGCCGGCGCGGGCTTCGTAGGTGTTCGAAAAACTACTTGCAATATAAACTTCTTTGCCGTAGGTCAGCACCATGGCGCTACCATTGTTGCGGTTGAGCCCAAAATAGCCGTCCAATTCGACAAATCGGCCGGCACCCATGCGGTATCTTCCGCCGATGTCGATGGAGGCTTCCATGTTGTCCATCTGGTTGTAGGTGTACATGTCCACCTTGGCGCCTAATTCCCATTCTTTATTGAGCGCCCCTAGAATGTTCACGGGGAAGAGTACATTGCTTCCAAAGTCAGAACGCAGTCCAAGGCCTGCGGCAAATTTGGGGGAGGGTCTTGCGTCGGGGCCGAGAGTGTAACGCATGTTCCAAATGCGGTCCAAGGCGAAGGCGTTTTGAATGCAAAGGCCTATTAACACAAAAATAATGAAATGGGAAATTTTCATGTGCTCCAATTTAGCTAAATTTTAGGCGCAAAAAAAGAGGATATCATGATTGATCCGCGTCCAGAGCTTTTGAAACTTTCTGATTACGTTCCTGGCAAATCCATAGAAGAAATCCGTGCGAAGTACGGGCTGACCGAAGTTGTTAAACTCGCTTCGAACGAGAACCCGCTCGGTGCTTCCCCGAAGGCGGTCGAAGCTTACCACGAAATCGCGAACTCCTTGCACTTGTATCCGCGCGGCGATGCCCCCAAGCTGATCAACGCCATCGCTGATTTTTACGGCGTGAACACCAACCAGATCGTGATCGGTAACGGCTCCGACGAAATCATTGATATGGTGGGTAAGGCCTTTATCCGTCAGGGCGACAATTGCATCGGCATTACGCCCACGTTCTCGGTCTACAAGTTTACGACGCTTTCGAACGGCGCCGACTTTGTCGGTGTCGGTGTGGGCGACCAGAAGACACCCCTTTCGGAACTCTTGAAGGCAATCAACAACAAGACTCGCGTGATCTTTATTTGCAGCCCGAACAATCCGACTGGCGTTTACTACAACAAGCAGGAATTGCTTGACTTCTTGGATAAGGTTCCGAGCAATGTGCTCGTGTTCCTTGATCAGGCTTATTCTGAATTTGCAACGGCAAGCGATTATCCTGTACTGATTGACATGCTGGACAAGTACAAGAACTTGTTCATCAACCGCACCTTCAGTAAGATTTACGGCCTTGCTGGGCTGCGCATTGGTTATGCCTTCGGTAACGTAGATGTAATCCGCGCCTTGTGGAAAATTAAGCCGCCCTTCGACGTGAACCAGGCCGCACAAGTGGCAGCGATTGCAGCCCTTTCCGACAAGGAACACGTCAAGAAGACTCTCGAACTCAACGCTGCAGGCATCAAGTATCTGACACCGGAATTTGAATCACTTGGTTTCAAGGTGTTGCCGACTCAGGGTAACTTTATCTGCGTGCACATTGGCTCCAAGGCGAAGGACCTCGTGCTGTTCCTCGAAAAGAACGGCATGATTGTTCGCGGGCTTACGAGCTTCGGTCTTCCGGAACACATCCGCGTGACTCTCGGCAAGCGCGAAGAAAATGAACTTCTGGTCAGCCTCGTCAAGAAGTGGAAGGCAGAAAACTAATCGCCGGAGGTGTTATGGCAGCGACTGCTGAAAATCAAGAGCTTTTGAAGATTGCGCTCAAGGCGGCCGAACTTGCCCAAGAAAATATCATGAAGTATTTTCAGGCAAGTGTCGGCGTGGAATGGAAAAAGGACAATACGCCTGTTACCATCGCTGACAAGAGCACCGAAGAAATCGCCCGCAAGTTCTGGGAAAAGGAAACTCCGGGTTTCGGCGTGATTGGCGAAGAATTCGGTATCGAAAATCCCGATGCGGAATACCAGTGGGTCATTGACCCGATTGACGGCACCAAGGCCTTCATTCACGGCGTGCCGTTGTTCGGAACTTTAATTGCGCTGTATCGCAAGGGCACGCCGCTTGCAAGCCTCATTCGCATTCCTGCGATGAACACGGCGGTCTGGGCGGTCAAAGAGGGCGGAGCCTTCTTAGACGGCAAGCCGGTGAATTGCTCCAAGGTGGCGACATTGTCTGAATCGCTGGTGCTTTCGGGCACGGTGAATACCATGGAAACCGCAGGTTACGGCGAAAAGTACGCGGCCGTGCGTCGCGCAGCCAAGCTGCACCGCGGCTGGGGTGACTGCTACGGCTACTACTTGGTGGCCGCCGGCCGTGCCGAATTGATGATTGACCCTGTGGTATCCCTTTGGGATATCGCCCCATATCCGCTCCTGTTCAAGGAGGCGGGCGGCAAGTTCAGCACCATCGACGGAAAGACGGACCTGTTCGATGCAAGCGGCAAGCCGGTCGCACCGATTTACGAAGGCTACACGAGTATGGCCTCGAACGGATTGATTCATGACGAAGTCGCGAAAATTTTTAAGCAGCTGTAAGAATATTTTATTCTTATATTTTAGTGTAAAGTAATATTTATGTATAAATTGCGTTTGAAAATTGTAGCCAAATTAATATATTTGGTACGTTTTTAAATTTGTCCTAAATAATTTAGTTCAAATTTACAGTATAACATAAATCAGGAGAACAAATGAAACGAGTTTTTAGCTCTGTTTTTTTGGTATGTTCATGCATTTGGGCTCAAAGCGGCCTTACCGTTGAAGCCTTCGATGAACAATCTAATAATAATACACAACTCACGCTGCGCCTGCGTTTGAAAAACAATACCGCAGAAACGCTCAAGAATGTTCAGGCCAAGTACCTGATAGAACGTGATGACTCTAGAACGCTTAATGTCTATCCCTACTATATGCCCAATGCGACATACACGCTGGACACCTTGAGCGATTATATCGTCGTTAACATAAATGTAGACGCGGTCGCTCCCGGTTTTTATCCCAACGAAAGCGGAATCAGCCTGGGTATGGTCTATTCCGATGGTGAGGACTTCTATAAGGATTCTGACTATAGTTACCCGGGAAAAGGCAATTTCAAAGCCGCTCCTAATATCGTTGTGATGCAAAATGGTGCATGGCTGACGGGCGAACTTCCGTCTTCGATGGCTGCTGCAAAACTGCGTTTCAAGGCTATTCAGCCTGAAAATTCCGACACCCGTTCGGCATGGGTTGAAATTGAAAACTATGGCAAAGAATCTGTGAATCTGTCTCGATTCGTCCTTAAGAATTCAGAAAGCCATAGCGCCTCTATTGGTGATTTCACCTTGAAGCATGGCGAAAAACTTCGTATTTGCCAGGACATTACACTCGAATGTCCTGCAGATGATTTTAGCACTGTTATTCAGAACCTTACTTTTGGTAATGCGGGCGAAATCAAACTTGCTCTCGGTTCAAAAACCGTTGATTACGTGGCTTGGGGCAAGCAGGGGACTATGGGTGATTCTGAGCCGTTGCCGACGATTGTTCCGGATGTAAACGGCATGTATGAATCTTACTATGTTGGAGCGTTTTTCCGTTATATTGATAATATAGGTTGGAAAATTTTTCGCGCTAATGAAATCGAAAGCGGTGATAATAGTTTGCCCATTGCTCGCGATTATAATATGCCCGATGGGATTGTCGTTTTCTTAAACGCAAATCAAAAACCTCGTTTTTCTTGGGTAAATGTTGAAGGTGCGGAATCATATATTTTGAATGTGTATTCACCTGAAGATAAGTCTCTGATCTATCAGAAACAAACTAATCTTAATTATGCTGAAGTTGATTTGCCTAGTGGTGAATATCTTTGGAATGTGATTTCTGTTAGTGATCGATACGGCATGTCTGTATATGAAATATCTTTTGAAGATGAGAAAACACTTTTGCGTTGTATTTTTAAAAGAGATGAGGAATCTATATTACAAAATATGGTCTATCTCAATGCTCCGATTTTTGGTGCAAGAAAGGATACCCGAATGCTGGCAACAAATTGGGGCAATAAAGCGGCCGCTAACAGATGGAATGAAATTCATAAACTCACAGACCCAATAAATGAAGAAGAGGAATGGCGTTGTTGGGCGGTTGCGTTTAATGTTCTAAACAAACATTATAATGGAAATCTTACCCAAGATGAAATCAAAATTCTTGGTATGAAAGAGTCTCTTAAAAATTATTATCCTTTCACAAAGAAAAATGGTGAATTTGCTCCTTTGATGTATTTCCCGTTGGGAGTATTGGGCGGAGCGGGTGATGAGGTAATACCTGTTTTGTATTCTGAAATATTTAAGATGAATGATGTAAAATTGAATTATTTGAAAAGTGGCGTTATGCCGAAACATTCAGTATATAAAGACGTCATGAAATCGGATGCCGAAAATGAAATTAATGTCACGACATTTAGAAAACGTCTTGAAGCCAAGAGACCTATTTTGGTTATCACGACTAATTCTAACGGGTCGGGACATATCATGATTATCGACGGATATGCTACGTCTGGCGATGATTTCTGCTATTCTGATGATAAAAGCACTTGCGTTGTAAGAAAGGGGGATCCAGTATTCCATTTTATCAACACCGATAATAATGGATCTCATTATTGGGCGAGTGCAAATTCTTATCGATATAAAGCTTATTATGTTATGGAAAAACCCAGCTTTGTGCTTAATAGAGACCCTCTCTTAAATGACGAAAATAATGATGCGGATAAAGATGGTGTTATTGCGTATGACGAGGTAAAACGTTTTGGAACTGATCCTGATAAGTGGGATTATGATGAAGATGGAATTTCTGATTTTAATGAAATTTATGCAATGGTAGATAGATGTACCAATTTGAAGGTGGATCTTGTTGATGAAAATGGAGAAAAGACTGGCGAAAAGGTAGAAGTAGGTTGTACTAACTTTGAATACTATGATTCCGATGGTGATGGTGAACCGACCTATCGCGATCTGGATTCTGATAATGGTGGCGTAAAGGATGGCGCCGAAGACCTCAATGGAAATGGAAAACTTGATCCGGGTGAAACCGATCCTTACCTAGAATCGGATGACAAGAAAATAGAAATTGTCCAAAAATCATATGATCTTCCGGATGGTATTACTATTTTCGGAAGAGAAAGAGTAGCCCTTAACGATGGTGTTGTCTGCTATAATTCCACTAAAACTGATGGGGATTATTGTGATATTGTTAGTTCTTCTCGGGACTCAAAAAGTACAATTATACTTGGCGTATGGGCAAAGGTTCGTAACATTTATACTCGCGGAGGAATGTGGCTTCGTGTTAAATCGGTTGTTGATGGGTTTGTTGCCCCATACACGCTTCCGTCGTTAAAGCATCCGATTAAAAAAGATATTGATGTGACTATTCGTGGAAAATCGGATGCCCTCAATACCATAGCCTTCCCCTATTCAGATGAATTTGATACATGGACACTTGATGAGGAACCGAAACTTGAACATGTTGTCAAGGATGGCGAAGTGTTTGAATGGAAGGAGAGTGACAAGTATAAGACGCTTAAAGTAGAAGCTGGTGGTAAACTGGTTCTCAATCCGGGAACGTTTATTGCCAAGGAACTGATTTTGGATAGAAAATCAGCTGTTGAGTTTACAAAACCAGGCGAAGCGACTCAGGTTGTTGCCATGGATTTCCTGAATTGGCGAACCGAAATTATTAACGAGGATCTGCCTTTGGTTGCTCGTGGATTCAAGCTGATTACCTATATGCAGAGCGAGCGTCTGTATACACTCGGCATTAATTGGGCTGGAACATTGTATGCTCCTAAATCATATGTTGTATTCGGACAGGCCTCTAACAAACTGATGTATGGTCGATTCTATGCTGATATCGCAATTGTTCACCAGAGAACCAAAGTTGTCAGAGTGGATTACGATCCGATTGTTCCGGAAGTGGTTCCCGAAGAAGATGAAGAGGAAGAAGAACAGGAACCTGTTGAAGGTGAGGGCCAGGAACCGGTTGTTGCCGAAGATGATCAGGAACCCACTGATGACGACCCCTCTGAAAATGAAGGCGATGCTTTTGCTAAACGTCATTACGATGACGATATGGTGCAGGAAAGTGTGGTTAGCCCGCTTGCTGCAGAATTGAAGGGATTCAGCAGAAATGGTATTGTGTTCGAGACAAAGTCGGCAGGAATCGTTAAAATCAACATTATGTCTGCTAACGGTATAATGGTGAAGAGCTTTTCTGCGGGTAATCTCGAAGCAGGAACGCATTCTGTCGCTTGGAATTCTGACAACGTACCTTCGGGTCGTTACCTCGTAACGCTCTCCCAGAACGGGAAGGTGAGTGGCAAGTTTGTTTCGTTGAAATAAATAGAGCCATCTAAAAAGCAAAAAAAAGGCCCGTTCCAGTTTTCACTGGGGCGGGTCTTTTTGTTAGGAGGAGGGATGATTGGAGAAATTACTTCACTGTGAACGAGGCTCCGTCGTAGTCGATGACTACGGGCTTTGCCGCACTCACGGTACCGGCGAGAATTGCATGGCTCAGCGGGCGGCGCCGAATTCCGGCTGGTAAGCGCCATCGGCGATGGCATCGAGCGCCTTGTCGGTCAGCGTGAGCTGCAAATCCTGACGGGCGGCGCGTTCGGCGAGTCCCTTGAATTTGAGTTTCACGATGTCCTTGATTTGCGGCTTCGTTAAGCTCTGGAACACCAGCACTTCGTCCAGACGGTTCAGGAATTCCGGCCTGAAGAAGCCTCGGAGTTCCGGCTCAATTTCCTTCAAGGTAACGGGCTTTGCATCGCCAGCGCGGTTCTGGAAGTGAGCGGCACCCAAGTTCGACGTCATGAGAATCAAGGTGTTCTTGAAGTTCACGGTACGGCCCTTGCCGTCGGTCAGTCGACCGTCGTCAAGCACCTGCAACAGCGTGTTGAACACGTCGGGGTGAGCCTTCTCGATTTCGTCGAGCAGAATCACGCAGTACGGATGCGTACGCACGGCTTCGGTCAACTGGCCGCCTTCTTCGTAGCCCACGTATCCCGGAGGCGCACCGATCAAACGGCTCACGCTATGCTTTTCCATGTATTCGCTCATGTCAATACGCACGAGCGCGTTCTCGTCGTCGAACAGTTCCACGGCAAGCGCCTTCGCAAGTTCCGTCTTGCCCACACCCGTCGGGCCCAGGAACAAGAAGCTACCAATCGGCGCATTCTCGCGGCTTAAACCACTACGGTTACGCAAGATTGCTTCGGAAACCGCTTCCACGGCCTCGTCCTGACCAATCACGCGGGCATGCAAGCGTTCATCGAGGTGCAACAACTTGGCCTTCTCGCCTTCGCAAAGCTTGGTCACCGGAATTCCGGTCCAGCGGCTCACCACAAGGGCGATGGTTTCTTCGGTCACCTCTTCGCTCAAGTCGCCGTCGCCGGCGGACTTCTTGATTTCTTCCGTCTTCGCGGCGATTTCCTTTTCAAGGTTCACAATCTTGTTGTACTTGAGTTCGGCAGCGCGGTTCAAGTCGTAGCGGGCTTCAGCCTGCTCCATCTCGTCCTTCGCCTGCTGCAAGGATTTCTTGAGGCCCTGCAATTCGGCGTTTTTCGCGCGCCTCTCCTGCCAACGGTCCTGCATCAGCTTGACTGCAGCATCTGTCGTCGCGAGTTCTTCGCGCAACTCTTTCAGGCGCTTCACGCTGGTGTCGTCGGTTTCCTTCGCCAAGGCCTGCTCCTCGATTTTCATCTGGAGTTCCTTACGCTGCAAGGTGTCCAAGGCTTCCGGCACGGTGTCCATCTGCGTCTTCACAAGGCTTGCGGCTTCATCAATCAGGTCAATGGCCTTGTCCGGCAAGAAACGGTCGCTGATGTAGCGGTTCGAAAGTTTCACCGCCGCCACAAGCGCGTTGTCGTGCAGACGCACGCCGTGGTGCGCGTCAAAGCCATCCTTGATGCCACGCAGAATTGAAATCGATTCTTCTTCGCTGGGTTCGTCAACCTGCACGGGCTGGAAACGGCGTTCCAAGGCGGAATCCTTCTCGATGTACTTGCGGTATTCCTGCGTAGTCGTTGCACCGATGCAATGCAGTTCACCACGGGCGAGTTTCGGCTTGAGCATGTTGCCCAAGTCCATGGAGCCTTCGGTCTTGCCCGCACCCACGATGGTGTGGATTTCATCGATGAACAGCAGCGTGTTGCCGTCTTCTTCAAGGGCGTCGAGCACGGCTTTCAAACGTTCCTCGAAATCGCCACGGTATTTTGCACCCGCCATCAAGGCAGACAAATCGAGCGCAAACAACTTCTTGCCCTTCAAAGCGTCAGGCACGTCGCCGCGGTAAATACGCTCGGCAAGGCCTTCCACAATGGCGGTCTTACCCACGCCCGGTTCACCGACCAGGCACGGGTTGTTTTTCGTCTTACGGCTCAAAATCAAGATGACGCGGCGAATCTCTTCTTCACGGCCAATCACCGGCGAAAGCTTTCCGTCGGCAGCCATTTCCACAAGTTCACGGCCGTAGAGTTTCAGCGGGGACTGTTCCTCGGCATTCGCGGCACCCGCAAACGGATCCGACAGCCACGTTTCCACGACCTCCACGCTGCCCAGCGCATCTTCAAAAACCTTCGCAAGGCCGCGGTCGCCCGAGAACTTCATGAGGGCCACGAGCATATCGCCCGGGGTCACCATACGGTTCACCTGACGCGCTGCCTGCACAGACGCACGCAAAATGCGGTTCAAGTCGTTGTCGGGTTCCACGTCGGGGTTCACACCCTCCATGCGCGGAATCTTCTGCACAAACGGCTCCAGCTTACCGCGGAGCTCATTCGTCTTCGCGCCCTTCGACTTGTAGAGTTTCTTCAAGGTGGCATCAGGGCCTTCGACAAGCCCCACCGCCAAATGCGCCGCACCCAGATAGGAATGCGAGCAACGGTCGCGCAGGCTCTGCGCCTTCGCCAACACCTTTTCTGCATCGTTATTAAAATCGGACATTTTTTCCTCTCTTTTTTTACCGCTTTCTAGATGCAAAGACCGTGCCAACGCCCTGAAAAAAGAAAATTTGGCCGTTTTGGGGCTTTTTTTGTCTAAAAATGGGTCTTTTACAACAATTCCATTGCGGGCTGTTTAATAAAAAAATGCCATTTTTTCAAAAAATTACGCCTTTTTGACTCATTTTGAGACTGAAACGGGGCCTGGGGTGTTGTAAAACACAACAACGCTTTGTGTCTTGCCACTATACCTTTTGCCCCCGTACGAATCTATCTTATAGGTACGAAACCAAACATCCCAAACACCAACTACGGCATCCCTTGGGGGGGATGCCGTTAGTTTTTTATATAGTTTTTTTCAAATTATTTCGAAAGGCACTGCGCCGATTTAAGTATAATATCGATTTCCAGCTTTTTCTGGTCCTCGAAGGCGGTCTTCATCAGGTCGCGCACGCTGTAATCCTTTTTGATCGATTTCAGCACGCATTCGCAGGTGGCCTTGTCCACGTCGCCGGCCTTAAGGCATTCTTTTACGAAGGCGTTGTCCGTTTCGGCGGGGTAGTTCTGGGGAATGCAGGGCTCGATAAAGTCGAATCCCCATTTCTCGAAATCGATGTTGTCACCGTTGATCGAGCTCATAATCTGGTTGATGAACTTGCCGTCTTTAACAAGGCGGTTGTAGGCGCAATTACAGGTCTTGTCGGCCTGGCTTGCACCGAGCCATTCCATGGATTGCACCGTGCAAGACTGTACAAAGTTGTCCTTGAAAAGCGGAGTTTGTAGTAGAGTCTTGAAAATCAGCATTTCTTCTTGCGAAATTGCGGGAGCCTGGGTGCTAGCCTGTGCGGGAGCCTGGGTTTTTGCGGTCGAATCGTTGGCGGCAAAGCAGAACGCTGTGGCGCACACGAAAATGGCGAGTGTTTTAGAAAAGGACATAAGACTCCGTTTTTTTTTCAGAAAATAGAAAATTAGTTATTTTTGGGCCATGAAGTTTTGGCTGATTCTGTTCATGAGTTTGTTGGTTGCTTCGGCCTCGGCGGCGCCCAAGTCCAAAAAGAAAAACGAGTTCAAGGACCCGCGCGACAAGCAGACGTACCGCACGGTGAAAATTGCCGGCCTCGAATGGCTGGGCGACAACCTGAATTACAAAACCGAAGGCAGTTTCTGCTACAAAGATGATGACGACCAGTGCATGGTTTACGGCAGGCTCTACACCTGGGACGCGGCCAAAAAGGCATGCCCCGCCGGATTCCGCTTGCCCACGCACGCCGACTTCGAAAGCCTTTGGACTGCGGCTGGCGCCGACTTTAACGCGGGCTACTTGATCAAAGCAGATTACGGCTGGTCGGGCGACACCAACGGCAACGATACTCTCAAATTCTCGGCGATGCCCGCCGGCAACCGTTTTGACGACGAAACCTACGGCAACACTGCCAAGTTCGCCTTCTTCTGGAGCGCTGACGATTCCTCCGAAGGCGTTGCTCCCGGCTCTGCCCGCGTGTGGTACCTCACCAGCAAGTCCATGGCGTTCGGCTACATGTCCAAACCCAAGAACTTCGGATTCTCGGTCAGGTGCGTGAGGTAATTATTTCCCGAATAAATCGGCGTGAGAGCCGGTGTCTACAAGTTCTAGAATAAGAATGTTTTCTTCGATCTTGTAGATTAGCAAAAGATCGGGAAGAATGTGGCATTCCCTATGGCCGTTCCATTTTCCGACTAAAGCATGGTCTTTAAATCGAGCTTCAAGAGTTTCCCCTTTTTGCAGAGAATTGACAACATTGCTAATCTTTGTGACGTTGTCTATGTTTCTTTTGGCAATTTGTTTAAGGTGCTTCTTGAAGCGGCTTGTAATCCGTAAATTATACTTGAATCCGTCTTTAGAACTCATTTTTTTATGTCCAGTTCCTCAAGCAGTTCATCGAACGAAGCATAAGTTTTTGCATTAGGATCGTGGGCGAGTTCTTCGCCTTCCTTGATGGCTTCGAGGAGTTCTTTGGACGGAGGTCTTGTAACGGCAAAAGGCAGGCCGTGGTGCAGAATGGCTTGCTTCAGGAAAACCGTAAACGCTTGGGAGAGCGTCAAGCCCAAGTCGTTGAATAGTTCGGTTGCCTGAGCCTTGAGCTCTTTGTCGATTCGAATGTTTGTTACCACGGTACTCATACCTCTAAATATACAACAATTAGTTGCGTTTGTAAAGTGTCTGTGGTGTAAATGTTGTAAAGTGGGCGGTCTTGTCATTTTTCGCAATTTCCTTAATTCTTGCTCAAAGATAAAACAAGAAACGTCTAATGCGTGCAATCAATTGATTGCAAAATTGCGATTATTTTTAGGAGGGGGAGGCATCCCCCTGCTTGCAGCCGCTTTGTCCGCGTGTCCTGCTGATTGTCCTTGACCCGGGCGGACAGCACTTAGCAACTTGTTGCTTAGTGCGCATGGCCACCAAGGTGGGATCTCCTTTTCTACTCGCGTCCAAAACGTCTTTCTGCCCCCCTCGCCTAGGTGGTTCCACCCCCTAACACCCCCGGATGTCACCCCGGACTTGTTCCGGGGTCACCTTTCCATCCGAGAAAACGCTTAGCAAGCAGCGCTCCGGCTCAGCCTGCTCCGCACGAGCCCAAAGACCGTTCGTCTTACGCCCCACTCTCGCAAACATGCTTGGTTAATACCAAGCATTTATTACTCACAGAAATTACGGCCTTCGGCCTTTACTGTCCGCTTAGCGGCCAGGCATTCGCCGTCGCTTTCTTTAGGCATCCATCATCAAGCGCGGCTCTAACGCTTCGATTTTGTAATTTTTACGGGTGGAATTTTTCTTATTATTCTTAATGTTCTTCTTAGACATAATAACCCTCAATGGGCTGGTAAGTACAGCCCTGTTTATTTGTTAAAATTGTTTGTTTAATTAACGGTTATTCAACCATTACACAACGGACGGAAAAGCCCTGAGTCTTATACGAATCATCATAAGAATTTCCAGTTGCAGTTCTCCATTGCGAACTTACCTTAGAAGCAATTCCATTATATTGTTCGCTTTCTACAGGATAATGCCAATATGTACCATTTTCTACGTTCGTAAACGAATGATCCCAAAGATACCCCGTGCTAACAAGGCTATAGCCAGTATCATCGCTGCCGCCAAAGCAACCAGCACGGGTCCCCTTTACGCCATCTTCATTATTATCTGCATGCACCACAATGTAGTAGTCATTATAGGTCAACAAGCGCCAGCCACTGGGGCATATTCCCTGGTGATTCGGCTTGATTAAATCGGCGCAGCTTTCCGTATTGCAGCGGTTCGGCAACTGCATCATCTCAGCCCACTGGTATAGGCCTCCGTACTTGTTACAGTTGGTAGTATCATTATCATAGCAATAGCGTTCAATTTTATTGTCATCTTCTTGGTTTTTACGGCCTCTTATAAACTCTCCGACATTCAAGTTTTCTGCCATCACCTTGATGGTAGCAGCCTTGCCTGCCGTATCCTTGCCGTTAATTTGTATATAATAATATTCGTGATTATCGCGGGTATCGACAAATGCTTTATACGCGCCAGCACGCCAAAGCGATCCATTAAACTCCTTGTCGAACGAACTGCTACTCGATTCTACAGTTTCAGAAGAGGTAACGCTGCTGCTAGACGCAACCGTCGCAGACGAAGTTACCGTACTGCTCGACTTCGGCGTTACACTAGAGGAAGAAGCAATCTCCACGCTACTGCTGGAATCTTCTTTTTTGACGGAAGAACTACTCTTATCGCCACTGACGGAGCTAGAAGAATTCTTGGTTGCTGCCGAAGAGCTAGATTCCTTCGTGCTCTTCTCGCTAGAAGAAGACTTGCCCTTATCGGCGCTCTTTTGCGAGCTCGAAGAATTTTTGGAAATTTTTTCACTGCTAGAACTTACGTCATCGCAGTCATCGCTCTGTTCCTCGCACTGGCGAGGTTCCGGCGAAACGGAAGAAGAGGATTCATCGCCACATGCTGCGAGCAGAGCTAGAAGAATGGACAGAGCAAATAACATGCGAAGCGAATGCCGCGGCAGGCTGCTTGCAGACTGACATGGCTGAGCTGATGCTGTTATGCGCTTGCGCAATGCGTTAAAAATCTTCACAGAAGACCTCCGGTTATAAAAATCCCACCAAACTTTCATTTTGGGGCAAATATAAATAATCAAATTTATACTTTCTGCAATTCGCGACCGATTATATGGATTTCGGTGCGATTTTTTTCTTTTTGTAAAAAGAAATAAATTTTTCGTGAAATCGGTATTCAAACGTCCCAAAACAGCGTGTATAGTAATAGGGGGTGTAAAAATTCACCTTAACCCTTGATGTTATGTCAAATCTGATATATATTTTATGAGTCCGAGTCATAAACCATTGGTTTGGCTGCATGAACAGCCGCAGACACCACCTTTATCTCAAAAAGCGAGGATAGAAACCGGATATCTGTTACGATTACTGCAATCGGGAATGAATCTGTCGCTTCCACAGAGTCGCCCGATGCCGTCGATTGGAGCACATTGTCATGAGCTTCGCATTCGAGATGAAAATAAAATATGGAGATTATTTTATCGGATTGATACGGATGCAATAGTTGTGATTTTATGGACGGAAAAGAAAACGAGCAAAACGCCTGATGAAATTCTTGAGTTGTGTCGTCAACGATTGAAAACTTATGATGCGGAGGATTAGTTTATGGATAAGTTGAAAAAAGAAAGATTGCAGAAAAAGGGGTGGAAAGTCGGGGATGTCGACGAGTTTTTGGGGTTGAGTCCCGCTGAAATGGCGATTGTTGAAATGAAGGTCGCTTTGGCTAAGGCGTTGGTTGCCAAGCGGAAGTCTCTTGGTGAAACTCAAGTCTCTGCCGCAATTATCGCGAAAACGAGCCAGTCTCGTTACGCCAAAGTGGAACATGCGGACTCCAGCGTTTCCCTTGAACTGATGATCAAGATGTTCTTTGCGTTAGGTGCAACCAAGAAGGAATTGCTGAAGACACTTTCGGCGAAGTCGGAAGCGGAATAGCGAGATTAGACAAAGCCTTCACTTCGTTTCATTTTTGTCTAAGCATTCATCAGTGAACGCGAGATTAGACAAAATGCTCATTTCATTTCGCATTTTGCCCTCCGGGTTTTGGCTTCGCCAAAATCTCTAAATTGCCTATAATTCACTTCGTTCATGAGGCAATTTAGTCGAACTCACGACTTCGTCGCTCGTTCTCAATCCCGCCAAATCCATATAAGACAAAAAAGACACCCTAGAAGGTGTCTTTTTGTCTTATCGGAATAGCGAGATTCGAACTCACGACCTCTTGCTCCCGAAGCAAGCGCTCTACCAGGCTGAGCTATATTCCGGTTCGGTGGTCCAATAATAGAAAAAAACTTGAAGAATTTAAAGGGGAAAGGCGCAAAAAAATGAAAAAAGTCGAATTTTTATTTCTTGGCGGGCTTTCTAGGGGCTTTTGCCTGGGCGGGGCGCGGTTTTCCGAGGATCATGATGCTCGAACCGGCGTTGTCGGGCTCGACTTTGTACAGCTGGATGCGGTTGCTCCATTCGGAGCGCACCTTGCGGTCGATGATTCGCTTCACGTTGCCGTAGCTGGGGTTTCCGCCGCCGTGGATGACCCTGAGAATCTTGAGGCCTGCAATCATCAGGTCATCGATGCGCCGTTCCACGGCTTCTGCCGCCTCGTCGGATGTCATGCCGTGGAGGTCGATTTCATCTTCGGGCACGGGGAGTTCCCAGGCGGCCGGGTTACGGCGCATCTTACGCCCGCGCGGGGCGCGCGCGGGGCGTGCGGCGGCTTCCGCTTCGGCTTCTTTCCGCGCCTGCTCGTCCTTGTCTTCCATGTGGTGGTTGTTGATCCACTGCAGCTGGAATTCTTCTTCTTCGTTTAGCGCCATGATTCTCTCTTTTTGCGGTAAAAATAGATTTTTTTGCCGAAAATGCTGTTTTTGAATCCGTTTTTGCCTTCTAATAGTCAACTATTACAATTTTTTCCATTGAATTTGGACTCTATTTTCTTATATTGTAATAAAAAGTTGAGATTTTTGTAAAAAATGAGCCGCTTCTGGAAAATAGCTACTTTTCTCCTGTTTTTGTTGCTTGTGGGTTGCAGTAAAACTGAAATTCCCGAAAACAGGGTGTTTTCTATTGACGACTTGGCGAACAAAAAAGTAGGAGTTCTTGTCGGCACGACCGGCGAAATATATGCTGCCGATTATGGTACAGATTCGACCCGACTCCAGGCAGAAAAGTTTGAAACATTGGCTCAGGCAGTAAATGCCCTGCTCGAAGGCAAAATCGACGCCGTGCTCACAGACGATGCTCCCGCCAAGGTGTTTGTACGCAAAAATCCCTCGCTGCGAATTTTGAACGAAACCTTCAAAGAAGAATCGTATGCAGGCATTGTTGCAAAAGAAAATATGGGCCTGTTGGATTCCGTGAATATCGCCTTGATCCAGATGCGGGCCATGGGCGTTTACGATTCCATTTTCGACAGCTATATCGGGGGGCAGACCAAATACCATGTCTCTCAAGATTCCGCTGTCGGCCCTGTTCTCAGGGTAGCGACCAATGCCGAATTCCCGCCGTTTGAATTCCGTTGCAAAAAACGCGGAATCGTGGGTATCGATATTGAAATCGCCCGCTATGTGGCCAATTACCTGGGGCGCAATCTCGAAATCATCGATATGGATTTTGATGATATTATAGATTCTGTTCGTGCCGGGGCTGCTGACCTCGGACTTGCCGCCTTGTCGGTGACCGAAGAACGCAGCCATATCATTAACTTTACGGATCACTATGCCACGTCCAAAATCGTGGTTGTGGTGCGTAGTGGAGAACAGGAATCGACCTTCCAGCGTATCAAGGATTCGCTGTTGGGGGGCTAGACCCTAAAGTTTCCGTGGTAGTTCCAGCTCCACTGTTCGGGGTGTTCTGATATCCACGTCTCCGTTTCCTTTGCAATGTCTTTGACGAACTTTTCGGGCTCGGTTTTTGGCGGATAGACGCTTTCAAAACGGATGACGATTTGATGCTTTGTGTTGGTCCACGTGCGGAACGTGACGACGGATGCTCCCATCTGGTTCACTTTTTGCGGGAGACGTAAGTAGAGCGTGCTCGCTTTCCCGAAAAGCTGGACTTCGTTGCCTTTGGTATTCTTTCCTTGGTCAAAAACCATGGCGAGAATTCCCTTGGTCTTGAACAGGTCGCGGATCAGCTTGCCGGTTTCTTCGGGATGGTATTCGGTCAGGTGCGGGTCGCTGCGGAGTTCTTTGAGTACCTCGCGGAATGCGTCGTTGCCGACAGAATCGGTAATCAGGTGCACGTGTTCGCTATAACGGCAAAGGGCGCGGTGCAAAAGTTCGAATGCACCCTGGTGAATGCTGATGCCGGCAACAGGCCCAAGTTTCACGGCTTCGCGGATGATTTCTTCGTTTTCGTAAACGATTCGATTTTCGACACTTTTAAAGCGGGCGAGTCCGCGGTAAGAATCGAGTGCATTCCAGAAAATGCCTCTGAACATGTCGCGAGCGCTTACGTTTGTTTTCAAATAGGCCTTCGCGTTTTCGAGGTGCATTACCGTGCGGCCGTAAGCGCGCTTGGTATGCAACGCCTTGTAAATCGGAAAAGCGAGCGTGAATAGTACAGCGTAGAATGCGTTTGGAAGGCGGAGCAGAATGTGGAACGTCGCTTTGTACAGAACGAACCTGAAATTCTTCATTGATCCTTCCTACTTCCAACCGTCTACTGGCTACTATTCATCGAATTCCAGAATATTTCTTCCCAGTTCGCGTTCGAATACGCGGCGGCTAAGTCCTTCGCCGGCGTAGCTAAGCGTGGGCGACACTTCGTAAAGCTTGCCCGGTTTCACTTCGACATGAGCCTTGCGGAGCCATTCGCGGTGGAGTCTGCCAATCATTTCGCGTGCAGTCTTCGGACTGTCGTTTCCTTCGGCGTTTTTGACCGGGCTGAATTCTTCTTCGCGCACCACGCCAAACGGCATCATCGTGCCCAGCTGCGGGAATGCATCGAACAGGAACTGTTCGAACTTCCAGCATTTTTCGATACCGCAAACGGTCTTGCGGGCCGTATGCCACGGGAGTTTGCTCGTCTGCAACTTACGCAAGCCTTCGGTTTTGAACAAGTGAATGGCGATATTTCCGCCGTCAAAGGTCAGGCTTCCGTCGGCGTTAGTCATGTCGCGGTAGTTCTCGGGCAGGTCGCTGTATTCCACAACGCCGGGCTTGTTGTTTTGCAAGGCGAAAATGCCCACCTTTTCGTTGGGCCCTGCCTTGTGCACCACCTTGGAGGCCGACATGCTGCGGCCTTCGCTTGCAAGTGCCCCGATAAAAGCCGGGTCGCAAATGCGGCAAAGCGCGTTGTCGACGCTGTAAAGGAATACGTAGCGAACGCCTTTTTCAATCAACCAGGCGAGAGTTCCGCTTTGGGCGAGTGCCCTAAAGCACCCGCCATTGCCATCGGGTACCAGGGCCAAACGGTTGTTCTCGTCGACGACGGCTTTTCCGTTCGGGTCAAGCGCGCAAATCGTACCTTGTTCAAAGAAACGGATGTTTTCGCGGGCGTAACCGAAAAAATTGTGTTCGGTAAAGAAGTTGACGGTCGCTTCGTGATTCAGCGGGCTTGTCATGATGCACCACGGAATCGCATGTCCTACTTGGGCGGCCAAGTTCTGCAAGCGTTCTGCCTGTAGCTGGAACAAACTCTTGTGGCTCGGGAGTCCGATATCGAACATGCCCTTCGGGCCATCGAAACCGAGGCGCGAACCTTGACCGCCTGCAACCAAGAATGCGGCCACCTGACCCTTGCCGAGAAGAATTTCGCCAGTCTCTTTCCAGAAGTCGTAGCGCAAGTCGTCGGTTGCAATCTTGAACGGCATCGGTTTCAAGTCGCCCGATACGTTGTCATCGAGCGAGGCGTTCGATTTTTCGGTGTAAAGAGCCTTGAGTTCTTCCCAGTCCTGGCTTGCGATGTCGCGCTCCAAGTTCTTGCGGGCATCGCCATTCAAAGATTCAAGCTTGGCGACCAGCTCTTGCTGACCCGCCGCATTCAAAGTTTCGATGATGTCCATATATTCTACCTAATACCGAAGAAAATCACCATGCTCACGATGAGCGCGAAGATGCTGATGAGGTGCATGCGCCACACGATCTTGGAATTCATGAGCGGCTTGCTCGGGAAGCGGCCTTCCCACTTCTTTTGGTAGTGGTGGTGGAGAGGCGCACAAAGGAAGATGCGCTTGCCTTCGCCGGTGGTTTTCTTGGTGAACTTGAACCAGCTAATCTGGAGCAACACGGAGCATGCTTCGGCAATGATGATGATGCATACAATGGGGAGGAAAAGCCCTGCCTGCACTAGAATGAACATAATACCGATAGCGGCTCCAAAGCCTACGGAGCCGGCGTCGCCCATGTAGATTTCGGCCGGAGGGCTGTTGAACCACAAGTAGGCGAGGAGTGCGCCTGCAATCGACATGGCGAGCGGGAATAGTTCATCGCAGCCCGGCAAGTAAGGTACGCTTAGGTACTGGCTAAAGATAAAGTTGCCGCTCACGTAGGCCACGAGTCCAACGAAAATCATGCTTGAAAGAATCGGTACAGAAACAAGGCTGTCGAGACCGTCGGTAAAATTGGTCCCGTTGGCTGAGGCGGCGATTACAAAGGTCATGAAACCCACGAAAACCCAGTTGGGCAGGTGAATCTGGAACACATCGATGGGGCAGAAGGGTATCGTCAGGTCGCCCTTGAGTTCGGGAATGAACTTGTAGCAGAAGATAGCGACGACCAAGCTAAACAAGAAATACAGGAATAGTCTAAGGCTGCTGGAAATACCGTCGGCCTTGTCCATGTAGTCGGCGGCCTTGAGCTTGCCGAGCTTGATCAGGCGCTTGGCCTTGACTTTTGCGATGTCGTCGATGGCGCCCACGGCAGAAAACGCGGCAAGTACAATCAGAGTCGAAATGGTGTAGCCGTTCATCTTGCATACTAGGAGCGACACGATTTCTACCACAATGACAAGGAGAAGTCCGCCCATAATCGGGGGAGACTTGGATTTGCCGTCTTTATCGAAGTCAGAAGTTGCATCAAGGCTCTGGAGCTTTCGAATGTAGATCGGCATGAAGGTCATGACGAGGATGATAGAGAGCATGGCTGCTGTACCAGCGCGGAACAGACGGCCATCAAAAAGATCGATATTCGTTAAATGATAAAGCCACTGACAAAGCATATAAAAATCGTAATTCGGAATTCAGAATTCGGAATTGTTGGTTGGTTGTTAAACTTTTTCTCTTAAAAAATAATTTTTTGTTTGTTTTTTGGCTTTAGCCAGGTACACGAATGCGCCCGCATTTTCTAAATTAGGGAACATGAGCGAATTTCATATCGACTGCCCGCATTGCGGTACATCTTTCGACGCCCAGATTCAAGGTGATGGCGCCAACATGATGGTGTTTTGCTGCGCTCGCTGCAAGACTCCCTTGATGTATTACCATGGCGAAGTCGCAGAACTGGATCGCGACGAATTTGCCGGACTCCGCAAGAAACTCAGCCGCGCAATCGACGCCGTTGTCAGCAACGGCGGTGCCATGGGCGCAGTGGCCGAAGCCCTCAAGAAGATGGTGGATGCCTCCGAAGCTTTGGCCGAAGAACGTACTGAAAAAGGCGAAAACCTGCCTAGCCCGCGTGCGGGTTCTGCTCCGTCGGAATTTGAAAATGTGGCCGAAAAAATCGCTGGCGCCATGGCATCTAACGATGCTGAAAAGGTGCAACCGGCGGTTATTTCGGACGATGTTCTTGCCGATTTGCAAAAAGACCTCGACGAACTCGATGTCGACAGCTTCTTGGATAAGCTATAGAATTAAACCTTCTACAGCCAACTTCCTACTGTCTACTTCCTACTTCCTACCGTCTACTAATCATGCTTGAATTTTTCATCGCAGCGCTTGTCGTGGGGATTGCCCCCGGGCCAGATAATTTATTCGTACTTGCCCAAAGTGCTGCCCACGGCGCCCGAGCCGGTTTTTGCGTGATTTTGGGGCTTTGCACGGGAATCATGGTGCAGACGGGGCTGCTGGTTGCGGGGGTTTCGGCGCTGGTTGCCGCAAGCCCGACGGCGTTCTTTGTGATGCAATGTCTCGGTGCTGCATACCTGCTGTATTTGGCGTACCGGAGTTTTCAAGTTCGCGCCGGAAACGTGGCTATAGATGATGAAAATCATAAGCCCAGCGATGTCGGCCATCCTTCTGCCCGCAAGCTTTACCTGCGCGGCATCATCATGAACCTTTCGAATCCGAAGGTGATTCTGTTCATGCTTTCGTTTATACCGCCGGCCGTGCGCCTGGACCGCCCGATTCACCCGAGCTTGCAGACAGCTATCTTTGGCGCAGAATTCATTGTGGCGACCATGATCGTGTTCGGTTCGGTCGCTCTGTTGGCTGGCGCCGTCAAGAAGTTCCTGCTGAATAGCCCGAAAGCGAACCGCAACCTCAACTGGTTCAGCGGCTGCGTGTTCGTACTCTTGGCCGTGGCGCTGTTCTTGGTTTAAAGCTGTTTTTCTATCAACTTCAGGATTTTTTCAATCGCGACTTCGGGGGCGTCATTTGTATCGCCGCCGGCGGCACGGGTGTGGCCGCCTCCGCCGAATTCTTTTGCGATGGCGTTTACATCGACTACATAGTTGCTGCGCAGGCTGATTTTGTACTTCCCGTTTACGGGATACAAAAGCAAGGCCACTTCGGTGCCGCCGACTTCGCGGATGGTGTCGATGGTGGTGGAAAGTTCCACGAGCGTGACACCGAAACGTTCCATGTCTTCGGGCGTAATGTAGCTGTAGACGACCTTGCCGCCTAAACCAAGCTTGCTCTGCTGCATGGCATAGCCCGTAATGAGCGTCTGCTTGTAGGTGCGGGTGTAGTAAGTCTCATTCACGATTTTTGCGAAGTCGACGCCAGCTTCAATCAAGTCACCCACCACCTGCATGGTGCGCTTGCCGGTGCAGCTGTACTTGAAGGCTCCCGTATCGTGTACAATGCCGAGGTAAAGGGAACTGGCTGTGTCGCGGCTGATTTTAGCCTTGTCGAGGTTTACGTATAGAACCTCGCTTGCAGAACTTGCTTCGGGCTCTACCAGGTTCAAGGTGCAAAGGTTCAGCGGGTTGCTAATATGGTGGTCGATGTTGATGGTTTTCTTGGCGGCCTTGATGCATTCAGCGCCATTTGCTCCCACGCGTTCAAAGCTCGGCGTGTCCATCAAGAATGCTAAATCGTAGGGCTTGCCGCCGTTGCATTCGGCTGTCCAGGCTGAGTGGGCATCGCTTGCCCCGCGCAAAATTTTGTAGCTGTCGGGAAAGTTTTCAAGAAACAAGTCTGCCTGAATGGTGGGGTAGTTATCCTTGATGTAGTTGTAAATGCCGGTGGTAGAACCCACGCAGTCGCCGTCCGGGCGCACGTGTCCGAAAATGGCTACGGAACTTGCTTCGCTTAAAAAATCATCGATTCTCATACTGGTGAATATAGAAAAAGAGCTTAGAACTTAGAACTTACCTTTGGCCACTTAGTGCTTTAGCACTTAGGTGGGAACTTAGAACAATCCTTTCTTCTCTAGGCTCTACCAATGGTTGTCCCGAATTCTGAAATCCGAATTCTGAATTACTATATTCTACGTATGAAACTTCTTTTCACCGACCTTGACGGTACGCTCCTGACCGACGACAAGACTATTCTCGATGTAGACATGAAAGCCATCGAGGGAATGCTTGCTCGCGGGCACAAGCTGGTGCTCTGCACCGGGCGTCCGCTCACGAGCGCCAAGCAACTGGCGCAAAAGTACGGCTTCGACAAGCCGGGCTTTTTCCTGGTGAGTTTCAATGGCGGGCTCATTTACGATTACTCCACTGAACAGTCCATTCTGACGCGCTACATTCCGGTAGAATCGGTCAAATTCATTATGGATGCGGCCCACAAGGCGGGCATGCACGCGCACACGTACTCGGGCGACCTCGTTGTCTCGGAATACGAGACGGAACAACTCAAGACGTATTGCCGGCTGATGAAGATGGACTACGTGGTTGTCAAGGATATTCGCGACTACTACGGTGATTTTATCAATGTGGTGGTAAAGCCTCCCATCAAGGTGAATATCATTACGCCGTTTAATCACGATAGCCTGCTCGATTTTCGCGCCGAGATGCGCAAGACCACGGCGGGCAAGCTCTTTGACGTGTTCAGCAAGCCCGAAATGCTCGAATTTTCGCACATGCAGTCCAACAAGGGCGATGCGGTGCGTTTTATGGCCGATTTTTACAAGGTCCCGCTTTCGGATACCATCGCCGTGGGCGACGAAGAAAACGACTGCCCCATGATCGAGGCCGCAGGTGTAGGAATTGCCATGGCGAACGCTTCCGATGTGGCTAAATCGGTGGCCGACTATGTCACAAAAGCGGACAACAACCACGGCGGAATTGCCGAAATTATCCAAAAATTCGTGATTTAGTCACTTTTACCACAAATATTCCGATTTGGAATAAATAGGGTAACTTTTTTCGAACGTAATGCACTTCTTTGTAGTATCTTCTATATTGATACATATTATAGGGATATCTCAGAGACATGAAACAATTCCAGTTCGATTACCACAGTATCACTACGTTAAAACGCGACCTTGACAAGATTAGTCTCTGGTGTAAATCACGAGTGTTTTCTCATGTGGTATTCCAGATTTATTCGAACTCCATGGATCGTGGGCAGATAGACCTGGTTTGTGACGTCATTTCGCAGAATTTTCCGGATTCCATTTACATGGGTTGTTCCACGGCTGGCAACATTGTGGATGGGCATATATCAAATGCCGAAATTTCCGTTGTCTGTACGATTTTTGAATACCCTACGACTCAGCTAAAATTGCTGCAGTATACGATGGATGCGGACAATGCCGTTGATGTGGTTGGCAGTATTAAAGAAGAAATCAAGGCGAATCCGTGGGTGAAGGCGGTTGAACTGCAGCTGACGACTCTTGGTGTTTCCATGACACCGTTTTGCGATGCGTTCAAGGATGTGGACCCCTCGATTGCGATTTTTGGCGGTGGCGCCATTAATCCGAGTCTGACAAGTACGGAAACATGCGTGTTTTCGAATGTGGGCGGGTATTCAGGAAAGGGAGTCCTAGTCCTTTTGATGGGGGGCGAAGACTTCTTTGTCTATACCACCCATGTGATTGGCTGGAAACCCCTTGGCCGTGAATTTGTGGTGACAAAAGCGAAGGGGCCGGTGCTGTATGAACTGAATGGCGAGCCCGCTTATGAAGTCTATCACCGCTATTTGAATATCCAGAATGACGAACACTTCATTTACAACACGCTGGAATTCCCGTTGTTCTACAAGCGCAATGGAATTGACATCATGCGTGCTCCGGTAGCCTGTAACGAAGATGGTTCCGTAGTCATGTCGTCGGATATCGAAGAAGGCGTGAAGGTGCGCCTTGCTTATGGCGACCCGTGGACAATTCTTGCAAGTGTCCGAAAAGACGGCCGTAATATAGGGGTGTTTAGCCCTGAAATAATCAAGGCGTTTTCTTGTGTAGTACGTCGAATCTTTTGGGGCAAAGAAGAAATCAGTAGTGAAACGCTCCCGCTGCAGAGCATTGCGTTTACTTCGGGTTTTTATTCCTCTAGCGAATTCTTGCGCACGGGCTGTTGCGTGAACCAGCACAATGCGACTCTTGTGATTGCAGGAATGCGCGAAGGCAAGGGCGGGGAACGTTATGATTTCGAAATGCCCGAGGAGGCTTTTTCGGGCAAGGTTTCCATGATTAACCGTCTGGCGACTTTTATCGATGTGACGGCACAGGAGCAAGCCGAAACTTACGCGAAACTGCAGTTGACCTCTATTACGGATTCCTTGGCGGAGGTGTTTAACCGTGGCGAAATTCAACGCCGAATTACCCAGTGCGTGACGTCAGGACGAACTGCCTGCCTTGTAATGTTCGATATCGACAATTTTAAACAAATTAACGATACCTGGGGCCACAAGGAAGGTGATAACGTTATTCAAGAAATCAGCCGTCTTTTGAGAAGAGTTGCCGATGAAACCGGAGTATCCGGGGTCGATGCGGCTGGCTTTAATATGACTGATTTTGAAGGCATGTGTGCAAAGGAATACGAACTTCATGGTGGAGACTCTTTACAGCCTGTTCCTGTGGTTCTGAATGTAAAATCTCCTATTGGCCGTTGGGGAGGCGAAGAATTCATGGTGCTTTTGCAGGATTCTTCGTTAAAAACGGCTATAGATTTTGCTGATAGGGTACGAGTCGCTTTCAATGATATTACATTTGAAAAAGCTGGACGTCGTTCCGTGAGTGCAGGTGTAATTGAACTTCGGAAGGGCGAAAGCGCTGATGCCGCAATCGTTCGTGTTGACAAGGCTCTTTATAGAGCCAAGAAAAACGGCAAGAACTGCGTTGTGGTGTCTGAAGGAGAAAATGATGGATAGCGTTGTCAAAGCGAAAATTGATTCCTTGTATGAGGCTTTTTCGGTACTTGCGAATGGGGCATACATCTATGTCACCGATATGAGAACAGATTGGACCCGCTGGTCTAAAGAGGCTGTTCACTATTTTGGCTTACCTGACGAATATATGCAGGGGGTAGCTTATGCCTGGATGGAAAAAATCCACCCGGATGATCGCGCCGCCTATAAAGAAAATATTGACAAGGTCATGTCCGGCCAGATGAACGAACATAATCTTCAGTATCGCGTGTTGACAAAAAGTGGCCGTTACATTGTTTGCACCTGTCGAGGTGTTCTGCTCCGTGACGAACACGGAAACCCGAACTACTTTGGCGGAATGATCAAGAACAATGACACCCTAAGCTATTATGATGATGTTTCCAACATGAGAAGCCTTTATGGTTTTTTGGAAGACATGCAGTCGACGAGTTGGCGTGGTAAAAGCCTGCAGGTGATGATTTTGGGCATTAATGATTTTTCTCGTCTGAATGAAATTTACGGCTACACGTTCGGAAACCGCGTGCTCCAGGAATTTTCAAAGATGATCAAGGTCGAGGCCCATGGCCTGGGTGATTGGTACCGAATGGATGGAACCAAGTTTGCAATTGTCTGCCAGAAAGCCTCTGTTGAAGACCTGAAAAACCTGTACAAACGTATCCAGTACAATTCCCTTCATGATTTTAATGTGGATGGAACTCGCGTAGTTCTTTCGTTTGTCGCAGGTGCCATCAACCTCGAAAAATTCGATGTCAGCGTAGAAACCGTTTATTCTTGCCTGCGCTTTGCCTATTACGAATCCAAGAATAATCACTTGGGTGAGTTGTATATTCTTAAGAACGACGTAAACGATGACAAGCGTTTCGCCATCGAGCGTATCAATGTGATTCGCAATAGCATCGTGAACCATTGCGATGGGTTCTACTTGTGCTACCAGCCGATTGTGGACGCCGCAAGCGAAAAGATTATTGGCGCCGAGGCCTTGATCCGTTGGAAAAACGAGGAGTACGGCGTTGTACCTCCGGTAGAATTTGTCGATATTTTGGAACAAGATAATTTGTTCCCGGAACTGGGTAAGTGGATTCTAAGGACTGCAATCAAGGATGCAAAAGTAATCCTTGAATCGTACCCGGGGTTTGTAATCAATGTGAACCTTTCGTACACGCAGCTAGAAAAGCCTGACTTTGTCGAGAACGTGCTTTCTATTCTGGAAGAGGAATCGTTCCCGCCGCAGAACCTGTGCCTGGAAATTACGGAGCGTTGCCGCCTTTTGGACATGGCTCTTCTTAAAGACATCTTTACGCGGCTGCGCAATAAGGGTGTCAAGGTGGCGCTCGATGACTTCGGTACCGGCTTCAGCTCTATTGGCGTGTTGCGTGAACTGCCGGTGACTACGGTGAAAATCGACCGCAGCTTTGTCATGAATATCGAACAGGATACTTCTGACCAGAAGACTGTTCGTTTTATTTCGGAACTGGCGGATTCCTTCTCGTCGTCGGTAACTGCAGAAGGTATCGAAACGCCCGAAATGCGAGAATTCCTGCTGCGATTCAAGGTCAAGAGCCTGCAGGGGTTCTACTACTCGAAACCGCTGCCGGTTGACGAGTTCATGGCCAAGTACGTGAATGTGTAGGTGTCTGCGGCACAATGTGGAATGTGTAATGTGCTATTAATACACATTTCACGCTACTCACTAATAACTAGTAACTGGTAATTATTAGTTATATTTACGGCATGAAGAATATTCTTGAACGTCTGGGCATTGGCCGCAGGCATTTTGTTGTAATTGGAATTACGCTTGCCGTTCTGGTAGTCGCATTCCTTATTTTCAATAATTTATCCGTTTCGTATGCCCGTCGCTGGGATATTGACTGGGGCTATTACTCCATTCTTTCGACCTTCATTTTGCTGGTCGTGGGCATTGTCGTCAATTTCCCTGTTGTCGCGCGGGGCTGGAAAAGCTTTAGGCCTTCGGGCAAGAGCATTTGTGCCTTTGCGGGGATTGCGCTCGTGTTTTCGGTGTTCATGTTCGGAAACATCAGCAACACGCACCGCGTGCTCAGCGATGAAACGAGCTGGGAATCCATGGGTCTCCAGATGTTCTTTGACCACACGGGTGGCGTCTGTAACGAGGGCATTTGGGAAAACGGGGTGCTGGATTGCAAAACCGAAGTGAACAACTTCAAGGGCAAGGCGCTGGGTTTTGTGTATTCGCTGGTGTTTAACTTTATGGAACCCAACCGCGATACTGCCCTGTTGGTCAACTTTCCGTTCTATTTGCTTAGCCTGCTGTTCTTCTTTTTTGCGCTTTCCAAGTGGTTCAAGAACGAATGGGCGGCTCTAGCAGCGACGGCCTTCTTGGGCGGCATGCCGATTTATCTTTTGCAGGCGCGGTCCGCCTCGACCGAAGTGCTGTACATATTCTTGCTTGCGGTTCTCATGGCGTGGTATGCCTTTGTGCCGGCAAACAAGGTGAACTGGAAACATTTCCTCTTGACTGTTCCTCTGCTTGGATTCTTTGCCCAGACTAGGCAAGAAACGGTGTTTGCGTTTATTCCGTTTGCCCTTTACTACTACAAGTATTTCTTTGAAAAACCGCATAGGCTTCCGCTGTTTGTGGCGTCCGTGATTGCCGTGAGCTGGCCTTCGGTGAATACCATGGCAGCTTACCGTGGTTACGATTTCCAGGGGGGCGAACATGCGGCGCATTCGCTTGAAAACTTCTGGTTTAATTTGAAGACGAATATCGAAGTCATGATGAACCTAGACCAGGATCCGTCTTTTGGCGGCATCATGCAGAATCCGTTCTATACCACCTTTACCGTTATTCTGCTAGCCGCTACGGCTTGGCTCCTGTTCCGCTTGATTTATTCCCGCAGGTACTGGCGCGGTGCTTTGCTTGGGATCACGTTCTGCCTGCAGATTTTCGTGATTCTTTTGAACGTGTCGGGTACGTTTACGATCGATATTAACCAGCGTTACGTGCTGGTGGCGCTCCCGCTGTTTGCCTTGATTATGGCGCTTGGCCTTTACGATGCGCTTGAATTTTCGACCAAGATGAAGCCCGAGGCGGCCGGCAAGATTGTTCTGGCTGTCGCAACAGCCCTCTCGGTCGGACTGATGATTTATCATGGAGATAGTTACCGCCATAACATGCTCTATTACAAGAATAAACTGTTGGGCGAAGAAGACTACCTCGACAAGGCTCTTGAAAGCTATCCGAAGAATTCTGTTTTCATTTACGCTCGCCCCTGGCAGATGCTTGCTTCGGGACACAGTTCTTTCAGTGAACGTTCCTTTATGAGCTGGGATAACGAAACCTTTGCCAAGTGGCAGCAGGTTTCGGGCGGAAACATTTACATGGTGCGTGGCCAGGACGGCTATGGCGAACTCAACCGCAAGTCTCGCGTGGTGGGCTTCAAGACGACCGACCAGGTCGATGAAATCTTGAAAGACTACAAGAGCGAACGTGTGTTGATTGAACCCAAGCTGTTCGGTTACCCGCTTGCCATGTACAAGATTACGGCAAAGAAGGGCGTGTCGACTTACTTGCAGAATTTCTTTGTGAGCGACATGGAAAACAATGCCATGGTCGTGAACAAGCGATTCCCCGAAACAATCACTTGCAATTATTCCTTGAATGGCGAACTGCAAGAAGAATTGATGCTTTCGCTGAACACGGATACGCTGTTGTTGGATTCGACAAAGATCATGGCGGGCATGAACCGCGTGACATTCGAATGCCTGATGCCGGATTCTGACACGCTTACGCTCAAGAAGGATTTCTTTGTGGAATCGCCCGAGGTGATGTTGCTGTCGGAACTCAAGATGGAAAGCTTTGAACAGGCCTGGGGACAGCCGCAAAAGAATGCGACAGTCGAACACCGCAAGATTACGATTGACAAGGAAGTGTTCCGTTACGGAATCGGGTCTCATGCGCCGTCGTTCATGAAATTTGCGCTCCCGCGTTCGTTCAACAAGTTCCATGCGACCATTGGTCTCGATGACGAAAGCGTCGGTGGCGATGGGGCTTCGTTCATTGTGTTGGGCGACAACCGCGAACTGTTTCGCAGCAAGCGCATGTATTCGACCGAAAAGCAGACAATCGTGGTTGATGTCACTGACGTTCATGTGCTGGAACTCCGCTTGGACGAAGGCGATAAACATGACAAGGACTTTGACCACGGCGATTGGGCGAATGCTTGGCTGGAGGCGACTCGTTGAAAGTTCTAGTGGCGCCACTTGACTGGGGACTGGGGCATGCGACTCGTTGCGTGCCCGTGATTCGGGAATTTCTGAATCAAGGAGCCGAGGTCGAACTTGCGGTGGTGCGCTCGAACGCAGCCTTGCTGCGAGAATTCTTTCCGAATTTGCGCCAGCGCCTGGCGCCGTCTTATAACATCGTTTACCCCAAGCACGGCTACAATATGGGGCTCTGGCTTGTCAAGAACGGGGTACACCTGCGGACGGTGATGAATTACGAGCACAGCTTTGCCGAAGAGATGGTGAAACGCTACCATTATGATGTTCTGGTATCAGACAACCGTTTTGGTTTTTATAGTCGCGGTGCGAAATCAGTTTACATGACGCACCAGCGTCGCATAGCCTTTCCGAAGGTGCTTTCGGCATTTGAACCGCTCGGTATGCTTTGGCATGCGTCTGTTATGAAGCGCTTTGACGAAGTCTGGGTGCCGGACTTGCCCGAAACTCCGGGGTATGCGGCAGGGCTATCGCACGTGAAAACTTGCCCGGTGCCGGTAAAGTATGTGGGCGCCCTTTCGCGTTTTGAAGGCGAAAACCTGACCGCGAAATCGGATACGCGTTATCGCTTTGTTGCGGTGGTGTCCGGTGTAGAGCCTGCACGTTCGCGCTTTGAAAACGCCTTGCGCAAGACGCTTGTGAAAATTCCCGGTCGCCATGCAATTATTCTGGGAAAGCCCTCGCTTGGTGTAAAAAGTTCCAACGAACAGAACCTGGACCTGTTTACGCATTTGCCTGATCAACAGTTTGCTGCTGTCGTGAATAATGCGGAATGGGTTATTTCGCGTGGCGGTTACAGTACCGTGATGGATATGGCTGTACTCGGAGCCCGTTGTATTTTTGTGCCGACTCCCGGGCAGTATGAACAGGTGATTCTTGGTCGCGACCTTGCCCGCGAAGGTTTCGCCGCGACTATCGAAGAATCCAAATTTTCGACAGAAACCTTGCTTGCAACGATTGGTGAAAAAGCCTGCGTGGCCCTCCCGAAACCAAGTGACAACAATCTTTTGAAAAATGCTGTTTGTGAGTTGATCACTAACCACTAACCACTTCCTACTGTCTATGCCTCAATTCATTCTCGCTTTCCCACTCACTAAAGAAATTAATGAACCGCTCGCTTTAACCGAAACCGTGACGCTTGCTGCCGATGCCGCGTCGGCGATTATTCCCGGCTGCAGTGTGATGTTCAAGGTAATCCGCAAAGAACGTGTGGCGGGCCTTGCCGATATTTTCAAGGAACACCAGGATATTCCGGCAGAGACTGCCGCGGCAATTGAAGCTCACAAGTCGCTGTTGTTCTTGCTCGGCGAAGTCAAGAATATCGAAGAAGTGACCCAGGTGAACATGGCGATTCTGAAGGTCTTTAACGCGGGTGCGCTTGGCGTGTACATGCAGCAATGCGGCGCCGCCTGGACCGATGCGGGCTTCCGCGAAGAAGTGGGCGATGGTGAATACCCGATGGATCCGTGGATCAATTTCGTAGAAGCGGGCGATACAATCTATACGCTCGGACTTGCAACGTTCGTGCTGCCGGATTTGTGCATCGCGGCCAGTGCCGAAGACCCGCAAGAAGCTTTGCTGATGGCGGCCGATTCATTGTTCGGCGATGGCATTCCCGCTAAGTCCGGCTCCGAAGTCGACCTCGGCGAAAGCGTGCATTACGTGCTTCGCGCCGAAGCCAAGAATCCCTTCCCGAAGGACAGCCCCGAGTACAACAAGCAGGGAATCTTAAGGCTAATTAAAAAGTAGCGGTGAGCGATGAGGTCGCTTCGCTCTGAGGTCTGATAAAATGAAAAAGAACCTAGTTGATACTAGGTTCTTTTTGCTCAAAGCTCATTGCTCAAAGGGCGCATAGCGCCCGAGCTCATTCCTCTTACAATTCCGGTTGCTTGCCAGTGAGACGCACGAAGATTTCTTCGTACTTGGCGAGCGTGTTCTTCACGACATCTGCCGGGATTTCCGGACCCGGGTAGGTCTTGCCCCAGTCGAGAGTTTCGAGCCAGTCGCGAACGTACTGCTTGTCGAAGCTTTCCTGGTTCTTGCCCACCTGGTACTTGTCGGCCGGCCAGTAACGGCTGGAGTCCGGCGTGAGCACTTCGTCGATGAGGATGGTTTCGCCATCGATTTCACCGAATTCGAACTTGGTGTCGGCGAGGATGATGCCCTTGCTTGCTGCGTAATCGCGGGCCTTCGTGTAGATGTCCAAAGACATGTCGCGGAGTGTGGTTGCAACCTTTTCGCCTACGATGTCGAAAGTCTGTTCGAAGCTGATGTTTTCGTCGTGGCCAACGTCAGGCTTGGTGCTCGGCGTATAGAGCGGCTTTTCGAGCTTCTGGCAGAGCTGCAGGCCTTCAGGGAGAACATGGCCGCAGATCTTGCCGGTCTTCTGGTAGTCCTTCCAGCCAGAACCCACGATGTAGCCGCGGACGATGCATTCCACGGAATGGCGGTGAGCCTTCTTCACGATCATGGAGCGACCGCGGAGGTAGTCGGCGTGCTTCTTCAAGACGGCCGGATATTCGTTCACGTCGGCGGTGATGAGGTGGTTCTTCATGCCGAGGTGCTGGAACCAGAACAGCGAAAGCTGGTTGAGGATTTTGCCCTTACCAGGGATCGGGGTGGGGAGCACCACGTCAAAAGCGGAAAGACGGTCGCTGGCGACCATCAGGAAGCTGTCGCCCAGGTCGTACATGTCGCGTACTTTGCCCTGGTGGAACAGCGGAACTTCGGTAATGGGGGTTTCGAATTTTAAGCTCATAGTAGCCCAAATATAGGAAAATAGTGGGCTATTGGCACTATGCAGTCGGCAGGAAAAATGACCGGCTTACAGGTCTTTGTACTGCGAAAGCTTGCGCCCGCTGTTCAAGGCGATGCGGATCAAATCGTGGATTTTGTCGGTCCGGGCAGGGAAATCCACCGGGTGGAGAGCGATGCGGGGGAGTCCGACAGGAACCTTCAGGGCGATGGCACCGAACTTGAAGGCGGCCTTGATCAAAAAGTCGGGGATACCTGCGAAACTGGCGACAGGGGAGGCGTAGCGCTTGCCTTTGGCGGTCACCAGGGCGAATCGTTCTTCGTAAAGCATTTTTTCGGCGTGCACTTGGCTCGGCAGGAACTTGTTGCTGTACCAGGTCGGTGGAATGAATGCGGTGGGCTTTTCGGTGCTTCCGATCAATTCTTTCCAGGCGTCTAGGCCCGCGTGCAGGAGCCTGCTGGATTCAAATTCGCTAAGGCCTGCAAATTCGGCTTCGCCACCGGTCAGGTTCATTCCGATAAGGCCGGCGTAGCTGCGGCCCTGGCTGAATTCGGCCTGGTGCTTGTAGCCGTGGAGGGCGAGCTCGAATCCGTCTGCTTTAAGTTTCTGGAGCATTTCGCGAAAGCCCTTGACCATGTCGGAGGGGGCCTTTTCGGTATCCGGAATAACGAGCACGCTGAAAGGTCTACCTGCCAGGTCCTTGAGTTCTTCAAGAATCGGGGCGACTTTCTGGTAGTTCCAGACGCTGAAATCGTGAAAGCAGAGGAGGAATTTGCGCATGAAAAAAATTATAGAAAAAAGAAGTAGACAGTAGACGGTAGACAGTAGACAGAAAACAGCTAAAATGTGTCTCAAAATTGCAAAATACTTCCTACTGCCTACTTCCTACTTCTTACTAAAAGCTACATTTACCCTACTATGTTTGAATCTATCATCCTCGGCCTTTTGCAGGGCCTCGCCGAATTCCTCCCCATTTCCAGCTCCGGTCACCTCGTTATCGGACACGAACTTTTAGGCATGAACGAGGCGGGCATGTTCTTCGACATCATGCTCCATGCCGGCACGTTGCTTTCTATCTTCGTGGTGTTCCACAAGAAGATTACCGACATCATCGTGGGTTGCCTCCATCGCGACAAGGACCAGTTGCGTGAAGCGGGCTACATCATTCTGGCTAGCATTCCGACGGCTTTGATCGGCCTCGGCTTCAAGGACGCTCTCGAAGGCCTGTTCGAGAATCCGCGTGCCGTGTGCGTGGCGGAACTCTTTACGGGCTTGCTCCTGTTTACCTCGCAGTGGGGCGCGACCGGTGCCAAGCATCCGGATAACGAAGGCGTTAAGATGAACTGGTGGCGCGCGTTGGTGACGGGCGTTGTTCAGGGCATTGCCTGCATTCCGGGAATCAGCCGCAGCGGTTCTACCATCAGCGCCATGATGTTCATGGGCGTGAACCGCAAGTACGCGGGTGAATTCAGCTTCCTCATGAGCATTCCGGCCGTGGGCGGGGCAGCACTCCTCGACTGCATCAAGTGGATCAAGTGCCAGAGCATGACTCCCGAAAAAGCGCTACTGGACCCGGAAAAGGCATTGAAGTGTGCCGATGCCGGTGGCTTTACCCCCGAACTTCTGGTGGGCATGGTCGTCTCGTTTATTTTCGGCATCATCGCCCTCAAATGGCTCATGACCTTCTTACAGAAGGGCAAGTTCCAGCACTTTGCCTGGTACGTCTGGGCCGTGGGTATCCTCGGGCTGATCTTTATCAAGTAAGGTTGCGAAAGCGATTTGAATGTCGGGGCTCAATCGAGCCCCTTTTCTTGTATAAGAACTTGTTGAAATGTTGGCACGGTTCTTGCATCTTCTACAGCGAAAACAAGGCAAGACCGTTGTTTTGTTTCATTTTGAAACGTATTGACGGCTTAGACCGCTTGAAAATTAAACATCAACCCTTCGCGAATAGAGTTTTTCGCCGCCCAAACCTCAAAGGGGCAAAGCCCCGACCACAAAGCGCAGCGACCTCAAAGCACGAAGTGCGACCCAAATAGGAGATCTATATGGCAACAGAGAAGATGGAATTCCAGACCGAAGTTCGCGACATGCTGAACTTGATGATCAACTCCCTTTATAGCAACAAGGAAATCTTCCTCCGCGAACTCGTTTCCAACGCGGCGGACGCACTCGACAAGCGTCGTTTCCTTTCCCTCTCCAATGCAGACCTTTTGCCGCAGGGCACGCAGCTCCGCATCGATATCTCGGTGAACAAGGAAGGCAAGCGCATCGTTGTGGAAGACAACGGTATCGGCATGAACAAGGAAGACTTGATCAACTGCCTGGGCACTATCGCCCGTAGCGGCACCAAGAACTTCATCAAGAATTTGAAGGAAGGCGACAAGGGCAGCGTCGATTTAATCGGTCAGTTCGGCGTGGGCTTCTACTCCGTGTTCATGGTCGCGAAGAAGGTCGAAGTGTTGACCCTTAAGGCCGGCGAAACTCAGGGTTACCTGTGGTCTTCCGAAGGCTCGGGCGAATTTGAAATTTCTGAAGCCCCGCGCGACAAGGTCGGTACCAAGATTACTTTGTACCTGAAGGACGACGAAGATGCCGAAGATTTTGCCAGCGAATGGAAAATCAAGGACATCGTCCAGAAATACAGCGGCTTTGTAAGCTACGGCATTTACTTCCACCCGGAGCCGACCAAGAACGACAAGGGCGAACTGGAAGAAAAGCCCGAAGAACGCTTGAACGAAAAGCAGGCCCTGTGGCGTCAGAGCGAAAAGGAAGTCACCGAAGAACAGTACAAGGATTTCTACAACGTCATCAGCCACGAAGCCGACGAACCGGCCGCATGGAGCCACAGCCACGCCGAAGGTTCCCAGGAATTCTGGAGCCTCGTGTACATTCCGTCGAAGGCCCCGTTCAACATCTGGCACAACGACGCTTTGCATGGCCTCAAGCTCTATGTGAAGAAAGTCTTTATCATGGACGACTGCAAGGACTTGCTGCCGCCTTGGCTTCGCTTTGTGCGCGGCGTGGTAGATAGCGAAGACTTGCCGTTGAACGTGTCCCGTGAAATCTTGCAGAACAACAAGATTATCACCAACATTCGTAAGCACGTCATCAAGAAGGTGCTCGACACCTTGCAGAACATGGCCGACAAGGATGCCGCGAAGTACAACGCCTGGTGGCGCGAACTCGGCATGGTCTTGAAGGAAGGCTTCTACATGAACTGGGAACATCTTGACGAACTTAAGAAGTTGCTCCGTTTCGAAAGCACCAAGACGGAAGGCGACGCTCTCGTGGGCCTCGACGAATACGTGAAGCGCATGCCGGAAGGCCAGAAGGAAATCTACTACCTCATTGGCGACAAGAACGCCGTGAAGAGCAACCCGATGCTCGAAGCCTTCAAGGCCAAGGGTTACGAAGTGTTGCTCATGAGCGACGGCATCGACGAATTCATGATGTCGAGCCTCACCGAATTCGGCGACAAGAAGTTCCACGACATCGCCCGCGGCGACGTGGACTTCGAAAAGACCGAAGACGAAAAGAAGGCCGAAGAAGCTAACAAGGGCATCTTCAAGGGCCTCTGCGAAAACCTGCAGAAGGTTTTGGACGAAGACATCAAGGAAGTCCGCGTGTCTAGCCGCCTGAAGGATAGCCCCTGCTGCCTTGTGACCAGCGAAGACGCCATGAGCGCCCAGATGGAACGCATGATGAAGGCGATGGGCCAGAAGAACTTGCCGAAGAGCAAGCGCATTCTGGAAATCAACCCGACGCACCCGATTTGCGAGATGCTCAAGAAAAAAGTCGAAGCCAAGGAAGACCTGGGCGATTGGCCGAAGGCCCTCTACGGTCAGGCATTGCTTGCCGAAGGCTCTCCGCTCCCGAACCCGGCAGAATACGTCAGCGCAATTACGAAGCTGCTGACCGCTTCCGTCAAATAGCCGTTTCTGTGTCATTCTGAGCGGAGGCGTGTAACGCCGGAGTCGAAGAATCTATACACTTGCGAAAAAGACCGCGATTCGTCGCGGCCTTTTTTGTATGCATTTTGATAAAAATTAGAACGATTCTCTTAAATCAATCGTAATGCCGATGTGCTTGCCGTCGACAAGCGAAAGGTCGCCGCGGGCATGTAGCTTTTCGCTCTTGTTCAAGGCGAGGCGCCCGCCGAAGCCTACGGCGTAATGCACTTGGCGCCTAAAGAGTTCGCTGAAGTAAGGTGCCGATTGCAAGGCTTCACCAAAGATAACGCCGGCGAATCGCCAGAAGAGCGGGCGGCGGAATTCCATTTGCCAGATTAAGGCCTGCGTGTCGCTCCAGATTCCTGATTCTACTCCGCGGAATCGCTTGGTGCCGTCGGGGCCGGCGAGGCAGCCGAGCGGAACATTGTCGCCGCGGCTCTGCTTTGCGTAAAGCCCGAGAGCTATGGAAGTTTCCCAGAATAGGGGAGAGTAGAATCTTGCGTCAAACGTTTCAGTGTGGTAGCTAAAGTCGCCGCCGAAAAAGATTTCTTCGAAGCTTGCGTAGTAGCCTTTGGTGGGCCAGTTGTCGTTGTCTTTTTTATCAAGAACCAAAAGGTAGCCGCCGCCTAAATAAAAACCGTCTTGATAATTCTTGGGAATGTCGCTCCCGAGTTCGTTGTTGCGGGCTTCACCTTCTAATACAACGCCGTAGCGCAGAGGAATGTTGTTCGAAATGCCGAAGTTCATTTCGAAGGGAATCTTGCCGTAGGCAAAGGTGCTCTTGTATTCGTCTATGCGGTCAAAATCTCCGCGGGCACCTCGTTCAAACAGTGAGTATTGCCACTTGTTCAAGTTGAGCTTTGCCGGAATGTGCAGGTGGTCGCCGAGAAGCCACAGGTTCGGCGCGTACTGGAATTGGAACTGCCCACGCGTGGTTCCGCGTGCAATAAAGTCCATCGAAGAAATGTTTTCGCCTTCTTGGAATGGCCTGAAGAACAGGACGAATACAGCACCGTACTGAATCTTGGTTTCTTCGGTGTAGGCGCCAAAGGGCAGCAATGAGAATCGCTGGAAGTTGTCTTGTGCATGAGCGCAGATGGCAAAGACCAGACTTGCGATTATGGCGTAAACGAACTTCATGACACAAGTATAGAAAAGGTTTATTTGTTATATTTAATCAAAATTCATATTTCACACTTCACACCTCACATTTCGAAGCGAAGCGAGCTAATTATGGCCGAACAGAATAAAGCAGAAAAATTCGTTTTCTACATGTACAAGATGACCAAGTCCTATCCGCCTAACAAGGAGGTGCTGAAGGATATTTCCCTCAGTTTCTACTATGGCGCAAAGATTGGTATCATCGGCCAGAACGGTGCCGGTAAGTCGACGCTCCTGCGCATCATGGCTGGCATCGACAAGGAATTCCAGGGTGAAGCTTGGATTGAACCGGGCCGCACCGCAGGCTACCTGCCGCAGGAACCGCAGCTGGACCCGAACCTGACCGTCAAGGAAAACGTGATGCAGGCCGTCGCGAAGAAACAGGCCATTCTCGACCGCTTCAACGAAATCTCTATGAAGTTTGCGGAACCCATGGAAGACGACGAGATGAACAAGCTCCTGGACGAACAGGCTAAGCTTCAGGACATCATCGACGCGCAGGACTTGTGGAGCCTCGACCGCAATATCGAAATTGCGATGGACGCTCTCCGCTGCCCGCCGGGTGACTGGCCGGTGACGAACCTCTCCGGCGGTGAAAAGCGCCGTGTGGCTCTCTGCCGCTTGCTTCTCGAAGAACCGGATTTGTTGCTCCTTGACGAACCGACGAACCACTTGGATGCCGAAACGGTTGCATGGCTCGAACGCCACCTCCGTGAATACAAGGGCTCCGTGATTCTCGTGACGCATGACCGTTACTTCCTTGACAACGTAACGAACTGGATTTTGGAAATTGACCGCGGTCGCGGCATTCCTTGGGAAGGCAATTACGCCCAGTGGCTTGACCAGAAACTTGAACGCATGAAGAACGAAGAAAAGGGGGAATCTGACCGTCAGAAGCGCCTCGCTCGCGAACAGGAATGGGTGAAGGCTTCTCCGAAGGCGCGCCAGGCCAAGAGCAAGGCCCGCTTGAAGGCTTACGAAGACTTGCTCGCCGAAGATTCTCGCGAACAGATCAAGGTGGCGCAGATCCACATTGCAAACGGCAAGCGCCTGGGCGATATCGTGATTCAGGCGGAACACTTGCAGAAGGCCTTTGGCGACAAGGTGCTCTTCGACGATTTGAACTTTAGCTTGCCGCGTTCTGGCATCGTGGGCATTATCGGCCCGAACGGTGCAGGTAAGACAACGTTGTTCAAGATAATCATGGGCCAGGAAAAGCCGGATGGTGGTACGCTCAAGATTGGCGAAACCGTTGAAATCATCAGTATGGAACAGGGCCGCGACAGCCTCGATGACAGCAAGACCGTGTGGGAAGAAATCACCGGCGGTAACGACGAGATTATGGTGGGCGACCGCAAGATGAACGGCCGCGCCTATTGCGGACTCTTCAACTTTACGGGTGCTGCCCAGCAGAAAAAGCTGACGGCGCTTTCGGGCGGTGAACGCAACCGCGTGCTTATGGCAAAGAACTTGCAGAAGCCGGGTAACCTCTTGTTCCTTGACGAACCGACCAACGATCTCGACATCGAAACGTTGCAGGCTCTGGAACAGGCCATTCTCAAGTTCGCTGGCTGTGCTGTGATTATTTCGCATGACCGCTGGTTCCTGGACCGCATCGCCACCCACATCCTCGCTTACGAAGGTGACTCGAAGGTCGTGTGGTTTGAAGGCAACTGGAGCGAGTACGAAGCCGACCGCCGCAAGCGCCTCGGCGAAGATGCCGACAATCCGAAGCCCATCAAGTACAAGACACTCACGAGACAGTAGTACAATGTGTAATGTGTGGTGTGGAATGAGGAATTAGTCATTCACATTTCGCATTGCGGCGCATGTCGATTTAATCGATTAAGCAAAAAAAGCAGGATTTCATCCTGCTTTTTTCTAAGAGAATCGATGTCCGTATTGGGAAAAGGAAGGTTTTAGGAGGGGCAAAGCCTCTCCTTGTCATAGAACGATTCTCGCTAAGAGAATCGTTCGTATAAAGCATCGCGCTCCACTGGCACGAGCCCTTCGTTTGTAATCAAGGACTTCATTCGCTCGGGGCTCATGCCCACGGGAACCGTGGCGCCGGCGGCGTGCGTGATTTTTTCTTCGATAATCGTACCGTCCAAATCAGACGCGCCGGCGTGGAGCGCCTTCATTGCGGTCTCGATTCCCATCTGAATCCAGTACGCCTTAATGTGCGGGAAGTTGTCGAGGAAAAGCCTTGCGACAGCGACCGTGCGCAGAATGTCTTCTTCGCTAGTAATGTTCGGAACGATCTTATGCAGTGCATTGTGTTCCGGATGGTACACCAGCGGAATGAACGCGAAAAAGCCCGGAGCTTCATCCTGCAAGTTGCGAAGCATTTTCATGTGCGCGATGCGGTCTTCAATCTTTTCGATATGTCCGAAAAGCATCGTCGCATTCGTCGGGATTCCAATCTTATGGGCCGCGCGATGAACGTCGAGCCATTCTTCGCCAGTTTCTTTGCCCGGACAAATCTGGTCGCGAACATCCTGCACCAGAATCTCGGCGCCGCCACCGGGCAGTGCATCAAGGCCTGCTTCCTTCAGCGTGGTCATAATCTGTAGCGGAGTCTGTCCCGAAATTTTCGCGAAGTGGCAAATCTCCACAGCGGTAAACGCCTTCAGGTTCACCTTCGGAAATTCCACGCGCAATTTTCGCAACATTTCGATGTAGTAATCGAACGGATGGTCCGGATGCAGCCCGCCTACAATGTGCAGTTCGCGGGCGCCGCCTGCAATGGCTTCGGCGGCCTTGTTGCGAATGGTGCCGTAATCCCAGTCGTAGGCGGTGGGGCTATCCTTCTTGATTTTAGAGAACGCGCAGAACTTGCAGTGCAACACGCACACGTTGGTGTAGTTAATCTGGCGGTTGTTCACCCAATACACAGACTTGCCGTGCCTGCGTTCCTTTTCGGCATTGGCGCGGGCACAGAGTTCGTCGAGCGGGGCGTTTAAAAATAAGTCTAATGCTTCAGCTTCGGTCAGGCGCGCCATGTTACATCTCGGGGATGTCTACGTTATAGCTTGCCTTGTGACCGGCTTCGTCCACGAGCTTGATGGTGAAGGATCCTTCTTCGGGGAGCTGGGCACCTTCAATCACGATTTCGCGAGGCTCGGAATCGTATTCGGCAGCAACCCATTTCTTGCCGACCTGCACCGTAATGGCGTTGCCGTCAGGAATGCCTGCGTACTTGAACTGCACCGGAACCTTCAGGGCCGGCTGACGCACGCCGCTGATCATCATGTCTGACCAGTAGGGGAATCCGAGTGTCGGCGCTTCGGTGCTTTCGATGTTGGCAATGTCGCGGATTTCGTTCATGGTAGCGCAGCGGTTCTTGCCCTTGGTCTGCTTGCTAAAGTAGAACCAGTTGCGGGTCGTTTCGCCGAGCCAGTAAAGCGGTTGGTTGTTTTCCGGATTGTCGATGCAAACGGTCCAGTTACCGAGCTGCATACCCTTCGGGTGAAATTCAAAGTAATCCAGGCTGTCGGTATGCGTGCGGGTGACAGCCAAAATCTTCTTGGTGGTGTCGCGGCCTGTCGGAATGCCGGTGAGTTTCTGTGTGACGCCCACGTTGCCAAGTTTGGTAGACCAGTTCACGCTTCTCTGGTACTGGTTGAAGGAATAAAGCTCAATGCTTGCATCGGCAGCGATACCATCGCCCGTGGAACCGGCGTCAGCGGTGTAGTGGATGCTTGTCATTTCGGGGTAGATTTCAAGGAGGCGGCCGATGGTAATCGGTGCCGGCTTGAATGCCTTACACATATCTTCTTCAATCACCTTGTCGCCGGTCATGGCGGTAAACTTCATGCCGTTCTTGCAGCGGAACAAATCGAGCATCGGGCGGCTAAGGAACGTGAACAGCGGAGAGGCCTGGTCCTTGTACAACTGCATGGGCTTGTCGCTCTTGCAGCGCGGGTGGAACGTGAACTTCTTGCTCACCTTGTTGCCGCTGTAGTCTTCGGCTTCGATGGTGTAAGTCGAAAGCGGAGCGAGCTTGGCGTTCACAAAGTGCCAGTCGCCTGCAGTGTCGGCTTCTTCGGCCCACAAAAGCTGGTCGCGGATCAGAGCCATCTTGCTGTAACGCAGAGTGTCGAGAATTTCTTCAAAAATCTTTTCGTCGTAGCGCCACACGGTAAGACGGCGTATAGACATCGGATTGTCCTTGGGCTCACGGCTGTAGTCAGCAATCTTAACGGCCATGCTCAAGTTGAATTCGTTTTTCACCGGTGTTTCGACGCAGCCCTTACTGATGGCTTCCGGATTCGTGACGGCGAGGTGGTTGCCCTGCCATACGGCAATGCCAAAAATCTGCGGTGCCAAGGTGTCGGTAATCACGACGCCTGCTTGCACGGGGTTAATAATGCGGTCGTTGTCCAGGCGGACTTCCAAGTGCAAGTGCGGGTTGCCAATGCCGGTGCTGCCCGAGAAGGTCAGCGTGTCGCCCTTCTTGTAGCTTGCATTTGTCTTGATGGTGACGTCGTTCTTCTTGGAGGAATACTGTTTCTTGATAATCTGGTCGTCGAGTTTGCCGAAGCTGCTCTGGTGTGCGAATGCCCAGGTCTTTCCGCTTTTACCTTTGAAGAGCATCAGCTTTCCGTAATGGAATGGAGAAACTCTAAGTTCTACAACCTTGCCGTCTTCGGGGGCGTAAATGGGCCAACCTTCTTCCATCTGGGTGGAATAGTCAAAGCCTGCGTGGTAACGCGTGCCGCGGTTTTCGCCAAAACTCGAGGTCAAGTAAGCGTCACGGTTGAACGGGCGGTAAGTCGGTTCGTCTGCTTTGAGAACTCTCTTTTGCTCCATGCCGTCGGCGTTGTTGACTTTGCTTGCTTCGGCGCTTGCACCGAAGTTGTCGTTAGATACTTTTTCGCCGGACTTGGCCTTGATGCAGTCTTCGTAGGCGAAGGCATCCATGGTCTTTTCGTTGCATTCGGCGGCGAATGCGGAGGGCATCATGGCGAAACTGGCCATTGTACCCAGGAACATTCCCTTACGGGTGATTTTAGCGAGTTTGTTCAAGATTGTCGTATCCATACCACAAAAATACAAAATTATTACAAACTAGCGGGCGAGGTTGTTTGTTTTGCAGGATTTATGTGATGTGAAAAAAAAAGAACCGTTTGCTTATGCAAACGGTTCTTGTCTAGTGGAGCTAAGGAGAGTCGAACTCCTGACCTCCTGCATGCCATGCAGGCGCTCTACCAACTGAGCTATAACCCCGAAGGACGAGCCAAATATAGAAGAACTAATTTGACTTGTCAAGGGACAAAGAGAAAAAAAATGATTTTTTTTCTCTTTAGAGCTTAGAACTTAGAATTTAGAGCTTAGAATAGCGTCATTTCGAGCGAAGCTCGGCAATCTATCTAAGCTCTACCAACTAAGCTCTATCGACTAATTACGCCTTTTCAATCGTCACGGATTCGATAATCACGTCTTCGTACGGGGCGTCGCGGCGGTCGGTCTTGACGCCTGCGATTTCGTCGAGGACTTCGAAACCTTCGTAAAGCTGGCCGAATACGGAGTAGCCGTCAGCGGGGCCGGGGCCAACCTGGTCGTGGTCCAAGAAGTGTACGTTGTCGCCGTGGACAATGAAGAACTGGCTACCGATGGAGTTCGGCATGGCCGTCTTTGCCCAGCTCAGGGCGCCACGCATGTGGGTGAGGCGCGGGTCGTACTTGTCGCCGATCGTGGTGCCGGGACCCTTGGCGGAGTGGCCACCCGTGCCGTTTCTGCGGGTAAAGTCGCCACCCTGGATCATGAAGTCCTTGATAATGCGGTGGAACGGTGCGCCGTCGTACTTGCCCTGCTTGGCGAGTTCGACGAAGTTCGTGGCGCATTCGCCGACGATATCTTCAAAAATGCGCAGCTTCATGGTGCCGTGGTTGGTCTTCATGATGGCGATGGTTTCGCCTGCTTCGGGTTTGCCAAGCTGATTGAACATAAAATCTCCTGTTAATGTCCCGGCAAGGCTTTACCGGGGTTTGATGTTTCTTTTCTTATATATACAAAAAAATGGGGTCTATTTCTGTACTTAAAGGCGAAAAACCATAAAAAATGCTAGATTAACAGAAAAACATCCTACTTCGAACTTCCTACTGTCTACTATTTATGAAAGACAACTGCAAAAAAATCAGAGAGCTCCTGTCTGCCCAGGCAATGGAATTCGCTCTCGACGAAATGGCGGCAAAGCTTGCCAAAATGCACCCGACTGCCGATGACATGGTGGTGCTCGGCATGGCAAGCCGCGGAATCCCTCTCGCAAAAAAAATCTGCGAACGCTTAAGTCAAAAGTTTAACAAGACTGTGCCGATGGGTAGCCTCGATGCGACCTTCTACCGCGACGACTTCCATTACCGTAAACATGTCGGTACGACCGAAATCCGAGTCACCGAAATGCCTGCCTCGGTTGAAGGCAAGACGGTGATTCTCGTGGATGACGTGCTCTACACGGGCCGCTCGGTGCGTGCTGCCATGCAGGCGATTCTAGACCTCGGACGCCCGGCGGCCATTCGCCTTTGCGTGCTGGTGGACCGTGGTCACCGTGAACTTCCGATTGCGCCCGATTGCGTAGGACTTACGGTCGAGACCGCACAGGACCAGGAAGTCCGCGTGCAAATTGAACCGATTGACAAAGAAAATTCTGTATACCTCGTAGAAGTGGAGGGATAACGTGAGCGCACTTCAGATCAAGCATTTGTTCGGACTTCAGGGGGTATCCAAGTCCGATATTCGTACTATTTTGGATAACGCCAAGCAGTTCCGCGAAATTTTGGAACGCCCGGTCAAGAAGGTCCCGAGCCTTCGCGGCATGACGGTGGTGAACCTGTTCTTCGAGAACAGTACCCGTACTCGCACGAGTTTTGAACTGGCCGAAAAGCGCCTCTCTGCCGACACGGTGAACTTCGCAAGCTCGAACTCCAGTGTCAAGAAGGGCGAAACGCTGGTCGACACGCTCCGCAATATCGAGTCGATGAAAATCGATATCGTGGTGGTCCGCCACAAGGGGACTGGGGTACCCAAGTTCCTCGCCGAACACAGCGACGCCATTATCGTGAATGCGGGCGACGGCGCCCACGAACACCCGACGCAGTCTCTGTTGGACATGCTCACGGTCGAAGAAAAACTTGGAACACTCGAAGGCAAGAAGGTGGCAATCGTAGGCGATATCCGCCACAGCCGCGTGGCCCGCAGTAATATCTGGGGCATGACTACTATGGGTGCTCACGTGACGCTTTGCGGACCTTCCACCTTGGTGCCGCGCAATACCGAACTTCTGCAGTACAAGGAACTTGCGGGTAGCGTCTCTTGGGAAACCGATGTCTACAAGGCTGTCGAAGACGCCGATGCCGTGATTGCGCTCCGCTTGCAAAAGGAACGTATGGACGACGCGCTCCTCCCGAGCATGCGCGAATACCGCAACTTCTTCGGTATTACCGAGAAGGTCCTTTCTGAAGCCAAGGACAAGGTCATCTTGATGCACCCGGGTCCGATTAACCGCGGTGTGGAACTGGACAGCGATATCGCTGACGGTGAACATTCCGTGATTTTGGATCAGGTGACTAACGGCGTTGCCGTGCGTATGGCAGTGCTTTACCTTTTGGCTGGAGGTCGTGCAAATGAAAATGCATAAGGAATTGAACATCAAGAATCTCGTCCTCAAGAATGCGAAAGTTTGGAACGGCAAGTCTTTTGAAAATCGTAAAGAAGTCGCTTTCGAACAGGGAAAGGGGCTTGCTACAGAAGAATTCGATTGTGGTGGCGCCTTGGTAATGCCAGCCTTGTTTGGCTTGGGTGTTGATTTTATGGAACCGCTCCGCGACGACGTCTACACGTTTGCAGATGGCCTTGATGCCTTGCACCGTGGCGGCTTTTGCGGCGCCCTGTACGAAAGCGCTGCCAATCCGATTGATGATGCGGACAAGCTTTCGGCAATGAAGTTCCGCGTGAACTCGCCTGATTTGGAATACAACTTTGCCAACCGTTTCGATATCAAGTTCCTGGGCGCATACAGCAAGGGCTTCGGTTCCGACAGCCTCGCCGAAATGATGGAACTCGCCGAAGATGACTGCGTTGCCGGCTTTGGCGACGGCAACGAAGCGATTCCTTCGACACGTTTTATCCGTCTTGCCATGGAATATGGCAAAATGACTAACAAGCGATTCTTCTTCCAGCCGCTGGACAAGTCGCTCCGTAAGCATGGCTGTGTGCATGAAGGCGCTTACTCCGACATGCTCGGCATGAAGGGAATCCCGCGCATTGCTGAAACCATTGCCGCCCATACGGTGCTCGAAATGGCCCGATTCTTGCAGGTGCCGGTGCACTTTAAGCAGGTGACTTGTGGCGAAACGCTCGACCTCGTGCGCGAAGCCCGCAAGAAGGGTATCGATGTCACGTGCGATGTCGGCTTGTACCATTTGCTTTTGGACGATTCCTGCCTGGAAACCTTGGATTCTGCATACCACATTCTGCCTCCGATTCGTTCTGCTGCTGACCGCGAGGCCTTGTGGAAAGGTATTGAAGACGGTACGGTGAATGCTATCAGCATGAACCACACGCCGGTGCTTGGCCAGGATACCGAAGTGAACTTCGAAGATTCCGTGCCGGGAGCACTCTCTCTTGAAATCGCGCTCCCTGCCATTTGGAAGGAGCTGTGTGCCAGAGTGGGCGAGGCTCGCGCCATTGAACTTCTGTCGCTTGCCCCTGCAAAGTTGGTCGGCGCAAAGTCGGCCTTTGACGAAAACACTCAAAAGATGTCAAACATCGTGATTCTCGATCCGAATAAGCCGCACGAAGTTTCCAAGAAGGATTTTGCAGGCCACGTGAGCAATTCTCCGTTGCTGGGCAAGACGCTTCCGTCTTCGATTCTGGCGACCTTCGTTAGCGGAGTGTGGACGAAACTTTAGTTCGGTCTTCTGAAAAACTATGTCTAATCTGCTGCAACAATTGTCTGATCTGGTTTTGATGTGGCGTGAGCTGCTGACGTGGCCCCCGCATCCCCTTGTTATAGTCTTTGTTGCGTTCATCATCTGTTTATTCTTTGCGTTATTTGCACTGTGGGAAATCCATTGCATTAATAGTCGTCGTGAAAACGAAGAAATGTTTGGAACTCAGCTGTTTGACGAAAAGGTGTCAGAACGTGGTTTTTCGGACAAAGAAAAAAGGACTTTGGACAAAATAATCAGAAAGTCGACTTTTGAAAACAAGGACGCCATTCTGAATTCGTCGGGCCTTTTTGAGCAGGCTGTTACAGCGTTCTATGATGCGCGCAACGTGTTCGATGTCCGCGATGAAACCCTGGAAGCAGTGGAGCGCTTGCGCAACAAGATGAACTTCACGGCCTCGAATCCTTTGTCTGAAATCTATTCGACCAGACAGTTTAATGTTGGCGACCGAATTGACATGATTCCCGACAACGGAACCTTGATTAAGAGATCCGAAATTGTATGGCGTACCGAAAAGGAATGGGCAATCTCTTACGATGGAAGTGACGGTCCGGCCAAGTCTTTTGTCGGACGTGACATTCGTATTCGTTGGACTCGCCCAGACGATGCCATTTATTCGACCACGGTGTCTATCCGTCGCCTCGATGATTCTGCAAATTTAGTTTTACCTCATTCCTCGTCCCTGGACAAGCGCCAGTTGCGTCGCTGGGTTCGTGAACAGGTCGCCTTCCCTGTAACGGCCGTGTTCGAAAATGGTGAAACATTGTACGGGACTTTGCTTGACCTTTCTGCTGGCGGTATCATGATTGGACTGCCCAAAGAATGCTATCCGGGCCAGCACATGCGTATCCAGTTTGAACTCCCGAGTTTCGGTGACGAAGACGTGGAAATTGAAATTTTGCGCAATTTAGGCCAAAGAAACCAAGAATTTCCTAATTACTATTGCCTTACGGCCTCTTTCCGTGGTAAGTTCGGTTGGACCCAGGAAAGGGTGCTTCAGTACCTGTTTGAGCTGAGCAAGTCAAAAAAAGAGACGAAAAAGTGGGTAAAAGAGGTCTAAGTAGTTCATTTTCAATGACTTAGATGAATTTTTCGCTTGACATTCTCCTTTTATAAAGGTAGAATTAGTAAGGAAATGTTTTACAATCGGAGTTAACTTTGGCTTTAGGATTGATTTCTAAAATCCGTGGCATGCGCGAGACCGTCGGTATTGATGTTGGCCATTACAGCATCAAGTACGTAAAGGTCTTGCATGGCGCGAGCGGAAACAAGATTGTTTTGGATGCCGACCTGGAACGCGTGCCGGATGGATGCATCGTAAACGGTGAAATCCAGGTGCGCGAAGGGGATGCCCCGACTGATCAGGAAGGGAAACGTGAAAAGGATGGTGCAGAATTGCTTGCCGAAGCGATGGCAAAGCTCTTGATTCGCCATCCGATTGATGATTCCTGCGAAATTGTCGCTTCGGTGAACTGCGGAGCCGGTGCCGGTGGTGTGCTGGTGGATCGCTTGTCCGTTAAGGTCCCGAAAAACGGAAATGAAGCCGCCATTATTCTTCAGACCGCCCAGTCCCGTCCTCCCTTCGATGACCAGGACAACGTGATCGACTACGAAATCTATTCTCGCGAAGGTGACGATGTCAAGGTGAATGTGGTGGCTGCAAAGAGTGCTCTTTTGGACTCTTGGGCTCAGTTCTTTAATCGCCGTGGGCTCAAACTGTCGGCGCTGGATGTCGATATTTTTGGCCTGCTAAATGCTTACGTTGCGACGGTAGAAGACTCCGAAAAGGACAAGACCGTCGCCATCTTCAATATCGGCGAAAAGAAGATGAGCGTTGCTTTTGTTCAGGATGGCCAGTTCCATTCGATGCGTGCCATGGCTGGTGGTTCCCTGGATATGGTCATCAGCAAGACCTGCATGAACTTGGGCATCGATTCTGAAAAATGTCATGAAATTTTAAGCAAGGGTGACCTGTCCATTGTGGATGGATTCTCTGAAGCTGAAGTCGAAGCAGCGCTCCGACTGGCATACGAGGACCTGATGGCGCAGATCGATATCGGTATCCGCTACTTCTCGTCTTCGGAAGATTCTAAACCGCTCGACAAAATCTTGTTGGGCGGAGGCGGAGCCGCCGCCCCTGGTCTAAGGGAATTTGTCGCGGAACACGCTGGCATTGAAACCGATACGGTGAATCCGTTCAGGCTCGTGCCTTGTGATTCCAAGGTCTTCGGCGAAGGCGGACTTTCTATTGCCTTGTCTAATATTTATGCCCCTGCGTTGGGCTTGGCGATGAGGAAATTCTAATGGCGTCTACGAAAAAAGAAACCACAAGAAATGCCTTGGCCATTTCCATTAACTTGCTTCCTCCGGAATACCGCAAGAAGCAGAAAGACTTTACATGGATAACGGACCGGCGCATTATTTGGCCGACAGTTGGACTGATTGTCGCAATTGTCGCCGTGCTCATGTTGCAGACCTATATTAACGAAACCATTAGCGGTCTGAGCACTGAACTGACGCGCGTTCAGGAAGAAGTGGAACGCGAACGTCCGCTGCTTTCCAAGATTTCTGACCTCGAACAGAAACAGGGCGTGATCAACACAAAGATCAACGCACTCAAGTCTATTCAGGTGAGCAAGAAACGCTGGGTTATTTTGTTCGAAAATATCTCGTCGGTGCTTCCGCCTAACATGTGGATTACAAGCATTAACCAGATGGGTGAATTCGATCTTGAAATGCGTGGTGTCACTTACGACTTCTCGGAAGTTGCCGAATACATGGTAAAACTCGAGAAGCAGGTGAGCATCGAGTCGGTTTCGCTGGTGACCATCTCGACCTCGAAACAGGAAGGGAAAGAAGCCTATAATTTCACCATCAAGGTAATCCTCAAGCGGGACCTTGGCCTTGGGGAGGGTGATAATGGGTAAGATAGATCTTAAAGACAAACGAAACGTATACGCCATAATCGTGTGCCTCTTGATTATGGCTGCCGCACATTTAGTGTATAACTACATGTGGGATCCGTTTACCTATCAGCGCGAATCCTTGGAACGCGATCTCCAGTCGGCTCAGGCTGAACTGGATAAGATCAACGCCAAGAAACATCGCGTGGCAGAACTCGAAATGCAATTGGCCCAGGCCGAAAAGGATTTCGAAAAGCTGAAGGAAATGTTCCCCGAAGAAGAAAAGGTGCCGCTGCGCTTGCAGGACCTTTACGCGGTGATTCGTAGTTCCATGGTGCAGATCCAGAAGTTCAATCCTGAAGGTCGCGCCGAAAAGGAACACTATATCGAAAACCGCTACTCGATTGCAGTCAATTCTGGCTACCACATGCTGGGTTACCTGTTTGCAGAAATTGCGAACTTCAATTACCCGACTGCCATTACGAATCTTCGCCTGAACCGTTATTCGGGTATCAAGGCTGAAGTCGAAAAGTCTGAAACTCACGGCTGGACTCCGATTACCATGTCGGTCACGTTCAACCTTACGACGTACACATCCAAGAAGGTGGGCAAATAATGAAAATGAAGATTCTTCTTTTGTTGCTCGCCTTTACGGCTTTTGCAAGTGCCGCCCAGATCAAGGATGTTCGCTTTAATTGCGACGCGAAGGGTTGCCAGGTGGTGTTTGCCTTTACGTCCGAAAAGAACTTGCCGACCTTCTTCCAGAAGTACGATGCTTCTTCGAAGAAGTTGACGGTCGGTTTCTCTGAAACGACATTTGCTCTTGGCGAAGGTGACTACGATGTCGATGCCAATTCCAAGTTCGTGAAGTCCATGAAGGTCTTTAAAGATGCCTACAAGGGCTTGCCCTTCTTGAAGATTGAAATGGATGTCGGTGCTGCCATTACCTCTGACAAGAACGAAATCGCTTTGGACAAGTCCAATTTCTTGATCAAGCTCAAGAGCAAGGGCGGTAAGTCCTGGACGCTTTCGAAGCTCTATGCCGACCGTAAGAAGGCCGCCGAAAAGCAGGCTGCCCTTGACAAGAAGGCTGCCGAAAAGGCCGCTCTCGAAGAAAAGAAGGCCGCAAAGAAAGCCGCTCTTGAAGAAAAGAAACGCTTGGCCGAAGAGAAGAAGGCTGCCGAAAAGCGCGCTCTCGAAGAAAAGAAAGCTGCTGAAAAACAGGCCATCGAAGACAAGAAAGCTGCTGCAAAGGCGGCCGCTGAGGAGAAGAAGCGTTTAGCCGAAGAAAAGAAGGCTGCTGCCAAGCAGGCTCTTGAAGAAAAGAAAGCCGCTGAACGTGCCGCTCTTGAAGAGAAAAAGCGTTTGGCTGCCGAAAAGAAGGCTGCCGAGAAGGCCGCCCTCGAAGAAAAGAAGCGCCTCGCCGAAGAAAAGAAGGCTGCTGAAAAGGCTGCGCGCGAACAAGAAAAACTCTTGGCTGAACAGCAGAAACAAATCGACAAGGCTATCGCCGAAGGCGGAGCCATTTCGGCTCTGCTCCCGAAGCTTAAAGAAATGACGGTTCTGATTGGTTCTGGCCTGGAACAGTTCCGCATTGTTGCCGATGACAATATTGTAATGCAGAATATTTCTAGCATCGACAAGAACAACACCATTACGATTGGTCTTGCCGGTCCGCAGAAGTCGCCTGTATTCAGAATCGGAGCCGGTTCTATCGTGAAGTCTGTAACTTGGGGCGCTAACGGTCTCAAGGTGCAGTTGAAGAATTCCGTACAGCCTGCAGTTCTTGTGCAAGACGGCGTATTTGTTTTGCAGATTGCCGAAAAGGGAATCAACAGGGACGGCTTTATGTTCTGGTCTGCACAGCCCAAGGGCATCTTCATTCGCGACTGGATGAAGTCTTCAGAAGACAAGCCGAATTTCGATGTCTTTGTCAAGAATCTTGACAAGGGCAGCAAGAAGATTATTTCTGGCTCGCAGACGTTCCACCTGCGCCCTGTCGTTCGCGAACTGATTGTGGTTGCCGACGAAACCGAATTCTATGCCTCTCCTAATGAAAACGCTCAGGTGATGCAGCGTCTTGTATTTGGAGACCGTCTGGTAAGTCTTGATATGAAGGGCTTGTATCGCAAAGTCCAGTTCGGTAACAAGGTCGGCTACGTCGACCGTCGCGCTGTCGGTTTCTTTGACGAACTTTCCTCTGTGCAAGAAGAACGCTTGAAACAAGTTGACAAGGAGCGCGGTACGAATCTCACGACAAGTGCTCCGCAGATCGGTAGCCAGCTCGATGGCCTCTACGAAGATCGCGTGACTTATAGTTCCTTTGGCCGACGCGATCCGTTTGTCGAAGTCGATGGCTTAGTCGAAGAAGGTATCAATATTGACCAGGTCGAACTGGTGGGTATCATTTGGGAATCGGATGTGCCGGTTGCAATTCTTGTCGAATCCAAGAATCCGTCTATCTCGTACACCGTCAAAGAAGGCGACAAGATTCTCAACGGAAAAGTTTTAAAAATCACACAAACTGACGTTCTCTTCCTGATTCAGGAATTCGGGGTGAGCCGTCGCTACTCCATGGGTCTTCCCGATAAACTTGGGGGTCAAAAGTGAAAAAGATGACAAAAATCCTTACTGTTCTTCTCTTGGTGGTGGGTCTCACTACTGCATGGAGTGCTCCTGCCGAAGGTACGGTGCAAACCCCCAACAAGAAATTGTATGACTTCAGTTTCGTCGACATGAACTTCGAAGCCGTGTTTAGCTCTATCTCCGTGATTGCCGGTGTGGACATTATCCTTGCTCCCGAAGTCAAGGGTAAGACAAGCCTCAAGGTGACCAAGAAGACTTGGCAGGAAACACTCGACATCGTTTGTAGCATGAACGACTTGACTTGGATCATCGAAGACAAGTACATCTTGATCCAGCGCTCCAGCACTTATCAGGCAAAGCAGAAGAAGATTGCCGATGAAGAAGCCCAGGCCGAACAGAATGCCCCGCTGGTCCGTAAGAATTTCCAGGTTCACCACGCCAAGGCTGAAGAACTGGTGAAGGTGCTTGAAAGCATGAAGTCTAACCGTGGCCGCATTACGACAGTGGAACGTACGAATTCCATTATCGTGTACGATACCGATGGAAAGATTGAACAGATGGAAAAGGCCTTGACCGAACTTGACGTGGAAACGCTCCAGATCATGATTACCGCAAAGCTCGTGGTCGTGAACAGCGAACGCGCTCGCGAACTCGGTGTGGACTGGACCGCCAGAATGGGTACCACGGCTCTGACTCCGGGAACGGTTTCTACTCCGCAGGGTAGCGGTTCTGGCGATACCCGTACCAGCGCTGCAATCCATTCTTTGCCGAATGGTGGTGCTTCGCCGGCTGTGGGCAATGCAACCACTGCTATTACCGCAAGCCTGTTGGACAACAACTTGCAGATTGCCATTTCGAACATCATGGGTGACGCTTCTACTGAAGTGCTCGCTTCTCCGCAAGTCTCTACGCTCGACAATACCGAAGCCCAGGTGTTCATGGGTGACAAGGTTTCTATCCGTGTGATTGACGATAGCGGTGAATCTTCGACGCAGCTCGTGGAAACCGGTATCAAGCTGACTGTGACTCCGCACGTTTCTGGCGACAACCGCATTTTGCTTGACCTGCACCCCGAAAACAACTCCTACGGCTACGACGAAAAGGGCCAGGTGGTGATCAGTACTCAGGAAGCCAAGACCAAGGTCGTGGTGGCTGATGGCGAAACGGTCGTGATCGGCGGCCTTACCCGTAACGAAAATACCGAAAGCGAATCCGGTATTCCGTTCCTCAAGGATATCCCGCTGCTCGGCAACCTCTTCAAGTACAGCCGCAAGGCCGTTACCAAGCGTGACCTGATTATCTTCGTGACTCCGCGTATCATTCGCAACTATGTGGGTTCTGTGGAACTTTCTGAAGTGTCTTCCGACGTCAATGGTGCTCCGAGCGCCAAGAAGACCCAGACGACGACTGAACCGACTGATAGCGAAACGCCGATCGTGGAACCGAAACAGCAGCCCGCCCAGGAAGCTCCGAAGTCCGAATCTGCTGACCAAGCTCCCGAAGCTCCGGCAATCGAAGAAGACGGCGGCTGGAACTAGTTTAATTCAGATTTCGGAATTATGAATTCAGAAAAAAAGACGGACTATGTCCGTCTTTTTTTATAAAGCAAAATCCAGTGTGTTGCAAATTTTGAAATCAGAAATCTGAACTCCGAAATCAGAATTCAGACTTATCTCACCACGAGGGCGGCGAGGGCGAGTTCCTGGCTGGTGACAGTCCAGCTGCTGCTCTTGAATTCGTAATTGAGGTCGGCGAGGCGGCGAATGACGCGGCAAAGGAGCGGCTTGCCCCAACGTCGGCAACATTCGGCGGCATTGCCCTGCTTGCAGAACAAGAAATAGTTCTTGCCCAAGGCCTTGGCTGCGTCTTCGGCGCTCATCTTCTTGGCGGTGAGCGACATGAAGTTCAGCAAGTCTATGGAATGACTGTAGAGCGCATTCACGAGGCTTATCGCGTCGGCGTTCTTGCTGCTATTGTTGTAAAGGAAATCGTGAAGCTTGCGGGTAAAGCCCACGGCGTCTCGCATGCCGAAAAAATTCAGGATTTCGTAAGGCGGGATTTCGCGGCGGGGCATAATCATCGTCTTCACGAGATCGTAGGTGAATTTGGCGCAGTCGGGATCGTAGGTAAGGACCTTTTCCAATTCTTCGCAAACAAGCTTGGTGTCGGTGCCCAGGGCATCGGCCAGGTACTGGCTGGCGGCGGGCTCGATTGGTTTTCCGAAGTGGGCGGGCACATTCGATGCAATCCATTCCTGCATCTTGTACTGCTTGGGTTCTTCGTACTTTTCGATTTTGCCGACTTTTTGCAGAATCTTGTAGAGTTCCGAAGTCGCGCGGAGTTCGTCAAAATCGAGCAGCAGCTTGCAATCGGGGGCGTCTTTGAGCCAGCGGGCGAGTGCCTTGGATTCATCGGCCTTCATGGCGTCTGCATTGCGGACGACCACCGCCTGTTCCGGCGCAAACATCGAAACGGCGCCGCAGCTTTCCATAATGAGCCCGGCTACCGACGGAATGTTCGTATCGGAAGCATACACAATCTGCTTTGAAAGCGGGTCGTTCTTACGGTCTCCAAGGGCATCAGTCAGGAACTTGTCGACCTGCTTGTCCTTGGAAAACTGGTCTTTGCCGATGAGGGCTAGAATCATAGCTTACTTGAAGTCGACGATTTCGAAACGGTTCTTGCCCTTGGGGGTGACGACTTCGACAATTTCGCCCTTCTTTTTGCCCATGAATGCGGAACCCATGGGGCTCTTGAAGCTGATTTTGCCGTTCATCGGATCAACGCCTTCGGGGCTTACCAACTGATAGACGACTTCCTTCTTGGTAGCCAGATTCTTTGCGGTAACGGTGGCTCCAAAGCGGACTGTGTCGGAGTTTGCGTCGAATTCAACGATAATTGCATTGGAAATCTGGTCTTCCAGCTTGGGAATTTCCAGGTCGATATGAGCCAGCATTTCCTTGGCGGCGTGGTATTCGGCGTTTTCGCTCAGGTCGCCTTGCTTGCGGGCTTCTTCCATTTCATCTACAACGCGGGGACGTTCGACCTTTTTGAGGAAGGTGTAACGTTCAACCAGCTTGTCGTATGTTTCTTTAGTACAGGGTGTTTTAGCCATGACCTTAAATTAGAATTTTTTTGTGGGGCAGAAGCAGGGGGTGTTCAACATTGTCGCATTTTTCTATAATTTAGGGTGAAAAAAACAATAGGAGATACTATGTACACTGTATTGGAAAAAGGCGGCGTTTGCTCCCCGAAGGGCTTTACCGCGTCTGGAATTTGTGCAGGCATCAAGGCCAGCGGTAACGCTGACATGGCTCTTCTGAAGAGCGAAAAGGCTGCACGTTGCTTTGCCGTGTTTACAACGAACAAGGTGAAGGCTGCTCCGGTGCTTTACGACAAAGCCGCCCTTGAACATGCCCACTTTGCCTCTGCCGTTGTGGTGAACAGCGGTAACGCAAACGCCTGTACCGGCGAACAGGGCCTGCGCGATGCGGAACGCATGGCTGTCCTTACCGAAGAAGCCTTGAAGCTTACTCCGAAGAGCGTGCTCGTTTGCAGCACCGGTGTGATTGGCCACCTGATGCCGATGGACAAGATTGAAGCCGGTATTCCGAAGCTTGTGGAAAAGCTCCATGCTGATGCTTCCGAAGAATTTGGTCGCGCAATCCTCACGACTGACCTTGCTCTCAAGAGTCATGCCGTTGAAATCCAGACCGAAAAGGGCGTGGTGACGATTGGTGGCGCCTGCAAGGGTTCGGGTATGATTCACCCGAACATGGCCACGATGCTTGCCTTTATTACCACTGACCTTGCTTTGCCGATCGATTTCTTTGCCGAATTCCGCGCCGACATCGCCGACTCCTTCAATGCGATAACGGTGGATGGCGATACCAGCACGAACGACACTTGCATTCTTTTGGCAAACGGCATGAGCGGCCTCAAGTACGAAGACTTGACGCTCAGCGAACAGGGTGAATTCCGCGCAGCCCTCATGCTTGTGATGAAGGAACTGGCCAAGGATATCGTTCGCGACGGTGAAGGTGCAACCAAGCTGATTGAACTTTGCATCGAAAAGGCCGAAAGCCACGAAGAGGCTTTGCGCATGGCCCGCTTTATTGGCACGTCTAACTTGGCCAAGTGCGCTATGTTCGGCGAAGACCCGAACTGGGGCCGCATTTTGAGCAGCGCGGGTAGTAGCGGCTGCAACATGATCGCCGAACAGACGGACCTTTTCTTTGGCGACGTGCAGGTGCTTTCTAACGGCCGTCCGGTGCAGCTCGACGAAGAACAGACCAAGGCTCTGCGTGCGGTAGTCCGCCAGCGTGAATACAAAGTAACGCTCGTTCTTAACATCGGGCACGCTAGTGCCAGCGCATTCACTTGCGACTTGAGCTACGACTACGTTAAGATTAATGCTGAATATACAACGTAGTAGGAAGTAGACAGTAGGAAGTAGACAGTGGTTGTCTAACAAAGACTGTCTACATGGTGTTTTCTAGCGTGAACAACATTTAGTAGAAAATCCTGCTTTTGGGCGGGATTTTCTTGTATTTTTAGGTAAAACTAAAAAAGGACGGAACATGGATAATTTCAACTTCTACAGCCCCACGGAATTTGTATTTGGTAAAGACCGCGAAAACGAATGCGGTGAACTCGTTAAAAAGTATGGCGGCACGAAGGTGCTGATTCATTACGGTGGTGGCTCTGCGGTGCGTTCGGGCTTGATTGACCGCGTCAAGGCTAGCCTCGATGCGGCTGGTATCCCGCATGTGGAACTCGGCGGCGTGAAGCCGAACCCGCATGATTCGCTCGTGTACAAGGGCATTGAGATTGTCCGCGAAAATGGCATCGATTTTATTTTGGCGGTGGGTGGCGGCTCCACAATTGATAGCTCCAAGGCCATTGCCATGGGTGTTCCTTACAAGGGCGATTTTTGGGATTTTTACGAGGGCAAGGCCTCGGCGACATCTGCGCTCCCGATTGGCGTGGTGCAGACCATTGCGGCGGCCGGTTCCGAAGGTAGTGGCGATTCCGTGGTGACCAAGGAAGACGGCATGCTCAAGCGGGGGGCCAGCAGCGAACATATTCGCCCGAAGTTTGCGGTGCAGAATCCGGCTTTGCTTTGCACGTTGCCCGCCTACCAGACGGCCTGCGGCATTACCGACATCATGGCCCACGTCTTTGAACGCTACTTCACGAATACGTTGGAAGTTGAAATCACTGACCGCCTGTGCGAAGCGGTGCTCCTCACGATGGTGAAGGAGGGCCCGCGCGCCATTGCCGACCCCGCCAACTACCAGGTGCGTGCGAACATCATGTGGGCGGGGACGGTAGCCCACAACGGCGTTGTGGGCTGCGGGCGCAGTCAGGACTGGAACAGCCACGCCATCGAGCATGAACTTTCGGCGCTTTATGACTGCGCCCATGGCGCGGGCCTTGCGGTCATCATGCCCGCCTGGATGGAATACGTCGTCGACCACAACGTGATGCGTTTTGCGCAGATGGCGACGCGCGTGTTCGGCTGCGAGATGAATTTCGAGAACCCGAAGACCACCGCCCTCGAAGGCATCAAGGCATTCCGTCGCTTCCTGCATTCCATCGGCATGCCGATTAACTTTACAGAACTCGGTGCCAAGGAAGAAGACATCCCGAAAATGGTGGAAAAGCTGAATCCGGGCGACGGCTGGGGATTTGTCCCGCTCAAGGCAAAGGACGTGACCGAGATTTACAAGATTGCCGCCCACGCAACGGTGTAAAAGTAGACAGTAGGAAGTAGTCGGTAGACAGAAACTTCCTACTTCCGACTTCTAACTTCCTACTAAACAATGAACGCACTTTTCATCGGCGGTACGGGAACTATCAGCATGGCCATCACGCGCCTTGTAGCATCCCGCTGGGCGTCCACGGCAAGAACGGCAGCTGGCAGGTGGCAAAGCGCATGCTCGAGGGCAAGCCCGTCATTATTCACGGCGACGGCACGAGCCTCTGGACCATGACATTCAACACCGACTTTGCCCGCGGCTTTGTGGGCTTGATGGGGAACGTTCACGCCATCGGAGAATCGTTCCAGATAACAAGCGACGAGACTTTGACGTGGAACCAAATTTACAAGGCGGTTGCCGATGCGCTCGGAGTCGAACTTAAGCCTTACTATGTGTCTTCGCAGTTCCTTGCAGATGTAAGCGATTATGACCTGCTTGGAAGCCTCATCGGCGACAAGGCGAACTCTGTGGTGTTCGACAATTCAAAACTCAAGCGGGCCGTGCCCACGTTCCGCACCGAAGTCCGTTTTGACCAAGGAATCCGCCGTACCATTGATTATGTGCTTGCACATCCGGAATTCCAGAAAGAAGATCCCGAATTTGATGCCTGGTGCGACAAGGTGATTGCAACGCTGGAAAATGTGAAGGCCGCGCTTCGTTAGATTTCATTGTGTTGGATTCTGCAGAACCTGGTCGTTGAATCTACCGGCTCAGTTCTACGACGTAGTCGGCGGCGTTTACGAAGTCCTGCGCATGCTCAATGGCGATGACGGTGTGGCCCGCTTCAGTGAGACCGCGGATTAAGTCAAGCAGATGCTGGATGTCCTTTTGATGGAGCCCGCGGGCGGGCTCGTCGAAAAGGAAAAGCGTATTCGGAGCCTTCGCGCGAGCAAGGGCGATGGAAAGGCGCAAGCGGGCGCGTTCACCGCCGGAGAGGTGCATCGTAGTCTGTCCGAGTTTCAGGTAGTCGAGGCCCGTATCTACAAGCGGCTTGAGCTTGTCGGCGAAGGGCTTCATGTTGATGAATAGCTTGTAGGCGTCACCGACTTCTAGGTCATAGATGTCGGCGATGGAAAGCGACTTGAAGCGGACTTCGAGAATTTCATCCTTGAAACGCTTGCCGAGACATACGGGGCATTCGGACTCTTCGTAGCCCGCGGGGTCGAGGATAACGCCTTCGCCCTTGCAGTTTTCGCAGCGGCCCCCGGGGGCGTGCGTCGCGAATTTGCTGGCGGTATAGCCGCGGACCTTGCTTTCGGGGAGTTTCGCGAACAGGTCGCGGAGAATCGTGTTCAGGTTGATGGCCGAGGCCACGGTGCTTCGGCGGTTCCCGTGAAAGTCACCTGTTGAAAGAATTGAGAGCGCCTGGATGCCGAGACTTTCGAATTCGCCCTTGGAGGCTCGTGGGGCGAGGTTCTTGAAGAAAATCGTAGACTTGCCGCTACCGCTCTGGCCTGTAATGACGCTGAACTTTTGCACCGGAAAATTGGCCGTGACTGGTTTCATGTCGAACATCGCGAAGTTCTTGATATCGATGGCCGCGGCGTTTTTCTTTGGAACCTTCGGTTTAATTTTCAAATTATTAATTCCGAATTCCGAACTCCGAATTCCTAATTCTCTAATCCAATTCCCCGTGGGTGATGTTGGATTCCCGAGCACCTCTTTCGCGGTTCCTTGCAACAATATTTCGCCGCCCTTTTCGCCGGCGCCAGGTCCCATTTCAATAATCCAGTCGGCTTTCTTGATGAGGGCTGGGTTATGGTCAATAAGGACGAGCGTGTTTCCGCGGGATTGAACCTTCTTGAGGACTTTCCAGAGGGCTTCCACATCGCTCTGGTGGAGTCCGCTGGCGGGTTCGTCGAGGACAATCAGGAGGTTGTTCAGGTGACCGGTGCTGAGGCTCGAAAGCCGAAGTCTCTGGACTTCGCCACCCGACAGGGTGGCGCCTGCACGCCCTGCCGTGAGGTAACCGATATCCAAATCGACAATCGCCTGGATGCGGTCAATCAATGTGCGGAATGCGGGCTGCTGCTTTGCCGTCAGTCGGTTGTCGAACAGGGCGTGCAGCCGGCTTTCGAGTTCCGCGAAAGGTGTGCTTAAAATGTCTTGCCAAGTGGTACGGATTTTGCGCGGCTTATCTTTGCGATCTTCGCTGCTTTTGTTTTCGCGGTCATCTTCACTTGAATTACTTTCAATCGCCGCGTTCAAAAAATTCTGCTTGAGTCGAAGCCCCTTGCAGTCCGGGCATTCTTCGGTGCTGTCGCCGTCTTCGATGATTCCGGTACCGCCACATTTTTCGCAAACGCTTGTGCGGGAATACGGCGACAAGTCTTCAGACGTAAGCGGTCTGGAAAGTTGCGCTCCATGTTCAGGGCAGCGCGGCACCGTGCTGAAAAGTTTGCGGCTTCCGTTAACATCCAGAATCAATTCGCCGTGGGTGAGCTTCAAGACTCCATCGACCGCTTCGGCAATGCGGGTGCGTGTATTCTCGCGGACAATCACGCGATCCACCACGATAAAGAATTCCTTCGGGACAATCTTCTTTTCGTTTTCAGTCAAGTCTGCAAGCGAATAGCTGACGTCATCTGCCATGGCACGCGTAAAGCCTTGCGCCAGAAATACCGCTGCCAACTTATCAAGATTCGCACGTTTCTCGGCGTCTACTCTTGCAAAAAACTGTAACTTACTCCCTTGTGGCAAACTCGCAATCTCGCGAATCATATCTTCGCGACTCATGCTTTCCATGGGCTTTCCACAAACGGGGCAGGCGGGCTTTGCATACGCAGCAAACAAGGCGCGCAAAGTTGAATCGCATTCCGAAATGCTCAATGCATAAGCCTTCGCGGGCGTTTCGCCGTGACTCGGGCCTACGGCAAGGCTTGCGGGTAAACCTTCGGCGCTATCCAGCGGAATAATGCGGCGGCCGCCCAAGAGTTCAGCGGCAAAAGGCGAGAGTGTTTCCAGATAGCGGCGCTTCGATTCCCCGTGCAGGGTGTCTAGCACAAGCGTCGATTTTCCGCAGCCCGAAGGCCCGCATACCACAGAAATCTTGCCCAGCGGGAATTGGGCATCGATATTTTTCAGGTTATGCAGCCTGCAGCCGCGTATGGATATGAAACTTAAACCAGCCACTAGTTACCCAGTTGGTAATGTGCAATGTGGAATGTGAAATGGATAACTTCACATCTCGCACTTCACATTTCACATCGTTTATTCTCTGATGGTAAATCTCAGTTCGCCAAACGGAGTGCAGAAGTCCAGGTTCTCGAGGCCGTTAGTTTCGATGCCAGAGAACATGCGGTAACCGCCGCCAATCGATATTTCAAGCATCTTCGTGACGCGGTAGTTAAAATGCACGGCCATGTCGGCGGTAAAGAAGTAGTCTTCGGATTCAAAGGCTTCGTCGTCCGGTTCCATTATATAGAGTGCGCCGCCACCGATTTCGATCGGCACCGAAATGGAAAAGTCGTTGATGCGCACCGGGAACAGTTCCACGAAGCCGCCCACGGACATGTACTTGATCATTTGCTTTTCAGACACATTGTAGTTGCGCACATCGCTCAGAAGCCTGGACACCCAGACACCTGTGGAAAGCAGGGGGTTGATGTCGAGACCGATGCGGAGGTTTGCGAAAATGGCGCCGTCGTCGGCCACGAGAACGTTACCGCCGCTTACGCCGATGAACGCCTTCAGACCGTCGTTCGACTTTTCTTCGGGCGAATACTGTACGCTCTGCAGTTCTGCGTTTGCGAAGGCCACCAGGGCCACGATGAGCAATAGAATCTTTTTCATAAGCAAATCCTCTGTTTGTCTATAATTTACTAAAAAAAAGGGGTTTTCCTATTGAAGTAAAGGCTGTTAACATCAAAAAAAACTGGTTTTGAAAATTTTACGCACGAAAAGTGTCTTCAGTTGGGTGAAAAAAGCGTGTATATAAGAGGGAGACGCATAAGTTTCCTTAATAACTATAAATTGAAAATAAATGTATATTTGTAACGACGGAAGTTTTTATGACTGATAACATCATAGAAAGATCGCTTAAGGCTATCAAGTCTTTAGACCATTCAAAAGAAGCTGCTCATAAGCGTCTTCTGAGGGCGGGTATTATAACCAAGTCCGGCAAATTAAGCAAAATCTACCGTCCATCCGTAGCAAAGTAATTTTGCGGAAAGGATGATTGTATGCAAAATTTGTATTTGGAACGTCCGAATCTTTATATCGGCTTTCATGGCTGTGAAAAAGAAAATGGTCTGCATAAACTTGATTGTGCCGTTATAGAATATTTGCATAAAAGTTTTGAGGAATCGGAAGATCCTGTCAGGTTTGATTCTGTTCGCGGAGCATTCTATGAAGGTGATGTTGCTTATGCAGGTACTGATATTAGAAGGAAAAATCACATTCAAATTTGTCTCCGTAACATGAATTGTATTAAGGGATTTTTCTTGCCCCGCTGTTAACTCTCTTTGACATTCTGAGAACTTAAGTGCCGATCCTTTGGAGCCCTGCAACTGTCTGAGTCAGGCTTCGCTCCCCACGGAAATCGACGTTGTAGTTGAACCGTAATGAGGAAATAAAAAAATCCCTGGATTTAATCCAGGGATTTTCTGTAATAGAAAGATTTTTACATCCGGTCCTTGGTCATGTTCAGGCCTTCGGCAGGGCTTCCTTCCCAGTTCCATATACGGTCTTTGGATTCGGGCCAGGTGCAAATCGTCCACACCACGGAATTTCCGCAGAGGACTATGGTCCAAATGCCGAATACCAAGAAAAGGATGAGAGGAATAAAGGCGAGCGAACCGTAGAAAATAGACATACGGGTCACGAGCATGGTCTGGATAAGCATCAGGATCTTCACGTAGATGATAATGCAAATCCATGCGAGAACGGTAATGCCGATTGAAGAGACAAGCAACTTTTTCTTGGTGTAGTTCTTGGGGTCTGGTCTTGCGGGGAGCGCATACAGGGTCAAGAAAATAACCAGGAGGAATGCGCCGTGAAAAGTCAAGTACCAGAAGGCGTTAATGAGCCTCTTGAGAACCGACGGATCAAAGTGCAAACCATCAACCACAATGACCGAAAGCGCATTTTGGAGGTAGTTCACGAAACCGGCATACAGACCGATAATGCCTGCAAAAATAAGCAGAAGCGGGGTGTAAATGCGAATCTGCTTATGGAGCGGGCGAGACACCTTGTTTTCCCACACCACGTTGAAGTTCGACTCCAGGCTACCGAAGGCGAGAATGAACGTGATGAAAAGACCCATGGCGCCAATGAACCCGAGCTTGCCGATAGGCACGTGTTCGGCGTTCTGCACGATGGTGATAATCGGGTCGACAGGCCAGTCGAGATCCAGGAATGAGAGCAGATGCGGCAGGTAGTCCGAGAAGAAGTTGCCGAATCCGACCGCAAGCGTAATCGATGTCAGCAAAATCAGCAGCGGGACCACGGCCAGGAACGTCGTGTAGGTCAGGGCTGCCGCACGGGTAAGCCCATGAAAGTACAGGAACGACTTGCCCGCGATAATCGCGACCTTCACGGGAGTAACGGAACGTTCGGCAATATAGTCGAACATTCTCTCCCAAGAAAAATTTTTAAACCAATTTGGCATCAAATCAGGTTACTTGATAGTGCTGGTCAGGCGGAAGGCGAGACCCACATCGCTCAGTTCGTTTTCGCTGTAGACGCTGAATTGAATTTTAGACTTGCCAACGTTCTTGACGTAGGCAACAGTCCATGCCCAGTCGTCGTAGGTGCCCTTCGGGGCGCCATAAAGGTTGTCACGCTTGTTGATGTATTCCCATTCCACCATGAGGTGGTTGATGAAGGTGTTTGCCAACTTGTTCTGCGGGGCGAGATCCAGGCCCAGGTAGAACGGCTGGTAATAGATGCCCGGCTGGTAATACTTGGATTCGGGGGCGAGGTAGTTGTCTACGTTCGGGTCGATTTCGTCGTCCTGGGTGTAAACGCAGGCGTATTCGCCGTAGGCACGGAGAATCGGGAGGAATTCATAGCTGGCGTAGGCTGCCACACGGTGGGTGATGTAGGCGGAATTCTGCACTACGTCGACCAGGTTGGCACGGTAGGCGACCTTGACTTCGAGGGGGAAGGTGAACTTCATGTCGTCTTCGACACGCACGTAACCCTGGTTGGCGGTACCGTTCTTGGCGGCGACCATGGCGTTCAGTTGGTTGAGGCCGTGCTTCCAGCCGAGTTCGACGGCGTTATGGCTGTAATCGCGCATCCAGAGGCCGCGCTTGGTCAAGTCCTTGTCGACATAGGTACCGAAGTGTGTTGACTGAGACCAGTCGGTCTTCCAGCGACCGATTTTCAGGTTCAGCTGGTTGTCGTCGTTGAGTGCCCACTTGTAGTTCACCCAGTAGAGGTCTGCCAAAATCTTGTCGTAGCTAGTGGTCTTGCCGTCGCCGTCCTTGATCTTGTTGCCGAATTCCGGGGCAAAGATGCGGAGCATGATGGTTCCGTCGAGGTTGTCGCTCTTGTACTGGCCGCCGATGTTTGCGCGGATCCAGCCGCTGCTGAAGTTGTTGTCTTCGTCGGCGATGGACTTGGTGACCTGGGTCTGGACATTGCCCTTGAGGGTCATGTTGTCAGTGGCGTCTGCTGCAAATGCGGAAATGCTCATGGCGAGCGCCGCCGCTGCGATTTTCCCGAACTTCATGTTTGCTCCTTGGAGGTTTTGATTTTCGTGTCCAAATTTAGAAATATTTTTCTATTTTTCGGCCCGTTTTTCAAGGAGTATTCCGTGAAATTGTTTAGTTTCGGCGTTTTTCCCGTTTTTAGCGCGGTTTTGTGTGTAAATCTTTCTGTTGCAACTGCATTTGCACGCGACTTATTGCCCAACAAGACGCATGCTGTACTGACCGTGACTTACACCGACGACCAGGATGTGCCGCAGGTGCATAAAAAGCTCTCTTTCGTGGGCCAGAACAATCCCAAGAACAAGTTTACAGTCACGACCGATTCCGAAGGCGAAGCGACGTTCCATATTCCGCGCGAAGATACCTACACGATTTACTGCGAAAGCGTGACGGGCCCTTTTGAATGCGGCACGACTCCTTATGTTTCGCCCACGGCAAGCACGGGCGGCATTACGGTGGTGTTCGACGATACGCGGGTGGAATTGACTGGCGTGAACTTCAAGGCGGGCAGCGCCGAACTAGAAGCGGAATCCATGGCGATTCTGGACAAGGCGGTGGCCGGCATCTTGAAAAATCCGGAAGCCCGTATCGAGATCCAGGGCCACACCAGCTCCGAAGGCGATGAACAGTTTAACCAGACGCTTTCGGAACAGCGCGCCTACACGGTGTTCCTTTACATGGTCGAACACGGTGTTGACCGCGGGCACCTTTCGGCAAGCGGTTACGGCTCCAGCCAGCCCAAGGCTTCGAATGCGACCGAGGCTGGCCGCAAGAAAAACCGCCGCATTGAACTCTGCGTGCTGAACGACAACGAAGTCCCGGTGGAATATAAATAGAATTTAGAGCTTAGAACTTAGAGCTTAGAAAAAAAACTAAGTTCTACCAACTAAGTTCTACCAACTAGTTTTTACGGAAACCGTCGTCGGAAAGGATAATACGCCCTTCGCGGAAAAGCGTTCCTAGAATCTTCTTGAAAGTCTTCTTGGACATACCGAATTCGCGACGGATTTCTTCGGGATCGCTGTGGTCGCCGTAGGGCAGGTAGCCGCCGGCTTCTTCGAGCTTTTGCATAATAGCGGCGGGGCTTTCGCTCTTCATGATTCCCTTGTAGCCCACGGGGGTGAGGTTCAGGGTAATCTTGCCGTCTTCGGTAAAGCGCTGGATATAGCCGGCCATGGTGTCGCCGATGTAAATGCGCGGCGTCCCCTGCGTGACCATGAGGCGGCCCGTGTAGCGGTAATCCACCAGAAAATCGATGTGGTCGCGGGTGACTTCGTAGGCGGCGAGCTGGACTTTTTGACCCAGGTGCAGTTCCGAGGTGTCGGGGTCCAAAAAGCTCTTGATTTTTTCGGTGGCCACAATGCGGTTGCTCTTGTCGTCTTCGAGAATGTAGACCACGCAACGGTCGCCGCGCCTGAGTTCACCGAGTTGCTGCTTGTAGGGGAGAAACAGGTCCTTGTTCAGGCCCCAATCCAGGAAGGCGCCAATGCGGTTTACGTCCTTGACTTCGAGCACGGCGAATTCGCCGACGGTAGCGTATGGCTTGTCGAGGGTCGCTATGGGGCGGTCTTCGGAATCCATGTAGACAAATACGTCGAGGACTTCGCCTTCTTCAAGTGTGAATTCCTCTTTTTTGCCGGGAAGCAGCACGCGCCCGCCAGTTTCAAGTTCCAGGTAGTAGCCCTGGGGCATGATTTCTTCTACCCGGGCACGATTGTATTTGCCTAATTCCATGGGGACCTTCCGTTCAATTTGAACCAAAATTAGAAAAAATAGGGGGCAAAATCAGACACTTTTTCTGAATTTGGCGTATAGAGAGTATAACCCCTCCAAAAAAGGATACTCCATGAATCGTAATATGATGATGCTGAACGATAGATCTGCTGCCAATTATCTGCCTCGCGAAAAGATCGAGAAGTTCGGGGCGTCCGCCCTCACGAACGAAGAATTGCTGGCCCTGATTTTAGGGAGCGGCAACCAGGACTGCAATGTTTTTGAGCTGTCTAGGCGCCTTTCGGAATTTCTTTCGAACCAGGCCCGGGTACCCTCGCTTGCCCAGATCCGTGAAATCCGGGGGCTTGGCAAGGTGAAGGCTGCCCAGGTGCTTGCCTGCCTGGAACTTTCGGGCCGATACATTCTGAGCGACAAGTCGAACCCGATCGAGACGCCCGAAGACCTCATGGGCAGGCTTTCGTTCCTCAAATACGAATCGCAGGAACACTTGGTGATCGTGACGCTCAATTCGGTCAATTGCGTGATTCGGGTCCATGAACTGACTACGGGCCTTGTCAACAAGACTCCGGTTCACCCCCGCGAAGCGTTTGCCAAGGCTATCGAAGACCGCGCCGTTTCGGTCGTTTTTGCCCATAATCACCCCTCGGGCTCGCTGGAACCCAGCCTGGAAGACATGGCGATTACGCGCGTGCTTTGCTCTGCGGGGCGTGTACTCCAGATACCCGTTTTGGACCATATTATCGTGGGCAAAGGGGGGCTTACCAGTATCTGCCGTATGGATCCCGGAATGTTCGAAAAGACGTTTCGACCGGCCTAAAACAACTTCTTACAAAAATACTACAATCAGCCTGTTGTGTGATATTCATTAAATTTCAAAAAAAATGCGCGTTTTTGGGTTGTTTTTTGGACTAATAAGTTATATTTACATTAGTTAAATCGGTTGGCCGTGTTTGGTCGGCTAGCCACTATAAGGAGATGCTATGAATAAGGTAGCTATGGGTCTTGCCCTCGCGCTAGCGGCTTCCGCTTTTGCAGGACATCCCCAAACAATCAACAAGGAAGGCTTTGTGGGTGTGAATAAGACCCAGTCTGCCCAATCCCTTGGTCATTCCAAACTGGTGTTTACCCTCTTGGGTGATGCTACTTTCGGTAACGACATGTTCCCGAATAACGATAATGGCATGGGGGCTTTGTATGAAGCTCAACTAGATGCTAACGGAAACCCTGTATTGGCTAATGCGCCTGTGGCGGACTTCGTTGGCGGAAGCGCCAATATCGGCTTTGCCATCGGTATCTGGCATTATTTTGACTTGGGCGTGACTCTCCCGGTTTACTATGACCAATTTACGGCAGAAGGTAAATATCTCGATGGTCTCGGTGGCCCGGCTACTATTCCGAACACGAAGGTCGGCTATGTGGGTAACCTCAAGGTTGACTTGAAGGCACGTTTCCCGCTGCCCGAAGACCAGGTGTTCGATATCGCCGTGTTCGGCGGTGTGACTGCCGGTACGGCCAACGCCGAAAAGCAGGGCCTCTGGATTCGTGAACCCGAGTATATCAATAAGACTAATGGCGCAGCTCTCGCTTTTGGTACCAAGAATACCACGATCAAGGGCGGTCTTGCTATCACGATGGATGCAAGCAAGCTCGACGGTGGCGACGGATTCCCGTTCTTGCTGCATTTGAACGGCGGTTATCGTTATACCATGAACAGCGACTACATGTCGCTTCCGTTCATGAGTGCAGCCGCCGAAGTCTACTTCATGGACTTTATGTCGGTATTCGTGGAATACTATTGGGATATCCAGCTGGATGACTTTGAAGCCTGCACGACGAATCCTGTTGACGGATCGAAGGTCTGTGGCAAGAATCGTGATGGTAAACTGGACATGAACCAGTTGACGGGAGCCTTGGTGTTCCACCTGCCGGTCGGTGTCGACCTGCACATGGGTGCCTCTTACTACCTGGGCGGTGACAAGTTCATTACTGCATCGACTCTTCAGTCTAGTGGACGTGAAGGTGGTGTCGTAGTGGAACGCATTCGCGTGAACCCGGAATACACCGTTTACGGCGGTATCACCTGGAGCGGATTCCTGCTGGCTCAGGACCGCGACGGCGATGGCGTTACGGATGACGAAGACAAGTGCCCGGACGATGTCGGTCACCGTTTGAATCAGGGTTGCCCGCTGGGTAATCCGGATGCTGACGAAGACGGCGTTTGCGATGCCTGGGTTGCTGAAAAGGGCTTTGAATCTGAATTTGCTGAAGTTTGCGAAGGCGTTGACCAGTGCCCGAACGAAGCAGGCGAAGGCGACGACGGTTGCCCGCTCGACAATCCGGATGCCGATGGCGACGGCGTTTGCGACGCCTGGGTGTCTCAGAAGAAGATGCTCAAGAAGTTTGCCAATGTCTGCGAAGGTATCGATGATTGCCCGGCCCAGGCTGGTTCTCCGGCATTCAACGGTTGCCCGACCAAGCAGCCGGACCCGGATGGTGACGGTCTCTGCTCTCCGTGGGTGACTGACGAAGGCGCCATGAACGAATTCGCTGACATCTGTAAGGGTTACGATATGTGCCCGGGTGAAGCCGGTTCTGCTGCCAACAAGGGTTGCGCATGGGATGATCCGGATGCCGATAACGACGGCCTCTGCGACCCGTGGGTGACTGAAAAGAAGATGGGCTTCTACTTCGAAAAGGCTGCTGAAGACGAAGCAATGGCTAAGGAATGGTTCATTGACAAGTCTTGTAAGGGTATCGACAAGTGCCCGACCGAACTCGGCCCGGCTAATAACGAAGGCTGCCCGCTCGGCAACCCGGATACCGACAAGGACGGCCTCTGCGATCCGTGGGTGACCGAAAAGAATATGCTTGAACAGTACGACGGCATCTGCTCTGGCGTCGACAAGTGCCCGACCGAAGCCGGTGAAGCATTTGCTCAGGGCTGCCCGATGGAAAGCCCCGACCCGGATGGCGACTCCCTCTGCTCTCCGTGGGTGACCAAGCAGAAGATGCTTGACCAGTTCAAGGAAATGTGCCGTGGCTACGACCGTTGCGAACTCGAAGCCGGTCCTGAATGGAACAAGGGTTGCCCGATTGAAGACGATCCGGACCCGGATAAGGACGGCGTCTGCTCTGAATGGGTTGCAACCAAGAAACTCCAGAAGGAATTCGAAAGCGTTTGTACCGGTATCGACCGCTGCCCGGATGAACCGGGTGACGACGGCCATGGCTGCCCGAAGAAGGCTGTCGAAAAGCTCGATGGCGTGACCTTCAAGAGCGGTAAGGCTACCTTGGAATCCAACGCCAAGAAGATCCTCCAGAACGTGGCTAAGAAGCTCGTGAACGAAGACAGTTACAAGGATCTGAAGATCGTGATCCAGGGTCACACCGACAACGTGGGTAAGGAAAAGACCAACCAGAAACTTTCCGAAAACCGCGCTAAGGAAGTGATGAAGGTGCTCACCAAGGCGGGCGTCAAGAAGGATCGCATCAAGGCTATCGGTATGGGTTCCAGCTGCCCGGTGGATGACAACAGCACCGCCGAAGGCCGCGAAATGAACCGCCGTATCGAAATGCACTTCGTAACGCCGGATAACGACGGTACCCAGTGCGAAAGCAACTTGGTTCAGTAATCTTCGCTAACCTTTGAATAAAGTCCCTGGCATACCGCCGGGGACTTTTTCTATCTTAATCAAAAATCTCTTCCTACTTCCTACTGTCTACTTCTAACTTCCTACTCCTCTATGACCAAACTCGACGAAATTCTCCAGTCTCTCAATGCTTCGAACCATGACCTCGTGGAAATGCTCCCGGCCAATTTGAACCACAAGATGGTGCAGAAAGCCCGTCTCGGCAAGAAGCCTGTTCCGAAACATACTCAGGACCTGATTCTGCAGGCGCTGAACAAGTATCTGTTGCAGAATGCCGTTACCGAAGACAAAAAGGTGAAACAGTACAAGCGCGTGGAAATATTCGGGGAGTGATTACAATGAGGAATGTGTAATGTGGAATGTGTGGTTATTCATTTCTCATTACACACTTCGCATTTCACATTTTATTAAATTGACTGTATGCAACAATATTTAGACCTGCTCAAGGATATTTTGGAAAACGGAGTTGACCGTTCTGACCGTACGGGTACGGGAACGCGCTCCGTGTTTGGCCGCCAGTGCCGTTATGACTTGTCCAAGGGATTCCCTTGCCTGACGACGAAAAAGCTTCATCTGCGCTCGATTATTCACGAACTTCTGTGGTTCTTGAAGGGTGACACCAATATCAAGTACTTGCATGACAACAAGGTGACCATTTGGGACGAATGGGCCGACGAAAACGGCGACCTGGGCCCGGTTTATGGACACCAGTGGCGCAGTTGGCCGACCCCCGATGGTGGACACATCGACCAGATCACGAACTTGGTGAACAGCCTCAAGAACAATCCCGATTCCCGCCGCCACCTGGTGTGCGCATGGAACGTGGCCGAAGTGGACAAAATGGCCTTGCCGCCTTGCCACTGCCTGTTCCAGTTCTACGTGGGCGGTGTAGGCGCCTCCGGCAAGCGCAAGCTCAGTTGCCAGCTGTACCAGCGCAGTGCCGATACATTCCTCGGGGTGCCGTTCAATATCGCCTCTTATGCGCTTTTGACCTTGATGCTTGCACAGGTCTGCGATTATGAACCGGGCGAATTTATTCACACGTTGGGCGATACGCACCTGTACTCGAACCATTTTGAACAGGCCCGTGAACAGCTGACGCGTACTCCGCGCAAGTTGCCGACAATGAAGTTGAATCCGGCGGTCAAGGATCTTTTCGAATTCAAGTTCGAAGATTTTGAACTGGTCGATTACGACCCGTGGCCGACAATTAAGGCGCCGATTGCGGTGTAATCGAAGGAGGAGGCAAAGATATGTTGATTTCTGCAATTGTCGCGATATCTCGGAATAACGTGATCGGGCGTGACGGGCACTTGCCTTGGCATTTGTCTGCCGACCTCAAGCGTTTCAAGGCGATTACGACCGGGCATTCGATTGTGCTTGGCCGCAAGAATTACGACGATATCGGACGACCACTCCCGAACCGCACGAATTACGTGCTCACGCGCAACCCGGCTTTCGAAGCTCCGGGCTGCGTTGTCTGCGGCAATCTTTCTCAGGCTATAGAATCTGCTCGCGCCGCCCATGAAACAGAATGTTTTATTATTGGCGGCGCGGCCGTTTACCGCGAAGCCATGCCTTTAGTGCAAAAACTGTATGTGACGCGCGTGCTTGCCGACGTCGATGGCGACGTCTTGTTCCCTGAATGGGGCGATGGCTGGCACAAGATAAGCGAAGAAAAATTCGAAGCCGACGAAAAGAACGATTACCCGACAGTGTTCGAGGTGTGGGAGCGTTAATTGACAGAACCGGAAAGAATTCATAAGCAATATCTGTGGGTCACGTCGGCTTCGGCAGCCGTGTTACTTTTGCTGTTTGTCTTTTTTTTGATTGCGGTTTGTTCCAATGGAGTTGCCCCGCAAAATGTCCGCCTCGATAAAGGCTGGACCGTTACCTACAAGGGCGAAAAAACCGGAGTGGGGTCCTTGGTTAATTATACGTTCCCCAAGAAACTCATGCGTGGAGATTCGCTGATCCTGGAGAACCGGATTTCGGCAAACCAGCTTGCCCATCCGATATTCAGATTCCGGACGGTCCATAGCGCTGTCGAGGTTTTTGAAAACGGTAAAAGCGTGTATGAGTATGGCGGGGACCGCGATTTTCCGGGATGCGGTTACCACCATGTTCACTTGAGCCATGGCGAAAATCAAAAGTTGAAATTGGTCCTTGTCAATAAAATAGACAACAGGAAAATTACTATTTCGAAATATGAACTTTTTTCAGAGGAATACGCCGTGAGCGATTATTCCTCGCGCCATATTTTTGCGCTAGTCATCGGAATATTCTTGATTCTTTTTGGCGTGCTTGCTGTTTTGGTCGGCGCCGTCATGCGGATTTACGGTGTCAATTATTTCCGCCTGTCGATGATTGGGGTCTTGTCTTTTACGTTTGGCACTTGGACAATGTGCTATACGAAGCTAATCCAGATTGTGTCTTACAATTTGACACTTAACACGACTCTTGAATATATCTGCCTTTATTTTTCGCCGATTCCGTTTACGTTGTTGCTTTGGAACATGCAACGGACGCGTCTCAGTCAATCCAAGACTTGGGTCATGAAGTTCCTGGTGGCCTACGAGGTCGCTTACTTGGCTGTCTCTTCGGTTCTTCATTTTACTGGATTGCTGTTCTACCCGCAAATGCTGGTGTTTTTCCATGCGGTCGTATTTGCCGGATTGGTATACTTTGTTTATTCCGGCATTCTCTACAACAAAAAAATGGACGAGTCCGGAAAGATTCTTTCCCGCGGAGTCCTGTTCTTTGTGGTAATGGTGGTAGCGGATATGCTTCGCTATAATTTTGCCCGCCATCTCGCAATCGACAACCCTTTGCTGGAATCGTCCTGGATTCCGTTGGGTACGCTTGGCTTTGTGTTCTCGCTTGTTCAAAGCTATGTCGTTTATTTGGTCTACATTCTGGAAGACCGTGCCGAAAAGGGTGCGCTCGCTACGATGGCTTATCTGGATGCCTTGACGGGACTATTCAATCGAGCCAAGTGTCAGCAGATTTTTGATATTCTGGACAAGAGCTTTGGCGACTACGCCTTTGTGAGTATCGACATGAATGGCCTGAAGATGGTAAATGACAAGTATGGTCATAATGAAGGCGATAAACTCATTAAGATCTTTGCCGGCCTTTTCAAGGAGGCTTTTGCGGGAGTAGGGACCGCTATTCGTGTGGGCGGCGATGAATTCCTGGCGATTGTGCGTAGTGAGCATGTGGCCGACGTGAACGATGCCGTCAAGAAAATGGTCGACTTGCAGAAAGAACGCAGCGAAGATTTGCCGATTCCCCTCGAAGTGGCCTATGGTGTGGCTTTTAAGCATGAATTCTTGAAAAACGGCTTTAGCATGGCCGAAGAAACCCACATTGATGCCGAAAAAGTTTACCACCTGTCCGACGAGCGCATGTACGCCATGAAGGCGAAGATGAAGTCAAAACTCGCCAGGTTCTAAAGCTCACTTTTTGCATATTTTCGCGATTCTCGTGTATCTCGGTGTCAGTCTTTAATATATATTAAAGACATGCTTGACTTTAACGTGTTTTATCGTTTGGCGGCAGCTATAGGCATTGGCCTGATTATTGGCTTGCAGCGCGAACACACTTACTACGACCAGTCGGGGAGGCATCCGGCGGGGGTTCGTACGTTTACCCTTGTGGGGTTAGCGGGTGCCATGGCGGCCCTGCTTTCGGACCAGATGGGGGGTGTGGCGCCTTTTGTTACCGGATTTGTTGTCGTGGGCATGCTCTTGATGGCCATGCATGTGTCTTTTGCGATTGGTCACTGTAAGCACGAAGATTCTACCGGGGGACACCTGCCCGGTGGCGACGGCATTACCACGAGTATTGCGGTGGTGATCGTGTACTTGCTCGGTGGAATTTGCTGGTACGGGCGTCTGTTGGAATCTTGCGTGATTGTGGTCGTGATTCTCTGGGTGCTTTCGGCGAAGGAGCAGTTGCATACTTTTGCGCAAAAGCTTTCTAAAGAAGATATTTTGGCGACGGTCAAGTTCGCGGTAATTTCGGCTTTGATTTTGCCGTTCTTGCCGAACCAGGCTTACGGCCCCGCGGGACTCGAAGTTTTGAACCCGCATACGATTTGGCTGTTCGTTGTATTCATTAGCGGTATCGGTTTTGTGGGCTACGTGCTCATTAAGCTTGTGGGGCCGGGCAAAGGCATTTGGCTTACGGGGCTTTTGGGTGGGCTTGCCAGCAGTACGGCTTTGACCTTGAATTTGGCCGGCCGCAGCCGCGAAAACGAGGATTACGCGTCGGATTTTACGCTTGGCATTGTGCTCAGCTGGGCGGTGATGTATGTGCGCCTGTACCTGATATGCATTTTCTTGAGTGGCGCACTTGCGAAACCGCTCGCGTTGCCGCTGTTGTTGCCGGTGGTGCCGGCGCTCGGGTATGCGCTTTACCTTAAGGTGAAGGAATTCCGCAATCACCAGCAGAAATCGGCTGATTTTACGAACCCCTTCAAGCTTTTGCCTGCAATCAAGTTCGGCGTCATCTTTACTTGTGTGATGTTCGTGGCCAATGCGGCGCGCGTTTACTTGGGTGCAGGCGCGCTGCTTGCTTGCAGTTTTTTGGGTGGTGCCGCTGAAATGGATGCGGTGGCGTTCTCGGTGATTGACATGAACTTGAAGGCCGGTCTCCCGGTGCGCGAACTGGTGCTGGCGTTGTTGTTTGCAAGCCTCGCCAATACAATCACGAAGGGTGGCTTGGTGTTTTTCTTGGGCGCGAAGTCGATGCGTCGTCCGATATTGCCTGCGGTGGTGCTGATTTGCCTAGTGACGGCCGGCTTGATCGGGTATTACGCGGTCTTATAAAAAAGGATAGGGTATGGGTGAAAAATTGATTCACGCTTTGACGGTAGCGGGCTTTGACGGCTCTGCCGGGGCGGGCTTTATCTCGGACATCAAGACGATGGCGCATTTTGGCGTGTATGGCCAGGCGGTCTGTACGGCGCTCACGCAACAGAACGAAGAAGAATTCGTGGCGCCAGGCTGGGTCATTTGGGACCGCATCGAGGCGCAACTCGAAACGCTCTTTAAAAAGCATAAGTTCAAGTACGTGAAAATCGGGCTTGTGGAAAAGGCCCGCACCTTAAAGCGCATTGTGGAATTTGTCCGTGAAAAGTCGCCGGACGCATTCATTGTGTGGGACCCGATTGCAAGTGCTTCGGCGGGTTTTCACTTTATGCGCGATGCCGAAAAATTCTTGCCGATTATGAAGTCTATTGACTTGGTGACGCCAAACCAAGATGAATTTGCCTACTTGGGCCTGGGGCTTGCGGAATCCCGCGGACAGATTAGGATGGGCCGCGACTTTGCCGTACTCTTGAAAGGTGGCCATGCCCGCGGCAAGGAATCGATCGATACCTTGTGGTATAATGAAGAACAGTTCAAGTTTATTAGCCCGCGGCTCCCCGGCAAAGGAAAGCACGGCACCGGCTGCGTGCTCAGCTCTGCAATCCTTGCAAACATCGCCCTCGGTAAAGATGTGCCTACCGCCTGCGAAATCGCCAAGCAGTACATGAACGAATACCTGCAAAGCGGGGAAGGAAGGCTCGGGTTCTTGGTGTAGGCGAGATTCTTTTAAGGTGCCACACGGATTGGGAAAAGCTAACGTTTTTCTATCTTTTGATATGAGTTACATTTTATGGGGTTAGTATTTATGAGAATTTTTTTAATAGCGTTATTTTTGGTTGCTTTTGGATTTGTTGCTTGCGATGATTCCAGTACGAGTTCTACGGAACAAAATGCTGATACAGAACAAGTATCATCTTCATCTGTCAATTTGACCGTTGAACAAGAATCTTCTTCTAGTGTCGTTCCAAATGACACGAAGCAATCTAGTTCTAGCGAAAAAGATGTAGAGGTTAAATCGTCTTCATCGATCAACTCGGCTGTAGAACCGGAATCTTCGGCGGAAGGTGAGAATAATTCATCTTCTAGCAGTTTAGTCAATCTCGATGGCTGGATTTGGGACAAGGAAACATATCTGAATCCCGAAATTAATTACGGCACCATGATGGACGAGCGTGACGGTAAAATCTATAAGACAGTAAAGATTGGCGACCAAACCTGGATGGCGGAAAATCTGAATTATTCCGATAGTGTAAAAACTCCGAGCCTCAAGGGCAAAAGTTGGTGTTACAAAAATGATGAGAAATATTGCGATGTTGCTGGGCGCCTCTATACCTGGGCTGCTGCAATCGATTCGGTAAAGTTTGCGAACGATGATGATAACCCGCGCGATTGTGGCAATGGTGAAAAGTGTATCTTTTCTGACACGGTGCACGGAATTTGTCCGCCGGGCTGGCATTTACCGGATACAACGGAGTGGGTTGCTCTGTTCATGGCTGTGGGCGGGCAATCTACGGATCATCCTGGGGAATCCACGGCGGGCTATATTATCAAGACTCAGAGGGGCTGGAACGATTATAAGGGAATTTCCGGCAACGGCTCTGATGCATTTGGTTTCTCCGCATTGCCTGCTGGCCACGGGGATGTTGGCTCCAACAAAGTTTACTTTTACGATTATGGTTGTTACACCGATTTTTGGGGGGCCTATGATTACGGAGGTTCTCTCGCCTATCGCATTGCCTTGAGTTTCGCAGCGCCCGATATTGCGTATCTAGGCCACGGCACTAAGCGGCTCGCTTTTTCTGTCCGTTGTGTAAAGGACTAGTGAGACGGATGTCGAACGGTCATGTAAGAGCGAGACGAACTTATACTCATAGAGCATAACTCAACTAAGAAACTGAGGTTTCAAGTTTCGTATATCTCTGGAGCCGTGGTCTGTTTTCTCGGATTGGAGAGGAGGTCCCGGGTCAAGCCCGGGAAGACAATTAAAAAAGGCACTCGGTTGAGTGCCTTAAATTTTTTATGAAGTAAGTATTAGTCTTCTTCGGCAGGGCGCTTGGAGAGCTGCTTACGCTTGATCGGGTCGAGCTCGGTCTTGCGGAGGCGCAGCACTTCCGGCGTGACTTCGATGCATTCGTCTTCGTTGATGAAGGTGACGCATTCTTCCAGAGTCAGGCGGCGGTACGGAGTCAGCTGAATCATGTCGTCGGCAGACTTGGAACGCATGTTGGTAAGGTGCTTACCCTTCGTGACGTTCACGATAATGTCGACGTCGCGGTTGTGTTCACCCACGATCATGCCCGGATAAACTTCGGCACCCGGTCCGATGATGAGGTAGCCGCGGTCTTCCAGGTTGGAAAGAGCATAGCTTGCAGCTTCGCCCGGTTCCTTGGCGATGAGCACGCCGTTCACGCGGGCCGGAATTTCGCCCTTGTACGGTTCGTAGTCCTTGAAGATGGACTGGCTGACGGCATAACCCTTGGAGAGGGAAAGGAGCTTCGGGCGGATACCGATAAGGCCGCGGGACGGCACGAGGTATTCGAGAGTCACACGGTCGTTTTCGTCGGTGGTCATGTTGACCATTTCGCCCTTGCGGGTGTTGATTTCCTGGATGCAGGCGCCGCTGAATTCGTTTGGCACTTCGACCTTGAATTCTTCGATCGGTTCGAGGAGCTTGCCGTTTTCGTCGGTCTTGAAGATCACCTGCGGGCTCCCGATGGTGAATTCATAGAGTTCACGACGCATGTTTTCGACGAGGATGGTGAGGTGCAAAATGCCTCGGCCAGACACCTTGAAGGTAGAGGCGCCGTCGACCTTTTCGACCAAGAGGGCGGGGTCTGCCATGTGGGCGCGTTCCAGACGTTCCTGGAGCTGGTTACCCGTCATGAACTTTCCACCGTACTTACCGGCCAGGGGCGAGGTGTTCACGGTGAAGAGCATGGAGATGGTCGGCGGGTCAATGTGAATGCGGGGAAGGTGCACCGGATTGCTCGTCGAAGAAAGGGTATCACCGATGTCGAAGTTGTCGAGACCGGCAATCAAGATGATGTCGCCCGGACCGGCTTCTTCGATCGGCTGCGGGGTCAGGCCTTCGTAGCGCAGAATCTTCTGGATACGGATGTTCTTCACCTTGCCGTCGCTCGTAGCCTGGGCAACGGTCATGTTCGGCTTGAAGGTTCCCTGCTGCACGCGGCCCACGGCCAAGCGGCCAAGGAAGCCCGAGTATTCAAGCGATGCAATCTGCAGAAGCGGTTCTGCAGCCGGATCGCCCTTCGGGGCCGGGATGCGTTCGATAATCTTGTCCATCAAAATGTGGAAGTCGCCATCGGGGTCTTCCATTTCGGCCTTGCAGATGCCCTTACGGCCAGAACCGAACACCTTGTCGAAGTCGAGCTGCTGTTCGTTGGCGTCGAGTTCGCAGAACAGGTCGAACACCTTGTCAAGAGCGGCGTGCGGGTTGCAGCCGTCGCGGTCGATCTTGTTCACGACGACGATAGGGATAAGTCCCATTTCAAGGGCCTTCTGGGTCACAAAACGGGTCTGAGCCATGGGGCCTTCGAAGGCGTCCACCACCAGAATCACACCGTCCACCGTACCCAGAACGCGTTCCACCTGGCCGCCGAAGTCGGCGTGCCCCGGGGTATCGACGATGTTTACGCGATAGCCCTTGTACATGACGCTCGTGTTCTTGGAAAGGATGGTGATGCCGCGTTCACGTTCCAGGTTGTCGGAGTCCATCACGCGTTCGTTCACTTCTTCGTTTTCGTGGAAGGTTCCGCACTGCTTGAGGAGCTGGTCCACCAGGGTAGTTTTACCGTGGTCAACGTGGGCGATAATGGCGACGTTTCTGATTTTAGATGTATCCATAATGGCTCTTTTGATTGACGTTTATTTTTGCGCGCAAATTTAGAAATTCTAGCCGATTATGGCAATGTTTTGGGGGCAAGTTTACTATATTTGGGCTACTATGGCAAAAGAACTCGACAATTTTGACGATGAAGAAATGGACGAAGCCGCCCTCGAGAAGTTCGATTCCGAGGACTCCCTTGCCCAGACCCCCCAGGTTCGCGACTATAGCGACCGCCGTATCCTGATTTGGGAAGAAGACGATTCCCATCGCGACGCTTGCCTGACCGTGCTGACCGACCTTCTGGTGGGTGCAACCATCAAGGCTGTAAAAACCGAGGCCGAAGCCCAGGAACAGCTCGAAAATGACGACTGGGATACTTTCGTTGTCGACTTCTACACCGAAGGCGTTTCTTCTAGCGACTTCATCAAGAGCGCAAACAACTATCCGGGCTCCATTCTGGTGGCCCTGAACATGGGTCCGCTGACTCTTGCCGAGGAACGCGATCCAGCCCGCACAGAATTACTGCGCAGGCTGTTTGACGTTGAACGCGCTAATACGCAGATTCACGCCTAGTTTATGAGCTGAGCTCATAAACTAATTCGGAATTAGGAGTTTGGAATTCGGAGTTGATTTCCTGAATTAAAATTCTGAAATCAGAATTCCGAAATCCGAAGTTACGTTTAATCGCAGAATGTTACTACGCCCGGAGTGGGGGCCGCAAGGCACCACGACGAGGAATCCGAACGCATGTTCCAGTGGTCAACATTCAGTTGGCCACTTTGATTGTATTTACCTGAGCCTACCGCGGGCACCACATTGGAATGCAGCGAGTCGGGGGCGCTTGCATAATACAGGGAGTCAAGCGTTTCGCCGTCGCACTGCAGTACGACGGCGCCCTTGCTGTTGGACATAGCGCTCCAGCCATCGGTATTGATGTGGAGGGCGGGCGTGTTTTCGGAGGCGGCATCGCCTAACACGAGCACCTGGCCGGGCAAGATTTCGCTGGCGGTGAGGGCGTAGCGCTTGACGCTGGTGGCACTCCCGAGACCAAGCGTGCAATCGTCGAGGATAAGCGTGTCGATGCTTCCGTTGTAGATTTCAACGAATTCATACTGCGTGCTATCCTTGGCGTTGGGCGCTGCGTAGTATTCCGTAATCAGCAAGTCGTCGACCTTGGGTTTGCGGAAAGCGGCGCGGAGGGCAAGCGTGATGGACACATTGCGCTCGTCGGCGGGCTTTACGGAGACTGCGATTTTACTGCGCAACGAGTTCAGCGAGAGGTCGGGCACCGGGCTGTCTTCGGTGAGCAGGAACCTGTCGCTCAAGTCGTAGATGGCGTTGCCGTCTGCATCGAACAGGGAAATCTGTACTTCGTATTCAACGCCGAGCTTGAGCATGCCGCTCTTGAAGAGGAGCTTGCCCGTGGATTCCTCCATGGGGATTTCGTAACGTTCGTCTTCGGAAACAAGAGTCATGGTACCGCTTTCGATACCGCTTTCGTTCCTGAGGCCGATAGGCACATCAACCACCACGAAGCCCACAATGGGGTGCATCTGGATCGGAATGTCTGCGATGGCGCCTGCTTCCAACTTAGTCGAGAGTTCGCCCATTTGCATGAGCGCACCGTTCGCATAAATCTTGGCCTTGAACGTCCAGTTGTCGCTGGGGAACAAGTCCATGCTGAAGAGGCCGCTGTCGGCAGAATGCACGTAGTGCAAGGTGTCTGCGCCGTAACAGTCCAGCACCAGGCTGTCCAAGAGGGGCGGCGTGTTGTACTGCAGGCGGAGCGCGACCGATGCCGTGCCCGACTTGCTGATGGTGGCGCTGGTTTCGTGGGTGTCGCTGCTGCAGTTCCAGAGGGCGAGAGCGCACAGGAATGCGGTGGCGATGTTTGCGTGTTTCGTTTTGATAGGACTCATAATACCTCCATTTGGTTGAGTGGTCCTATTTACTAACACGCCATTTTGGGCAAAAGTGTCTGATTTAACCCCTGTTTTTTGGGGAACTTTGTTGTAAAATTTTGTTAACCAAAATTGCGGGGATGGAACGAAGTGCCGGAAACCCTAGAGCTTTAGCGCTTTCTGGCCGTTTTGCTTGCGGTTTCCTTGCAGCTTGGTGGCGCAGGCTTTGTCTTGGCGCAAAATCTTCACGAGCGCACTCGGGGTCAGGTTGAATGCGGCTGCCGCGGCCTTTGTGTCGCCGTTCTTGGTGGCCATAATATCGAATACGTGGGCCACGAATAGCGGGAATAGGGGGTTAGAAGGTTGCAGGTGACCGTTACTGCCGGGGAAGGGCATTTCGGGGTTTGCCGGGGTTTCGCGGACTTGCAGGGCGAGTGCCATTTGCATTCGGTGTAATGCATGCACCTTGTTTTCGTGCGCGCTCCTGCCTTCGCACGATTTGATTTCTAAATTGAATTCCCGTAAACCGAGTAGGACGCCCGTGTTTGTCTTGTTGCGGTGCTGACCGCCAGGGCCCGAACCTTGGAATCCCTTGAGTGTACAGGCACGGAGCAGTTCGTCGAGCGTCATTTTTAAATAGGTATCGCGATGCATACTATTAAAAATAAAATTGTTATGGCCCTTGCGATTGGGGCATGCGTATTCTTTTCGGCTTGTGCCGGCTCTTCAAAAGACGATGCCGGCCTCGATGCACCGGCCAACGTGAAAAACGAGAAGGTAGTGGTTCAGGAATCTGACAAGCAGGCCATGCTCGAATCCATGTTCAAGAATTTCTTGGTTGCCATTCGTGAAGACACGCCTGCCGACGACCTTTACGCCATGTTGACTGATTCTTCGGAATACTGGCTTGACACTCTGGAACGCCACGCCATGACTTACGGCCCCGCCGAACTCGATACCTGCCAGTTCTACGAGATTTATTCCATTCTGCTTTACCGCCTTTACGAACGCGAACACCTGTGGCAGGTTCCCGAAGACCGCATGCTTTGGCTCTACATGTCCAAGGCGGGAATCATTCATAACTTTACCAAGCTGAAACTGGGCCCCATGAAAATCAAGAACGACCGCGGTAGCATTGGCCTGCAACAGAGCCCCGAAGTGCCGATCATGATTTTTGAATGGGACGACAAGTCCTGGAAACTCGACCTGGTCGAAACGGTTCCCCTGATTACGAAGGGTATCGAAGCTACTGCAGTCAAGAAGAGCTGGAGCAACAAGAAACTGGCTCTCTACTGGCTCGACCGCGAATACCACATGACGTATTCGAGACTTGATGATTCCCTTTGCGAACCCATTGGCTTCTAGTGGTGGGAAATCTAGTGCTGAATATAAACTTTTCGAAGATCGTCCTTGTTACGTTAATTTGTTTGAGCTCCGCGCTTTGGGCCGCTCCCAAGGGTAAGCCCTATACGGCGGGCTCTGCCAAGGTGGTCGGCGCAGTAGAATCGAAGACCGCTTTTAGTGGCGAACGCCTTTTTGCAACGCTCGATTCCGTGGGCGGTACGGGTACCTGGATGGAATGGGACGTGAATGGTGAGAAAGATCCCTCGCTTATGGGAATTCTGGACCCCATGCTCAAGGGGACGAACAAGCCCGAAATGGTGTGGGTGATTACCGAACGCCAAAAACCGTTGGTTGCCGTGTTGCTGCCCAAGGGAAAAGGCGAAACAATCCTGTTCTATGAATTGCCTTCGCTCGATGCAAAGCCGGTGCCGCTTTCGATTAATCCTGTGCTTCACCCCGAGGTGGTTTTCCGCGACTATAGGCAGGTTTCGGACAAGGAATATGTCCACCGCGATAAGGATAACCTGAAGGTGAAACTTTTGCCGTCGGGCATGCTCTTTACTTACGAAAAGAAGGGCGAAGATCCGTTGTACATGGTGGCTGATTACGCGACCAAGGACCCTGCCGAAAAGAATTCGATTTTGACCGATTACGAGGACTACTTCAAGTACGAATATTCGCTGATGCTCAGGGCCTTTGTGCAGTCGGTCAGGGGAGTGTTCAATTGGCAGCCGTGGCACTGGTATATGCCGGCCTGGAACGCCAAATTCATGATTAAGCGCGCCGAGCTTGAATCTATCCTTGTGCGCGGCGTGGCGCCCTCGTTCTTTAGGCTTTTCAAGGCGACAACGCCTGCCGGAGAATCGATTGAATTCCGAACGAATGGAAATGGCTATTCGGAATTAGAAATTCGCAAGTGATCTATAATCAGGGCTTTCGTTATTTGCTATTTTAGACTTGTGAAGCCTAAAGTACTTATTACCCTTTTTGTGGCCTTGGGGGCAATCTGCTCGTTTGCCCGCGTGGTCGAAGATTCCAGGACGCGTTACGTTCTGGATGACGCTGTCGTTGAATCTAGTATTCATCCTTGTGATTCTACCGGTTTGCCTGGGGTTAAATTCAAACCCGAAAATGCGACCTACCTGGAAAAGCATGATATGCCCTTTAGGCATTATTGGGTTGCTTTGCCCACGAACAAGAAACCGTCTGTTTCTGTAACCGATACCAAGACTGTTCCGCTGGGAGCTCCCTTGTGTGCAGAACACCGCGATATTCGTACGGATGCTTCTTGGATATATTCGATTGATGTTTCGGAACCTGTGCTCCGCGATGGTCTTTGGATGACCAACATTCGCGTGCCGCTTTACGTTAAGAACGGCTCGTCGGTTTCGCTGCGTAAGAATTTCCGCTTGAAGGTTCAGTTTAACGGCTCTACTAACGGAGTCAATCCGGGTAAACGAGCCCTTTCCAGAGTGCAGAACCCGGCGGCGGCTTCGCGCTTTGGCGTTTCGAAGGCGAAGGCTATCAAGGCCTTGCGTTCCGAGGCAGCAGACGGTGAATTGCCGACGTTCCTTGCCCGATTTAGCGTGGGCGACCAGAATGTGGCGACCAATAGCGAAGACGGCCTGTATGCGGTGAGCTATACCACGATTCGTAATGCCTTACCCAACCCCAAGGATTTGGACGGCATTCCGGTAGAATGGATTCGCGTTTACGGTGCATCGCCCGATACGCTGGCCGACATGGCTCCTGGCGCAAGCGATCGCATTCCGAACCAGATTTTTGAAATTCCCATTGAAATTCGCGACCATACGCCCGCATCGGAATACGGTTCTGCGAGCAGCGCCCCCGATAACCTGTTCAATAGCGGCGACTCTATTGTGTTCATTGGCTACGGTAGCGCATTCTGGAAGCGTTGCGACCGCGAAGATCAGTTCTTTGTGAACGGCAAGATGGATTACTTCCATTCTTACTCTCCGTATTCGTTCTACCAGAAGTTCTTGTTGGGCTACAAGCAGACCGGCAAGGGCATGCGCTTTAACCAGACGGTTACGGCTCCTGCGGGTAGCGGCAAGGACATTGCCTGGTTGCGCTATGTGCGTGCCGAAAAAGAAATGGATTTGCGCGATACCTATTTCGGTAAGGAACTGGACTGGGAAAAGGCAACCGGTAAGGAATGGTATTGGCTGTGGCATAGCCGTCTCGAGACCACGACGGTTCCGGCTTCTGAACTTGAAATGAAGACTACCAAACAGTTGCCCGGGCTTGTTCCTGGCGGTAAGCAGTATGTGTCGGCTTCGTATTTCCCACATCGCTCGGTGTGGGCGTCTGCTGCAGTGGTGGACCAAGACCAGCGTGCAAACCTGACGCTTTCGTCTGCCGGGTACAAGCAGCGCATGGATTCTATTTATTTTGCGATGGAAATCAACGGTGTTCGTGTGGAATATACCGACACCGAACTCTTGCCGGGCGGTAACTTTCGTATCGATAATCCGGGGCTTGTTGAAGACGGGAACCAGTATGTACTTGAAATGTTGCCGTCGCCCAGACAGTTTGACCGCTTTGACGGCTATTCAGTTGCGTACCAGTGGACGCCTGCTGTCGATTCCGCCGAATGGCTTTTGCCGGGCGGTGCGGTTTCGGGCGTTATCAACGTGCCTGTTCCGTCTAACACCAAGGTGCTAAAGTTCTCGAACATGCGACCGGTCGGATTCCTGAAGGCTGCCGGTGGCGTTGCCAAGGACAGCGTTACTCTTGGCGAGGACGTGCGCTACATTGCCGTTAAGGAAAACGTGTTCCGCACGGGCTTGAAGGTCGAGGGTATTGCCAACTATGGTGATGGAGTACTCAAGGATCTTTCGAAGCCTAATTCCAAACTTGAATACCTGATTATTACTCCGGCCGAATTCGTGGACCAGGCGAAAAAACTTGCCGAATTCCGTAACGACGGTTCTTCCGTGGGTACGTTTGCGACCTCGGTGGTGGTGGCCGAAGACATTTACAACCGCTATACGGCTGGCCGCATGTCGCCGGTTGCAATCCGCAACTACATCGCCTACGTCTATTCCGTGTGCCCGAATTTCCGTTACGTGTTGCTTGCTGGCGCCGGCCACTTCGACTACCGCGACATCAACAAGAAATACGGTGTTCCGGTGCTTCCGCCGTTCGAAAAGGAAGATGGCGTGATCGAAGACTTCTTCGGTATTCTCGACTCGGGTGAGGTGGCTCCCTACGGTGTTTACGATTTGGACGTCGCCGTCGGTCGACTTCCGGTGGCGACGGCGGCAGAATTTGCAAACTATGTCGAAAAGGCCAAGGACTACGAAAAGAAAGGCGCCATGGACTATTCCGACTGGCGCTCGACTTTGCTGCATACGGCTGACGATGCCCGTAACAGCGGTATGGATGACGCGACCAAGCATACCATGTATCAAGAAAACCTGGTACGAGCTATTGATAGCATGGCTGTGAAAAAGAAGGAACGTTGGAATTTCAAGAAGATTTACTTGCTCGATTATGCTGAAGATGCGGCTGGCCAAAAGAAAGACGCCGCCGAAGACTTCCTGAATATCTTGAATCAGGGTGCCCTGTTTACCACATACTTTGGACACGGTTCCAAGACTGACTGGGCAAGCGAAGGCCTGCTCAAGCCGAGCTACTTGGTGAAGCTTACGAACAAGGGCCGCTATACGATTCTGGGCTCGTTCTCTTGCACGGTGGGCCGCTTTGACGAAGGTAACGCCCGCTCCCTTTCCGAAGAATTCTTGCTGAAGGCAGATGCCGGTTCTATCGTCTCTATCGGTGCGACGCGTGAAACCTTTGCCGAATACAATTCCAACTTTGGAACAAACCTCTTGCTGAATTCCTTGCGTGAAACCGGAGAAACTATTGGAAGCGCCTTCTTGCAAACCAAGCGCTCTGTCAGCATGAAGTATGAACGCCAGCGATTCAACAACGAACGCTATGTGCTTCTGGGTGAACCGGTGATTCGCATGCCGAGTAGCGAATTCAAGTTTTCTCTGGACACTCCGTTGGATTCTGTCAAGGCGCTTGACCACGTGAAACTTTCAGGTTCCGTGGAAGGCCTTGACAATGGTTACGTGGACTTGATTCTGCGCGAAGGCCGCACAAACAAGAAAATGTCTCTCGAAGTGAGCGATGATTCCGTTGACGTGTTCTACGACGGCGGATTGATTTATTCCGAAAAGGTTCCGGTGAAGGGGGGACGCTTTGCGACCGACTTCGTGACGCCGCGCAAGATTTCGATTGGCGATACGACGGCTGAATTCAGCGCGTGGGCTTATTCCCCGAATGAAAGCGCCGTGGGCCGTTCTTGGCTCAGGAACCTGGTGATTAGCGGTATTTCGGACTACGCCGATTCCCTGAATGACACGCTCCCGCCTTCTATCCAGATTCAGTCTTGCTACGGCGGCGGTGTAGTGACAGACTTTGCCGATGGTGAAACGGTCAAATTGCAGGCTCCAGCTTGCCTGCAGGTGGTTGTAGAAGATTCCACGGCGCTTGACTTTAGAGAACAGGCTGATGAAGGAATCTCGTTTGAAGTCGTGGGCGTGCAGGAACCGTTCCACCCGTGGCCCTATTTGGAACAGACTTCGAAGCGTGCCAGGGTGCGCATGAACTTTAGCGCAGAACAGTATCCTGCCGGCAAGTACAAATTCAAGGTGTTTGCGAAGGACGTTTTGGACAACATCGCCGTCAAGTCCTTGAATCTTGAAATTACGGACGACATGGAATCTGGCCTTGCCGACGTATTCAATGTGCCGAACCCGATGGGCAAAAAGGGCACAACCTTCTACTTCAAGAATTTGGCTGTGGATCGCGACAGCAAGGTCGACATCTTTATCTACAACCAGAATGGCAAACTGGTCCGCGTGATCAAGAATGCTGTTTCGGGCGTTACGCACTGGAACGGTCATGACAATCACGGGCGCTTGCTTGCTAATGGTCTGTACCACTACGTGGTTCGCAGCACCGTATCTGCTAACGAAAAGTTTGGCAAGAAAACTTGGACTAAAAAACAAAAACTGTTGATTTCGAGGTAATTATGGATTTGCGTGAAAAGCCTGGTAAAGTTCAGACTTTTTTGGAATTGATGTTGCGTTTTCGTTTGATCGCCTTGGTGGTCATGGTCATTGCGACGGTTTCATTTGTGGCGACCGGCTGGCAAGAAATAGTTTCTTTGCCGCTGGGCTCTTCTGAAGCGCTTGGAATGTGGCTTGCCGAAACAGATACGGCGAAGGGCTTGTGGGAATCTGCCCGCTATATTGGCGTGGCGACGATTGCCTGCGTGGTCATGTTTGTCGTATTTGGCGGAGTCCGCGCGGGCATTGCCTCGGTGGTGTCGGCGGTGCTTTCTTTTGCGGCGCTGTATGTACTTGGTGGCGCCGAAAGCATGCCGCTCCCGATGTTTGGAATCCTTGCGCTGGTGGCGGTTGTCATGTTCATTTTCGTGAAACTTTCGGTCGCTTGCGCGCTGTTCCCGTTTGTGCTTTCTTGGCTGTTCTTGAGCGGGATTCTTGAAATTATTTCTTCGAAATTTGATGCCGCGGCAAGCCTCATGTGGGGTGCGCATTCCGCATTCGCTTTTGCTTGTGCGATGGCTTTTGCGGTGGTTGCGGGCAAGCACTTGAGCGAAGGCGCTCCGCAGGCGGGTGCGCTTGTGAAATCGGCAAAGCAGTTACTTGCGCCGGTAGTGATTGGTTCCTTGCTCTTGGTTGCAGCCATGACTTTTGACATGGGTGAACGCAACTGGGTCTATGCAGCGCTCCAGTTTGTGGCGGTCCTCGTGTGGTTCTTCGTATTTTTCTTCTCGATTTCCTCCTTTGGCCCGTGGGAACGCCTGCGTTCCGGAAGCCGCCGCGTCGAAATGAAGGACAAGAAGAAAAAGGCTCCAGCTAAAAAGAAGAAGTAATTCGCTTTTGAATGCAGAAAAAAATCCTCGACTTTATGTCGAGGATTTTTTGTAAAAGGGGTCTATATGACAAAAAGGTACCTGAAAACAGGTACTTTTTGATTATATGACATTTGGGTACCTGAAATCGTCCGCAAGCCTTTATCTGCTTGGCTTGC